>CAMAUC010000040.1 GCA_945861265.1 Rhizobium sp. Q54 | reverse complement strand
AGTCGGAGCGGTACGTACGTCCCGGAATGATGACGCGGATCGGCGGCTTTTGGGTGAGCATGGTGCGCACCTGCACCGGCGATGTGTGCGTGCGCAGCAGCAGGCGCGAGCCGTCGGATTTCTGCGGGAAATAAAACGTGTCGTGCATTTCCCGCGCCGGATGGCCTTCCGGGAAATTCAGTTTGGTGAAGTTGTAGTCGTCGGTCTCGATATCTGGACCCTCTGCCACGGCAAAGCCCATATCGGCGAAGATTGCGGTCAGTTCGTCGATCACCTGGCTGATGGGATGCACGCGCCCAATCTCGGCGGGGCTCTCGCGCGTCGGCAGCGTGACATCGACGGTCTCGGAGGCGAGTCGGGCATCGAGCGCCGCCATGCCGAGCGCTTCCTTGGCGGTGCCGATCGCCGCAGTGATGCGTTCCTTCAGGCCGTTGATTGCCGGGCCTTGCGCCTTGCGCTCGTCCGGCGTCATCGAACCCAAAGTCTTCAGCAACGCGGAGACCGAACCGCTTTTGCCCAGCGCCGATACGCGCACAGCCTCCAGCGCCGCTTCGTCCTTGGCGGACGCGACGGCACTCATGAGTTCGGTTTCAAGCTTGGCGATGTCGGACATCATCTTACTCCCACCTCCCCTTGGAGGGGGGAGGTCGATCGCGCGAAAGCGCGATCGGGTGGGGGTGAATCTTGTGCGAGGTGAATATCACCCCACCCCGCTCGCCTTCGCTAACGCTCAGGCAAGCGACCCTCCCCCTGCAGGGGAGGGTAAAGTGCTTTAAGCCGTGGCGCGCGGCGTTTCGGCCGGAGCCGGAATCGCGGCCTTGACCTTCTCGACGATGGCCGCAAAGGCCGCCGGCTCGTTGATCGCGATGTCGGAAAGGACCTTGCGATCGAGGTTCAGGCCCGACTTGGTGAGGCCGTCGATGAAGCGCGAATAGTTCAGGCCGAACGGACGCACGGCCGCGTTCAGGCGCTGGATCCACAAAGCGCGGAACGTGCGCTTCTTGCGCTTGCGATCGCGGAACGCGTACTGGTTCGCCTTCTCGACCGCCTGCTTGGCGACGCGAATGGTGTTCTTGCGGCGGCCATAAAAGCCCTTGGCGGCCTTGTAGACTTTCTTGTGCTTGGCGTGGGCGGTAACGCCACGTTTAACGCGGGACATGAGTGTGCTCCTAGATGGTCAGGCAAACGTTGAAATGATGATCGGGGTCGACAACGACGGCTTTCCAAAGCCGCCGAAATTCCGGACTAGCCGTTTGGCATCCAGTACTTCTTGACGTTGTCGCCATCGGTCTTGAACAGCACCGCGGTGCCGCGATGTTCGCGGATCTGCTTGGTGGTGCGCTTGATCATTCCGTGACGCTTGCCGGCCTGCTGGTACTTCACTTTGCCGCCGGCGGTGATCTTGAAGCGCTTTTTAGCGCCCGATTTGGTCTTCAGCTTGGGCATTTTGCTCTCCAGGTCGGCCATTTATGCAAGGCAACGTGCCCCGCGCGGCCGGGAATGCGCTTAAAGACAATGGTCTTTGAGCGGGTGCTCGGAATTGAGCGGGTATCGCCGCCACGGCAGCCCTAACAGCCGGTCGACGAGAAGCGGGCTTATGCCAGAGGGGGCGGGACCTTGCAACCCAAACCGGCGCCGGGGCGTTAACGGGAAAATTAACCGGTGCGGTTGTTTTTTCCGAAAACAACACGAAATCTGTCGCAAAGTCGTGAAATACCGCAAAATAGGCCCTTAAGCCGGCCCAAAGATCAGGAGATCTCCGTGCGCCCCACCTTCCAATTGGCCGTTGTTGCTCTGATGCTTGGTTTTGTCGTTACCGCGCCGACGGCGAGGGCGGCGACGCACGACGGCAACTGGTCCGTGCTCATCATCACCGAGAAGGGCACCTGCGATCAGGCCTACCGGTATAGCGTCGGGGTGGCAAACGGCGAGGTGCGCTACCAGGGCGACGCGTCGGTCAATTTCAACGGCACGATCGACCCGAACGGGGCGGTCAAGGTCACAATCCGGCTCGGCGAGCAGGGCGCCAACGGCACCGGCCGTCTCAGCAAGGATAGCGGTCAGGGCACCTGGCGCGGCGTCGGCAGCAGCGGCGAATGCGCCGGCCGCTGGGAAGCCGAACGGCGATAACGCAAAAACGCGCGCCGGGTTTGCCGGCGCGCGTGATACTTCGACCAATTCGGATTTAAAGCCGGTTCAGCGCGGCGCCAGCAGCATCACCATCTGGCGGCCTTCAAAGCGCGGTTCGGACTCGACCTTTGAAATCTTGTCGGTGTCGTCCTTGACGCGCTGGAGCAGCTTGTAGCCAAGCTCCTGATGGGCCATTTCGCGGCCACGGAAGCGCAAGGTGATCTTGACCTTGTCGCCTTCCTCGAAGAACCGCTCCATCGAGCGCATCTTCACCTGGTAGTCGTGATCGTCGATCATCGGCCGGAGCTTGATCTCCTTGATCTCGACGACCTTCTGTTTCTTGCGGGCTTCCGCCGCCTTCTTTTGCGCCTGGAATTTGTACTTGCCGTAGTCCAGGATTTTGGCGACAGGCGGAACCGAATTGGGGGCGATCTCGACAAGATCAAGCCCGGCCGCCTGGGCCAGCCCAATGGCGGTTTCGGTCAGGACGACACCCTTGTTGTCGCCTGTGGCATCGATCAGCTGAACCTCGCGGGAGCGGATCTCCTCGTTGATGCGCGGGCCGCCTTTTTCGGCGGGCAGCGCGGACTTTGACGGACGACGAATGGCTAGTCTCTCCTCATGCTGTTTCGACTGGTAGCCTTATAGCATCCCGCTCCGATCATAGCCGAAAAACGGTGATCGCGCTCAGGGGCAGGATACCACGCCCCGTATAACCGAAAGATCGGTACAAACGGCGAATAAGTCAACGCAGTTCCACGGATTCGAAAGGCGGGCAATCCGAATTGCCGGCCAATCCGCTCAAATCGTTCAAATTGCGCCAATTTTGTCGGCAGCCGGGACTGAAACCTTCGTCTGCGAGCGGCCGGCGATCTCGCCATAAAGCCGCAGCATCTGCCCGGTGCCGATTTCTGCGTCGAAATGGCCGAGCACCCAGTCGCGTCCGCGCTGGCCGATGGCGCGGACCGCCAGTTCCGGCATCGAGAACAACTGCATCACCGCCGCCGCCAGCGCCCGGTCGTCGCCGGCATGAAAGCGCAAGCCGGTGATGCGGCTTTCCGGCACCGACGGCGCGGTCAAGACAACGTCCGGGCCGGCACCGAGGTCGGAGGCGATGACCGGCCGCGCCATCGCCTGCGCCTCGAGCATCGATCGCTGGACGCCTTCCGGCTGGATCGCCGCCGACACGACCGCCGACGCGGCGCAATAGGCGGCCGGCATGTCATGCACCGGCGCTGCCATGCGGATCACGTCCATGGTGCCGGTGGCCAGGACCAGGTCCCAAAGTTCGCCGGTGTAATTGGTATGGCCACGATCTTCGCCGACGAAGACGCAGAGGAAGTTGGTCAGGACGAATTCCTTCAGCCGCTGCATCGCCCGCACTGCGACATGATGGCCTTTGCGGCGCAGGATGCGTCCGACAATCAGGATGATCTTGGTGTCGTCGTTGACGCCCCAGGCTTCGCGCACCGCGGCGATCCGTTCGCGCGACACCGTCGCCGGATCGAAATGATCGAAGTCGATGCCGCAGGGCACGACTGCGATCTTTTCCCACGGCGTTCCGTATCGATCGTTGACCAGTTGCGCGATCTGATCGCAGCCGGCGATGACGCGATCGCCGCGCGCCATCACGCCATTATACAGGCGCTTGAGTATGTTCTGTTCGCGAAAGCCTTTGTACCAGCTGGTGACAAAGGGAATGCCGCGCAGGCGGGCTGCGACGCAGGCGCTCCAGGCGCCGGCGCGCCCGAGCGCGTGAATGATGTCGCAGTTGCGCTCGCGCGCCAATCTGATCAACGCGACTGCATTGCGCAACATGACAAAAGGATTTTTGCTGGCGACGTCGAGTGGAATGTACTCGGCGCCGGCGGCGGTGATATCCGCGAGCAATCGCCCGGCGCGCGCCACCACGATGGCGCGATGGCCCGCGCCATGAAGGATACGCACCAGCTCGACCGCGCCGATTTCGGCGGCGCCGACATCGAGCGTCGGCACGACGATCATCACCGTAATTGGATTGTCGGACGACGCGGCGTCGATCGACTTGCCGGCAACGACATTGAACGCGGGCGCGGCATTTCGTTTTGCCGCGGCAGGCCTCTCATGCATTGAAAAACTCGACATACCGTCGCGGCCTCAATCCATCGGGTGGCGGAATTCAACGGCTTGTCACGGGAATTGCAATGCAGCGGATCAGTTATCGCGAGCCAAGAGCGAAGTGTAAACGCCACGAATGGCTTCAGCAACGCTTTGCGGCGAAAACATGAATTCGGCGAATTGGCGGGCGCGGGCGCCCAGAGCTTCGTGCGCCGTCAGGTCGAGCGCCAACGCCGCCGTGGTCGCGCGCGCCAGTTCGCCGACATTGCCGGGACGCACCAGCCAGCCGGTGCGCAATTCGTCGCGCATGCGCGGCGGGCACAACAGGCTTTCCGGCAAGGCACCGACCGATGTCGCCACCACGGGTCGCCCCAGGGCTTGCGCCTCGACGGCGGCGCGGCCCGACAGCGGCGGCCGCAGCGACGGGATCACCACAACATCGGCGGCCGCCAAAGCCGTCGGCATGTCGGCATGATGGCCGACCAGCCGGATCAAGGTATCGATGCCGTGCTCGTGGGCGCGCCGCTTGAGTGCGCTGCGATAGCGAACCTGGCCACGATCGTCGCCGACGAAGATGAAGGCGATGTTGCGATCGCCGCCAGCGACCATGAGCCGCGCGGCGTCGATCATGCTCATCTGGCCATTCCACGGCGCGATCCGGCCCGGTATCAGCACGACACGCACTTGCGGCAACACGCCCCAGGAACGTCGCAAGGCGGCGACGCGCTCGACATTCACCGCCGCCGGGCTGAATTTGGCGGTGTCGAGCGAACGCGGAACGACGGTGATGCGATCCGGCGGAATCTTGTAGCGTTCGATCATCGCGCGGGAAATGTAACTCGATGGGGCGATGACGCGGTCGCCGCGCGCGAGTGAGCTTTGGAAGAGCCTGCGCGGCCAGGCGGCCGTCATCAGCCGGTCCGGAAACGACGTCACCAGAAAAACCGGCATGCGGTCGGTCGCGGAAATCGCGCTCCAGGCGGCGGCGGCGCAATACGCATGGACGATGTCGATGCGCTCGCCGGCAATCAGCTTCTGCATCTGCCGCGAATTTCGCGAGATGACCAAAGGGTTCACACTATCGGTCGCCATCGGCAGCCATTCGCCGCCAAAGGCGCGCAGTTCGCCGACCAGCGGACCGTCTTCGCCGGCGACAATGGCGCGGGCGCCCGACTGCAATAGCGTCAGCGCGACATCGACCGCGGCCTGACCCGTCGGATCGTCGCGCAGCGCCGGCACCAGTTGCAGAACAGTGGCGCCGGCGAGCGAACGCGCCTTGGGACGGGCAGCAATCACCACCGGCAGCCTCCCCTTGCGGAGTGGCGCACGTTGAGGCGAGAAGGGGATATCGAAATGCTGCCTGATCCTGATATGGCCGAACCGCCCCCGATGGTGCTCAACTGGTTTCCAAGATGACTATGAGCGAAGTGCGTCTGACAAGCCTGATTGTCGAATCGCCGCCGCCTGCGCGGACAATTGCCGTGCGCGCGCGGGAGAGCAAGGGGAAGGATCATGGCCCCGGCCTGGTCTGGCTTGGCGGGTTCAAGTCCGACATGATCGGCAGCAAGGCTTTGGCCCTCGATGCCTGGGCCGAGGCGCAGGGTCGCGCCTGCCTGCGTTTCGATTATTCGGGCCACGGGGAATCCGGCGGCGATTTCAAGGACGGCACCATCGGCCGCTGGCTGGAGGAAGCCGTCGCGGTTTACACACGGTTTTGCCAAGGCTCGCAATTTGGGCCGCAGGTGCTGGTCGGCTCGTCGATGGGCGGCTGGCTGGCATTGCTCTTGGCGGCGCGATTGCGCGAACTGAAAGACGCGGCGCCGCTCGCGGGCATGGTGCTGATCGCGCCGGCGGTCGACTTTACCGAAGAGTTGATGTGGAAGCAGTTCTCCGATCCGATCAAGCGCGAGATCGAGGACAAGGGCTTCTGGACGCGGCCGTCGGACTATTCGCCGGAGAGCTATCCGATCACCCGGCAATTGATCGAGGAGGCCCGCAACCATCTGCTGATGGGCGGGCTGATCGAGCCGGGCTGCCCAGTGCATATCCTGCAAGGCGTGCAGGATCCGGACGTCCCCTGGCGGCACGCGGTCGAACTGGTGTCGCGGTTCTCGCGCGACGATGTGGTGCTGACCTTGATCAAGGACGGCGATCACCGGCTTTCACGGCCGGAAGATATTGAAAGGCTGTTGAGCGCGGTGGCGGAATTCTAGACGCGCGCTTGCGCCCACTCGTCTTTTACCGATGGGTCGTCTTCATTGGCCCCCGCCGCCAGCGACGAGAATTGCTCTTTCGACAATAATTTACTCAACGCCCACACGGCCGCGCCGCGCACCAAAGGCGAGGCATCGTCGAGCAATCGTTCGGCCTCGGCCGCGAGCGATAGATCACCGGAATTGCCGATCGCATTGAGCACATTGCGGATGAATCGGTCGCGGCCGGTGCGCTTGATCGAGGTCTTGGCAAACAGCGCGCGGAATTGGGCGTCGTCGAGCCGCGACAGTTCAGCGAGCGTTGGCGCGCGCAAGACATCGCGCGCGGCGAGCTTGGCCTCGCGGCCCTGCTCGGCAAATTTATTCCACGGGCAGACGGCCAGACAATCGTCGCAGCCGTAAATGCGATTGCCCATCAGCGGCCGCAAGTCGCGCGGAATCGGGCCTTTGTGTTCGATGGTCAGATAGGAAATGCAGCGCCGCGCATCGAGACGATAGGGCGCGGGAAATGCCGCGGTCGGGCAGGCATCGAGGCAAGCGTGGCAACTGCCGCAAGCGTCGTCCGCCGCTTCGTCGATCGGCAGATCGAGCGTGGTGAAGATCGCGCCGAGAAACAGCCACGAGCCGAAATCGCGTGAGACGACGTTGGTGTGTTTGCCCTGCCAGCCCAAGCCCGCTTTTGCCGCCAGCGGCTTTTCCATCACCGCCGCGGTATCGACAAACACTTTCACGTCGCCGCCGGCATTCGCGACCAGCCAGCGCGCCACGTCTTTCAATCGCGCCTTGATCAGCTCGTGATAGTCGTCGCCTTTGGCATAGACCGAGATCGCGGCGCGATCGCGCTGCTGCAAGATCGTCAACGGATCTTCGTCCGGCCCGTAATTCATGCCGAGCATGATCACCGAGCGCACATCCGGCCACAGCGCCAAAGGCGAACCGCGCCGCTCGGCGGTGGTTGCCATCCAGATCATGTCGCCATGCGCGCCGTCGGCGATGAATTGGTCGAGCCGCGCCTTGGCTTCCGGCACCGCTTCCGGCCGCGTCACGCCGATGGCGCCGAAGCCGCGCAAGCGCGCCTGCGCAATTAATGCGGATTTTATGCCAGCGAGAGAATGCATTTGGTTTGGCGCATGATTTTGTCCGAAAACCGGTTCCCACTTTTCGGGATCATGCGCTAAAAATCCAGATCGGCGTAATGCTTGGCCGGCGGAATCCCCGCCAGCGTGTCCGCCAGCAGCGGACGAAACGCCGGCCGCGACTTCACCCGCGCGTACCAGTTCCTGGCTGCTTCGTCTTCGTTCCACGGCACATCGCCCAGATAATCGACGGCGGATAAATGCGCGGCCGCGGCGAGATCCGCCAGGCTCAGCCGCTCGCCGGCCAGCCAGTCGCGCGTGCGCACCAGCCAGCCGATATAGGCCAGATGATAGCGGATATTGTGGCGCGCGGCGCGCAACAGCGCAGTGTCCGGCGGGCCGCCGCCCTGCTCGAGCGTCATGTGGCGCTTGAACACCCGTTCTGTCACCAAAGGTCCGCTGACTTCGGCGTGGAATTTGTCGTTGAACCAGTTGGCCAGCCGGCGAACTTCAACGCGCTGGCCTGGCCCGCCGGGCATCAGCCAGCCGGCATTGTCCTCGGCAGGTCGGCTCTCTTGGCGGGTCTCGTGGATATATTCGGCGATGATGCCGGCGCCGGGAATCGCCGGTTCGCCGTCGGCGATCAGGACAGGAATGGTCCCGGCCGGGTTAATGCGCAGGAAATCCTCGCGCCGCTCCCAGAACCGCTCCTCCACCAGCCGCGCGTCGATGCCATATTCGTTGAGCATCAGGCGCACAAAGCGCGACAGAGGACAGAGCGGATGATGCAGCAGAGTCAGCATGTAAGTCCGAAGAAAGGAGGTGTGCTTGATGCCAAATTTATGCCTGCACTACACAAACCCATAAGGCAGCGCAAATTGCGGCAATGCCCCTGACTTTTCCATTGCCTGGGTGGGGCGGGTAAGCCAAATACAGCCTACCCGCACGATTCGCCCAGCCGCTCGTTAGCGCGCGTCTCCTTCCGGAGCTCAAATTCATGTCATTCCTGGCGAGCCACATCGATCTGATCAAGGCCGCCATCCTCGGCGTCGTCGAAGGCCTGACCGAATTTCTGCCGGTCTCTTCCACCGGCCATCTGCTGCTGATGGAACACTTCCTCGGCTGGGGCGACGACTCCTTCGGCAAGTCGTTCGCCATTCTCATTCAGCTCGGCGCCATCCTGGCGCTGCTGAGCATTTATTTCGGCCGCATCTGGGCCCTGGCCACGACGATGTTCTCGCAATGGGACGCGGCGCGCTTTGTCATCGGCGTGCTGCTGGCTTTCCTGCCGGCGGCGGCCATCGGCGCGCTGTTCGGCGGCGTCGTGAAGACCTACCTGTTCGACGTGCGCGTCGTCTGCATCATGTTCATTCTCGGCGGCTTCGTTTTGTTGTGGGTCGACCGGATGAATTTACAGCCGCGCTACCTTGATGCGATGACGATGCCGCTCTGGATTTATCCGGCCATCGGATTGTGCCAGTGCGTGGCGATGATCCCCGGCGTGTCGCGCTCCGGCGCAACCATCGTCGGCGCCATGCTGTTCGGTGCCGACCGGCGCACGTCGGCGGAGTTCTCGTTCTGGCTGGCGATGCCGACCATGGTCGGCGCCTTTGCCTATGAGGCGTTCAAGAGCCGCCACGAACTCGCCGACGCCAACATCACGGCGATCGTGGTCGGCTTCATCTTTTCGTTCATCTTCGGCTGGATCGTGGTGAAGACGTTCCTGCACTATGTGCAGCGCCACTCATTCGCGCTGTTCGCCTGGTGGCGCATCGTGCTCGGCAGCATCGGCATCTACGCGCTGTATCTCTTGTAGGCCGACGGCGTCAGCTATTGCGGCGCGGATCGTCGTAATTGTCGTATAGGATGTCGCGGCTGATCTCGGCGACATCGCGCACGCCGGTCAGCGACATGCCGACCTTGAGTTCTTCCGCGATCAGGCTGATCGCCTTGGCGACACCGGCTTCGCCCATCGCCGCGAGACCGTAGAGATAGGCGCGGCCGATCAGGCAGCCATGTGCGCCGAGCGCCAGCGCTTTCAGTACATCCTGGCCCGAGCGAATGCCGCCGTCGAACAACACTTCGAGACGATCGCGCACGGCGTCGGCGATGCGCGGCAATACGGTCGCGGTGCCGGGCGTGCCATCAAGCTGACGTCCGCCATGGTTCGACACGACGATACCATCGACGCCCATGGCAGCGGCGCGCTTGGCGTCTTCCGCATCGAGAATGCCTTTCAGCACGAGCTTGCCGGGCCATAATTTGCGGATCCAGTTGACGTCGTCCCATGACAGCGACCGGTCGAAATTGTCGCCGCCCCAGCGGCCGGCGGCCCAGATGCCGCCCTTGTTCTTGAGATAGTGATCGACATTGCCGAAGGATTTGCGACGGCCCATCAGCACGCCGGCAAGCCAGCGCGGCTTGGTCACGATGTCGAAGGCATTGCGCGCGGTCAGGCGCGGCGGCACTTGCAGACCGTTCTTGATGTCGCAATGCCGCTGGCCGCGCATCGGCAGATCGACGGTGAGAAACAGCGCGCTGCAGCCGGCATCCTTGGCGCGCTCGATCACGGACTCGCTGAAGCCACGATCCTTGAAGACATAAAGCTGAAACCAGAACGGCGCCTTGGTCACTGAGCGGACATCTTCGATCGAACAGATCGACATGGTCGAGAGCGTGTAGCGGATGCCGGCGGCTTCGGCCGCCTTCGCCGCCAGCATTTCGCCGTCGCCGTGCATCAGGCCGGTCAGGCCGGTCGGCGCGATGGCCAAGGGCATCGACACTTTTTCGCCGAGCATCGTGGTGGCCAGCGAGCGATTGTCGGCGTCGATGAGAACGCGCTGACGAAACCGAACGGCGTCGAGGTCTTTGCGGTTGGCTTTGAGGCTCAGCTGATCGTAGGAGCCGTGGTCAATATATTCGAAAATTGCCTTGGGGACTTTGCGCTTCGCCAATTGGCGAAGGTCTTCGACATTGGTGATGACCGGCATGCGGGCTCCCCCTGGCGTTTTCTTATGTTTTTATGCGCGCGACCTTCGCCGGTTATGCTTCCGGCTTTTCGAGAGGTCGAACGTTCAAGCGACGCGGCTTCTGAACTGGCCGGCCTTGCGGAATCGCCAGAGATAGGACGGCACGATCGCCTCGATCGAGGCGGGTTCGATGCCGATGCCGGCAAAGGTCCGCTTCTCGGCTTTGGCCGCGTCGGACACGACGTTATCGACACGCAACAGGTCGACCTGGCCGGGCGTCAGCGTCAGTGGCGCCGGCGCATATTGCAGGAAGATCGCCTGGAATTTGGCGGCGAAGAACGGCAACTGCACCAGCAGGCGGCGGCGCTCGATGGTGGCGAGCATGTACTGCATCAGTTCCTTGAAGGTGCGGATTTCCGGCCCGCCCAGTTCATAGATCGTGCCGGCGCGCAACTTGCCCTCGACCGCCTCGGCGATCGCCTGGGCGACATCGCCGACGAAAGCCGGCTGGAATTTCGTCATGCCGCCGCCGATCAGCGGTAACACCGGCGAGATGCGGGCGAGCGCGGCGAATCGGTTGAAAAAATCGTCTTCCGGCCCGAACATGACCGAAGGGCGCATGATGAGCGCCTGCGGTTGCGCCGCCAGCACCAGCCGCTCCGCGACCGCTTTTGTGCGGGCATAGGCGGCCGGCGAATTTTCGTCGGCGCCGATGGCCGAGACGTGAACCATGCCGGCGCCATGGGCATTCGCCGCGAGCGCTACCTGCTCGGCGCCAAAGCTGTGGATCGAATCGAAGCGCTGACGGCCGCCTTCCTGGAGAAGACCGACAAGATTGATCAGCACATGGGCGCCGCGCGCGGCCGCGTCGACCGAGGCTGCGTCGCGCAAATTGGCCTGCACCGCGTGAATCTGGCCGACGCGGCCGAGCGGCTGCAAGTGAAAGGCCAGATCGGGACGGCGCACGGCCACTCTTATGCGGTAATCGCGCTTGGCCAGCGCGCGCACGACGTGCCGGCCGAGGAAACCTGAGCCGCCATAGACAGTGATGAGGGTGTCGAAATTGCTTCTGGCGGTCATTTGCCGGTCATTTCCGCGTTTGCTTCGAGAGGCCTTTATAGTCCGCTGGCGCGGGGCGGCAAGGTGGTGGCCGGGCGTTTGCCGTCGGATTCGCAAGCTACTCAGCAAGCCTCAATTGACAAGGCGAAGTCCGATCCGTACCTAGACCCTCGCTTGAGTTCTAAAGCCATGTTTCTAAAGCCTTGCCCAGGTGGCGGAATTGGTAGACGCGCTGGCTTCAGGTGCCAGTGGCCGAAAGGTCGTGAAGGTTCGAGTCCTTTCCTGGGCACCATAAAATCCCGCGTATGATCCCGAATCGCGGGGCTCTCCGGAGCGCTAATCGGGCTCAGGACCGGCTTCTCGCGGGCTAAACCGGAACACCGAATGACCGTCCGTCTGCATCGCGGCGATTTGCCCAACCTGAATGCCTACAAAGGCGCGGTGGCGATCGACACCGAAACCATGGGCCTCGACCCGAGCCGCGACCGGCTCTGCGTCGTTCAATTGTCGCCCGGTGACGGCTCCGCCGATGTAGTGCAGATTGCGGCCGGGCAGAAAAGCGCGCCGAATATCCAGCACCTGCTCGCCGACGCGACGAAGGTCAAAATATTTCATTACGGCCGCTTCGACATGGGCGTGCTGTTCAAATCCTTCGGCGTGATGGCCGCGCCGGTCTATTGCACCAAGATCGCCTCGCGCATCGCCCGTACCTATACCGACCGTCATGGCCTGAAGGATCTGGCGCGCGAAATTCTTGGCGTCGATCTGTCGAAGCAGCAGCAGTCGTCCGACTGGGGCGCCGATACGTTGACCGACCCGCAAGTCGCCTATGCCGCTACCGACGTGCTGCATTTGCACGCGCTGATGGACAAATTAAACGCGATGCTGGCGCGCGAAGGCCGCGCTGAACTGGCCAATGCCAGTTTCGGATTTCTCCCCGACCGGGTGCGGCTCGATCTGGCCGGCTGGGCCGACGAGGATATTTTTTCGCATTCGGCCAATAGAACGTAAGTCGTTGATTTCGAGTGCGTTTACTTATGCGAGGGCGCTTTCCGTCGCCGCGCCGGGGCCATATTCGCCGGGCAGGCTGCGCGAAGCGGGTCGCGTCAGGGAGCGAAGTGGTCCTCGGACGATTGCGAGGCCCCACCAGGAACGGAGCGCGGTAAGCTTTCGATCATGAGCCGGGCCATTACAGCCAGAGCCGATCCGGAGGCGGTGCGCGCCTACTGGAACATGAGCCGGGGCGACAGCGAGCGCGCGTTTCGTGCCGCCCGCCGTCACAGCCGGCTGGTGCGGTTTTTACGCATCGCCTTGCCGGTGGCCGTCGTGCTCGTGGCCGTTGGCATGACGATGCTGACCTGGCTCAATCCGCTGCGGATGCTGGCGTCGCTGCCGGTCAACGTCAACGACCTGGTCATCTCCGGCACCAAGATCACCATGGAACAGCCGCGTGTGAACGGCTTTACCAAGGATCAGCGCGCCTATGAATTCACCGCCGAAGCCGCCGCGCAGGATCTGACCAAGCCGGACATCGTCGAACTGCGCAACATCAATGCCAAGGTCGAGATGGAAGACAAAAGCACGATGAATATGAAAGCGGCGACTGGCGTTTACGACACCAAGCGCGAAATCCTCAAGCTCGAAGGCAAAATCCTGTTGAACTCGACCAACGGCAACACCGGCAAATTGAGCGAGGCGACGGTCGATGTGCGCAAGGGCAATGTCGTCTCCGACAGCCCGGTCGAACTCGAAATGCTGCAAGGCATCCTCAACGCCAACAAGCTCGAAGTGATCGATTCCGGCACCTTGATTCGCTTTCATGGCGGCGTCAGCATGGTCCTGATGCTCGACGGCACCGCCGTTCCTAAAGCGAAGACGGGCGCGCAATGATCGTATTCGGCAGGCTGAGCGTGCCGGCGCTGCTGGCCGCAGCGATGTTGATATCTGGCGCCGCGGCGAACGCGCAGCCGGCGTCGAAAGGGCCGCCGAACGCGCTGCAGGGCTTCTCGCAGAATCGCGACCAGCCGGTCCATATCGAATCGGCAACCCTGGAAGTGCGCGACAAGGACAAGATGGCGACCTTCAGCGGCGACGTGCGCGTCAAGCAGGGCGACACCGGCATGCGTTGCAAGACGCTTCATGTCTTCTACGAACAAAGCGGCGATCCGGCCGACGGCGGCAAGAGCATGCCGGCCGCGCAGCCGGGGCCCGGCGGCGAGCAAAAGATCAAGCGGCTTGAAGCGCGCGGCGGCGTGGTGGTGACGCAGAAGGAGCAGACCGCTACCGGCGACGTCGGCATCTTCGACATGAAGACCAATACCGTCACGCTCACCGGCAATGTGATGATGACGCAAGGCAAGAACGTTTTGCGC
This sequence comes from Rhizobium sp. Q54, assembly GCA_945861265.1. Taxonomy (GTDB): domain Bacteria; phylum Pseudomonadota; class Alphaproteobacteria; order Rhizobiales; family Xanthobacteraceae; genus Pseudolabrys. The sequence goes on along the minus strand of CAMAUC010000040.1, from coordinate 17,114 downwards.
GGTGACAAACTGGTCGTCGACATGACCACTGGCGTGTCGCGCGTCGAATCGGGCAAGGCCGGCAATGGCCGCGTGCAGGGCCTTTTCCTGCCCGGCAGTCAGCCCGGCGCGCAGGCGCCCGAAACCAAGCCGGGCGGCAATCCTGCTCCGGCTCCCGGCAGCGCAGCTCCGCCGCGGCCGCTATCATTACAGCCACAAAATTGATTGAAAGCGGTTTGCATCCTCGCGGCGATATGCGGCCGGCCAAGGGTGGCGCCCGTCATGCCGTATTGCTGCGCGGGAATCAGGTAAGGTCGCGCACGATCGGGGCAGAAGCGCCTTGTCGAATCGATCTTGCCAAATCGATCTTGCCAAATCGATTCTGGCGGCGCGGGGTAGGCCGGTGAACATCATTTCGCTGTTTCGACGCCGTCAACCGCCCAAGCGCCGTGCCGCCCAGGCCGCGCCGTCTGCCCCGGCGCAGGGTGGGCGCGCCGTCGCGCCCGCTGCCGGTCAACAGCAAGCGGCGAGCCGCCCGCATCGCGATGCCGGCCGCCAGGCCGCTCGTAATTATCTTGCCGCCCATGGCATCGAAAAAAGTTTCGGCGCCCGCAAGGTGGTCAAAGGTATCACTCTGTATGTCCGGCGCGGCGAGGCCGTCGGCCTGCTCGGCCCGAACGGCGCCGGCAAAACCACGGCGTTTTATATGATCACCGGCCTGATCAAGGCCGATCGCGGCCGTATTGAACTCGACGGCTATGACGTCACGGCGCTGCCGATGTATCAGCGCGCCCGCCTCGGCATCGGCTATCTGCCGCAGGAAGCGTCGATCTTCCGCGGCCTCAATGTCGAGGACAACATCCGCGCCGTGCTTGAAGTGGTCGAGCCCGACCGCCGCCGCCGCGAGGCCGACCTCAATGCGCTGCTGGAAGAGTTCAACATCACAAGACTGCGCAAGACGCCGACCATCGCGCTATCGGGCGGCGAGCGGCGCCGCGTCGAAATCGCGCGCGCGCTGGCGACGCGGCCGAGCTATATGCTGCTCGATGAGCCCTTCGCCGGCATTGACCCGATCGCGGTTGGCGACATCCAGCAACTGGTGCGCCATTTGACCAATCGCGGCATCGGCGTCCTGATCACGGACCACAATGTGCGGGAAACGCTCGGCCTGACCGACCGCGCCTACATCATCTATTCCGGCGAAGTCCTGATGGAGGGCCGCGCCGAGGATATCGTGAATAACCCGGACGTCCGCAGGCTTTATCTGGGCGAGGAATTCCGCCTCTAACGGCAGAAAATCCAGGGATTTTTTCGCCAGGGCGCGCCTATAACCTAGCTCGCCAAATTTATTGCCAATAATTTGTGCAATGCTGCAGTGCGGAATCTCATACCGCGCTCGCCAAAGACCTGCTATATAGATTCAAGCAAGAATCGGACCAGTTTCCGCCGGGAAACCTCTATGGCGTTGTCGCAACGACTCGAATTCCGCCAGAGCCAAGCGCTGGTGATGACGCCGCAGCTGATGCAAGCCATCAAGCTGTTGCAGCTCTCCAGCCTCGATCTGGCCGCCTATGTCGAGGGCGAACTCGAGCGCAACCCGCTGCTTGAGCGCGCCGGCGAGGATGACGCGCCGGCGCCCGGCAGCGAACCGGACAACTCCATCAACGGCTCCGATGGCGACAGCGGCGGCAATGGCGATGGCGAAATAACGCCCGACTGGATCGGCGCCGATCTGGAAACCAGCCGCTCGTCGATGGAGCAAGGGCTCGGCACCGAGCTCGAAAACGTCTTTCCCGATGACGGCGGCGAAAAAACCGCGCCAGTCGAAACGCCACCGCCGGCCTATACGGAATGGTCGGGGTCGGGCACCGGCGGCGAGGACGGCAGTTACAATCTCGAAGCCTTCGTCACCGCCGAAATCACCCTGGCCGATCACCTCGGCGAGCAGATGGCGCTCGCCATCACCGATCCGGTGCAGCGGATGATCGGTCAGTACCTGATCGATATGGTCGACGAGTCCGGATATCTGGTCGGCGAACTGCAATCGGTCGCCGACAAGCTTGGCGCGCCGCTTGCCGAAGTCGAGAAAGTTCTGGCTGTGCTGCAGGCGCTCGACCCGGCCGGCGTCTGCGCCCGCAGCCTGACCGAATGCCTCGCCCTTCAATTGAAGGAACGCGACCGCTTCGATCCGGCGATGCGGGCGCTGGTCGAGAACCTGCCGATATTGGCCAAGCGAGATCTCGCCGCGCTGCGCCGGATCTGCGGTGTCGATGATGAAGATCTCGCCGACATGATCGCCGAGATCCGCAATCTCAATCCGAAACCGGGCCTGGCCTTCGGCTCGACCCTGGTGCAGCCGATCATTCCCGATGTCTATGTGCGGGCGGCGCCGGACGGCAGCTGGCAGGTCGAATTGAATTCCGACACGCTGCCCAAGGTTCTCATCAGTCAAAGATATCATGCGCAGGTGTCGAAAACGACGCGCAACGACAAGGACAAAACTTATCTTGCCGACTGTCTGCAGACCGCGACTTGGCTGGTGCGCGCGCTCGATCAACGCGCCAAGACGATTCTGAAAGTCTCCAGCGAGATCGTGCGGCAGCAGGACGGCTTCTTTGTCAAGGGCGTGCAGCATCTGCGCCCGCTCAATCTCAAGACGGTGGCCGACGCTATCGGCATGCACGAGTCGACGGTGTCGCGCGTCACTGCGAACAAATACATGGCGACGAGCCGCGGCATTTTTGAATTGAAATACTTCTTCACTTCGTCCATCGCCGCCGCCGATGGCGGCGACGCGCATTCGGCGGAGGCGGTACGCCATCGCATCCGTCAACTCATCGATGCCGAGCCGGCGGCCGATGTTCTTTCAGACGATACCATCGTCGACAGACTGCGCGAGGTGGGAATCGATATTGCGCGCCGCACGGTCGCCAAATACCGCGAGGCGATGCGGATACCATCTTCGGTGCAACGCCGGCGCGAGAAACAGGCAGCGACCGCGTAAGCGCGCGATTCAGGATATTTTCAGCACGCTTCGCGATGTGTTTCGCAAGGCCCCGAGAAAAAAATATCGAGCATTGACGTGGGGAACGATTCGCAGATCATATGATTAGCCCGCTGGAAAAATGGTGCGGTAAACGTCGCGGCGAATGGGCCACGATGTGTGGCACGCGCCCGACAAGGAGGCTCGACAGATGCCTTTACGTGTCTCGGGGAAAAACATCAGCATTGGCGCGTCGTTGCAGCAGCGGATCAGCGACCGCGTCGAGGAAGCGACGTCGAAATATTTTCACGGCGGCTATTCCGGTCACGCCACGGTGGGCCGGGACGGCTTTGGCTTTCGCACCGACTGCGTGCTGCATCTCGATTCGGGCGCTTCGCTCGAAGCCGAGGGAATGGCGGCCGATGCCTATGAGAGCGCCGACCAGGCAGCGGTCCATATCGAAAAGCGGCTGCGCCGCTACAAGCGCCGGCTTAAGGACAATCAGGCGCGCCGCGGCGGCTGAAATGCCAAAAAATGCGAGAAAATGCGGCAGTTTCGGCCGCATCGCGGCCATTGACGCCGTCGGATACCATCCCTATGGTCCGCGCCATTCACACCCACAGACACCCGCAGTTCAACCCGGCGCCGCCGCTTTCGATCATTGGACATGTCCATGACGCTCACCGATCTCGTCGCGCCCAGCGCGATCATTCCGGCGCTCAAGGTCAACGGCAAGAAGCAGGCTATTCAGGAACTCGCCGCGCGCGCGGCCGAGCTGACCGGGCAGAATGAGAAGGTAATTCTCGAAATCCTGCTCCAGCGCGAGAAGCTGGGTTCCACCGCAGTCGGCAACGGCATCGCGATTCCGCATGGCAAGCTGCCGAAACTCGGCAGGCTGTTCGGGTTATTCGCGCGATTGGAACGCGGCATCGATTTCGAGGCGCTCGATTCGCAGCCCGTCGATCTGATCTTTCTGTTGCTGGCGCCGGAAGCGGCCGGCGCCGATCACCTGAAGGCACTGGCGCGCGTCGCCCGTCTGCTGCGCGATCCGGAGATTGCCCGCAAATTGCGCTACTCGCGGGACACCGATGCGCTCTATGCCGTGCTGGCGATGTCGCCGGCGAGCAGCGCGGCCTGAATCATCAACACAAGAAGCGAAAAAGCGCAGCCAACATGGCTGCGCTTTGCGCGGTTACGCGATCGCTGACGCGAAGGCGACAGCAGCCTAGTGCACGCTCACGGCCTCGAGCTCGTTACTCCAGGCGCTGGCAAGCGCCGATTCGCGCGTGTCGGTGAGCATGATCGGCGTGCCGTCGGCGGCGTGCAGTGCGAACAATGTTACGCCCGGCGCGATTTCGGGCGCCTGCGGGAACATGCCGGCGACGTCTTCGGAACGGATCGCCTTGACATAGGCCAGGCGGCCATCGCCGAGATGCGCGAGCGCATCCTGCGTGATGATGGGATTAGTCGCCGTCTCAATTTGCTTATTTGTCATATTTCCAGCCATGGCCCTCGATCCTTTCCTTTTGAACGCTAACGCGGTCGAGTCCTCTTTGTGTCCTTCAAGTTCCTGTCATCTATTCCAGATCGTTGATGGCGATCGACTTTACGAACCGCTCCGGCTGGGGCCGGATCAGGTCGATCGACAGCAATCCGTTCTTCAAGTCCGCGCCCAAAACCTCCATGCCATCCGCCAGCACGAAGGTGCGCTGGAACTGGCGCGCGGCAATGCCGCGGTGGAGATATTGCCGGGTCTTGTCGTCCTGCTGACGCCCGCGGATCACCAACTGGCTTTCCTCGATGCAGACGTCGAGCTGATCGCGAGTAAAGCCGGCGACGGCGAGCGTGATGCGCAGCCGTTCCGGATTGTCCGCATCGCGAGCCAACCGCTCGATGTTGTAGGGCGGATAGCCGTCGGCTCCCTTGGTGACTCGATCGAGCAGACGCTCGATCTCGTCGAAGCCGAGCAGGAACGGACTGGACAGTGACGGCACTCGTGACATGGTCTCAAAGCCCTCGCTTCGAAGCGACTTTGACGAGACCCCTTGCGGGCGTCTCCTAACCGGACGGCGACCGCCGCCCGCTTGCGTTTAATATGGGCAGGGTGGGTTAAAGGTTCAAGAACGCGGCGCCTTTGACGCGAAAGCAATTATATTGACGGCAAACCGGGGAAATTCATGTCAAACGCGCCCAAAATGCCCCCTCTGACCATACGCGCCGTCAAGGCGATCCCGGTCGAGGTGCCGCTCAATTTCGTGCTCGGCACCAGCCAGCAGGCGTTACGCCGGGTGCCGCTGTTGGTGATCGATCTGGAGACCGAGGAAGGCATTACCGGGCGGTCCTATCTGTTCTGCTATTTGCGGGCGGCACAGCCGGCGATCGTGAGCCTGCTTGGCGAAATCGAGAGCCTGGCCAAAGGCCAGCCGGCCGACCCGGTCGCATTGGCGGCGACGCTGGCGCGCCGTTTCACCTTGATCGGTGTGCAGGGCATCGTCCGCATGGCGCTCGCCGGCTTCGACGTCGCCTGCTGGGACGCGGTGGCGATCGCCGCCGGCCAGCCGCTCGCAGCGATGCTCGGCGCCGAGGCGAAACCGATCCCGGCCTATAATAGTTGCGGCCTCGGCATCAAAGACGATCTCGGCGCGCTCGCCGACGAAGCCGAGACTTTGCTGGGAATGGGCGGCTTCCGCGCGGTCAAGCTGCGGCTCGGCTATCCGACGCTTGCCGGCGACATCGCCGCGGTAAGGGCGGTGCGCAAGCGCATCGGCGACCATGTCGGGTTGATGGTCGACTACAACCAGGCGCTGTCGCTCGACGAGGCGATGGCGCGCGGCCGGGCGCTCGATGCCGAGAATATCTATTGGCTGGAGGAGCCGATCAGGCACGACGACTATGCCGGCGAGGCGATGCTGGCCCGTGCGCTGAACGTGCCGATCCAGATCGGCGAAAATTTCTCGCTGCCGGACAGTATGGCATTTGCCATCGCGCAGGGCGCGGCCGATTACGTCATGCCGGATCTCGAACGTATCGGCGGCGTCACCGGCTGGCGGCAGGCGGCAGAGATTGCCGCGGCGCATAAACTGCGAATGTCGTCGCATCTGTTTCCGGAAGTCAGCGCGCACCTGCTGGCAGCGACGCCAACCTGTCATTTTCTCGAATATGTGGATTGGGCGAATGTTTTGTTACAGGAGCCGCTCATCGTCAGCGACGGCCATGCGCTGATTCCGCGGCGCCCCGGCAACGGCATGGTGTGGGACGCAGAAGCGGTAGAACACCACCGTGTGCGCTGAAAAATATCCGCCGACAATCGAAGAGGTAAAATGAAAATCGGGCAAATCGAATGCGCGCGGTCACACGCGGCAAAGTTCCCGATTTAACGAAAGAAGGTTAAATCGGGAACTCTGGCAAGGCCGGTTAATTTAAGCATGCGTCTTTGCCTTGTTCTCTCAAAAGTTTCGCAAAAACCTATCCATTTCGATTTCCCTCGCTAAGATAACCACTGTCCGACCGACGCATAAAAAACCTTCGGCGACAGTGGGAGCGCAAGTCTTGTTAACGCGTAGCATCGATGCCGATCCGTTCGCGCCGACATTCGAGGCGACACTGTTTCGCAACGGCAAACGCTTTTGCGTCGGCTTCGCCATTGTCGCGCTGGGCATCGTCACGGTCGATCTGCTGAATGTCCGCATGGCGGAATCCGGCACCCAATTCGCACAAGACAGCCGGTCGCGATCCGCCGATACATCGGGCCGCGGCCAGTCCGGCGTCCGCCAGGTTTCGTTCGTTGCGGATCAAGACGCGGTCATCGTGGCGATCCCGCGCGAGGCGGTCGTCAAAGCAAACATAATGGCGGCGCCGCGCCTGACGCCGCAAACGGCGCCGCAAATTGCATTGGCTGAACCGGCGCCCGATCGCATGCCCGAGCCCTCGGCCAACCCCAATATTGAGCCATTAGCCGATGTCCCGCCGGCACTGGCCCCGGTGACACGTCTCGCCGCGCTTCAGCCCGCCATCGACATGGCGGCCTTTACCCCGGCGGCTCAACCGGTCGCCTCGCCGATTGCCTCTCAGGCCACCTCGCCGGTCGCCGACTTGGCTGACGCGAGCGATGCTGACGCTGTCGAATTCGCCATGAGCGCGCCAGTTACCATGGAACGCGTCGTGGCCGTATCGCTGACAGCCGAATTGCCGACCGATACGTTTCGCGCGCCGGATGCGTCCGCGCCCGGCATTGCCCTGGCCACGGCGCCGATCAAGCTTGCCAGCCTTGGATCCGCGACGCTGCCGGCCGACGAACCGGCTGCCGCGCCTCTGCCAGCGTCATTGCCGATGTCGGCGGCGATCCCGATCGACATGGTGCCGCTGCCGATTCCGGCGCCCGGTCTGCCGCCTCCGTCGCCGGCGCAGCGGTTGAAGCTCGAGGGCAAGGAATACGCCAAGGCCGAGCGTTGCCTGGCCAATGCGATTTATTTCGAGGCGCGCAGCGAACCGGTGCGTGGCCAGCAGGCGGTCGCACAGGTGATCGTCAACCGCGCCTTCTCGGGCTTCTATCCGAACGACATTTGCGGCGTTGTCTATCAGAACGCGCATCGCCATCTGTCGTGCCAGTTCACTTTTGCCTGCGACGGCAAGAGCAAGGCGATCTCCGAGCGCGGTCACTGGGCGCGCGCCAACCGCATCGCCAAGCAGACGCTCGACGGCCAGATCTATGTGCCGGAAGTTGCCAAGTCGACGCACTATCACGCGGTCTATGTGCACCCGAACTGGGTGCGCGAGATGAAGAAGCTGGTGCGCTACGGCGTGCATCAATTCTATCGTCCCTTTGCCTGGGGCAATGGCGAAGAAGAACCGGTGTGGGGCAGTCCCGCTTTGCTGGCGACGAACAACAAAAAGAAATAGGCGAAGCGCCGCCTAGATCTTCAATTTAAACAGCTTCACCGCATTGTCGCGGCCGATCTTGGCGCGGTCGGCGTCGCTGATCGCCGCATTGTCGAACCAATCGCAGCCTTGGCCGACATCCTCGAACGGCCAGTCGACCGAAAACATCACGCGGTCCGGTCCCATCTCGGTCATTGCATTGACCAGCGACGGTGTATGGAAATTGCCCGACGTTGTCAGATGAAAGTGCTTGCGGAAGTAATGGCCGACGCCGTGCTTGGCCGGGTAACGATGCGGCTCTTTCATCCAGCCGTTGCGGCCATCGATGCGCCAGAGCTGCACCGGAATCCCTTCGCCAAGATGGCCGAGCACCATCTTCAGGTTCGGATGTTCGTCGAACAGGCCCGAGCCGATCAGGCGCAGCGCGTGGACGGACGTCTCGGCCGAGAAGGCCCAGTTCGGGCCGAGCAGCCAGTTGTGGCCGGCGAATTGCGGATTGCCGGGCTGCGGGTTGCGCGGATGCAGATAGAACGGCACGTCGAGCGCCTCGACCGCGCGCCAGAACGACCGGTACTGCGGCAGGTCGTAATAAGTGACGTTGTCGGGCGTGCCGATATTGGAAAAGCCGTTGACCAAGGCGCCGACGAAGCCGAGATCGTTCACGCAGCGCTTCAACTCGACAATCGCCGCCTCCGGATCCTGCATCGGCAGCGCGGCGAACGCGGCGAAGCGGGCGGGGCGCTTGGCAATATGGTCGGCCAGAACATTGTTGGCTTGTCGCGCAACCGCGATCGCTGTCGGCACGTCATGGATCGCCTGCACCGCCGGCGCATTCAGCGACAGGATCATCATCTCGACGCCGTGTTTGTCCATTTCGCGCAGGCGCGTGTCCTGCACGTCGATCAGCCGGGGCCCGAGGTCGGGCCAAACGTGGGCGCCGAATACTTTTGAATCGCCGAGCGTCGGCTCGATGGCAAAGTGCTCCTCGAGCGCGATCTTGCCTTGCATGACGTCTCACTCCCGGTGTGTTTTGCCGGACATCATGCAATGCCGGGGAGGCATTTGTCTGTAGCGTTGCGAGGCGCGCTATTTCACGCCCTAAAAAATAAGCCGCCCGAAACTGGGCGGCTTATTTTGAATTTGGTGGAGCCAGGCGGGATCGAACCGCCGACCTCCTGCATGCCATGCAGGCGCTCTCCCAGCTGAGCTATGGCCCCGTAACGCAGATCAGTAATCAGTAATCGGCAAAAAAGCAAAGAGTCTGATTGGCCGATTGGTTACTGTTCTTCTTCTTTCTCGATGCCGTCGCCGATGATGTCGGTGACGTCCGGATCGCCGTCTTCCTGTTCTTCGATGAAGGCGGCGTCGTCAAGGCTCTCGTCGTCGCCTTCGATCTCGTCGTCTTCGGAGACGTCGCCGGCCGCGGCGGGCTTCTTCTTGCCCTGCTGTTCGGCCTCGGCGTCCTCCAGCGAGACGAATTCCGCGTCCTGCGTCTCCGGCACCAAAGTCTCGGTCTCGGCGGCGGGCATCGCCCGCGCGGCAGCCGATTCCGGCCGCGACCGCGACTGGACCGGGACGACGATCGGAACGACCTTGCCGGTGTAGGGCGAAATAACCGGCGACTTACCCATGTCGTAGAATTTACGACCGGTGTCCGGGCAGACGCGCTTGGTGCCGAGATCAGATTTAGCCACGATCGAGTTTCCTCGGAAATGCCGTTGAATTGATGCTTCACTTGGCTAGTTGCAGCGCACCTGTCAATAGCGCAGGCGGGCTTGGGAACGGGCTGGCGACGCCCGGACCCGGCGCCCGCTGCGGGATGACGCACCGCGCGACTGCGTGGTAGGACGGCGCAGCTTTTAAGCATGCCGCCCCAGATATCGCTCGAGGATACCCGTTCAGTGAGCTCTTCCGCGCCGACGCCCCTGACCGCCCGCGCCTCCGGACCCATTACCGGCCAGATACGGGTTCCCGGCGACAAATCGATCTCCCACCGCGCCCTGATCCTGGGGGCCATGGCGGTGGGTGAAACCACGATTTCCGGGCTGCTGGAGGGCGAAGACGTCCTCAACACCGCCAAGGCGATGGGCGCGCTGGGCGCCAAGGTCGAGCGGCTGGGCGATGGCAACTGGCGCATTCACGGGGTCGGCGTCGGCGGCTTTGCCCAGCCGGCCGGCCCGCTCGATTTCGGCAATTCCGGCACCGGCTGCCGGCTGGCGATCGGCGCCGTCGCCGGCTGCGGCATCACGGTGACCTTCGATGGCGATGCATCCTTGCGCAGCCGGCCGATGCGCCGGGTGCTCGATCCGCTGGAAAAAATGGGCGCGCGGGTGGTTTCGGCGGCCGACGGCGGGCGCCTGCCTTTGACCCTTAAGGGCGCCAGCGACCCGCTGCCGCTCGAATACGAATCCCCGGTGCCGTCGGCTCAGCTCAAGTCCGCCGTGCTGCTGGCGGGGCTGGCCGCGCCGGGCGAGACCACGGTGATCGAGGCCGAGGCGACGCGCGACCACACCGAGAAGCTCTTGAAGCATTTCGGCGCCAGGATCGTCAGCAAGCCTTATGGCGACCATGGCCGCCGCATCACACTGCAAGGCCAGCCCGAACTTTCGCCGGCGCATGTCGCGGTGCCGGCCGATCCGTCGTCGGCGGCGTTTCCGCTGGTCGCCGCCTTGATCGTGCCGGGCTCCGAACTGACCCTTGAATCGGTCATGCTCAATCCGCTGCGCACCGGCCTGTTCACGACCCTGCGCGAAATGGGCGCCAGCATCGAAGAACTCGACAAGAAGGACGAGGGCGAGGAGACCGCGAACCTGCGCGTGCGCACGTCGAAGCTCAAAGGCGTCGATGTGCCGGCCGCGCGCGCGCCGGCGATGATCGACGAATATCTTATCCTTGCGGTGGCCGCGGCCTTCGCCGAAGGCGACACGCGAATGAACGGCCTGAAGGAATTGCGCGTCAAGGAGAGCGATCGGCTGGAAGCCACCGCCGAGATGCTGCGCGTCAATGGCGTGAAAGTTGACGTCGAAGGCGACGACATGATCGTGCACGGCATGGGTGCGACCGGCGTGCCCGGCGGTGGCGAAGTCAAGACGCACATGGATCACCGTATCGCCATGTCGGCCTTGATGATGGGCCTTGCCAGCATCAGCCCGGTGCGCATCGACGATAGCGCCTTCATCGCCACCAGTTTCCCCGGCTTCGTCGAGACGATGCGCGGGCTTGGAGCGGAGCTGTCGTGATCATCGCCATCGATGGACCGGCGGCGTCCGGCAAAGGCACGATCGGCAAAAGGCTGGCTGCGCATTACGGCCTGCGCCATCTCGACACCGGGCTCCTGTATCGCGCGGTCGGCAAGACCGTGCTCGACGCCGGCCACAAACTCGACGACAGGCAGGCGGCCATTGCTGCCGCGCAATCGCTCGATCTTTCGCGCTTCGATGAAGCGGTGCTTAAAGGAGCGGAGGCCGGTGAGGCGGCATCCTTTGTCTCGGCGATCCCTGAAGTGCGCGCGGCCCTGGTCGGCTTTCAGCGCAGCTTCGCCGCCAGCACGCCCGGTGCGGTGTTGGACGGCCGCGATATCGGCACTGTGATTTGCCCCGACGCCGATGTGAAAATTTTCGTCACCGCCGCGCCGGACGCGCGCGCGCAACGCCGCGCGGCGGAATATCGCGCCTCCGGCAAGACGATCGACGACGCCACCGTGCTGGCCGATATTCGCAAGCGCGATGAACGCGACAGCAATCGTTCTGCGTCGCCTTTAAAACAGGCCGACGACGCTCATCTGCTCGACACGACGGACCTCAATGTCGAAGCCGCGGTGGCGGCTGCGATTGCGATCGTCGAGAAGAACAGGAAGCGCTAGCTTCTCCCCCACGGCGCCAAGAGCCAGATGCGTTCGTGGAAATAATAGAACGCAATCTTGATGACGATCTCGGCGACCACGATCGAACTGGCGATCGCGGTATTGTCGGTGACCAGCAGCGCCACCAGGAAGGTGACGACGCTGCCCATCACACGCCAGCTCAGGGTTTTTGCCAGCGAACGCGCCTGGTTGGCGTTGATGCCGAACAGTTTGTAGAGATCGCGCGGCATCGGCACGGCGGTCATGGCGCTCGCACCGCGAGTTGCCGTAGCGGCAATCGCCGGCACTTCGATCAATCCCATCGCCACGGTATCGTGCGATTCAGCGTCGATCAGGATGAAACTGCCGGTCTCGCGGTTCTGGTTGTATCCATCGGCGGCGAGCGGACGGTCGAGTTCGAGACGGCAGGTGCCGAACTCGTTGCTCATCAAACGGTCGACAGATTTCACCGCCGCGTCCTCGGCGAGATCGATCAATTGCATCGGCCCGGCGATGCTCGCCGCCGCCGAGGCGGTGCCGAGCTTGATGTGGTAACGGCCACCGGGCGCCAAAGTACCCTGCCCCATCCAGAAGATCCGGGCGTCAAGCCGGTCGGAGACATGCGCTGGCCGAGTTCCCTCGGCGATCAGGTCGCCGCGTGAGACATCGACATCGTCGGTGAGCGTCAACGTGACCGACTGGCCGACGCCGGCGCGGTCGAGTTCGCCATTGGCGGTGACGATGCTGGCGATGCGCGTGCGCTGGCCGGACGGCTGTACGAGGATTTCCATGCCGGGGCGAACTTCGCCGCCGGCGATCATGCCGCAATAGCCGCGAAAATCTGGCGTCGGCCGGCTGACCCATTGCACCGCCATGCGGAAGGCCTGATTGGCCGCGCGCGGCGTGACATCGACGGTTTCCAGCTTTTCCATCAAGGTCGGACCGCGATACCAGCCCATATGCGGCGAGCGCTTCACGACATTGTCGCCGCCGCGCGCCGACACCGGAATGAAGGTGCTGCTGACGTCGCCGAGGCGGTCAGCGAATTTCAGAAACTCCGCTTCAATCGCCGCGAAAGTCGCCTGCGAATAGGCGACCAGATCCATCTTGTTGATGGCGACGACAAGATGACGGACGCCGAGCGTTGCCGCGATCAAGGCGTGACGCCGGGTTTGCTGCGTCAAGCCGGCTTGTGCGTTGACGAGGATGAGGGCGATGTCGGCGGTCGAGGCGCCGGTCGCCATGTTGCGGGTATACTGCTCATGGCCCGGCGCATCGGCGACGATGAATTTGCGTTTTTCGGTCGCGAAGAAGCGATAGGCCAGATCGATTGTGATCTTCTGCTCGCGCTCGGCGGCCAGGCCGTCGAACAGCAGCGAGAAATCGAGGTCCTCGACCGGGTCGGTCAGTTGCCCGGTATCTTTGCGCAGCGCATCGATCTGATCGTCGAGCACCAGCCCCGCGTCGAACAGCAGGCGGCCAAGCAGGCTCGATTTGCCATGATCGACCGAACCGCAGGCGATGAAGCGCAGCAGGCTCTTGGCTTCGTGATTGTAGATGACGGCGTCGCGGGCAATCGAAACGGGATCGACGGGAATATTCATCAGAAGTAGCCTTCCTGCTTCTTGCGTTCCATCGAGCTTGAGCCGTCCTGGTCGATGACGCGGTCGCGGCGCTCCGAAAACCGGCTGTCGAGCGTTTCGCGGATGATGTCTTCCACCGAGGTCGCGGTGCTTTCGATGGCGCCGGTGAGCGGATAGCAGCCGAGCGTGCGGAACCGGACGTTCTTGATCTGCGGGACTTCGCCGGGCTCAAGCGGCAGCCGATTGTCGTCGACGATCACCAAAGTCTCACTGCGCTTCACAACGGGACGCGGCTTGGCGAAATAAAGCGGCACCACCGGAATGTTTTCGCGATGGATGTAGAGCCACACATCCAGTTCGGTCCAGTTCGACAGCGGAAACACGCGGATGCTTTCACCCTTGCGCTTGTGCGCATTGAACAGCCGCCACGGCTCCGGACGCTGCCGCTTCGGGTCCCAGCGATGATGCGCGTTGCGGAATGAGAAGATGCGCTCCTTGGCGCGCGACTTGTCTTCGTCGCGGCGCGCGCCGCCGATAGCGGCGTCGAAGCCGTGCAGATCGAGCGCCTGGCGCAGGCCTTGCGTCTTCATCACGTCGGTATGCAATTCGGAACCGTGCGAGATCGGGCCGATGCCGCGTGCCACGCCGTCCTGGTTGATGTGCACCATCAGGTCGACGCCGAGTTCTTTCGCCCGTCGGTCGCGAAACTCGATCATCTCGCGGAATTTCCAGGTCGTGTCGACATGCAGCAGCGGGAACGGCGGTTTGCCCGGGTAGAAAGCCTTCATCGCCAGATGCAGCAGCACCGACGAATCCTTGCCGATCGAATACAGCATCACGACCTTGTCACACTCGGCGACGACCTCGCGCATAATGTGAATGCTCTCGGCCTCGAGCTGGTCGAGGTAGCTGTGTGTCGAGGACGCGGTGGCGAGCGTTGCGGTGTTCATGATTGTGCGTTTTCCAGCGCTTTGCGCGCGGCGAGATGCAGCGGATTGGCGTGCAGTCCGCATTCGTTTTTGCCTTCGTCTTCCCACCACCAGCGGCCGGCGCGCTCCGGCTCGCCGGGCGCAACGGCGCGGGTGCAGGGCGCGCAGCCGATGGACAGGAAGCCTTGGGCGTGGAGCGCGTTGACCGGCACGTCGTGTTCGCGCGTAAAGGCAACGGCGCGCTCGCGGGTCCAGTCGTAAAGCGGATTGATCTTGATCACGCCGCGCGCTTCATCGAACGAAGCGAAGGCGACCTCGGCGCGATGCTGCGATTGATCGGCGCGCAGGCCGGTGACCCAGCCGGTGGCGCCTTCGAGCGCGCGGTTGAGCGGCTCGACCTTGCGCACATGGCAGCAGGCCTGTCGCGCGGCGACCGAGGCGCGAAAGCCGTTCGCGCCTTGCACGTCAATCAAGGATTCAATCGCCGTGCGTTCGGGTACGACGGCGCGAATGTGTCTGCCGTAGCGGCGCTCAGTCTCTGCCCAGACATCATGTGTTTCGGCAAACAACCGGCCGGTGTCGAGCGTGACCAGATCGATATCGAGCTTCTGCGACAGGATGGCGTGGCCTATTGCCTGGTCTTCCAGACCGAAACTGGTGGTGAAAACCAACCGTCCGGCAATCGCTTCGCGCGCCGCCGCCAGACGCTCGAACAAATCGAGCGAAGGGCCAGCGGCCGACAACCGGGTCGCCAAAGCGGCTCGGTCTGCGGTCCCTGAGGGGTGTGGAACAATGGCGGCGAAAGCGGGCATGGCACTCAAACTTGGGCTAATTCGTCACAGAGCGAACCTTGAATAGAATAATTTATTCGTTTGGCGCAATAAGTACTGGAAAAATAACATATAATTCTATTTTCGGTGAAAATGTGGTCAATCTCTTCCAATATTTGATGGGGCGGCGGAACGGGCCGCCGCCTCAGCCGGCACCGGCGCTGTCGCGGCGGGGCCTGGACAGTTCGCCGGCCGCAATGGCTTCTTGCTGCATTCCGTCGCATTCGCTATAGACGCGGCAATTCGGGCCGCTTTCGATTTCGTCGAAGCATCCCGGGCGGGCCGGGGGAGCGTTCAACGCCCCCCGATGTTGGAGGACAAAAGCCCCGTCCGTGTTTCGCCGTTTGGAGCCCGTTAAACTGCTCAATCGTTCCGAACGTACGGTGTTAGCGCCGGCTATCCGCTTTGCGGGTAGTCGCCGACGGTCTTGCCAAGACCATCGGCCCGCATGCTCGGAACGCCATATCAAACCCCGGCGCAGGCAACAGGAGAATACATGGCTACTGCCACTGCTCAGAATCCGTCGCGTGACGATTTCGCTGCGATGCTCGACGAGTCGTTCCAGACCGGCAACCTGCAAGAAGGTTCGGTCATCAAGGGCATCGTCGTCGGCATTGAAAAAGACATGGCCGTCATCGACGTCGGCCTGAAGACCGAAGGCCGCGTCGCCGTGCGCGAATTCGCCGGCCCGGGCCGCACCACCGAATTGAAAGTCGGCGACGAAGTCGAGGTCTACCTGGAGCGCGTCGAGAACGCACTCGGTGAGGCCGTGCTGTCGCGCGACAAGGCGCGCCGCGAGGAAAGCTGGGGCAAGCTCGAGAAAGGCTTCACCAACAACGAGAAGGTCACCGGCGTTATCTTCAATCAGGTCAAGGGTGGCTTTACCGTCGATCTCGACGGCGCGGTCGCCTTCCTGCCGCGCTCGCAGGTCGACATTCGTCCGATCCGCGACGTCACGCCGCTGATGAACGTTCCGCAGCAGTTCCAGATCCTCAAGATGGATCGCCGCCGCGGCAACATCGTCGTGTCGCGCCGTACCGTTCTCGAAGAAACGCGCGCCGAACAGCGCCAGGAACTGGTGCAGAACCTCGAAGAAGGTCAGGTCATCGACGGTGTCGTCAAGAACATCACCGATTACGGTGCGTTCGTCGACCTCGGCGGCATCGACGGCCTGCTGCACGTCACCGATATCGCGTGGCGCCGCGTCAATCACCCGACCGAAGTGCTCAATATCGGCCAGTCGGTGAAGGTCAAGATCATCAAGATCAACCACGAAACCCACCGCATCTCGCTCGGCATGAAGCAGTTGCTGGACGATCCGTGGCAAGGCATCGAAGCCAAGTATCCGGTTCAGGCCAAGTTCAAGGGCCGCGTCACCAACATCACCGACTATGGTGCGTTCGTGGAACTGGAGCCGGGCATCGAAGGCCTCATCCACGTCTCGGAAATGTCCTGGACGAAAAAGAACGTTCACCCCGGCAAGATCGTCTCGACCTCGCAGGAAGTCGAAGTGCAGATCCTCGAAGTCGATCCGGTCAAGCGCCGCATTTCGCTCGGTCTCAAGCAGACCATGCGCAATCCGTGGGAAGTGTTCGTCGAAAAGCATCCGCCGGGCTCGACGGTCGAAGGCGAAGTCAAGAACAAGACCGAGTTCGGCCTGTTCCTCGGCCTCGATGGCGATGTCGACGGCATGGTCCATCTCTCCGACCTGGACTGGAAGCGTCCGGGCGAGCAGGTGATCGAAGAGTACAACAAGGGCGATATGGTCAAGGCTCAGGTTCTCGACGTCGATGTCGAGAAGGAGCGCATCTCGCTCGGCGTCAAGCAGCTCAACGGCGATCCGATGACTCAAGGCGCGGCGGGCGAACTCAAGAAGGGTTCGGTCGTCACCTGTGAAGTCACCGCGATCAACGAGGGCGGCCTCGAAGTGAAGATCGTCGATACCGATCTCACCTCGTTCATCCGCCGCGCCGATCTCGCCCGCGAGCGGGCCGATCAGCGTCCGGAACGCTTCGCCGTCGGTCAGAAGGTTGACGCCCGCGTCACCCAGTTCGACCGCAAGACCCACAAGGTCGGCGTCTCGATCAAGGC
>CAMAUC010000039.1 GCA_945861265.1 Rhizobium sp. Q54 | reverse complement strand
CCGAGCGTGGTGACGACCGGCAGCATGGCGTTGCGGAAGGCGTAAGTGATGATGACGGTGCGATTGTCGAGGCCCGAGGCGCGCGCGGTGCGCACGAACTCGGAAGCCAGCACGGCGAGCATCGAGGCGCGCGTCATGCGCGCGATCGGCGCCAGCGAGAAAATGCCGAGCGTGAAAGCCGGCAGGATCAACTGGCTGAGCGAGGCGCGGAAGGTCTCGAAGTTGCCGGTGAGCAGCGTATCGATCGTATAGAAGCCGGTGATATTCGGCGGCGCGCTGGAGAAAGCGTCGAGCCGGCCGATCGGCGCCGGCGACCAGCCGAGAATATAATAGAAGACATAGACCAGCAGCAGGCCGGTAAAGAACACCGGCAGCGACACGCCGGCGGTGGCGACGACGCGGCAGGTATGGTCGATCCACGAGCCCTGTTTGACGGCCGCGAGAATGCCGAGCGGCACGGCGATCACCATCGACAGGATCAGCCCGAGCAAGGTGAGTTCGGCGGAAGCGGGCAGGCGGCTGGCAATTTCGGTGACCACCGGCCGGCCGGTCGACAGCGAATTGCCGAGATTGCCATGCACCAGATCGTTGACGTAGCGCACGAACTGGATCGGCAGCGGCTTGTCGAGGCCAAGGCTGACGCGCACCTGTTCGACCGCTTCCTTGGTCGCCGCGGGACCGGCGAAATAGGCCGCCGGGTCGCCGGGCAGAGCCCGCGTCAGCAGAAACGTGACGATGACGACGCCGATCAAGGTCGGGATCACCGTTATCAATCTTTTGCCGAGCGTCGCGAGCATGGTCACTCACTCTGTTGTCGAAACGCGGAAATTCCCCCGGAAAGTCGGCGCGGCACACGGGGGATCGAATGGTGCCGCGCCGTCCTTCCACGGAACGTCGTTCGTTAGCCCTTGGTGAGCGTGCGGTAGTCGAGACGCCGGTGGAACCAGTACTGGTAGCCGGAGACGTTCTTCTGCATCGCGACGTTGACGTAGGGTTGGTAGAGCGGGATGCGCGGCATGTCGGCATAGGCCGTATCGACCATGCCCTTCACATCTTTTTCGTAAGTCGCCTTGTCGCCATTCGCCGCCGCGGTCACGGCGCCGTCGATGAAGTCGTCCATGGTCTTGGACTGATAGCTCATCGTGTTGAAGATCGAATTCTTGCCGTGGTAGCACCAGATGAAGAAGTATTCCGGATAGTCGAGCCAGCCCGAAAACACGTTGGTGTAAAGCGGCAGCACCTTCTTGTTCAGCTCGGTGCGCCAATTGGCACCCGGGATCTTGTTGATGGTGCATTTGATTCCGACTTGCGCCAGGCTTTCCTGCACCAGCACGCAGATCGGTTCGTTGACGCCGGCAAAGCCGAGGTCGAACGAGATCGTGGTCTCGAAACCGTTCGGGAAGCCGGCTTCGGCGAGCAGAGCCTTGGCCTTGGCGATGTCGATGTTGTAGCCGTGCGGCTGCGGCCAAGCGACCTGCGTCGGCGAACCGGCCGGCGCGCCGTACATCGGCTTGGCGAGACCGAACAGCACCGCGTCCATGATCTTCTGATAGGGAATGGCATAGGCGACGGCCTGCCGCACCTTCGGATTGTCGAACGGCGGAATCTTGACGTTCATGCCGATGTACTGGATGCCGTTCGAGTACGGCGTCGAGATGATGTCGAGTTTGCCGGCGCTTTTTAGTTCGACGAAGTCCTTGTTCGGAAGGTCGTAGGAAATGTCGGCATCGCCGCGTTCCAGCAACGCACGGCGGTTGCCGGCCGAGGGGACGATGCGCCAGATGATCTTCTTGACCTCCGGCAATTTGCCTCCGACCCAGGCGTCATTGCGCTCCATGACGACTTCGGTGCCCGGCACCCAGCTCGTCACTTTATAGGCGCCGCTGCCAGCGGTGTTCTGCTTGGTGTATTCGAGACCCCACGGATCCTTCTCGGTGGCGTTCTTCTGCACCAGGCCGGAATTCATGACGCAGGGCACGATCACGGCGAGATCGGGAATCGTCAGGCGATCCTTGCGGGCGAAGTCGACGCGGAAGGTGTTGTCGTCGACGACGACGAACTGTTCCTTCTTGGTCAGCGAGCCGGCGCCCATCTGGAAGGTCGGGAAGCCGCCGACGCTGACGGCGCGGTCGAGCGACCATTTGACGTCCTTGGCGGTGACCGGCGTGCCGTCCTGGAAGGTCGCCTTCTTCTTCAGCTTGAAGGTGACCGACATGTCGCCGACATTCATATCCTCGGCGAGTTCCATTTTGAACTTGTCGCGGTCGTAATAAGGCTTGCCGTCGACCGACTTCATCTCGTGGCTGATCAGGCGGTCGTAGCAATTCCACGACACCTCATAGCCGGGCACATTGGTGCCGACGCCGTGGATGTCGATATTGTTGGGGCCGCTTTCGGACACGATCAGCATCGTCTCCTTGCGCGATTGCGCCTTGGCCGAAGATATGACCGACGGTCCTGACACCGCGGCTGTGGCGGCTACTGCACCCGCCGATTTGAGAAATTCACGACGCTTCATGACTAACCTCCCGATGAAACTACCGGGGGTATCCGCAAAGGTCGTGCCAATTGCCGTTGTCGGCCAATTAGTGGATTAAAGTCTTGAAATTGCGCCAAAAAATGTCGTTGACGAAGTTTTAGACAGCCTACAAAACCTTGAGATATTGCATACAGTAGGGTCCTCGCAGCCTATTTATTAGGCATAAAATAAACACTGCGTAAAGTTTGGCGATTCCGGGCGTAACGCTCACTGCGTCGCGCCGCAGGTCGCTTGCGGGAAAAATCTCCTGCGTCATAGTCGCCTCCCCGACGGCGAAAGCGCCGCAATATGCCGGTCCAAGAATGAGCCAAACCACCGCCGCGCCTGCCGACAAACCATGGCACGAGATCGTGCTGGCGACACTCAAAGCCAACGACGTCAAATTGATCGTTTATGTGCCAGATCGCGTGCTGACCAGACTGATCGCGGCGTTGCATGCGGATGCTTTCTTCACCGTCTTTGCCGCGACGCGCGAGGAAGAAGCCATCGGCGTCATCTCCGGCGCCTATATGGCGGGCCTGCGCGGTGCGGTACTGATGCAGACCTCAGGATTCGCCACGCTGCCGAACGCGCTCGCCTCGCTGGTGGCGCCGTCGCAGATTCCGGCGCTGCTGTTTGTGTCGGAACGCGGCACGCTCGGCGAATTCAATCTCGGCCAGGCTCTGGTCGCCAAGACGATGCGGCCGGTGCTCGACGCGCTCGCCATCGAAAATCACACCATCACCCGGCACGACGAACTGGCCTTCATTGTCGACCGCTCGATCAAGCAGGCTTACGCGACGCAGGCGCCGGTCGTGTTCATCCTGTCGCCCTTGCTGACCGGCGGGAAGGTGTTCGCGGCATGAGTAACGCCTTTCATAATCTTAAGGTGATGAGCCGCCTCGATCTGACCCGGCGCGCCGTGGCGCTTCTCAAGCACGATGAGGCCGTGATCGGCGGCATCGGCAATGCCAATTTCGATTTGTGGGAGACCGGCCAGCGGCCGCAGAATTTCTATATGCTCGGCAGCATGGGGCTGACCATCCCGATCGCGCTCGGCGTGGCCATCGCCCAGCCGAAACGTCATGTCGTCGCGCTCGAAGGCGATGGTTCGCTGCTGATGCAACTCGGCTGCCTGACGACGGTGGCGATGCAGGCGCCGAAGAACCTGACGATGGTCGTGTGGGACAACGGCATTTATCAGATCACCGGCTCGCAGCCGACCGCGAGCAAGAGTACCGCCGACATCGTTGCCATCGCGCGCGGCGCCGGTATCGCCAACAGTGCATGGGCCGCCGACGAAGACGAGTTCGAAAAGTTGATGGTTCGCGCGCTTGACGGCGGCGGACCAAGCTTGATCGCCGCGCGCATCGACGGCGAGCCCGGCGTCGGCAAGACCGAGCGCGACCCGGTCGCAATCCGCGCCAGCTTCATGCGCGGAATTGCCGCGAAGAAGTAGTTTAATCAGAGGACTTTCGTCCCCGGCGAAATCACCGGCGACGAGACGTTCAAATAGCGCTCCCGGCGCAGCCCTGCCGCGAGCTATTCCATAATATCGGCCAGCATCGCCATACGCACCAGATCGGACAGGCTGTTGGCCGCCATCTTGGTCATGACATTGGCGCGGTAAATCTCCACGGTCCGCGGGCTGATGCCGAGATCGAAAGCAATGGCCTTGTTGGCCTTGCCGGCGACCAGGCCGTCGAGCACCTGGCGCTCGCGGTTCGACAGTTCCGCCAGTTTTTCCGTGATCTCGCCAAGCTCGGCCTTGCGTTTGACGACGCCGGCGTCGCGGTTGAGGGCTGCGCGCACCGCGGCGATCAACTGGTCGTCGTCGAACGGCTTTTCCAGAAAGTCGATCGCGCCGATTTTCATGGCCTCAACCGCCAGCGATATGTCGCCGTGACCGGTAATGACGATCACCGGCAGTTCGGGGTTGGTGTCTTTCAGCCGGCTCAGCAGATCGATGCCGCTCATTCCCGGCATGCGGACATCGGTGATGACGCAGCCCTGCTGGACTTGCGGCAAGAGGTCGAGAAAGGCCTTGGCATGCTCGAAGCCGCGCACCGTCATCCCGGCTGTCTTCAACAGGAATTCCAGCGACTGCCGCACGGCGTCGTCGTCATCGATCACATAAATGATCGGCTCAGGCTGCATCGTCGACATCCCCTTCCTCTACGGCGGCGAGCGTGAAATGGAAAGTCGTTCCGCCGCCGGGGTTGGCTTTCGCCCAGATTCGACCGCCATGCGCCTCGATAATGGAGCGGGAAATCGACAGGCCGACGCCCATACCCTGGCGCTTGGTGGTGATGAATGGCTGGAATAGCTGCTCGGTGATTTCCGGGGCGATGCCGGAGCCGCTGTCGGACACGCTGACGCGGATCTGATTGTCTCCGTCCGGAACCACTGCGATTGTCAGTTCGCGCACGGTCGCGCTTTCCATGGCGTCCATGGCGTTGCGGATCAGGTTGAGCAGCACCTGTTGGACCTGAACGCGGTCGGCCAGAACCTGATCGACGGTCGGGTCGAACTGAAACTGGACGCGAATGCCGCGGTCCTTGACGCCGACCAGCGCCATCGCGCTTGCCTCTTCGACGAGCTTAATGATGTTTTCCACCCGCCGCTCGCTTTCGCCGCGCGACACAAAGTCGCGCAGGCGGCGGATGATCTGCCCGGCGCGCATGGCCTGATCGGCGGCCTTGCCGAGCGCGTCGTTTAGTGTCGCTGATTTTTCATCGCTGGCACCCTCAAGCATGCGCTGCGAACCCTTGAGATAGTTGGAAATAGCCGCCAGCGGCTGGTTGAGTTCGTGCGCCAGGGTCGAGGCCATTTCGCCCATCGCCGTCAGCCGTGAAATGTGCACCAGTTCGGACTGCAATTCCTGCAACCGCGCCTCGGTCTGTTGCCGCTCGGTCAGATCGCGGATGAAGCCGGTGAAGAAACGCTGCGTGCCGGATTTCATCTCGCCGACCGCCAATTCCATCGGAAAGGTCGAGCCGTTCATGCGCTTGCCGACGACGACGCGGCCGATGCCAATGATGCGGCGTTCGCCGGTGGACATATAGCGGTGCAGGTAAGCATCGTGGTTTTCGCGATAAGGCTCCGGCATCAGAATTCTGACGTTCTGCCCTATCGCCTTGCCGGCGGGGCAGCCGAACAGCCGCTCGGCGGCCGAACTGAACGACTGGATCACGCCGTGGTCGTCGATGACGATCATCGCTTCCGGCACGGTATCGAGAATCGATTGCAAATGCGCTTCGCGCGCCAGGGCATTGCGGGTCATGATTTTGGCGCGCATCTGGCTTCGGTGCACTTGTTCGCCACCCCAGGAGACGCCGATGGCCAGCACCAGAAAAGTGGCGCCGCTGACGATTGAGATCGTGGAAAAGTCGGCCAGGTCGGGCGTCAGCGCGTAGGCGGCGACAAGGCCGAGGGCGGTTGCCAGCAGTCCGGGTCCGCGACCGCCGATTCCGGCGGCGATCAGGACCGGCGGCAGAAAGTAGAGAAACAGCGAATCGGTATGCAGGATCGGCAGCAGCAGTGCCCGCGCCGCCAGAGCCAGTGCCACGGCGGTCGGCGCTGCGCCATAGCGCCAGGCCTGATGGCCCTCGTCCTTGGCAAAAACCTTAGATGAATCAGTGGTATATGGCATAAATCCAAACGGTGCGAGGCGGCTGGCGGCGGCGCGGGGCGGCATCGCGGCCGCCTATGGGAAACTACCTATGGGGATTATCTGAATTTCGGCAGCCCGACGCCAGCGGTATCGAAGACCATCGAATTCATCGAGGGCCAAGCGTCATGCATATCCAGTCTCTGACCCACCGGAATTCCTACCCGCTGCCGACCGCTCGCGCCGCGCGGAACGTTCCGCCGGTCGCCTCGCTCGGCGAATCGATCGAACTGATGGGCGCGGCCATGCCTTTCGCCCGCAACGGCGAAATCTACGGCGAGAACGAGCCGGCCGAATATCTCTACAAGGTCATCAGCGGCGCGGTGCGCACCTACAAGGTGCTGAACGACGGCCGTCGCCAGATCGGCGCCTTCTATCTCCCGGGCGATATTTTCGGTCTTGAAATCGGCGAGGTGCATTCCTTCTCGGCCGAGGCGATCGTCGAATGCAAGGTGATGCTGATCAAGCGCAGCAGCGTGGTCGCGCTCGCCGGACGCAGCCACGACGTCGCCAACCAGCTCTGGACCATGACCGCGAAGGAATTGCAGCGCGCGCAAGCGCATATCATGCTGCTGATCAAGACCGCGCAGGAGCGGGTCGCCGGTTTCCTGCTTGAGATGGCATCGCGCGCGCCGGCCGGCAACACGGTCGAACTGCCGATGTCGCGCCAGGATATCGCCGATTATCTCGGCCTCACCATCGAAACCGTGTCGCGCACGCTGACGCAACTGGAAAATTCGGCGGCGATTTCGGTGCCGAGTTCGCGCCGCATCGTGCTGCGCAACCAGGCCGCGCTCAACCGCTTGAACGCCTGATTCAGAGATCTACGCCGAACGTCGTTCTTCCCCGACGTTTGTTGGTGAACCTGCCCCGGCTCAATTGGCCGGGGCTTTTTTTGCGCGGTGCGCCGGGCTGTCCGGCAGCCAGCTCAACTTGGCGCGCGTCTTGAAGCCCTCGAAAGCCTGGTTGGCCTCGGTGGTTACATTGTCGATCGAGATGCTGACCTTGACGCCGGCTTGCAGCAGTTCGAACAACCGGGTTTCGCCGCACGTGGGGTCGCTCACGATTTGCATGCTCCGCCAAGGGGTTATCCGCCCTTGACCTGCATCAACAGCAGCGTCGTCCGGTCATGGTTTCATGCTTTAGAAAAATTGGAGAAGTCCCATGATCGCCAGCGATGTCATGACCCGCAAAGTGATTTCGATCGATCCGGATTCGACCGTGTTGCAGGCGGCGCGGCTGATGCTGCAACACCGCATCAGTGGGCTGCCGGTGCTCGACAATTCCGCCAGGCTGGTTGGCGTTCTGTCGGAAGGTGATTTTTTGCGACGCCGCGAAACCAAAACCGAGCGCCATCGCTCGCGCTGGCTTGAGTTTCTCATGGGGCCGGGGCCGATGGCGACGGAATATGCCCATTCGCATGGCAACAAGGTGTCGGAGGTGATGACCACCGACATCAGAACCGTCGATGAGAATGCCTCGCTTGAGGAAATCGTCGAGTTGATGGAGAAGCACCGCATCAAGCGCGTGCCGGTGATGTCCGGCAGCATCCTGGTCGGCATCGTCACGCGCTCGAACCTGATGCACGCGATGGTCAGCATGGCGCGCGTCGCGCCGGATGTGATCTGCTCGAAGGACGACGCCGGCATTCGCGAGCAGTTGCTTGAAGAAATGAAGAAGGAACGCTGGGCGCCGGTGGCCCTGACCAATGTCGTCGTGAATGACGGCATTGTCGAACTATGGGGCGTTGTCGTCGACGATCGCCAGCGCGAGGCGCTGAAAATCGCCGCCGAGAATATTCCCGGCGTCAAGGCGGTGAAAGATCATTTGGTCTGGGTCGAACCGATGACCGGCATGGCGATCGAGGCGCAAGGCGACGTGGCGGCGCGCTAGTCCGCTGCCGAAGCCGGCGTGTGTCAGGAATATCGATTTGAAATCCGCCGCCTGAGTTTGGGGGCGCTGAGAAGGCGCGCGGCCACGGCCTTTCAAGAGGCGCGGCGCGCGCCTTTGTCGTTCGCAGTTTTGGAACGTCGCCGGTTCATCAGTAGATCGCCGCCGGCGGTACGCGGCGGTTGCAATGCCAAAAATATAAATCCATTTGATCTTGCTCAACACCCCGCCTTCGCACTGGGCGAATATGGCAACATAGAGAATCAACTCCGTGGGGGAAATGACCATGTCAAATGTCGCGCAGTCGACGCCGGGCGCCGCCGGGGCTGTCGTCAAACCGGGCAACTGGTTTGCATCGAACTGGGGCCTGTTGGCCGCCACCGCCGCGCTGGTTGCCGTTTTGCTGCTACCGACGCCGGCCAATCTGCCGGTCGCCGGTCATCATATGCTGGCCATTCTCGCCTTTGCGGTCATCCTCTGGATGACTGAAGCAATCGATTACGCGGTCTCCGCCATTGTCATCGCCGTGCTGATGGCCTTTCTGCTCGGCCTGGCGCCGAGCGTCGCCAATCCGAAGGTGCTGCTCGGCACTTCAGGTGCGCTGACATTGGCCTTTAGCGGCTTCGCCAACACCGCGTTGGTGCTGGTCGCGTCGGCGCTGTTCCTGGCCGCCGCCATGACGGTGACCGGGCTCGACAAGCGCATCGCGCTTTCAATTCTTTCCCGCGTCGGCACCAAGACGCATCATGTCGTCATCGGCACCATGCTGGTCGGCTTCGTCATTGCGCTGATGGTGCCGTCGACCACCGCGCGCGTTGCTTGCCTGGTGCCGATCACGCTCGGCATCATCGCCGCCTTCGGCGTCAGCAAGCGCAGCGCCTTTGCCTCCATGCTGATGATCACCACGGTACAGACCGCCAGCATCTGGAATGTCGGCATCAAGACCGCGGCGGCGCAGAACATGGTCGCTATCGGCTTCATCGAGAAGACCTTCAACCAGACCATCACCTGGCTGACCTGGTTTATTGCCGCCGCGCCTTTCGCGGTGTTGATGTGCGTCGTTCTCTATTTCGTCATGACGCGGATGATGAAGCCGGAAGTCGCCGAAGTGCCGGGCGGCCATGAAGGCATCCAGAAATCGCTCGCCGACCTCGGCCCGATCAAGGCGTCCGAGCTGAAACTGTTGCTGCTGTCGCTGACCTTGATCGGCTTCTGGGCAACGGAAGGCATCCTGCACAAGTTCGACACCTCGACCACGACCATCACCGCCGTGGCGCTGATGTTCATGCCCGGCTTCGGCATTCTCACCTGGAAGGACGCGCAGGCGCGCATTCCGTGGGGCACCGTGGTCCTGTTCGGCGTCGGCATCAGCCTCGGCACCGCGCTGCTGCAAACCCAGGCCGCCACCTGGCTGGCCAATATCGCGGTCGCCCAGTTCGGCCTGACCAACGCCACCGCGCTGTTCATTCTCGGCACCATGAGTCTGTTCCTGGTCGTCATCCATCTCGGCTTTGCCAGCGCCACCGCGCTCGCCGCCGCCATGATCCCGATCGTCATCGCCGTGCTCAAGGGCGTCGCGACGCCCGGCATCAACATCATCGGCATGACCATGCTGCTGCAGTTCGTGGTGTCGTTCGGCTTCATCCTGGTGGTGAACGCGCCGCAGAATATGGTGGCCTACGGCACCGAAACCTTCAGTGCCCGCGACTTCGTGCGCACCGGGCTGGTGCTGACCGTGGCCGCGCTCGCGCTGGTCATGCTGCTCGGCGCCACCTACTGGCGCTGGCTCGGCTACGTGTAGGCCGGAGAAAAGTGGCCCGCACCTCCATCGCCGTTGTATTCGCGGGAAGCGGCGGCTCCGGCGCGATGACCGCCGGAGCCGTTTTCCTGCGCGCCGCGGCGCATGCCGGTTATTACGGCATGATGACGCAATTGTTCGGCGCGCAGGTGCGTGGCGGCGAATCGGCATCGCTGGTGCAGGTGTCGACCGCGCCGATCGAAACCCAGCCGGATTGCTACGATCTGTTCGTGGCGCTGGACTGGGAAAAGGTCGAGCAGTTCGCCGCCGAGATCCCGCTCGACGACAGGAGCATCATTCTGGCCGACCCGGCGGAAGGGCCGGTGCCGGCCGGTATCGCCAAATCGAAGGGCCGCGTCGTCGCACTGGCGATGAACGACCCGACAGAAAACAAGCTCGCGCGCGCCTTGCGCGGCAAGCGCGTCAACATGTTCGCAGCCGGCTGCGTCTGCGCGCTCACCGGCATCGGCGACGGCGATGCGAAAGCCGCCATCGACACGATCTTCGATGGCAAGGGCGCGGATCTGATCGCGGCCAATGCGGCCGGCGCGACGCTCGGCGCACAGGCGGCTCCCGCGCTGGCGCTTGATCTGTGGCTTGAGCCGCCGCGCAAGGCGGCGCGCTGGCTGATCAACGGCAATCAGGCGGTCGCGTTCGGCGCCTTACGCGGCGGCGTGCGCTTCGTCGGCTGCTACCCGATCACGCCGGCCACCGATCTGGTCGAATGGCTGGCGCCACATCTCATCAAGCTCGGCGGCCGATTGGTGCTGGGCGAGGATGAGCTGGCGTCGGTGAACATGACTTTGGGCGCGTCCTATGGCGGCACGCCGGCGATGACGGTCACGTCCGGTCCCGGTTTTTCGTTGATGATCGAGACCTTGGGTCTGGCGGTGGCCGCCGAGATTCCGTTCGTGCTGGTCGATGTCATGCGCGCCGGTCCCTCGACCGGCATTGCCTCGAAGACCGAGCAGAGCGACATCAATCTTGCAATTTATGGCGGCCACGGCGACGCGCCACGCATTGTGCTGGCGCCGGTCTCTGTCGCCGACTGCGTCAATACTGGCGAATACGCCGTTTATGTCGCCGAGTCATTGCAGACGCCGGTGATCGTCCTGTCCGATCAAGCGCTCGGCCAGGCAACGACAGTGATCGATCCGTCGTCCGATCGGCCGGCGCCGCTCAGACGCCGCGTCAACGGCGTCGCGCCCGGCAAACCGTTCAAGCGCTATGCGACTGGCGGCGACCCGATAACACCGATGCCCTTGCCCGGCACGCCGCAGCTTGAATGGGTGGCCGAAGGCCTCACCCATAACGAAGCCGGTTTGCCGGCCAGCGGTGCAGCCGCGCATGTCGCCCAAATCGAGAAGCGGGCGAAAAAGATTCGCCAGTTCGATCCCGGCGATCATTGGGGCGAAGTCTGGGGCGATGGCGATGTCGCCATCATCGCCATCGGCTCGACCATCGGCCCGGCGCGCGAAGCGGCCAAGCGGCTGGCGGCCAGCGGCCAAAAAGTCCGCGTCATCGCCTTGCGTGTGCTGTCGCCTCTGCCAATGGCCGCGCTCGGGCGTGCGCTCGATGGCGTGCGCCGCATTGTCGTCATCGAACAGAACCACGGCGCGCAGCTCTACCATTATCTGCTCGGCCACAAGGCGATCCCGTCCAGCGCCGAGAGCGTCGCGCGGCCCGGCCCGTCGCCGTTCCGGCCATTGGAGATCGCCAGTTATGTGGTGTGACGGAGAAATATTATGACCGACACGCTTGTCGCCACGCCGGCTGAAACACCGCACTGCGTCTTTGACGCCAAGGATTTCTCCTCCGGCGCGCATCCGGTCTGGTGTCCGGGCTGCGGCGATTACGGCGTGCTGGCTTCGCTCGAACGTGCGCTCGCCAAGCAGGGCCGGCCGCCGCATGAAGTCGTGCTGGTGTCCGGCATCGGCTGTTCGTCGCGGCTGCCGGGCTACATGAGCACCTATGGCTTTCACGGCGTGCATGGCCGCGCGCTGCCGGTCGCCACCGGCTTGAAGCTGACGCGTCCCGACCTTGAAGTGATTGCCGTTGGCGGCGATGGCGACGGCTATTCGATCGGCGGCAATCATTTCATTCATGCCTGCCGGCGCAATGTCGACATGCTCTATCTCGTCATGGACAACCGCGTCTACGGCATGACCAAGGGTCAGCCGTCGCCGACCACCGAAGCCGATTGGGATTCGGACATCGCGCCGGGCGGCATCGGCCTGCGGCCGTTCAATCCGCTGGCGGTCGCCGTCGCGTCCGGCGCCAATTATGTCGCGCGCGGATTTTCCGGCGATCCGAACGGGCTCGCCGATCTAATCGTCGATGCCATCCGCTGGCCGGGCTTTGCCTTCATCGAAGTGCTGAGCCCCTGCGTCACCTTCCGCCCCGAGCAACGTGAATGGAAGAAGATGGTGCGGCCGTCGGCGATTTCGATCGAACAGGATCGCGCCGCCGCCACCGCTTTGGTGCTGGCCGATGACGGCTTCAGCATGGGCGTACTCTACCGCGGCGATCGGGCCCCGATCGCGCCGGCGTTGAAGCCGGAGATTTCCGTCGCCGACGTCGAACGCGAATTCATGGTCGCCGTCTGAGCGGCGAATTCAACGCGCCGTTGATGTGCGTCAATCGCGCCAACTGACGCAGGTCGTATTCTTAATATGGAATATCTTAACCCCGTTTAGCCGGAGAACCGCCATGAAAGCATTTGCTCTTGCCGCTGCTTCGATCGCTCTTGCTGGCCTGATTGCCGTCGCGCCCGCCGCGGCGCAGCCGGGTTCGGGTTATGGACCGGGCGGCGGCCCGCGTGGCGGTCCCGGTTGGGGGCCCGGCATGATGATGGGTCCGGGCATGATGGGCGGCGGCTTTCGCGGCCGGGCCGGCCTGTGCGATCCCCGCGCGGCCGGAATGGCCGAATGGCGCATGGAGCGAATCGAGCGGCTGATCAAGCCGACCGACGCCCAGCGCACCGCGCTTGAAGCCTTGCGCGCCGCCTCGACCAAGGCGGCCGAAACCGTGTCCGCCGCTTGCCCGAAGGAATTTCCGGCCGGCGCGTCGGCGCGCATGGAGGCGATGGAAAAGCGCATGGAGAGCATGCTGGCGGCGATCAAGACCGTCCGTCCGGCCTTCGATGCCTTTTACGCGACGCTCACCGACGATCAGAAGAAGAAGCTTGATGGCGGCGGCCCGCGCGGCTGGGGCTGGCACGGCTGGCGCAATCGCTGATCGGCAGCGCCTCGAATAAAAAAGCCCCGGCAGCGATGCCGGGGCTTTCGTTTGTCTGATTGGCGGTAATTAGAACTTGTAGGTGACGCCGGCGCCGATCAGCCAAGGATCGAGGTTCACCTTGCCAGTCAAAGCCGTTCCAGCGTTGTTCGTGCCGTTCCAATCCGGGCGCAGCCACAACTTCTTGACGTCGACGTTGAATCCCCAGTGCCTGTCGATCATGTAGTCGAAGCCGATTTGCGCCGCCGGTGCGAACGAGTTGTGCAGGTGGCTGTAGGTAATGGTCCCGCCGGTCGCCGATTGGCTGAAGAACATTGTGTAGTTCACGCCCGCGCCGACATAAGGCTTGAAGGCGCCAAAATCGGTGAAGTGATACTGGAACGTCAATGTCGGTGGCAGCAACCAGGCGCTGCCGACATCGACACCAGCGAGCGCACCGGTCCCCGAGATGCTGTGCTTGGTGACGCCGAGAATGAGTTCAGCCGCGATGTTCTAGGTGAAGAAGTATGTGATGTCGAGTTCGGGAACGACGGTGTCAGTCGTCGTCAGACCGGAGCCGGCCACCTGATCGACACTGCCCGAATTGCGGGTAACGACGCCGAGCGCGCGGAAGCGGACCATCCACGGATTGAAAGCCTCCGTCATCGGCGCCGCTTTGTAGACCGGCTTCGCCGCGACATCGGCGGCCAGCGTCGGGTTTGCGAAACCCGTCAAGATCGTCGCCGCCACGAGTGCCGGCATTACTGTGCGTGAATTCATTGGTGACCCCTGTTACCCCAGTAATAAGCGGCGCACGAAATTGGCGCCTTGTACCCATCATCAATAAGCGATGCCGGGCCGGATATTTGACTTACATCAAAGCGCGGAACTTCGCCGCGAATAGGTCCGCCGCATAATCGCAGGCGACACCGCCAGCGCGGCCGGTATTGGAAAAATCGCCCGGAATAAGATCGGGGCAAGCCGTTTGATTGACCTGGATCAAGAATGGCCCGCCGAACTCGATGGATATTCCAATGCAAGGCCCTCCAATTCCCCGGCCAGCCATAAAACGGAACCACTCTCATGGCGAACGCGCTTGCTCCACAAAAACAAATGACCTTTGGCGAGGGCGGTCTGGCGCTGACCTTCGCCGCGCTGGCGGCGCTTTGCATCGTCATCGCCGCCAAGGCCTACACGCCCGAATACGCATTTCATGCTTACCTGTTCACCGCGGCCAGCGTCGCCGCCGTGTTCGCCATTATCAATCGCTACTACGATCGTCCGGCCGAACGCGCGCCGCTGACCATCGATGGCAAGCCCAACTACAATATGGGACCGGTCAAGTTCGCGACCGTCATCGCCATGTTCTGGGGCATCGCCGGCTTCACCGTCGGTCTCATCATCGCCCTGCAACTGGCCTTCCCGCTGCTCAACTTCGATCTGCCCTGGATCAGCTTCGGCCGTTTGCGGCCGCTGCATACCTCGGCGGTGATCTTTGCCTTCGGCGGCAACGTGCTGCTCGCCACGTCGTTCTATGTCGTGCAGCGCACGTCGCGCGCGCGGCTGGCCGGCGATCTGGCGCCTTGGTTCGTCGTCCTCGGCTACAACTTCTTCATTCTGATCGCCGGTACCGGCTATCTGCTCGGCATCACGCAAGGCAAGGAATACGCCGAGCCGGAATGGTATTCGGATCTCTGGCTGACCGTCGTGTGGGTCACATATCTTCTGGTATTCCTGGCGACGCTTTGGCGCCGCACCGAGCCGCACATCTATGTCGCCAACTGGTTCTATCTCGCCTTCATCGTCACCATCGCCGTGCTGCATCTCGGCAATAACGCGACGGTGCCGGTATCGATCTTCTCGTCGAAGTCCTACATCGTCTGGTCCGGCGTGCAGGATGCGATGGTGCAGTGGTGGTACGGCCACAACGCGGTCGGCTTCTTCCTCACCGCCGGCTTCCTCGCCATCATGTACTACTTCATCCCGAAGCGCGCCGAGCGGCCGGTCTATTCCTACCGCCTGTCGATCATCCACTTCTGGGCGCTGATCTTCCTCTATATCTGGGCCGGCCCGCATCATCTGCACTACACGGCGCTGCCGGACTGGGCGCAGACGCTCGGCATGACCTTCTCGATCATGCTGTGGATGCCCTCATGGGGCGGCATGATCAACGGCATCATGACGCTGTCGGGCGCGTGGGACAAACTGCGCACCGATCCGGTGCTGCGCCTGATGGTGGTGTCGGTCGCCTTCTACGGCATGTCGACCTTCGAAGGTCCGATGATGTCGATCAAGATCGTCAACTCACTGTCGCATTACACCGACTGGACCATCGGCCACGTTCACTCCGGCGCGCTCGGCTGGGTCGCCTATATCTCGTTCGGCGCGATCTACTGCCTGGTGCCGTGGCTGTGGAACCGGCCGTTGTACTCTCTCAAGCTGGTTAACTGGCACTTCTGGGTCTCGACCGTCGGCATCGTGCTGTACATCACAGCGATGTGGGTGTCGGGAATTCTGCAAGGCCTGATGTGGCGCGCTTACACCTCGCTCGGCTTCCTCGAATATTCCTTCGTCGAAACGGTCGAGGCCATGCATCCCTTCTATGTCATCCGGGCGCTCGGCGGTTTCCTGTTCCTCTGCGGCGCGCTGATCATGGTCTGGAACCTCTGGAAAACTGTGAACTCGGCCGAGAAGGCCGAGACCGCCGGCCTCGCGCTGGCGCCCGCGGAATAAGCGAGAACAACAATGTCACTCTGGCAAAAACACGCCATCTTTGAAAAAAACTCGATCGTCCTGGTGATCGGCATTCTGGTGGTCATCGCCATCGGCGGTCTCGTCGAAATCGCGCCGCTGTTCTACCTGAAGAACACGATCGAAAAGGTCGACGGTGTGCGGCCCTATACGCCGCTCGAACTGGCCGGACGCAACATCTACGTCCGCGAAGGCTGCTATCTCTGCCACTCGCAGATGATCCGGCCGTTGCGCGACGAGGTCGAACGCTACGGCCATTATTCGCTCGCCGCCGAAAGCATGTACGACAAGCCGTTCCAGTGGGGCTCGAAGCGCACCGGTCCGGATCTCGCCCGCGTCGGCGGCAAATATTCCGACGACTGGCACCGTGATCACTTGCGCGATCCTCGCTCGGTGGTGCCGGGTTCGGTCATGCCCGGCTATGGCTTCCTCGCCAGTACCGAACTGGACTTCCAGCACATCGCCGACGATCTGAAGGTGCTGCGGCTCGAAGGCGTGCCCTATAGCCAGGACATGATCGACAACGCCGTCAAGGATGTCGCCACGCAGGCGACCACCGACGCCGCCGATGCCGCCGACGTCATCAAGCGCTATCCGAAAGCGCAAGTCCGCGACTTCGATGGCAATCCGGGACGAATCTCCGAAGCCGACGCGCTGATCGCCTATCTGCAGATGCTGGGCACGCAGGTCGACTTCAATCTTTATGACGACAAAGCCAACATTCGGTGAGCGAAATGGATCCAACCTACAAAGCCGTATCCGAGTTCGCCCAGACTTGGGGTCTCGTTTACTTCACCGTTATTTTCATGACCGTGCTGCTGTACGCGCTATGGCCGTCGCGCAAGCAGCAATTCGATGAAGCGGCGCGCATTCCGTTGCGGGAGGACTGACCGGTGGCAGACGAACATAAAGACATTGACGCGGTCACCGGGACCGCGACCACCGGCCACGATTGGGACGGTATTCGCGAACTCAACACGCCGCTGCCGCGCTGGTGGCTGTGGACCTTCTACATCACCATCGTCTGGGCGATCGGCTACTGGGTGGTCTATCCCGCCTGGCCGTTGCTGACAGGCTCGACCGAAGGCGTCACCGCCTGGCATGCGCGTAGCGCGGTCGTCACCGATCTCGCCGAGCTAAAGACGCAGCGCGGGCCGATGATGGACAAGCTGTCGAGTGCTGCTCTGTCGGAAATTGCCGGCAGCCCGCAATTGCTCGACTTCGCCCGCGCGCAAGGCCGCGTCGCCTTTGCCGACAACTGCGCGCCGTGTCACGGCGCCGGCGGTGGCGGCACCAAAGGCTATCCCAACCTTAACGACGATGACTGGTTGTGGGGCGGCAAGCTCGACGACATTGTCCAGACGCTCCGCTTCGGCATCCGTTCGGGCCACGACAAGGCGCGCCAGGGAAATATGCCGCCGTTTGCCGGCGTTATTAAACCGAATGAAATTTCGGCGGTGGCCGACTTCGCACGCTCGCTGTCCGGCCTGCCGCCGGAAAAGGGCGCCGATCTCGCGCTCGGCAAGAAGGTGTTCGCCGACAACTGCGCCGTCTGTCATGGGCCGGAGGGCAAGGGTAACCGCGAACTCGGCTCGCCCAACCTGACCGATAAGATCTGGCTCTATGGCTCCGACAAGGCGACCATTGAGCAGGGTATTTTGAACGGCCGTGGCGGCGTCATGCCGAACTGGGAGGGGCGCCTGAGCGAGCCGGTCATCAAGGCACTTGCCGTTTACGTGTACACTTTTGGCGGCGGCGAAAAGTGAGCCGATACCGGGCTTCTAACTAGCTGATAAAGCATGAAAATCCCGGCCTGGCGCCGGGATTTTCTTTTGCGCCAGATCAAGGCCGCCGGAGCCCATGCGGCCTAGATTTTCCGCCTGATCCTGCGGAAGGCAAAACGGCTCATGACGGCCCTCGAAGAACTCGCGAAAAGCGCTGAAGTCCATCCGCCGCGTATCGCGGCGGCGCGTGCCGCCGAAAAGGCATACGAGGCCGAAGTCGGCGACGACGGACCGCTCTACGCGGCGCCGAAGCGCATCTATCCGCAAAGCGTGCGCGGCCGATTTCGCACCATCAAGTGGATCGTCCTCGCCATCACCCTCGGTATTTATTATCTGCTGCCCTTTGTACGCTGGGATCGCGGTGCCGACGCGCCGTCGCAGGCGGTGCTGATCGACTTCCCCGCCCGGCGCTTCTATTTCTTCTTCATCGAACTGTGGCCGCAGGAAATCTATTACCTCACCGGCCTGTTGATCCTCGCGGCGATCGGCCTGTTCCTGATGAACGCGCTCGCTGGCCGAATCTGGTGCGGCTATCTCTGCCCGCAGACGGTGTGGACCGATCTGTTCTTCGCCATCGAGCGGTTCACCGAAGGCGACCGCCGCGAGCACATGAAGCGCGATGGCCAGCCCTGGACGCTGGAGAAATATGCGCGCAAAGGCGCCAAGCATTTCCTTTGGTTGATGGTGGCGTGGTGGACCGGCGGCGCCTGGGTTCTGTATTTCGCCGACGCACCGACTTTGGTCAAAGAGCTGGCGACCGGCGAAGCGCCGTTCGCCGCCTATCTGTGGATCGGCATTCTCACCGTCTCGACCTATACGCTCGCCGGCCACATGCGCGAGCAGGTCTGCCTTTATATGTGCCCGTGGCCGCGCATCCAGGCGGCGCTCACCGACGAATACGCGCTCAACGTCACCTACCGTTACGATCGCGGCGAGCCGCGCTGTTCGGTCAAGAAGGCCGAGCAGTTGCGTTCAAGCGGTCAGCCCGCCGGCGATTGCGTCGACTGTCTGCAATGCGTGCATGTCTGCCCGACCGGCGTCGATATTCGCGGCGGCGCGAATCTCGGCTGCATCCAGTGCGGCCTGTGTATCGATGCCTGCGACCGGGTGATGGAGAAGCTCGCACGCCCGACCGGGCTGATTGCCTATGACACCGACCTCAACATTCAGGCGCGGCGCGAAGGCCGGCCGATGGTGTTCAAGCTGATCCGATGGCGTACATCGCTTTATGCCGCCATTATTGCGATTGCCGGCGGCATCATGATCTTCACGCTGGCCACCCGCGACAGCGAAGGCATCAGCATCATTCACGACCGCAACCCGATGTTCGTGCGCATGTCGGACGGCGCCTTGCGCAACGCCTACACCGTCCGCATCGTCAACAAGCAGCTCAAGTCGCGCGAGTTTATCCTCAGTGTCGACGGTATTCCATCGACCTTGATCGACTATGTCGGCCTGCCGCCGCGCGCCGATGGCCGCCAGCTGATTACCGTCGGTCCCGATCAGACCAAGGAAGTGCGCGTCATGGTCACCGACTACAGCCCGACGCCGCCTGCGCCCTCGACCACCGTCTTGTTCAGCCTGATCGATATCGACTCGGGCGCCATTGCCCAGATGCGCGACCATTTCTTCGGACCTTGAAGGAGTCACCATGACAACACCTGCAAAAAAGCCGCGCGAACTTACCGGGCGCGCCGTGCTGTTCTGGATTCTCGGCTTTTTCGGCTTCGTCTTCGCCGTCAACGGCGTGCTGGTGCAGGCCGCGACCTCGACGTTCGGCGGACTAGAGACGTCAAGTTCCTACAAGGCCGGACTGAAGTTCAAGGATGACATGGCCTCGGCAGCGCGCCAGGCGAACTTGCATTGGAAAGTCGATGGCAAGTTGGCGCGCGACAAGGCCGGCGAGGCGGTGATCGATGTCACGGTGCGTGACGACAAGGGCGCGCCGGTGACCGGATTGTCCGGCACCGCGCGGCTGGCGCATCCGGCAACGTCGCGGCTCGATCATGACGTTGTGCTTGCAGCGGCAGGCTCGGGCGCGCTGCATGGCGTGACCGCGGCGCCGGCCGGGCAATGGGAACTGATCCTGGACATCGATCGCGGCGGCGAGCGCGTGTTCCGCTCGCGCAGCCGGGTGACGCTAAAGTAATTCGGAATTGTCATGTCCGCGATGACCGAAGCCATCGATCTGTCGCTTTACGCCAAACCGGAATCGGCCGGCACGCTCGGCATGGACGTCGCGGTCGAAGGCATTTCCTGCGGCGCCTGCATCAGCCGCATCGAAGGCGCGGTAAAAAGCCTGCCCGGCGTCACCGAGGCGCGCGTCAACTACACCAACCGCCGACTGCATGTCGCCTGGTCGGATGCGCTGACCGAGCCGTCGCGCATTTTTCAGGCGCTGGCGGATAATGGCTATCGCGGACACCCTTTTGTCGCGCTGCGCGCCGAGCAGGAGGAGGCGGCCGAGGCGCGCCACCTGACGCGCTGCCTGGCGGTCGCCGGTTTTGCCGCCATGAACATCATGCTGCTGTCGGTGTCGGTGTGGTCCGGCAATGTCACCGACATCACGCCGGAGACCCGGGATTTCTTCCACTGGGCCTCGGCTTTGATCGCGCTGCCGGCGGCGGCTTATGCCGGGCGGCCGTTCTTTTCCAGCGCCTTCGCCGCGCTGCGGGCTCGCACGCTGAACATGAATGTGCCGATCTCGCTTGGCGTCATTCTCGCGCTGTCCATGTCGGTGGTCGAGACGGCCAACCACGCCGAGCACGCCTATTACGACTCGGCGATCATGCTGTTGTTCTTTCTGCTGGTCGGCCGCACTCTCGATCACGCGATGCGCCGGCGCACCCGCGCGGTGGCCGGCAATCTGGCGGCCTTGCGGGCCGAAACCGCGCACCGCTTCAAAGGCGACGAACTGGTCAACGTGCCGGCGGCGGCGCTGAAAGCCGGCGACCGCGTGCTGGTGCGTCCGGGCGAGCGCGTGCCGGCCGACGGCGAAGTCGTCGGCGGCAGTTCGGAAATCGACGACAGCCTGATCACCGGCGAGACCGCGCGGCGCAAGGTCGCCAATGGCGCGACGGTCTATGCCGGCAGTCTCAATTATTCCGGCGCATTGACGATGCGTGTCACAGCGGCCGGCGGTTCCTCGCTGCTCGACGACATCGAGCGCTTGCTGGAAAAAGCGGCGAGCGCCAAATCGCGCACCCGCAGGCTCGCCGATCGGGCCTCGGCAATTTACGCGCCGGTCGTGCACACCACGGCGCTGCTGACTTTCGCCGGCTGGTACCTTTACGGCGCGCCGGTGCATGACGCGATCATCACCGCGATCGCTGTGCTCATCATCACGTGCCCCTGCGCCTTGGCGCTGGCCATTCCCGCGGTGCAGGTGGTCGCTTCCGGCGCCTTGTTCAGGCGCGGCATTATCCTGAATTCCGGTGACGCCATTGAACGTCTCGCCGAGGCCGACACCGTGATCTTCGACAAAACCGGTACGCTGACTTTGCCGGAGCCGCGCGTCGTCAATGCTGCCGCGATCGACCCCGCATTGGCGCAACAGGCGGCGCGGCTGGCATTGTCGAGCCGGCATCCGTTGGCAATGGCGCTGGCGCGCGAAGCCACATCGCGCGTGCCGTTCGACGGCGCGGTCGAGGAGCCGGGGCAGGGCGTGCGGGCGACGATCGATGGCGTTGAAGCACGACTGGGCAGCGCTTCGTTCTGTGGCGCGCCGCTCCAACGCGAAGGCGAAGCCGGCATATCGCATATCTATTTCTCTTGCGCGGGCCAACACACGACCTTCGCCATCGCCCAGCGCCTGCGCTCCGACGCGATCGAGACCGTGCAGGCGTTGCGCGATCTGGGCCTGGATCTGCATATTCTGTCCGGCGACCGCGACGCCGCGGTGCGGCCTGTCGCCGAAGCGCTCGGCGTCCCGCAATGGCGCGGCGGCCTCAACCCGGCGGAAAAAATAGCGGTCATCGATTCCCTCAAAGCGCAAGGCCGCCGCGTGCTGATGGTCGGCGACGGCCTCAACGATGCGCCTTCGCTCGCCGCCGCCCATGTCTCGTTGTCGCCGATTTCCGCCGCCGACGTGACGCAGGCGCAGGCCGACGCGGTGTTTCTTGGCGAGCGTCTGGGTCCGGTCAATGACGCCGTTGTCATCGCCCGCCGCGCGCGCCGCCTGATGATGCAGAATCTGTGGCTGGCCGCGCTCTATAATCTCATCGCTGTGCCAGTCGCCATTGCGGGACTGGTGACGCCATTGATCGCCGCTTTGGCGATGTCGGGCTCGTCGGTGCTGGTGACGCTCAATGCGTTGCGCGCGGCCAATAAAAGCAAGACATTTCCGGAAGGTGATCCGTCATGAATGTGCTGATCTATCTTCTGCCGATGGCGCTGGGTCTGGGCCTTGCCGGGCTGTTCGGCTTTATGTGGGCCTTGAAAAGCGGCCAGTACAACGACGTCGACGGCGCGGCCCTACGTGTATTGTCGGACGACGATCTGCCCAAATAACCACTTTACTGAAGTCGTTATTTCCCCAGCATCACCGTATCGAACTCGGCCGGCAGCACAATCTCCAGCAATTCGCAATCGTCGGAATAGCCGAGCACGGTGTGCTTGATGCGCGGCGGCTGCAGCCAGCAGGCGCCGGCGCGGAAGGTATGCACGCCTTCGCCCTCGAACTCGGTCTTGTACCAGCCCTTGAGCACATAGATCATCTGCAGATCGACGTCGTGGAAATGCGGCGTCGAGACGTCCTCCGCCTTGAACGGCGGAATGAAGCGAATGACATGCGCCTGCACCATGCCGCCGGTCGCGCCGGAAAGGCCGAGGTCGCGGTATTTGGCGTAGGTGCGCAGGCCCTGATCGAAGTCGGCCTCGTTATGATGGCTGACGTGGAATTTCTGCTTCGGCTTCTTCTTGGCCCGGGTCTTGGCCTTGACCGCGCGCCGGGCGTCCGCCTTGCGGCTCGCCGTCTTGCGCGGCTGGGCTTT
Source organism: Rhizobium sp. Q54 (assembly GCA_945861265.1). Classification (GTDB taxonomy): domain Bacteria; phylum Pseudomonadota; class Alphaproteobacteria; order Rhizobiales; family Xanthobacteraceae; genus Pseudolabrys. The sequence goes on along the minus strand of CAMAUC010000039.1, from coordinate 8,472 downwards.
CTTGCTTGCCTTCTTGCGTGCCTTGGCCATTGTCCACCCCTGAATTAAGCCAATTTGACCACGATGGCCGTACGCATGGAAGACCCCGCCAAGGCTCAAACTTTGCCCGCGATCCATATTTTCGTCGATGCCGACGCCTGCCCGGTTAAAAACGAGGTCTACCGGGTCGCCGAACGCTATGGCCTGAAGGTTTTTGTCGTCGCCAATTCCTTCATGAACGTGCCGCGCTCGGATCTGATCGAGCGGGTCATTGTCACGCAGGGGCCCGACGTCGCCGACGACTGGATCGTCGAGCGCGCCACCGAGCACGACATCGTCATCACGTCGGACATTCCGCTCGCCGGCCGCTCGGTGAAGAAGGGCGCCAGCGTGCTGTCGCCGACCGGCAAGGTGTTCGACAACGATGCGATCGGCATGGCGCTGGCGACGCGCGACCTGATGACCGATCTGCGCTCGGCCGGCGCGGTAACGCGCGGGCCCCCGCCCTTGAGCCGACAGGACATTTCGCGGTTTCTTCAGGCGCTGGATCTGGCGGTGACGAAGGTGAAGCGGAAATTCGGACTTTAGTCGGCCGCCCCCGTGGCGCCGCCATGCGCTTTCGACCAGCCGGCCGGATCGTCGATGAACTTCTCGACCTCGGCCAGCATCTTCGGCTCGAACCTGTCCATCTGCTTGGCCACCGCCAGCACGTCGCGCCAGGTGGTCAGCGCGTGCAAGGTGACGCCGAGATCGGACAGAATCTTCTCGCCTTCCTTGTAGATATTATAGAAGAACACGACGAAGCAGTGGTCGCACTGGCCCTCCGCTTCGCGGATTGCCTTGACGAAGTTGACCTTGCTGCGGCCGTCGGTGGCGAGGTCCTCGACGAGCAGCACGCGCTGGCCGGGCAGCAACTGGCCTTCGATCTGCGCGCCGCGGCCGAAGCCCTTGGCTTTCTTGCGCACATATTGCATCGGCAGATGCATGCGGTCGGCGACCCAGGCGGCGAAGGGAATACCCGCCGTTTCGCCGCCGGCCACCGCATCGATATTGGCGCGGCCGATATCGCGGTCGATGGCGTTGACCGCGTAGCCCATGATCGCCGAGCGCACGTCCGGAAACGAGATCAGCCAGCGCGAGTCGTTATAGACCGGGCTCGCCCAGCCGCTGGTGAAAATGAACGGCTTGTCGGTCATGAACCGCACCGCGCCGGTGTCGAGATACATCCGCGCGGTCAGTTCGGCGATCGTTCGCTTGTCGAGGAAATGTGCTTCGGATTTCATGCGACTTTCCTCTCACTCGTCATGGCCGGGCATAGCCGTCCAAAGGACGGCGTCGCTCCGCTCGCCTATGTCCCGGCTATCCACGTCTTAAAGCCTAAAATGATGCATAAAAGACGTGGATGCCCGGCACAAGGCCGGGCATGACGGAGTGTGTGGATGCTCCACAAGCCTCATTCCGGCTTCGGCCCGGCCTTTTTGAACCAGTCGGCGATCTGGCTGCCGGTCCAGAACAGGACGTCTTTCTTCTTCCTGATTTTCTGGAAAATCTGCCGGAAATACTTGGCCCGGTGCGGCGCGCCCATGATGTAGGGGTGCACCGAAATCGCCATGACCCGGGCGCCATCCTTGGAGTCCTTGTAGATCTGCTCGAACTGGTCCATGGCGCGTTCGTAGAATTCGTTCGCCTTGTGATGCTGGATCAGCATCATGGCGACGTCGTTGCATTCCTGCGTGTAGGGAATGTTGAGGATCGGCTTGTTGCGCGTCTTCATCCACACTGGCTGGTCGTCGAGCACCCAGTCGGCGACATAGTCGTAGCCTTCCTCGGAGAGAATATCCGGCGTCTCCCAGGTCTCGGTGAGGCCGGGCCCGAGCCAGCCGCGCGGCTTGACGCCGGTCGCCTTCTGCAACACCTCGACGCATTTGCGAATGTCTGCGCGCTCGTTCTCGACCTTCTGCATGTTGCGTTGGGTCAGGCCGTGGCCGACGAATTCCCAGTTGCGCTCGACGCAGGCCTTGATCATTTCCGGAAACGCGTTCACGGCGACGCCGTTGACGTTCATCACGCCGGGAATCTTGAACTCGTCATAGGCCTGCAGCAGCCGCCAGAAGCCGACGCGGTTGCCGTATTCGTGCCAGCACCAGTTCGGAATGTCCGGCATCGGCGAACCGCCGGCCGGCGGGGTGAGCACCGTGCGCGGCATGGTCTGGGTCGGGTCCCATTCCTCAACATTGGTGACGGTCCACACCACCATGCGCGCGCCCTTCGGCAGCTTGAGCGGCTTGCGGTTGATGATCGGCGAATAGGTGAGGCGATCGCCCGGCAGCATGCCGACCGGCGGCTTGGGAAAGTTCATGAGCGTTTCCTTGCGTTTCTATTTCTTGAGACCTTGATACCAATCCAATATCTGTTCGCCGTTCCAGTGCAGCACGCCCTCGTGCTTGTTCACATAGTCGTAGATCGCTTCGAGATATTTGATCCGGTGCGGCTGGCCGCTGATGTAAGGGTGAATGGCGAGCGCAACGAATTTAGCGCGATGTTCGCTCTCGGTATAGAGCCGGTCGAACTGGTCTTTCACCAGATTGAGCAGATAGTCGCTGTTGTGGTGCTGCACCAGCATTACCGGGATGTCGTTGAGCTCGATCGTGTAAGGCAGCGTGACCAGCGGGCCGTTGACGGTCTTGATCGTCGTCGGCTCGTCGTCATAGACCCAGTCGCCGATATATTTCACGCCCGCCGCGGTCAGCAGATCCGGCGTCTCCAATGTCTGGGTCAGGCCGGGCCCGAGCCAGCCGACCGGGCGCTTGCCGGTGAACTTTTCCATAATGTCCATTGAGCGATTGATCATCGCCGCCTGGTCCGGCTCCTTGTGGATCGGTCCCTGCTCATAGGCGTGGCCCATGAATTCCCAGCCGGCGTCGCGCGCCTCGGCCGCCACGCGCGGATAGTCCTCGCAGATGCGCGCATTGGCCGAGAGCGTCGGCTTGATGCCGAGCTTCTTGAACAATTCGAAAAAGCGCCAGCAGCCGACGCGCATCCCGTATTCGTGAAAGCCCCAGTGCACGACGTCCGGCATCAGCGGCACGCCGGTCGGCGCCGGCAGTTGCTGCCGCGCCATCGGCTTGCCGATGTCCCAGACCTCGTAATTGACGATGGTCCAGAACACGATGCGGTTGTTGCCGGGCAGTTTGAGCGGCGGCCGGTCGACGATGGCGGAATAATCGGCGCGCTCGCGCGGGATCATGGGGGGCATGCGGAAGGCTCCTGCACTTCAGGCATCCAGCATCTCACGCTCGCGCGTGTTCGCACAATGCCGGTGTTCAGCATCGGCCATTTCGTGCCGTGAAAACGGTCCGACTAGGGCGTCGCGGCGACGCGCAGGCCGACCAGCCGCTCGAGCGTTGCCGTATCGGTCTGCAAGGCGCCGGATTGCGCGCGATGCACGATGGCGCCGCGCTCCAGCACCGCCGCGTCGGCGGTCAGCTCCAGCGCGACTTCGGTGTGCTGTTCGACCAGCACGATGGCGATCTTGCGCCCGGACAGCATCAGCTTCACCGCCGCGATCAGCTCGTCGACGATCACCGGCGCCAGACCCTCGAACGGTTCGTCGAGCAACAGCAGCGACGGGTTGGTCATCAGCGCCCGCGCGATGGCCAGCATCTGCTGTTCGCCGCCGGACAATTGATTGCCCATGTTGCGGCGGCGCTCGCTCAGGCGCGGAAACAGGTTGTAGATGGTCTCAAGGGTCCAGTCGCCGGCGCGCGCCGCCACGGTGAGATTTTCCTCGACCGTCAGCGACGGGAAGATCTCGCGTTCCTGCGCCACCCAGGCGATGCCGTTCGAGGCGCGCCAGTGCGGCGGCTGCTTCGATATATCCTGGCCGCGCCAATAGACATGGCCGGCGCGCATCTGGGTAAAGCCCATGATGGTCAAAAGCAGCGTCGACTTGCCGACGCCGTTGCGGCCAAGCACGGCGAGCGAGCCATGCTCGGGCAGTTCCAGCGACACGTCGTGCAGCACCACGGCGTCGCCATAACCGGCGGTGACCTGCTGCAATTTGAGAAGTGCGTCAGCCATGATGGCGCTTCCCGAGATAGACTTCGCGCACGCCCGGATCGGCGGAAATCTCGGCCGGCGAGCCTTCGGTGAACACGGCGCCGCCGACGAGAACGATAATGTGCGTGGCGAAACGGAACACGACGTGCATGTCGTGCTCGATAAACAAAAGCGTCAGATCGTTCGACAGGCCGGCCACCACCTCGAAAATGTCGCCGCTTTCTTCCTGCGGCACGCCGGCCGCCGGCTCGTCGAGCAGCAGCACCTTCGGCTTGGTCGCCAGCGCCAGTGCGATTTCCAATAATCGTTGACGTCCATAGGGCAGTTCGCGCGTCGTCTGATAGGCGACGTCGCCGAGCTTGAGCTTGGCGAGAATCTCGTAAGCCTCCTCGATCGCGTCCTTGTTGACGGCGACGTTCTGCCAGAAGCGGGACGAGATGCCGCGCCGTTCGCACACGGCGAGCGTCACCGCCTCGAGCGGATTGAGATGCGCGAACAGCGAATTGATCTGGAAGGTGCGCGCCAGGCCGCGCTTGACGCGCGCCTGCGGCGACAAGGCCGTGATGTCCTCGCCGCCGAGGATGATCTGGCCCTGGTTGGGCGGCAGCATGCCGGTCATCAGATTGATCAAGGTGGTCTTGCCGGCGCCGTTCGGCCCGATCAGCGCATAGCGCGCGCCGACCGGCAAATTGAGTTCGATATCGCGCGCGACGACCAGTGAGCCGAACGAGCGCGACAGGCCGCGCGTGGCCAAAGCAATGCCAGCGTTGTTGTCGACGGCGCTCATTTGCGGCTCCATCGGCCGAGCAATTTGGACAGGCCGCCGAGAATGCCGTTCGGCAGCAGCATCACCACCGTCACCAGCAGGATGCCGATCCAGAAATACCAGTATTGCGGCGCGATGCCGGAGAACTGGTCGCGCGCGATCATGAAGATCGCGGCGCCGATCAGGCCGCCATACAGCCTTCCGGCGCCGCCGAGAACCAGCATCACCAGGACGTCGGCGGAGCGCTGGAAACTGATCGATTCGAGCGAGGCGCTGTTGGTGGTCTGCGTCAGCAGCGCGCCGCAGATGCCGGCGATGACGGCGGCGATGGTGTAGGCCTTGCGAATATGCGCGCGGCTGTCGGCGCCGATCGCCGGCATACGGTTCCAGTTCTCGCGGATGCCGCGCAGCGCCAGGCCGAACGGCGAATTGATCAGCCGCCGGGCGCACAGGAACACGATGAACAGTGCCGCCAGCGAATAGGCGTAAGCCGTCTTGCCATAGAGATCGAAGCGGAACAGGCCGAAAATCGGTTCGGTGCTTACGCCTTGAAAGCCGTCGCTGCCGCCGGTCAGCCAGTGCGCGCTGTTCGCCACTTCATGCGCCAGGAGGCCGAGGCCGAGCGTGATCATGATCAGCGGCAAATGGCGGAAGCGCGAGATGATGAAGGAGGTGGCATAGCCGAACAGGCCGGCCAACGCCGCCGCGACCAGCAGGCCGGAGAACGGCTCGCCCCAGACGTGTTTGGAAAATATGGCGGCGCTGTAGGCGCCGATGCCGAAGAACGCCGCGTGTCCGAGCGACACCACGCCAGCATAACCGAGGATGATGTCGAGCGACAGCGCGAACAAAGCGGTGATGGCGATCTGGCTGGCCAGCGACAGGTAATTCGGAAACACCAGGAACGGCAACAAAGTCGCCAGCCAGAACAGGATTTCCAGCGGGTGCCAGCGCGTGCGCGCCAGCAGATAGCCTTGCGGGGTGAGGGGTGTCGGGTTGGCCATGGTCTAGCGTTTCCCGAACAGGCCGGCCGGCTTCCACATCAGCACCACCACCATCACCAGATAAATGAGGAAGGCGCCGAGCTCAGGCACGTAATATTTGCCGGCAATGTCGCTGACGCCAATCAGCATGGCGGCGGCGAACGATCCGGCGATCGAGCCCAAGCCCCCGACCGAGACGACGATCAGCACATAGACCAGATAGGTGAAGGAGAAATTCGGATCGAGGCCGACGATCTCGATGGCCAAAGCGCCGCCGAGCCCGGCCAATCCGGAGCCGAGCGCGAAGGTCGAGGCGAAGGTCCAGTCGACGTCGATGCCGAGGCCCCGCGCCATGCGCTGGTTATCGACCGAGGCGCGCACCTGCGCGCCGAAGCGCGTGTACTCAAGCCCGATCACCATCGCCAATGTCACCAGAAGCGCGATGCCGATCAGGAACAGGCGGTATTTGCCGAGGCCGATGCCGAAAAAGTCGAACGAGCCGCGCAACGCCGCCGGCGTCGCGATCGGCTGCTGAATGGTGCCGAAGATGTAAGCCGCGACCGAAACGGAAATGAACGCGAGCCCGATGGTCAGCAGCACCTGGTCGAGATCGCTGGCGCGATATAGCCGCCGGTACAGGAGCCGCTCCAGCACCACGCTGGTGACCGCGGCGGCGACGAAGGCGACCGGCAACGTCGCCAGGAACGGCCAGCCGAAAATATTGACAAGCGTGACGGTGACGTAGCCGCCGAGCATGGCGAAGGCGCAATGCGCCAGATTGACGAAATTCATCAGGCCGAGCGTCACCGACAGCCCGACCGACAACACGAACAGCAGCATCCCGTAGGCAATACCGTCGAACAGGACACCGAAAATGGGAGGAAGCATAAAGATTCCGGTTAGTTTGGGTCTTGGCCTGGCGCCGCTCGTCCCCGCGAAAGCAGGGACCCTGTTCTTATAGCGCAGAAACTGGGCTTGGGTATTCCCGAGCGGCGCGGGAAGCCCGCGCAATGCGCGGATGGGGCGATCGGAGTGACCGCCCCATCCGGCAACGTGGCAGTTAGCCTGCGCCTACTTGTGCGTCGGGTCCTTGACGTTCACGACCTTGTCGATGTCGACATTGACGATCGCGCCGCCGACCTTCTCGACCTTGCGGATATAGACCGTCTGGATGATGTCGCGGGTCGCCGGATCGATCGAGATCGGGCCGCGCGGGCTTTCCCACTTCATGCCCTTGGCGGCTTCGACCAGCGAGTCGCCGTCGGCCTTGCCGCCGGTCTTCTTCAGCGCTTCGTAGATCAGGTGCATGCCGTCATAGCCGCCGACCGCGAAAAAGTCGGGGTTGCGCTTGAACTCGTCGTTGAACGCCTTGACGAAGGCGGCATTGTTCTTGGTCTTGAGGTTGTAGTCGTAGTGCCAGGCCGACAGCCGGCCGAGCGAGACATCGCCCATCGCCTTGATCGCCTGTTCGTCGACCGCTTCGCCGGTCGACATGATCTTGATCTTGGCCGGATCGAGGCCGCGTTCGGCGAAAGCCTTGCCGATCGCAGCCGGCTGCGCGCCGCCGGGTACGAACACAAAGATCGATTCCGGATTGAGGTCCTTGGCGCGCTGGATGAACGCCGAGAAGTCCGGGTTGGCGACCGGCATGCGCACCGAGCCGATGATCTCGCCGCCCGCCGCCTTGAAGGCGCGCTGGAAAGCGCCTTCCGCGTCGATGCCGGGACCGAAGTCGCTGACCATCGTATAGGCCTTCTTCGAGCCGCCCTTGGTCGCCAGCCAGGTGCCGGCGGTTTCCGCGATCTGCGGCAGGGTCAGCGACACGCGCACGATGTAGGGCGAACGCTCGGTGATCACCGCGGTGGCCGCGTTCATGTTGACCATCAGCTTCTTGGCTTCGGTGGCGACACTGGCGGCGCCGAGCGCTTCCGGCGTCAGCGTGAAGCCGGCGAGGATGTCGACGTTGTCGCGCACCACCAGTTCCTGCGCCAGGCGCTTGGCGACGTCCGGGTTCGGACCGCCGGTGTCCTTGCGGATGATTTCGATCTTCTTGCCGGCGACGGTCTCGCCATGCTGCTTCATGTACAGCTTGATGCCGTTATCGATCTGCGTCGCGGTATCGGCGAACTGGCCGGAATAGGCGCTGATCACGCCGATCTTGACCGTCCCTTGAGCTTGGGCGGCGACCGGCAGAGTGGCAGCGGCCAGCAAGGCCGCGGCGGCAGTCATCATATGTCTCATGGCATTCCTCCCCTTCGATACCCTGATGCGTATCGTTGGCGAATAGAATGCCTGACCTTGGCGGTAAAGAAAAGCGCCGCAAACCCCGGGGAGCGGTCCCCGGGGCGCGACATTTCGTATTAGTGGGGCTCCCAATTATGGGACGCCGCCCGGTATTTATCGGCCCGGACCGCCTATGCGCCCAGGGTCAGTGTCGCCTTTTCATATTGGCCGCTGCCCATGCCGCCTTCCGGGAAGATGCCGTGGTCGGCGATCCACTCGAAGGATTCTTCGTAGGTTTCCTTGGTGTAGGGCTCGAACACCAGCCGCTCGCCCGGGCCCCAGCGCCTTGTGTCCATCATGGCGTGGAAGCGGTCGGGGAATTCGTTCTTGTAATAGTGCGTATAGAGCTCCGGCCGCAGGTCGATGTCGCGTTGCGCCTTGCGCAGCGCGCGGAAGAATTTG
>CAMAUC010000038.1 GCA_945861265.1 Rhizobium sp. Q54 | reverse complement strand
TTTTGCGGCACGCTCCCCGATCACGGATTCATACAGCAGGGCTATGACCCCGGCAACGATGGCTACGTCAGCGAGGTTAAAAACGTACCAATTGAACCGCCAATTGGCCCCGGAAAGGTGGAAAAACACGAAATCGACCACCCAGCCATGGGCCAGCCGGTCGATGGCGTTGCCGACCGCGCCGCCGATGATCAGGCCAAGCGCCAAAGCCGTCAGCCGGCTTTCGGCCTTCGCCAGCCAGGCCCAGAGCAGGACCACCGCCACGCCTTTGAAGCCGAGCAGGACCCATTGGCCGAGTGCGCCTTCCGAGGCGAACAGGCCGTAGCTGATGCCGGTGTTGCGCGTCAGCACGAAGTCGAAAAACGGCCCGAGCTTGGTCGGGTTGGCGGCGAGGTCATAGACGAACAGCAAATACAGTTTGCTGGCCTGGTCGAGCACACCGGCAATCGCCGCCACGGCCAGACCGAAGGCGGTGAGCGGGCCGCCCATATATTGACGGATATTCACTCCGCCGCCTTGCGCATGGTTTCCCATTCGCGCAACGCCTTCGCGTCGCGCGGGCTAACGTCGGGATATTGCGGATCGGCGCCGATGGTGTTGAGGATTTTCCAGGAGCGCGCGCACTTGGTGCCTTCGGCCAATTGCACATCCACCCTCATAGAGAGAGAACCACCGGTCCAACGAATGACCTTCTTATAAAGATTCTCGTCATTAACTACACGACCGCCATCGCTGGGCTGCCCGTCGGGGGGTGGCTCTCTGACAGTAATCCCTGAAGTAATGCAAACTTCGGCCATGTCCACATTTTGAAAAAGATCTGGAAAGTAGCCGTCATCAAATTCGACAACAGGGTGCGCTTCTAGCGACGAGCCAATTTTCTTTGCCGCACGCGCAAGTTCCATTGCTTCAGTAATCGTCCGTCTCACCTCACGAACATAAGCCCACTTCTGAGCGAGTTCGTCGTTATGCCAATTCTTAGGAATCTCGGGGAAAGTTTCGAGATGCACCGACTTGGCGTCATTGCCGTAACGCGAGATCCAGGTCTCTTCCGCCGTGAAGCAAAGCATCGGCGCCAGCCAGACGACGGTGCAGCGGAACAACTGGTCGATCACGGTGAGCGACGCCTTGCGCGTCAGCGACGAATAGGGATCGCAATAAAGCGCGTCCTTGCGGATGTCGAAATAGAACGCCGACAGGTCGGACGTCATGAAGGCCGAGAGTGCTGCGAAGATGCGCTTGTAGTCGAAATCGGCGTAAGCCTGCCGCACCAGTTCGTCGAGCTCGGCGAGACGGTGCAGCATCAGCCGCTCCAGCTCCGGCATTTTCTCGAAGGCGACGCGCTCGTCCTCGTGGAAATGCGCCAGCGAACCGAGCATCCAGCGCATGGTGTTGCGCAGCTTGCGATAGGTGTCGGCCGTGGTCTTGAGAATTTCCGGGCCGATGCGCAGATCGTCGGCATAGTCCGAGGCGCAGACCCACATGCGCAGGATATCGGCGCCGGACTGCTTGATGACGTCCTGCGGCGCGGTGACGTTGCCGGTCGATTTCGACATCTTGCGGCCCTGCTCGTCGAGCACGAAGCCGTGCGTCAAGACGACATCGAACGGCGCACGGCCGCGCGTGCCGCAGCTTTCGATCAATGACGAATGAAACCAGCCGCGATGCTGGTCGGAGCCTTCGAGATACATGACCGTGTCGTTGCCGCCGACCGCCTTGCGCTTGATGCCGGCGAGCTGCGGAAAATGCACCGGGTCTTCCAGCACGAAGGCGTGCGTCGAGCCGGAGTCGAACCAGACGTCGCAAATGTCGTCGACTTTCTTCCACGGCTCGTTGGCGCGCTTGCCGAGGAAGCGCTCGCGCGCGCCCGGCGCGTACCAGGCATCGGCGCCTTCCTTCTCGAAAGCCTCGACGATGCGCAGCTCGACTTCGGGGTCCTGCAAGATATCGACCGAGCCGTCCGGCTTTTCCATGATGAAGACGGCGATCGGCACGCCCCAGGCGCGCTGGCGCGAGATCACCCAGTCGGGCTTGGCCTCGATCATGCCGGTGATGCGGTTCTCGCCGGCCTTCGGCACCCAGCGCGTCACCTTGATGGCGGACAGCGCACGATGGCGCAAGGTGTCGCCCTGTTTATCGATGTTCTGGTCCATCGCAATGAACCATTGCGGCGTGTTGCGGAAGATGATCGGCTTTTTCGAGCGCCACGAATGCGGATACTGATGCTTAAGGCGGCCGCGCGCGATGATGTTGCCGGCTTCCGCCAAAGCCGCGATGACGGCGTTATTGGCGTCGCCCTTCTCGCCCTTGTCGTTGATGACGCGCTTGCCCTCGAAGCCGGGCGCGGCTGCGGTCAGCGCGCCGTTCTCATCGACGGTGTAGGGAATGACCGGGCTGATGCCGCGCGCTTCCAATGCGGCGCGGCTGGCGGTCCAGACCTCGAAGTCCTCGCGGCCATGCCCCGGCGCGGTGTGGACGAAGCCGGTGCCGGTGTCGTCGGTGACGTGATCGCCGGAAAGCAGCGGCACCTGGAAGTCGTAGCCTTTGCCGTGCAGGGGATGTTTACAGATCATGCCGGCAAGCATCTCGGCGGAAACGTCGGCGACCTTGTCGTAAGCAGCGACCTTGGCCTGCTTGAACACTTCGCCAGCGAGATTCTCCGACAAGATGTAGAGATCGCCGAACTTCGCCCAATTGTCCTGCGGCGCGTCGGTGACCTTGTAGAGGCCGTAGCTGATCTTCGGCGAAAACGAGATCGCGCGATTGCCCGGCAATGTCCATGGCGTCGTGGTCCAGATGACGACGCTGGCATTGCCGACAAGATCGAAGGCCGCCGCGACATCGGCCTTGTTGTCGCCTTCGAGCGCAATGTTGTCGACCGGAAACTTCACCCACACCGTATCCGAGGTGTAATCCTCGTACTCGATCTCGGCTTCCGCCAACGCGGTCTTCTCGACCACGCTCCACATCACCGGCTTCGAGCCGCGATAGAGCAGACCATTGGCGGCGAACTTCATCAGCTCGCGCGCGATCTGCGCTTCGGCCGGAAAGCTCATCGTCGTATACGGGTGATCCCAATCGCCCTCGACGCCGAGGCGCTTGAATTCCTCGCGCTGCACGTCGAGCCATTTTTGCGCATAGGCGCGGCATTCCTGCCGGAACGCGACCATGGCGGCGGGCTCGGAGAAGTTCGGCTTCTGCTTGTTCTTGGAGCGGTAGTTCTCTTCCTCGATCTTCCATTCGATCGGCAGGCCGTGACAGTCCCAGCCCGGCACGTAGTTCGAGTCATAGCCGAGCATCTGCTGCGAGCGCGTCACCACGTCCTTGAGGATCTTGTTGAGCGCGTGGCCGATATGGATGTTGCCGTTGGCGTAAGGCGGGCCGTCATGCAGCACGAATTTCTCGCGGCCCTTCGAAGCGGCGCGCAGCTGGGCGTAAAGGTCCGTCTCTTCCCAGCGCTTGAGGAGTTCTGGCTCCTTCTGCGGCAGGCCGGCCCGCATCGGAAATTCCGTCTGCGGCAGGAACAGGGTCTCGGAGTAGTCGCGTTCTGGCTTGGTCATGTTTTCTGGGTTTCCTGCCGGCTATGTAGCAGGCAGATTCCGCAGGGGAAAGGCCGGTAATCGGCCCTCATGGTGAGGAGCCGCGCGAAGCGTGGCGTCTCGAACCATAGGGCCGCCCCATCCTTCGAGACGCGGCCTTCGGCCGCTCCTCAGGATGAGGCGGAGATATCACCCAGAACCGGAAACGCCGCCCCGGCGCGTTTGAGCGTGTCGCGCGCCTGCGCCGCGTCGGCCACCATGTGGCGCTTGAGGTCGTCGATCGAGGCGAAATTCAGCTCGGGCCGTATCCAGCCGACGATGGCGACGTCGACATTCTCGCCGTAGAGGTCGCCGGAAAAATCGAACAGGAACACTTCCAGAAGCGGCGCGCCGGCGTCGAACATCGGCCTGATGCCGAAACTGGCGACGCCCTCATATCGCTTGCCGGCAACCGCCATCCGCACCGCATAGATGCCGTGTTTGAGGCCGCAGGCCGGGTCGAGCCGGATATTGGCGGTCGGGAAGCCGAACTCGCGGCCGCGCTTTTCGCCGTGGATGACCTCGCCGGAGACGAACCAGGGCGCGCCGAGGAGTTCAGCCGCTTCCACCACCTTGCCCTCGCTCAAGGCCGCGCGCACAGCGCCGGACGACACCGGCCGGCCTTCGTCTTCGAGCGGCGGCACGACGTCGACGGCGAAGCCGAGGCGATCGCCCTGTTCGGCGAGGTATTGCGGCGAGCCTTTGCGCTTTTGCCCGAAATGAAAATCGAAGCCGATCGCAGCGGCGCCGATGCCGAAACGCCCGACCAGAATCTTCTCGACAAAATCCTGCGCCGAGGTCGCGGCAAGCTCGGCGTCGAAGCGCATGACAATGGCGCCGTCGAGCCCGGTCGCCGCCAGCAGGCGCAACTTGTCGCGCTCGCTCGACAGATTGAACAGCGGCACATCGGGCTGGAAATACCGCCGCGGATGCGGCGCGAAGGTCAGAGCCGCCGCCTTGCGGCCGAGCGCGGCGGCCCGCGCCAGCGCCGCGCCGATGACGGTGCGATGACCGCGATGCACGCCGTCGAAATTGCCGATCGCCACGACCGCGCCAAAAAGCGCGCCCGGATCGCCGTCTCGAATGACGGCAAAGGGCTTGGCGGGCGGCATCGGATCAATCATGTCGGATCATGGGTCGCGAAAGGAGCGGCTGGGAGCCACAGCGTTTACGCTTTTGCCCGCCATCAAGGCAACCGCGCTTTTCGCCGGAGGATATGGTTACCGCGCCGTTAACAAACTTTCAAATTAACGGGTTATTCAAGCGCCGACGCTACAGTCAGGCAACTCCGGGGAGCGCCCTCTTGCGGGCGATACATCATGGCTATCGACTATTCGATGCCGGTTCTCATCGTCGACGATTACAACACGATGATCCGGATCATCCGCAACCTGCTGAAGCAACTGGGTTTCGCCGATATCCATGACGCCAGCGACGGCTCGGCGGCGCTGGCCAAGATGCACGAGCGCAAGTTCGGCCTGGTGATTTCCGACTGGAACATGGAGCCGATGACCGGCTACGCGCTGCTCCAGGAAGTGCGCAGCGACCCGAATTTGACCGACACGCCGTTCATCATGGTTACGGCCGAGTCAAAGACCGAGAACGTCATCGCCGCCCGCAAGGCCGGCGTTTCCAATTACATCGTCAAGCCGTTCAACGCGCAGACGCTGCAGAGCAAGATCGAGGCGGTCTTCCGCACGCCGGAAGAAGCCGCCGCGATGGCCGCGACCACGCAGGCGCCCGCGGCCTAGCTACCACACCAGATGCTTCATCACCGCGGTCGGCGCCTCGCCGGCGGCGGCGAATACCGTCTTCATCGCTTCCGTATCGGGCGTGTTGCGCCCGCCGAATTCCTCGGCGTGGATGCCGGCCGCCATGAACAGCATGTCGATGCCGAAGGCGCGCGCGCCTTTGAGATCGGTGCGCACCGAGTCGCCGATCGCCAGAATGCGCGTCATGTCGGCCTTTTTGCCCAGGACCGCCTCGGCCTTTTTCAGGGCCATCTCATAGATCGGCCGGTACGGCTTGCCGGCGTAAAGCACCTCGCCGCCCATCGTGGCGTAAAGATCGGCGATCGCGCCGGCGCAATAGACCAGCCGGTCGCCGCGTTCGACGACGAGATCGGGATTTCCGCACAGCATGAACATCTTGCGCTTGAGCATGATCTCGAGACGCGGGCGGTAGGTCTCGGGCGTCTCGGTCTCGTCATCCTCGAGCCCGGAACACAGGACATAGTCCGCGCGCTCGAGCGGCGCGAACGTCGCCTTCAGTTCGGTGAAGATCGAGTGGTCGCGTTCCGGCCCGATATGGCAAAGCGTTTGGCCCTTGCGGTGCGCGATGACGTCGCGGGTGACGTCGCCGGACGAGACGATGCCGTCATAGGCTTCGTGCGGCACATGCAGATGGTCGATCTGGCGGATCACCGACGCACCCGGGCGCGGCGCGTTGGTAATGAAGATCACCACCTTGCCCATGGCGCGCGCGCGCATCAGCGCGTCGCAGGCGTCGGGAAACGACACTTCGCCGTTGTGCACGACACCCCAGACGTCGCACAGGAATACGTCGTAGTTGGGCGCAAGCGCCGAAAAATGCGGGATCAATTTTGGCAAGGAAGCGACCGATCAGAAAGAGGGAGCGTTGGCGGCGAGATAATCGCTCAAAGAATTGCCGGAGGCCGGCTTGTCGGACGCAGCCGCGTTGCCCGCGCCGCCATGCAAGGCCTCGGCCCGCACCGGGCGCGGCGCGGAGAACAGGAAGCCCTGGCCGAAGCGCACATCGTAATCGAGGAGATCGACCACCATGCTCTCGTTTTCGATGCGCTCGCCGATGAGATCGATGCCGGAGCGCGCCATCAGGTCGGCCAGATCCTCGGCATGGATGTCGCTCTTCGCGGAGGCGGCGCGATTGAGCAGCAGCTTGGCCGGCACTTTCAGGAAACGGAACGAGCGGTCGGCCAGTTCCTTCGGCTCCAGGCGCAGGTCGGTGATGTGATCCATCGAGAAGCGGAAGCCGCGCTCGGCCAAAGCCGACAGGCTTTCATATTCGAGCGGGCCGAAGGCGCGATAGGCTTCCTGCGTGAACTCGAACACCAGCGCATTGGCCAGCGCGCGGTTGGCTTCCATGAAGTCGAGGAACTGGCGGAAGTAGATCGTATCGGTCAACGTCGAGGCGCTGATATTGCAGAACAGGCCGACGTCGCGGCTTTTCAGTTGCAGGCGGCGCACCACCTGCACGCAGCGGAACACCAGCATGTTGTCGATCTTCGGCATCAGCCCGACGCTTTCGGCGATGTCGATGAAATCGCCGGCGGGAATAATGTCGCCCTGCTCGGTTCGCAGCCGCGACAGCGCCTCGTAGAAGCGCACCTTGCGCTGCGGCAGCGTGACGATCGGCTGGAGATAGAGATCGATGCGGTTTGAATCGGCTGCCTTGGCGACCAGTTCGCCGATGGCGTCGCGGCTCATGCCCTGGAAACGGCGCGAACCGGGGACGGCATCGCTTTCGCTCAAGGCCAGCGGCGTATCGGCCTCGGGCGCCGGCTCGGGTGGCGGCGGCGCGGCTACGGCCCGCGGCGGCATGGCGCCGTGGTCGCGGAAAATCGTTTCGTGCGCGGCCACGGTTTCGGCGATCTGGCGAACCAGCCCGCCGAGTTCGCCGATTTCGGCGACCATCGGATCGACGGCGCCGCGCTGGCGGGTGACGGTTGCTTCCAGCCGGGACTCGGCGGCGGCGACCCGGCGCGACATCTCCGCCATCTGGCGCGACAGGTCGGCGGTGCCGCGCGACAGATCGGCGATCTGGTCGCCGAGAAACCGGCGATCCTGCAGCCGCGTGGTCATCATATTGTAGATCGCCATGGCGACGAGAACGGCGAGGCCGATAATGGCGGCCGTGCGCGGATCGAGATTCAAGGCGAGAAAAAGCACGGCGCCGACCGAGATGGCGATGAGCACCATGCAGACTGCGATGAAAATTGCGCCGATCCGAAGCATTAAACCAATCCTGCGAAACCTTAATTGCGCATGATCTTATCCGAAAACCGGTACCCACCCACGGATCAAGTCCGAGGACCGGCTTTTCGGGATCATGCGCAGCCGCACCTGATTCGCACGGGCTGGCCCCTAATGTTCATGAGGCAGCGCGCCCGCGCAACCGCGAATTCCTGCTATGGTAACGAGCCGTCGCCCGTCTTTAACAAGAACCTTCCCAAAGTCCCTTATCCGGCTCCTTTGGCCAACCCGGAACTCCCAGCCGATGCAGGCGTCGCCCTTTTCAGCATGGATCGTCGCCTCGCCGGGGCGCGCTCTGGCGGCTGTTTTCGCGCTGCACGCGGCGGTCTGGACCGCGCTGCCGACGCTGCTCTACCCTAACCTGCCGCTCGATCTGATCGAAGCGCTGCTTTATGGCCGCGAATGGCAACTCGGCTATGACAAGCTGCCGCCTTTGCCCTGGTGGCTGGTCGAGATCGTCTATCGCACGATTGGCCACGATTTCGGCTACTACCTGTTAGCCCAGGCCGCCGTTATTTCTGCCTTGGCGATCGTCTATGTGGCAACCCGGCCGCTGACCGGCCCGCTCGGCGCACTGGTCGCGGTGCTGGTTGTCGATGGCCTGCATTATCTGAGCTACACCGCCGCCAAATTTAACCATGATGTCGTTCAGCTGCCGTTCTGGGCACTGGCCGGCTACGCCCTGCACCGGAGTTTGCGCGGCGGATGGCTCGGCCACTGGGCGCTGCTGGGCGCGGCAGTCGGGATATCGCTGTGGGCAAAGTACTTCGTCGTCGTCCTGGCGGCGCCGATCGCGCTGTTCATCCTGATCGATCGCGATGCCCGCAAATCGTTGATGACGCCCGGCCCCTACGTCGCCGCCGCGGTCGCGCTGATCGTCACGGCGCCGCACCTCCTTTGGCTGGTGCGCAACGACTTCCTGCCGCTCGGTTATGCCGAGCACCGCGCCGTGCTGTCGCGCGGCTGGTTCGACCATCTCTGGCACCCGGCCCAGTTCGGCATCGGCCAACTGGCCTTCCTCATTCCGTCGCTGCTGATCGCTTTGCCGCTGTTCATTTCACGATTCTTGCCGCGCCGCGCCGCCAGCGAGAAGCCGATCGCTTCCCTTGCCGACGCTTTCGACCGGCGCATCGTCACTTTGTTGGCCTTCGGCCCGGTCGCCGCGGTGCTGGCGCTTTCCGCCGTCACCGGCCGCGGCACCATCGCGATGTGGGGCTATCCGCTGTGGATGTTTGCCGGCACCTGGCTGGTGCTGGTGGCGCGCCGCGCCATCGAGCCCAAACGCTTCGGCCGCATCGCCGTGACCTGGGCCATTATCTTCGTCTGCATGGTCGGCGCCTTCATCGTCAATTACGCGGTGCTGCCGGGTTACGATCACCGCTACCGAGCCGTGTTCTTTCCCGGCGAAAGGCTGGCGCTCGAACTGTCGCGCCGCGCCCGCGCCGTCACCGGCCAGCCGATCGCCTATGTGATCGGCGACATGTGGACCGGCGGCAATGTCGCGCATTATACGCCGAGCCATCCGCGCGTGCTGATCGACGGCGAACCGGCGCGCACACCGTGGATCGAACTGGCCGACCTCAACGCGCGCGGCGCCGTGGTGGTGTGGACCGAAGGCGACCTTACCGTCGTGCCGCCGCGCTACCGCAAAGTCGCCAGCGAGGCCGCGGTGCAGCCGCCGTTTCTCATTCCCGACCGGCGCGGCGACAGCTTCGTCAATGTCGGATGGGCGATTTTGTTGCCGAAGCCGGCTTTCGCCGGAATTATCCCCGCGCGTTGATCGTTTTGTCGGCGACAATGGCGCCGTCGATCAATTCTATCTGGCGGTCCATGCGCGCGGCCATCGACAGATCGTGCGTCACCGCGACCACGGTCTTGCCCTGCTTGTGCACGAGATCGCGCAACACCTCGAACACCTGCTCGCTGGCCTTCGAATCGAGCGAGCCGGTCGGCTCGTCGGCGAGAATGACCGGCGGCTCGTTGGCGAGCGCGCGCGCCACCGCGACGCGCTGCCTTTGTCCGCCGGACAATTGATCCGGCCGCTTGTTCATGTGATCGCCGAGCCCGAGCGAGCCGAGCAGATCGCCGCCGCGCGTCCGCATGGCCGATGCCGACAATTGCCCGAGCGCGCGCATCGGCAGCGTGACGTTTTCCAGAACGGTGAACTCGGGCAGCAAAAAATGAAACTGGAAGACGAAACCGAGCATGGTGAGCCGCGCATGGGCGCGATCCTCTTCCGCCATATTCGTTGTCTCCTGACCGCGCATCAGCACCTCGCCCGAGGTCGGCAGGTCGAGCAGCCCAAGCAGATACAGCAGCGACGATTTGCCGGAGCCGGACGGCCCGGTGATGGCGACGAACTCGTTCTCGCGGATGGCGAGATCGATGTTATGCACCAAAGTGGTCGGCACGACGCCCGGCAGGATGCGGGTGACATTGCGCGCCTCGATCAGCGGCATCCGCGCCGCGCCGGCGACGGCCAGCGTGTCCTTTGCTGCCGCCGCGCTCATGTCGCGCCCCGGATAATCTCGACCGGATGCATGCGCGCTGCCTTGCGCGCCGGCTGATAGCCGGCGGCGACGGACGACACCAGGGCGACCGCGCCGGCCAACAGATAATGCGTATAGGTATAGGCCAGCGGCAGCCGGTCGGAATCGAGGAACGGATTTTTGATCTCGATCGACCCCAGCGCCAGGCACAGCAGATAGCCGAGCAGAAAGCCCGCCAGCGCGCCGGCAAAGCCGATAATCATCGCTTCGATGACGAAGATCGAGCGCACGGTGTATTCGCTCAGGCCCAGCGATTTCATGATGGCGATATCGCGCGCCTTTTCATGCGTGATCGTGGAGATGATGTTGTAGGTGCCGAAGCTGGCGACCAGCAAAATGGCGCCGACCACCGTGTACATGATGAGGTTGCGAATGATGAAGGTGGTGATCAGGTCTTCATTGGCCTCCTGCCAGGATACCGATTTGTAGCCGGTGTCGTTCTCGATGCGCGTGGCGACCTCGCGCGAGGTCATCGGCTCGCGCAGCCGCACGCGCAGTTCATTGATCAGTCCGGTCTGCTTCGACAGGATCTGCCCGGTCTTGGTGAGCACATAGGCCGTGCTTTCGTCGAGCTGACGCACGCCGGTATGGAAAAATCCGACGACCTGGGCGTTGAGGCGAGCGCCTTCGCTGGTTTGCAGCGTGATATTGGCGCCGATCCGCGCGCCGATCTTGTCCGACAGCCGGTCACCAATGACGATGGCATTGGTGGCGCGGAACAGCGCGTTGAGCGTGGCACCGCGCATCTGCTTGGGCAGATCGGAAATCATCGACTCGCGGCGCGGATCGATGCCGATGATATTGGTGGCAATGTCGTGATTGGCGTAGCGGATAATGGCCTGCACCTTGACCGACGGACCCACCGCGCCCGGCAGCCAGGCTTCCAGCGCCGCCATGGAGGCGAGCGGGTTCTTGATACCGCGCCGGCGCGCTTCCGGCGTCAGCCCGTGGATTTCAGCCGCGTCATACGCGGTAGCGGCCGGCTGCGGCGGCGGCGAACGGCGCTCGTCCGACACGGTGACGTTCGGCAGCGTGTTCACCAGCCGATCGGTGAAGTCGTCCTGCGAGCCTTGCATCAACGACGCCATCATGATCGAAAAGCCGACGCCGGTGGCGACGCCGGCGACGGCGAAACCGGTCTGGCGCACGCGGGCGCGCACATGCGTCCAGGCGATGTCGAGAATAAGGTTCATAGGACCTTCATGGCGCTTCGGCGATACGGACGCGCGCGCCATCCTTGAGATCGGTGGCCGCCGGCGACGCGACACGTTCGCCCTCCTTCAGCCCGTCCAGCACTTCGACGGCACGCGTGCCGCGGATACCGATCTTGACCTGACGTTTGCGCACGCGGTCGCCGGCAATGACAAAGATCGAGTCGCCGCGAACGGCGTCGGCCGGGACGAGCAACGCTTCGGCGCGTTCGCGGGTGACGATGTTGGCTTCGACGCTCATGCCCGGCTTGAGCGGCGTGTCGTCGGGCAGCGCCACCTTGATGCGGTAGGTCTTGGCAACGACGTCGCCCATCGGCGTGATCTCGCGCACCGTTCCTTCCAGCCGCCGATCCGGGAAGGCGTCGGTGCGGAACAGCACGGTCTGCTTGAGCGCGACGCGCGGGATATCCTCTTCATTGACTTCCGCCACCACCTGCAAGGGCTGCGGCACGCCGACGCGGAACAATATCTGCCCCGCCTCGGCGATCTCGCCGATCTCGCCGTCGCGACGCAGCACGACGCCATCCATCGGCGCGAGAATTGTGAAGTCGCCGATCTTCTCGAGCTGCACCGCAATCAGGCCCTGCACCTGCTGAAGGTCCATCGAGGCGCGCTCATAGGCCTGGGTCGTGGCGGCGCCGCGTGTCACCAGATCGCTGACGCGCGACATTTCGCGCTTGGCGAAGTCCTCGCGCGCCTTCAATTCCTTCATCTGCGCCTGCACTTCGCGGTCGTCGAGGCGCACCAGCACGTCGCCTTTGGCGACCGGCTTGCCTTCGCAGTCGCAGATTTCGACGATGCGGTCGCGGATGACGCTGGCGACCTTGGCCCAGCGCACCGGCTCGACGCCGCCGGTCGCATAGACGATTTCGACCGCGGTGCCGCGCGTGGCGGTGGCAGCGGCGATCTGCGGTCCGCGCCCGTAACGCCACCAGCCGAGGCCGGCGACCAGCAACAGGACGAGCGCGCCGACGATGAGAAACCGTTGATTTCGCATCCACTGAGGCTAGCGGCGCGGCGGCGGCTCACATTGATGTAGCGCAAGCCTTTACCGTGGCGCTCACGCCACCTGCCGGATGACCGCCGCGACCTTGTCGAAGATTTCGCCGATCTGCGCCTCGGTGACGATCAATGGCGGGCTCATGGCGATGGCGTCGCCGGAAATCCTGAACATGATGTCGTGGTCGTGGAAGGCATTTTCCAGCGCCTGATAGCCGCGCAGGCCGACCGCGTCGGGCTTGCTGGCGAGATCGATGCCGGCCATCAGCCCGACGGTGCGGATGTCGAGCACATTCGGCAGACCTTTGAGCCCCATCGCTGCCTGCGCCCAGATTGGCTCCATCTTCTTGGCGCGCGCGAACAGATCCTCGTCGCGATAGAGATCGAGCGTGGCAAGCCCGGCGGCGCAGGCGAGCGGATGCGCCGAATAGGTATAGCCGTGGAACAATTCGATGACGTGGTCGGGGCCTTTCATGAAAGCGTCGTGAATGCCCTTGCGGGCGATGACGCCGCCCATCGGCACCGAGCCGGAGGTGATGCCTTTGGCAAACGTAATCATGTCCGGCACCACGTCGTAACGCTCGGCGGCGAAGGCATGACCGAGGCGGCCATAGCCGGTGATGACCTCGTCGAAGATCAACAGGATGCCATGCTTGTCGCAGATCTGGCGCAGGCGCTTGAGATAGCCCTTCGGCGGCGGCAGCACCGCGGTCGAACCGGACACCGGCTCGACGATGACGGCGGCGATGGTCGAGGCGTCGTGCAGCGCCACCAGCCGGTCGAGTTCGTCGGCGAGATGCGCGCCCCATTCCGGCTCGCCGACCGAGTAGGCCTGCTCGGCGCGGTTATAGGTCGTCTGCAGATGGTCGGCGCCGGCCAAAGCCACGCCGAACTGCTTGCGGTTGGCGACCATGCCGCCGACCGAGATGCCGCCGAAGCCGACGCCGTGATAGCCGCGCTCGCGGCCGATCAGCCTCACCCGCGACGCATTGCCGCGCACCGCGTGATAGGCGAGCGCGATCTTGAGCGCGGTGTCGACCGCCTCGGAACCTGAATTGCAAAAAAAGACATGATCCAGATCGCCCGGCGCCAGCTGGGCAATGCGGGAGGCGAGTTCAAATGCCTTCGGATGGCCGAACTGGAAGGTCGGCGAGAAATCCATTTCTGCCGCCTGCTTCTGAATGGCGGCGACGATGGGCGCGCGGTTATGCCCGGCATTGGTGCACCACAGGCCGGCCGAGGCATCGAGAATCTTGCGGCCGTCCGGCGTGAAGTAGTGCATGTCCTTGGCGCCAGAGAGCAATCGCGGCCGCGCCTTGAAGGCGCGGTTGGACGTGAAGGGCATCCAGAACGGCTCGAGATCGTTCGGAACGCTCGCTGAAGCGCTCTCGCGGGGCAACGCCATTGGTATTCTCCAACCTCTACCGGCATTTTGAATGCCGGCTTTGCGCCGGCGGCGGCCGGCATACAAATTTCGTCACGTCACCGTAGCAGCGAAACCGGGCGGTTTGAACCGGACAACCGCATAAGCGTTGTCTATCCGAGTGTCGCCGATTGCTTATCGCAGGCCTTCCACCGGTTGCGAACGAAACTTCGCGCGGAGGTTGACGATTTATGTCTTCTACCAGACATAGTGTGGTATATTACGTCAGCAAGCAATTAGACGGAGATGGGCGCACGGCTCAGAGGGACGAAGCCGATGAGAAAGCCGCCAATAGCTGAAACCTTCGATGCCAAGGTTTTCCTGGCCAAGCCAGGAACCGGCAAAGCCAATTTGCATTTCCGCGCCGGCGCCGAAATCTACGCGCAGGGCGATGTGGCCGATGCGATCTACTTCCTGCAAAAGGGCAAAATCAAAATCACCGTCACCGCCGAGAGCGGCAAGGAAGCTGTCCTGTCGATCGTCGACGCCGGCGACTTCTTCGGCGAAGGCTGCCTGAACGGCCAGCCGCTGCGCATGGCCACCGTGACCGCGATGACCGACTGCGCGGCGATGCGCATCGACAAGACCACCATGCTCGCTGAATTGCATGACGAGCCAAAATTCGCCGAGATTTTCATCGCCCATCTCGTGCATCGCAACAGCCGGATCGAAGAGGACCTGGTCGATCAGCTGTTCAATTCGTCGGAGAAGCGGCTGGCCCGCACGCTGCTGCTACTGGCCAATTTCGGCAAGGAGGGCAAGCCGGAGCCGGTGCTGGCCAAGATCAGCCAGGAGACCCTGGCCGAGATGATCGGCACCACGCGCTCGCGCGTCAGCTTTTTCATGAACAAATTTCGCCGCCTCGGCCTGGTCGAATATAACGGCCGCATCAAGGTCAACAGCGCGCTGCTGAGTGTCGTGCTCAATGACGGCGTCAAGAGCGACCGCAAATCGCTGTCCGGCGGGCGGTAGAGGCGGCACCATAGCGGGTGGGTTGCCGCTTCGCAGCGGCGCTGCTACCAACCGGCCATACCCCCTCGTTTCCTGAGCGCAAATGGCCGATTCTCCCAGCAAAAAGCCGCAGAAACTCAAGGCCCGCCTGCCGCGCGGCCTGGCCGACCGCGGCCCCGCCGAGATCGCCGCCACGCGCACCATGGTCGAGACAATCCGCACGGTGTTCGAGCGATACGGCTTCGATCCGGTGGAGACGCCGGCGATCGAATACACCGACGCGCTCGGCAAATTCCTGCCCGACCAGGACCGGCCGAACGAAGGCGTGTTCTCGTTCCAGGACGACGACGAGCAGTGGCTGAGCCTGCGCTACGATTTGACCGCGCCTTTGGCGCGCCATGTGGCGGAGAATTACGGCACCGAGAAATTCGTGCTGCCCTATCGCAGCTATCGCTTCGGCTGGGTGTTCCGCAACGAAAAGCCCGGCCCCGGCCGCTTCCGCCAGTTCATGCAGTTCGATGCCGACTCGATCGGCGCGCCGACCATGGCCGCCGATGCCGAAATGTGCATGCTCGCGGCTGATACGATGGAAGCGCTCGGCATTCCGCGCGGCAGCTATGTGGTGAAGGTGAATAACCGCAAGGTGCTGGATGGGATGATGGACGCTGCGTCGATACCAAGTGAAAAACATCTCGCGGTGCTTCGAGCGATCGACAAAGCTGACAAATTCTCTCTGGACGAAGTTAAGAAGCTTCTAGGCGCCGGTAGAAAAGATGAAAGTGGAGATTTTACCAAAGGCGCTGATTTGACGGAGCCGCAAATCGCTCACGTCATGGATTATTTCACCACTTTGGTGAGGGTGGATTCTGGCGGCAACGAAGATCATAGCGGTCTCGAAAAGCAACTCTCCCAAATTGAAAAATCGCTAATCGGCACCACCGGCCTTAAAGAATTAGAGGAAATGACCACTTACTTTAAAGCCGGTGGATACGAAGACCGTATCAAGATCGACCCCTCCGTCGTGCGCGGGCTCGAATATTACACCGGCCCGGTTTACGAGGTCGAACTGACCTTCGAGATCAATGACGACAAAGGCCGGCCGGTGCGTTTCGGCTCGGTCGGCGGCGGCGGGCGCTATGACGGCCTCGTGTCGCGCTTTCGTGGCGAGCCGGTGCCGGCGACAGGTTTCTCCATCGGCGTCTCGCGTTTGCAGGCGGCGCTCACCGCGCTCGGCAAGCTCAACACCAAGCCGGAGCCCGGCCCGGTGGTCGTCACGATTTTCGACCGCGACCGCACCGCCGACTATCAGCGTTTCGTCACACAGCTTCGTAATGCCGGCATCCGCGCCGAGCTGTATCTCGGCAATCCCAAGAATATGGGCAATCAGCTCAAATATGCCGACAAGCGCGGCTCGCCTTGCGTCATCATGCAGGGCAGTGACGAAAAAGCGCGTGGCGAGGTGCTGATCAAGGACCTGATCGTCGGCGCCGAAATCGCCGGCCTGTCCACCGAGCGCGACGACTACCTGAAGAAGCAGGCGGAAGCGCAGTTTTCGGTGCCGGAAACCGACCTTGTCGCGGCGGTGGCCAAACTTCTGGCGCGCCACAAAAAGCCTTAAGCCGCGCCGGCTACCACCTCAGAATCGCTGTTTGGACCTACAAGATGGAACCTTATCGGTCCCGTCGCGTTTTTCTGTTGCGGACAAAAATCAGAAAAAAAGAGTTCGGGGTGATGGAAGATCGCTGGCCATATCCAATTTCACAAACCATGCAGCGCCAGACCGGCAGCCGCATCAAGCCGTTGCGGGTGCAAACGCCGCCGACGGCGCCAGCGGACGATAAAACCGGTGGGGCAGAATCGCCCGATGGGGTAAAGTCGATTGAACCAAAACCGAATTGCGATGTTGATCCGAACTCCGAAGATTAATCCTTTTAAACGCCCGGTTGCCCCATGAGATATTTCACGGTCCGTCACGCGACCCGCTACAATTATGCGCAGCCGGCCGCCTTCGGGCCGCACCGTCTCATGATCCGCCCGCGCGACAGCCACGATCTGCGGCTGGTCGATGCCGAGCTGACCTTGTCGCCGCCGGGCGCAACGCGCTGGATGCATGACGTGTTCGGCAACTCGGTGGCGCTGGTCGAATTCAACCAGACCGCGACCGAACTCTATATCGAGAGCATCCTGCATCTGGAGAGCTACGGCCTGCCGCGGCTGGCGGTGTCGATCGCGCCGGAAGCGCAGAACTATCCCTTCGTCTATTCGGCCAGCGACCGCAGCGACCTTGGACGGCTGGTGGAACGGCATTATCCTGACCCGCACGGACTGGTCGATGCCTGGGCCAAGCGTTTCTTCCCCGGCGATCCAATGCCGACCTACGATCTTCTGGCGAAGCTGAATTCGGCGATCAAGAACGAGTTCACCTATAATGCGCGCTACGAGGAAGGCACGCAGTCGCCGATCGAAACGCTCGAAAAGATGAGCGGCACCTGCCGCGATTTCGCGCTGCTGTTCATCGAGGCGGTGCGCAGCCTCGGCTTCGGCGCCCGCTTCATCACCGGCTATCTGTACGATCCGGCGCTCGACGGCGCGCAGGGCGGCATCCAGGGCGCCGGTGCGACGCATGCCTGGGCCGATGTCTATCTGCCCGGCGCCGGCTGGGTCGAATACGACCCGACCAATGGATTGATCGCCGGCGACAATCTCATCCGCGTCGCGGTGACGCGCGATCCGTCGCAGGCTGTTCCGATCTCCGGCACCTTCACGGCGACGCCGTCGGATTATCTAGGCATGACGGTCGAGGTGACGGTGACCTCGGGCCGGCCCGAGGCCATTGCGCCGCCAGCGCCGGCCGTCGAGCCGAGCGCCATCAAAGAGCAGATTGAAATTCAGAACGAGGCGCAGAACAGCAACGCGCCCGCGCCGGAGCGGCTGCCGGCCTAGACCGCCACCAGATCGGGGCTGTCGGTGGCTTCGCCCAGATCGATGCGATGGCCGGCGAATTGTTCGGCCGCATCCAGACTGTCGCTAATCACGCGAACCGAAATGACCTTGTCATCGCAAAAACGCACGAAGTGGGTGGTGCGGTGACTGATGGTCCGGCCGGTGACGCGGTGCCGGCTGGTAACGCGGCCCATCATGGCGCTTTGATCGCCGTCGACCAGCAGACATTCGCGCTCGAGACGCTTGAAATCGATGATTTTCGGCACCACGCGGGCAAACCGGTCGATCACGGCGGCTTTGCCTTGCCAGTGGCCGCAGACCTGCATGATTTCGACGGGACCGTAGACGCTCCATTCGACATCGTCGTGGAGAAATTCGGCGATCTTGTCGCCATCGCGCGTATCGAAGGCCCGATAGAACGCTTCAACGACCGAACGCGACACCGGTTTCTTTTCATCCATTTTTCAACTCCCGGATTTTTCTTCGGCCTCAGACGGCGACAAGATCGCTCGACCGGGCGGCATCGTGGACGGAAAGCGAATGGCCGAGCATCTGCTCTACCGCGTCGAAACTGTCGATCAGCGAAAGGTTCGAAATGACCTGGTCGTCCTTGAAGCGCATGAAATGCGCCAGCCGGTAGCTGATGACACGGCCGTCGGCGCAGCGGCGCGCCGACATCCGGTTGAGCGTCGCGGCGCGGTCGCCATCGATCAGCACCGCTTCCTGCGCCAGGGTGACGACGCGAAACAGGCTCGGAATCAGCCGGTCGACGAGATCGATGACTGCCGCCTTGCCGCGCCGTTTGCCGCACCAGGCCAGCACCTCGACCGGCCCGCTAATGGTCCATTCGATATCGTCGTGCAGCAATGGGGCCAGGCGGGCCGTATCATGGCTGGCATAGGCCTCGTAAAAGGCCTTCACCGCCGCGCGTGACACTGTGTAAGTTATCGGTTTGACCTCGCCGATACCTACTCAACGCCGGTTAAGTTGAAAATTCATTACCCTCAGGACAATAGTACCGGGCGGGCCTCTACCTTGCGGTGCAATAATTTCCGCGTCCAGCCGGCCGGACGAATTTCATTAACGATGTCAGATGTTTGCCTGACCAGCCGGGTAATGGCGGAAGTTATTGGACGTCGAAACCTTAAACCTGACGTGCTAAAGGCCCCCGACGAGGCCCCGGGAAATTGGGACGGCAATGGACGCGACACTGAACAATTCTGGAAAACGCTCCGGCGGGCCGGATGCGCGCGCGGAGGCGCTGGTCGCATCTTACGAGCGCGCCGGCTATGGCCGCGTGACGCCCGCCATCCTGCAGCCGGCCGAGCCGTTTCTCGATCTGTCCGGCGAGGACATCCGCAAGCGCATGTACCTGACCGCCGCGCCGGGCGGCGCCGAGCTGTGCCTGCGGCCCGATCTGACCATTCCGGTGTCGCGCGATTATCTCGCCTCGCCACTCGCCGGAAAGGCCGCCGGCTTTTGCTATCTCGGCCCGGTCTTCCGCCATCGCGATGACCAGCCGGCCGAATTCCTGCAAGCCGGCATCGAATCCTTTGGCCGGCCCGACCGCGCCGCGGCCGATGCCGAGATGCTGGCGCTCGGGCTGGAAGCCACCGCCGGCTATGGCCTTGCGCAACCCGACATCCGCACCGGTGACGTCGCGCTGTTTGCCGCGCTGATCGCGGGCCTCGAACTGGCGCCGGCCTGGAAGCGGCGCTTGGTGAAGGACTTCAACCGCAAGACCAATCTGGCGCTCGATCTCGAACGGCTGATGTTAGGGGGCAATAATGCGCGCCCCGAGTATCAGGGCGTGCTGGCGGCGCTCGCCGGTTCCGACCCGAAAGGCGCGCACGCTTTGGTCACAGATTTGCTATCGATAGCCGGCATCAATGCCGTCGGCGGCCGTTCGGTCGCCGAGATCGCCGACCGCTTTCTCGAACAGTCCGCGCTCGGCGCTTCCACCAAATTGCCGCGCGACGTGCGCGGGCTGATCGAACGCTTCCTCGCCATTGGCGGCGATCCCGATGAGTCCGCCGCCGAATTGCGCACGCTCGCCGCCGACGCCAATCTGGTCAGCGAACTGGGGCCCGCGCTCGATCTGTTCGAAAGCCGCAACGGATTTCTCGCCGCGCGCGACATCGATCTCAAGCGCATAAAATTCTCGACCGCCTTCGGCCGCGGCTTCGACTATTACACCGGCTTCGTCTTTGAATTGACCGACCCGACGCGCACCGGCGATCCGCTGGTCGCCGGCGGGCGCTATGACGGCTTGCTGACGCGGCTCGGCAGCGCAGAGCCGATCGCGGCGGTTGGCTTCGCGGTCTGGATCGAGCGGCTGGCCGCTTATGGAGCCGCGTCATGACGCAGAAGCTTGTTCTGGCCGTGCCGGCGAAGGGCCGTCTGCAGGAAAATGCCGAAGCCTTCTTCGCGCGTTCCGGGCTGACACTGGTCAAGCCGCGCGGCGCGCGCGACTATCGCGGCGCCGTCGTCGGGCTCGACACGATCGAAGTCGCATACTTGTCGGCGTCGGAAATCACCGCGCAGCTTGGCGCCGGCGCGGTGCATATGGGCGTGACCGGCGAGGATCTTGTCCGCGAGCAGTTGCCGGATGCGGATGACCGCGTCGTGCTGCTGGAAGGTTTGGGCTTCGGCTTTGCCACCGTCGTCGTCGCGGTGCCGCAAGCCTGGATCGACGTGCGCACCATGGCCGACATCGACGACGTCGCCACCGCGTTCCGCCACACGCACGGCCGCCGCATGCGGGTGGCGACGAAATACATCAACCTGACGCGCGACTTCTTCGCCAAGCACGGCGTCATCGACTATCGCATCGTCGAGAGCGCCGGCGCCACCGAAGGCGCGCCGGCTTCGGGCTCGGCCGAACTGATCGTCGACATCACCACCACCGGCGCGACCTTGTCGGCCAATGGTCTCAAAATCGTCGAGGACGGCGTCATCCTGCGCTCGCAGGCCAATCTGGTCGCGTCGCGCCGCGCCAATTGGGACGCCGGCTGCCGCGAGACGGCGCGCGTCATTCTCGACCGCATCGCCGCGCAGGGGCGGGCCAAATCGTTCCGCGAAGTACGCGCCCGCTTCGCCGCCTGCGATGCTCGGTTGGTTGATAGCGCCAAGGAAAAATTTGGCGTCGCCACGCCGTTCGGCGGGCCGACTTCGTCCGGCATGCTGACGCTGCACTGCCCGCCGGCGCAGGTTTATGCGCTGACCAGTTACCTGCGCGAGCACGGCGCCGAAGCGGTCGCGGTGGCCGATCTCGACTACGTGTTCTCGAAGGACAACCCGCTTTTCGCCAAGCTTGAAGCGGGGCTCTAGTCTTCGCTTTGTCGCGTTTCCAGACGGCGAACCGGTTCCCACTTCGCCTGGAAACGCTCTAGGCCGCGCGTGTGGCGGGTTGGCGCAACATCGCGCTCAACGCCACGGCCAGCACCGATGCACCGAGCATGATCGCAAAGGCGATGTCGTATGTGCCGGTGCCGTCGAACACGGCGGCGCCGAGATAGGCCCCTAAGCCGCCGGCGACATGATGCACCATGGTGATCAGTCCGGTGAGCGCGCCGAGATGGCGCGTGCCGAAGCTCTGCGACACGAACACGGCC
The DNA here is from genome assembly GCA_945861265.1 of Rhizobium sp. Q54. Lineage (GTDB taxonomy): Bacteria > Pseudomonadota > Alphaproteobacteria > Rhizobiales > Xanthobacteraceae > Pseudolabrys. Next base: position 9,884 of record CAMAUC010000038.1, on the reverse strand, counting down.
GTCAAAGGCGCCGTCACCATGAAGGTCGCACCGAACACCAGCGCGAACACGGCGACCGAGAGCGCCGACTGATCGACCATCACCAGCCCAAACACAGCGACCCGCGCGCCGAAGGAAATCGCCGTCGGCCACAACGGGCCGGAGCGGTCGCTGTAGGCGCCGGCGACGACCACGCCGATGAGCCCGGTGAGACCCATCATCGCCAGCAGATTGCCGGCGAGATAAGCGTCGACGCCGCGATCCTGCGCGAAGGCGACCACATGGGTGCCGACGAAGAAGTCGTCGAAACCGCAAATCGCGTAGACCGCCAGCAACAGCCAGAACCGCCGCGTGCGCGCCGCCGCGGCAATGCCCATGCCATCGACCGGACGCGCCGCCTTCGACTGCGCCGCCGTTGTTTTCGGAATGCCGAAGATCAGCAGCGGCACCAAAGCAAGATGAAGGACGCCGAGCAGCCCGTAGATCGAGCGCCAGCCGACCGTCAGCAGCAGCGCCGCCAGTCCGGCGATCATTACCAGCTGGCCGGCGCTCATGCCCGCCGTGGCGACCGCATTGGCGATTCCGGTGCGGTCGGGAAAGGCGCGCGTGACCATGACGCTGACCGGGATGAGCGACGCCGCGCCGTTGCCGAGCGCAAAGATCAGGCCGTAGAGCACCAGCGCATGCCACGGCGCCATCATCACGCTCATCAGGCCGATGCCGATCGCGCTGACGACAAGGCCGCCGGCCAGCACCAGCCGCGGGCCGGTGCGATCGGCAAGATAACCGGCTGCGAACATCGCCGACGCCGACACCACCTGGAACAAGGCGACGGCAAGTCCGAGTTCGCCACGTGCCCAGCCGAGATCGTCGACGATCGGCTTGAGCGTCAGACCGACGGCGAAGCGCGCGCCGCCACCGATGAACAAGGTGAGAAAGCCGGCGGCCAGAATGAGCGCGGCGCCGGCGCCAATCGATTTTCGGGGCAAGGGAGTTTCACAAAGTGGAGGGTGACGGTCGTCCGGATGGGCGGCCATTGCCATGATAACCCGGCGGCCAGCCGGATTGTAAGGGCGGTGTCGCTATTGCGCGCGCTTGCGGAACACGACGAAATGCGACAGCGAGAAGTTGATCACGAAGCTCACCAGAATGGATATAAGCTTCGCTACCACCACCGGCAGGACATAGGACAGCGCGAACAGAGTGGCGGTCGAGCAGATCATGCCGGCGATGCCGGAGGCGGCGAAGGTCGCATAATCGCGCCAGCGCAGGATACGGCCCGATTCCGGCCCGAACGTGATGAAGGTGTTCATCCCGTATGAAAACGACACCGCCACCAGCCAGGCCAGCACATTGGACGGCACCAAGGGCCAGCGCAGAAACTCGACGACCGTCCAGAAAACGCTGAAATCGATCGCCGTATTGACCACGCCGACGAGGGCGAAACTGATCGCCTTGAGCGCGATGGCGCGCTCGTGCCAGGCAACGCTCAGCCGGTTGAATACGCTCTTAATGGACGCCGCGATCATCCGGCTTCCATAGCACTAAGTTGGCGCACGATCCTACCCGAAATCCGGCGGCCGTTTCCGGACCGGGCGCTACTGCTGGATCTTCCGGCTGCGATCCAGCCCCTTCCCGGGACGCGACAGAGACACCACGTTGCGGTATAGATCGCGGCTTGAAAGAGGAATCCTTAAGTTGACGAAATTGCCGGCAAAAACCACCAAATCGCCCGTCCGGGCCGCCAAAGCGCGGCCGGACGAAGGCCTGTCGATTGTCGTGCCGGTGTTCAACGAGGCCAAGGGCCTGCCCAGCCTGCACGAGCGCATCGCCGAGGTGGCGCGGTTTCTTCACAGCAAGCACAACCTCGCCGTCGAGGTCGTCTATGTCGATGACGGCTCAAGCGACGCCACCAGCCAGACTGCCAATGCGCTGCCGGCGATGCCGCTCGACGTCCAGGTGGTGACGCTGTCGCGCAATTTCGGCAAGGAAGCGGCGCTGCTCGCCGGCCTCGACCATGCCCGGCTCGGCGCCATCCTGTTCATGGACGGCGACGGCCAGCACCCGCCCAGCCTGATCGAGACTTTGGTGTCGCGCTGGCTCGATGACGGCTACGACGTGGTCTACACCGCCAAGGCGCATCGCGAGAACGAGCCGTGGCTGCGGCGCACCGGCGTGCACTGGTTCTACTGGCTGCTGAACTGGCGGGCGCGCCTGAAAATTCCGGAAGACGCCGGCGACTTCCGTTTGCTGTCGCCGCGCGCGGCCAATGCGCTGCGGCAGATGCCGGAGCGCAACCGCTTCTTCAAGGGCCTGTCGAGCTGGATCGGCTTTCGCCAGGTGCGTGTCGATTACGAACCGGCCGAGCGCGAGCACGGCGTGACGACCTGGAATGTCTGGTCGCTTGTCGGCCTGTCGGTCGAGGCGCTGACTTCGTTCTCGGTGGCGCCGCTGCGCGTCGCTAGCCTGCTCGGCGTCGTCATGGCGGCGTCGGCGCTGTTGTTCGGCGCCTGGATCGTCATGGAGACGGTGCTGTTCGGCGAGGATGTACCGGGCTATCCGTCGCTGGTGGTCGGGCTAATGGTGCTGGGCGGCGTGCAGTTGATGATGATCGGCGTGCTCGGCGAATATATCGGCAAGCTCCTGTCCGAGATCAAAGGCCGGCCGGTCTATTTCGTCGCGGAACACACGCTAAAGGCCGCCGACGAACCTGCCAAAGAGGGCGGCAAAGCGCGGCCGTCGCCCGCGCGCGCGGCGGAGTAAACCGCCATTTCGCATCATCCCAACCGCCGCATCTGGCTGTGCGCCGACGATTACGGCATGGCGCCGGGCGTCAATAGCGCCATCCGGCAGTTGATCGTGCGGAAACGCATCAACGCGACGTCGGTCATGATGCCGGCGGCGTATCTGGGCGATGGCGAAGCGCGCGCGCTCGCCGATCTCAACGTCGGCGAACAGCGCGCCGCCATCGGCCTGCACCTCACGCTGACCGCGCCATTCGCGCCGATGAGCGACGGCTTTGCGCCGGCGCGCAATGGCCGGTTTTTGCCGCACCCGGAATTGATGCGCCTTAGCATGACCCGGCGCCTAAACCCAGATCTGCTGACCATCGAGATCGCCACGCAAGTGCGCGCCTTTCTCGAAACCTTCGGCCGCCTGCCCGATTTCCTCGACGGCCACCAGCATGTGCAATTGCTGCCGCAGGTGCGCGACGCCTTCCTCAAGGTCGCGATCGAGACCGCGCCCAACGCCTGGGTGCGGCAATGTGGCAGGCCGCGCGGGGCGCGGCCGCTGCACGATTCAAAAGGCCTGGTGCTCGATATTCTCAGCATGGGATTTCGCGGCAAGGCGGAGCGGCTCGGCCTTGCCACCAATCCGGCCTTTGCCGGCGCTTACAGCTTTAAGGCCAAAGCCAATTTCGGCAGGATTTTCCCGCGTTTTCTCAAGGGCCTGCCGGATGGCGGCCTGATCATGTGTCATCCCGGCTTGGTCGATACCGCTCTACAAGGCCTCGATCCGCTGACGACCTTGCGTGAGCACGAATTCGCCTACTTTAATTCGGATGCTTACCTGCATGTGCTGGCCGCGCACGGCGTCGCATTGGTAGAGCCCACTGGCGAAGCCGGCGAAGGTGCCTAGATAAAGCGCTGCGCTGTTTTGCGACTTTTGGGAGGATGCCAATGACCCCGCAGGAACGCCAACTGGTGAGCGATCTGTTCGACCGTCTGGCGCGGCTGGAAAGCTCGCCGCGCGACGCGGACGCTGAACGCGCGATTGCCGACGGCGCGCGCCGCGCCCCCAACGCGCTCTACGCGCTGGTGCAGACAGTGCTGGTGCAGGACGAGGCGCTCAAGCGCGCCGATGCCCGCATTCGCGAACTCAGCGGCGAAAGCGACACTGCGCCGGCCGGCGGCGGCTTCCTCGACACGATGCGCAATGCATTGGGCGGTGGTCGCGGCTCCGTGCCGAGCGTGCGCCCCGCCGCAAGCGACAACCGCTGGAATACGGGTGGTGCATTGCCGCCGCAGGGACAGCCCGCGGCGCCAGCAGCGTCCTCGCAAACTCCGGGCTTTGGCGGGTCGTTCCTCGGCACCGCGGCGGCGACGGCGGCCGGCGTCATCGGCGGCGCCATGCTGTTCAATTCGATCGGCTCGCTGTTCGGCGGCCAACACGGCGGCAGCGCCTTCGGCGACACGCGCGACAATTCGCCTTCCTCAGCTTCACCGTGGGACAGCAACGCGGCTGGTGGCGACCTGTCGCGCGATGCGGGATTGAACGATATTGGCGGCAGCGGTCGCGCCGGTCTGTTCAATAGCGGCAATGATGATGACGGCGGCGTCGATCTGGCCGATTCAGGCGGCGATTTCGGCGGCGGCGATGCTGGCGGCGACGCTTAACAACGTCCTCGGCACTAGAGAACGACGACTTTGGCGCCGACCTTGACGCGGCTGTAGAGGTCGATGACATCCGGATTGCGCATGCGGATACAGCCGGACGACACGTTGCGCCCGATGGTCCAGGGCTCGTTCGAGCCGTGGATGCGGTACAGCGTCGAGCCGAGATACATCGCGCGCGCGCCGAGCGGATTGTTCGGCCCGCCGGCCATGAACTTCGGCAGGTAAGGCTGACGCTCGAGCATCTCCTTCGGCGGCACCCAGTCCGGCCATTCCTTCATTGACGAGATCGTGTGCATGCCCGACCAGGTGAAGCCGGGCCGGCCGACGCCGATTCCGTAACGCAGCGCCCGGCCGCCGGGCTGCACCAGATAAAGAAATTTCTTCGGCGTATCTATGACAACGGTGCCGGGCGTTTCCGGGCCCTGATACAAGACTTCCTGGCGATCATAAACCGGATCGATCGGGTAAGCGTCCGGCCCAGCCGCCGGACCGACCGCCGGTCCGGTGTTGGCATAGACCGGCTGCGCGCCGCGCGGCGGCTCGCCATAATAGCCCTGCCGTGGCGGCGGCGCATATTGCTGTTGCCGGCCATTGTCGCCGAACAAAAATTCGATGAAGCCGCCGCCGAGATCCGCCTGCATCCGCTGCGGCTGCGCCACCAGTACCATCGGCGGCGTCATCGGCTGCTGCGCCATGGCGGAATTCGCGGGCAAACTTGCTATGGCCGTACCGGCGAGCAGGCTCACCGCAAGACCGATCAGGACCGAACGCTGCATGACATGACTCACAAACAAATCGACATGCGCAGTACACGGCCAAACAAACACCGATTGGTAAACCATACCGGCCGTCGGGCCAGATTGGCGCGCGCGGCGGCGCCGTTCGTCGCCGTAGCGTTTATTTTGGGTAAAGCGCGCCGCGTCATGGTTAATGCCCCGTTTGCTCCGCTCGCTTTTTTTTGCGGATGCGCGCTCGGAGCAACCCAGCGTTAATGGGCGACGCAATAGTGTGCCCTCGGGGACTTTTAGCGACGAATTTTCCAGGGGACGGTTGCGTGCAGCGTAAGGTATTCCGCGTCGAAGCGATGCTGGCCGAGAAACGGCCGATGCCCGCCGCCAATGCCGGCCATCGCCGCGCCAGCGGCGATCGCCCGCCGCGCGCGCCGAGCCACGGCGCGGCCGATCTTGCGTCGCTGAGCGACACCCTTGCCGGTCACCGACGCGACCTCGGCAATCTGATCGGCTACGGCGATGAACGCCACATGGCGCGCGCCGCCGACGAATTGGCCGCGGCGATCGACGGTATGGAAGCGGCGACCCAGACAATCCTCAAATCGGTGGAAGTCATCGACGACAGCGCCAAGGCGCTCTCCGCCTCGATCAAGGACAAATACAAGCGCGGCCTGGCGCAGGATATCCAGGACAACGTGCTGCGCGTTTATGAGTCATGCAATTTCCAGGACATTGCCGGTCAGCGCATCGGCAAGGCGATGACGACTTTGGCGGCGATCGAGCGGCAGGTGGCGGATATGCTGGCTCGCTGCGATGGCAATTCTGCGGCGCGTGGCGTCGCGCCGTCAGCGTCGCGCGAACGCGGCCTGCTCAATGGACCCCGGCTCGGCCGCGACACCGGCCACGCCAGCCAGCGCGACATCGACAAGATGTTCGGCTAGATTTCTTTGCGCATGATCTTATCCGAAAACCGGTTCCCGCTTTCCGGGATCATGCGCTCATCGGCCTGCGGATCACGACAAAGCAGATCAGAGCGACCGCGGCAAAACCGCAGGCCAGCGCCAGCGCCGCGAAATCCGAGGCGCGATCGACCACAAAGGCCATGACCAAAGGCGCCGCCGCCTGCACTAGCAGGAATGGGCCGGCCAGACGCCCCATCAGCCGTCCGTAACCTTGCGCGCCGAACAGCGCCAGCGGCACCGCGCCGCGCGTGATGGTGACGAGCCCATTGGCGCCGCCGAACATCAGCGCGAAAGCCGCCGCCGCCGGCACCGAGACGCCGAAAAGCGCCAGCATCAGGAAAGCGCACAGCAAGGTGGCGAGCGCGAAGCGCACCACCCACAAAGGATGCAGATCCTTGCCGAAAGAAAATTCGATCAGTCGCGCGCCGACCTGCGCCGGCCCGAACAGCGCGCCGATCCACACCGCGGTGGCGGCGTCGATGCCGGTGCGCGAGAAAATTGCCAAGAGATGCGCCGAAAGACCGGACGGCACAAAGGCGTAAGCGGCGAAAGCGGAAGCCACCAGAATGAACGGCAGGCCTTGCGACGGCAGCAGCTTTTGCGGCGTCTCGACGTCGCCGGCTTTCGGCACGGCGATTTCGGCGCGCCTGCGCGGCAATAGAAACGCATGCAGCGGCGCGGCGACAAGTGCGAGCAGCGCTGCGTAAACCAGATAGGTGCCGCGCCAGCCGGCCGCTTCAATGAGGAAGTGCGTCGCCGGCCAGCCGGCCGTCGAGGCAAAGCCGCCGGCGAGCGTCAGCGCCGTGATCGGCCGCCGCGCGGCGGCGCCGAAGATGCGGCCCAGCGTGCCGAAGGCGGAATCATACAGGCTCGCCGACATCGCCACGCCGAGCACGATCCACACCGCGAAATAGGCGACCGGGTGTTCGGCATGGCCGATCAGAACCAGGCCGAGCGCGCCGGTGAGCGAGCCGCAGGTCATCACGACATGGCCGCCAAAGCGGTCGATCGAACGCCCGACAAAGGGCGCGACCAGGCCGGCGGCCAGAAGCGCGACCGAAAATCCGGCCATCGAGAACGCCATCGACCAGGACCGCTCGGCAGCGATCAGCGGCACGATCAGAACCGGCGTGTAGAAGATCGAGCCCCACGCTAGAATCTGGGTGACGCCGAGAACCAGTACGGCGCGCCAGGGTCCGAGGATGAATTCGCGGGGAGAAGGCATGATTATCCGGCGTGAAGGAACGAATCCGACACTAGCATGCCGGCGCGCGGCGCTTCATGCGCGCCGCGCCGAACAGGTCGTCGCTTCGCCCTTTATTGCCGCTGGATCGGCGGCTGCACCGGCCGTGGCGCCGCGGCGGGCCTGGCCGCCGCCGGTTTCGCCGCCGGTTTCGGCTTGGCCGCGGGCCGCGGCTTTTTCACGCCCTCGGGCGGGCAACGGACATAGACCATGGAGCCGTAGCGGCCATGCACTTCCGCATCCATAAAGCGCAGGATCAGAACGCGGCCGTCGAAGGACATCACCTCGCGGTCCTGCGCGCTGCCCGGCGGATCGTCGGCCGGCCCGATGAAGTTCTTGCCGCCCGGCGCGCCCTTGACGCGCAGTTCGGTCGGCGTCGGCTGGTCGGCCAGATGCATCATGACTCCGCCGGCGGTGCCGAGGGTGATGATATAAGGCTGTTTGCACTGGTTGACCGCAGCCGCTTCGGTGCGCTCGCGGTCCTCGGGCTTGTGATAGGCGGCCAGGCCATAGCTGCCGACCAGGTCCTGCGGCGGGAATGACGGCGGCAAGGTCTGCGCGACCGGCGGCGGCGGCGGCTCGACCGGCTCACTGGTGGTGGCGCAGCCGGCAAGGCCTAATCCAAGCCCCAGCGCGAGCATTGCCATTGCCGCGACTTTCGGCAGTGCGGGACGTTGACGGCGGATCATTCGGGCTCCTGCGGCGCGTTTCCAGCAAACATTGAGATTCATTGGCAGGCCGCGCAAGCGCCCGCCCGCGAGGGGTCTCCTGACCGGCCTTTACGCCAGCATTACGGCCGGCGGCGCAGTCACCGCCCAAGCTTGACACCTAACCGTTAAGGCAATATCTCCCCACGCATAATTAGCACTCTCCGTTAAAGAGTGCTAAGAGGCTGCACCAACGAGATTTTCCGTCTCATAGACGAGTTTTCAAAAGCCGCGAGGAAGCCCATGGCCAAGACCAAATTCCGTCCCCTGCACGATCGCGTCGTCGTCCGCCGCATCACCGCCCTCGAAAAGACCAAGGGCGGCATCATCATTCCCGACAGCGCCCAGGAGAAGCCGTCGGAAGGCGAAGTGATCGCCGTCGGCCCGGGCGGCCGCGACGAGAACGGCAAGCTGACGCCGATGGATATCAAGTCCGGCGACCGCGTTTTGTTCGGCAAGTGGTCGGGCACCGAGGTCAAGCTCGACGGCGAGGACCTGCTGATCATGAAAGAGTCCGACATCATGGGCGTGATCGCCTAGTCACGGCCCTCGTCCTGAGGAGCGCCCGTCAGGGCGCGTCTCGAAGGACGAGACAACGAATTCCAAAACTCATCCTTCGAGACGCTGCGCTGTCGCGCAACTCCTCAGGATGAGGACTGAACAACCCAACTGGAGTTACTCCCTATGTCTGCAAAAGACGTCAAGTTTGCCGGCGACGCACGCGACCGCATGTTGCGCGGCGTCGATATCCTCGCCAACGCGGTGAAGGTCACGCTCGGCCCCAAGGGCCGCAACGTCGTGCTCGACAAGAGCTACGGCTCGCCGCGCATCACCAAGGACGGCGTCACCGTCGCCAAGGAAATCGAGCTTGAAGACAAGTTCGAGAACATGGGCGCGCAGATGGTGCGCGAAGTAGCATCCCGCACCAACGATCTGGCCGGCGACGGCACCACCACCGCCACCGTGCTCGCCCAGGCGATCGTGCGCGAAGGCGCCAAGTCGGTCGCTGCCGGCATGAACCCGATGGATCTCAAGCGCGGCATCGACATCGCTGTCGCCGCCGTCGTCAAGGACATCGAAAAGCGCGCCAAAAAGGTTTCCTCCTCCGCCGAAGTGGCGCAGGTGGGCACCATCTCGGCCAATGGCGACGCCACCATCGGCGGCATGATCGCCAAGGCGATGCAGAAGGTCGGCAACGAAGGCGTCATCACCGTCGAAGAAGCCAAGGCGATGGAAACCGAGGTCGAGATCGTCGAGGGCATGCAGTTCGATCGCGGCTACATCTCGCCCTACTTCGTCACCAATTCCGAAAAGATGGTGGCCGAACTGGACGACGCCTACATCCTGCTGTTCGAAAAGAAGCTGTCCGGCCTGCAGGCCATGCTGCCGGTGCTGGAAGCCGTGGTGCAGTCGAGCAAGCCGCTCGTCATCATCGCTGAGGACGTCGAAGGCGAAGCCATCGCCACGCTCGTCGTCAACAAGCTGCGCGGCGGCCTCAAAGTCGCGGCCGTCAAGGCGCCGGGCTTCGGCGATCGCCGCAAGGCCATGCTGGAAGACATCGCCATCCTCACCGGCGGCCAGCTGATCTCCGACGACCTCGGCATCAAGCTCGAGAACGTCACCGTCGCCATGCTCGGTCGCGCCAAGAAGGTGCTGATCGAGAAGGAAAAGACCACGATCGTCAACGGCGCCGGCAAGAAGGCCGACATCGAGGCGCGCGTCGGTCAGATCAAGGCGCAGATCGAGGAAACCACCTCGGACTACGACAAGGAGAAGCTGCAGGAACGTCTGGCGAAGCTCGCCGGCGGCGTTGCCGTGATCCGCGTCGGCGGTGCGACCGAGATCGAAGTGAAGGAAAAGAAGGA
>CAMAUC010000037.1 GCA_945861265.1 Rhizobium sp. Q54 | reverse complement strand
CGAGATCATGCCATTTCTGCGCGATCTGATCGAGGCGTGGTCTGCTTGGCAGAGCCTGCATAGGGTAGCCCGGTGGCGAGCGCCGAATCGTCTACCCCCTGATCGTTGCGTGAACGGCAACGACGAACAATCGTACAATGACGACAACGGTCAGCTGTGGATAACACTGTGTGTCTAAGCTGATTCGCCAGCGATTCAAAGAGTCTAGCTACACCACTGACGGCCGGTGGTGGCGCCCGGCCGCTGCAATCAAGCCGCCGTCGCCTTGGCGTCTGCCTCCTTCTTGGCGAGATGACCGAGTATTTCCGCACCGCGGTTGGCCGCCGGCAAGCCGCGGAACAGGAAGCACAGGCTGATCACCGCCTGCATCTCCTCCCAGTTGGCGCCGGCGCGGCGGGCGGCGATCGCGTGCAACTGCGCGGCGTCGCTCATGTCCATCAACAGCATGCCGAACAGCATCAGCTGCGCAGTCTTGGTATCGAAGCACTTGGGATACATCGCGTGCTCGCGCATCTTCTCCTGCAAATCGAGCAGCACCGGATCGAGCGCGCCGGTGACCGCCATGCGCGCCTCGATGCGCGGCGGCACGAAGCCCAGCAACTCGCTGTAGATGGCGTTGCGTTCGGCGAGCGGGACTTTCGGATCGGCATAGGGACCGATGCTTTCGCGCACGATCTTGGCGTCGATCCGGGGCGGCAGGGACATGGCGGTGCTCCTCAAACGATTGGATAAAACGACCGCCGTCTCACGACAGCGACGCGATGGCTTCCTTGAGTATCTCGGGAGCCTTGGTGACCTCGCCCTCGACATTGGGCGTGGCGTATTCGATGAAGCTGTCGGGCAAGGTCGCGCCCCAATAGGTGCCGGTGCCACGCTCTTCCTCGTTCCAGGTGACCGGCTCCCAGTCCGGCGCAACGACGAGGAAGCTCGACGAGTAAATCTCGACGCGGTTGCCGCCGGGCTCATAGCTGTAGAGATAGAAGCCCTGCGAATTGTTGTGCTTGGAGGGACCGGCTTCGATGAAGATGCCGTTTTCCGACAGGATATCGGCGGCGCGCATCACGTCGTCGCGGTTGTCGACCCACATCGAGAAGTGATGCAGGCGGGCATGCGCGCCCTTCACGTCGACGACATAGGCCAGCTGATGATGGATCGCGGTCGGGCTCATCCACGAGCCGATCTCGGTCTTGCCGTTGTCGAACCGCACCTGCTCGCGCAACTGGAATCCGAGCAACTCCTGCGCGAATTTGCGGTTGGCCTGCACGTCCTTGGCCAGCAGCGCCAGATGATCGATGCGGCGCACGCCGGCGCCGCGTCCGGTAAATCGCTGCGGCAGGTTTTTCAGGGTCGATTTCAGTTCCGGCGGCGCGACGAATTTCTGTTCCTCGTAATAGATTTCCATCGTGTGGCCGTCGGGATCGTGGAAACGGTACGAGCGGCCGCGGCCGAAATCGCCGTTGCGCCAGCCGATGCCCAAGCCCGCCTCCTCGATCGCCTTGGCGCGGCGCTCCAGCGCCTGCGGGCTCGAGGTACGCCAGGAGATGCAGCCTGGGCCGGCTTGCGCCGCTTCGGTCAGCTTGAGAGTGGACGTGGCGTAGTCGCCATAGCCGCGCAGATAGACCGACTGACCGGCGGTGTGCACCGGCTCCATGCCGAGGAGGTCGCGGAAATACCACAGGCTCTTCTCGGGCTTCGGCGTGAACAACTCCACGTTTCCGAGATGCGCGATATCGTGCAACGGCTCTGCTTGGGCCGACATGTCCGCCTCCTTGGTTACTCCCGTAACCAAATTGCGCGGACGCCCGCGGTACGCCTTGATCTAGCGCAAAAAGCCAGCCCGGCCCGGGTGGCGCTTAGCCCTTAGATTCAGCCCTTAAACCGGGCGGCGATCTCGCCGACGATGCCCCGGCGGAACAGGAGCACGCACGATACGAAGATAATGCCCTGGATCACCAGCACCCATTCGCCGACCACCGACAGTTTGTACTGCATCAGCAGGATGACGAACGAGCCGACCACCGGCCCGAAGATGGTGCCGAGGCCGCCGACCAGCGACATCAGCACCACCTCGCCCGACATCGGCCAGTTGACGTCGGTGAGCGAGGCCAGTTGCAGCACGATGGCCTTGGTGGCGCCGGCGCAGCCGGCAATGGTCGCCGACAGGACGAAGGCGATCAGCTTGTAGCGGTCGGTCTTGTAGCCGAGCGAGATGGCGCGCGGCTCGTTTTCGCGGATGGCTTTCAGCACCTCGCCGAACGGCGAATGGATGATGCGATAGATGAGCAGGAACCCGCCGAGAAAGATGAACAGCACGACGATATACATCGCCGCTTCGTTCTTGAGATCGATCAGCCCGAATAAATAGCCGCGCGGCACCGCCTGAATGCCGTCTTCGCCGCCGGTGAATTTCATTTGCAGTGCGAAGAAGAACATCATCTGCGCCAAAGCCAGCGTGATCATGGCGAAGTAAATGCCCTGGCGGCGGATGGCGAGCGAACCGGCCACCAGGCCGAGGATTGCCGCCGTCGCGGTGCCGGTGAGAATCGCCAGTTCCGGCGTCAGGCCCCAGACCTTGGCGGCGTGAGCGGCGAGATAACTGGCCCAGCCGAAATACAGCGCATGGCCGAACGACAACAAGCCGACATAACCGATCAGCAGGTTGAAGGCGCAGGCAAACAGCGCAAAACACATCGCCTGCATCAGAAACAGCGGATAGGTGAAGAACGGCGCGACGATCAGACCGGCGGCCATGACGACGAAGGCGATGGCCTCGGCATTGGCGCGCAGAAAGGACGGCGGCTTGACAGCAGCGGCCTGGGATGGCGGGGCGGCGTGTACCATCAGGCCCTCCGACCGAACAGACCGGCCGGGCGGACCAGCAGGACAATGGCCATGATAACGAAGATCACCGTGTTGGACGCTTCAGGGAAGAACACCTTGGTCAGGCCCTCGACAACGCCGAGACCGAAGCCGGTGACGATGGCGCCGAGGATCGAGCCCATGCCGCCGATCACCACCACGGCGAACACGACGATAATCAGTTCCGAGCCCATCTGCGGCGAGACGTTATAAATGGGAGCCGCCATCACGCCGGCGAAAGCGGCGAGCGCGACACCGAAGCCGTAGGTCAACGTGATCATGACCGGCACGTTGATGCCGAAGGCGCGCACCAAAGTCGGATTTTCCGTCGCGGCGCGCAGATAAGCGCCAAGCCGCGTGCGCTCGATCACGAACCAGGTGCCGATGCAGACCCCGAGCGAGGCGACGATCACCCAGGCGCGGTAATTCGGCAGGAACATGAAGCCGAGGTTCTGACCGCCGCGCAGCGAGTCCGGCATCGTGTAAGGCAAGCCGGCCGAGCCGTACTGATTGCGCACAACGCCTTCGATGATCAGCGCCAGCCCGAAGGTCAGCAGCAGGCCGTAAAGATGGTCGAGCTTGTACAGCCATTGCAGGAACACGCGCTCGATAATCACACCGGTCAGGCCAACGATCAGCGGCGCGATGATCAGCGCAGGCCAGTAGCCGAGCCCGGAATATTGCAGCATCAGGTAAGCGACAAACGCGCCCAGCATATATTGGGCGCCGTGACTGAAATTGATGATGTTGAGCATGCCGAAAATGACGGCCAGCCCCAGACTGAGCAATGCATAGAATGAGCCGTTGATCAGCCCGATCAACAACTGGCCGAACAATGCACCCGAGGGGATGCATTTTCCCCCGAGAAGGACAGGTAGGCAGATTTCAAACATGCGTTGTTACCGAAGCGAGGGGCGGACCTAAGGCCCGCCCCTCTTGTTTCGAGGTTATTAGCCCTTGACCAGCGGGCAGTTGCCTTCCGCCAGCGGACGGAACGCTTCGTCGGCCGGGATGGTGGCGCGCACATGGTAGAAGTCGCCGGGATGCTTCGACTCGGCCGGCGCCTTCACTTCGAGCAGATAGGCCGGATGCACCTTGCGGCCGTCGGCGCGGATCGAGCCCTTGCCGAACAGCACGTCGTCGGTCGGCAGCTTCTTCATCTCCTCCACGACCGCCTTGCCGTCGGCGCCGCTCTTGAGCGCCGCGACCGACTTGAGATAGTGGGTCAGGCCCGAATAGACGCCGGCCTGCACCATGGTCGGGAACTTGCCGGCCGCGTTGCGTTCGGCCTGCCAGCGCTTGGTCCAGGCGCGGTTGGCGTCGTTGAGATCCCAATACCAGGTCTCAGTGAGCGTCAGGCCCTGCGCGGTAGCGAGGCCGAGCGCGTTGACGTCAGAGGCGAACACCAGCAGGCCGGCGAACTTCTGGCCGCCCTTGGTGAGGCCGAATTCAGCGCCGGCCTTGATCGCGTTGATGGTGTCGCCACCGGCATTGGCAAGACCAACGATCTTGGCCTTCGAGGCCTGCGCCTGCAGCAAGAATGAGGAGAAGTCGTTGGTGTTAAGCGGGTGGCGCACTTTGCCGAGCACCTTGCCGCCGTTCTTTTCGACCGCCGCCATGGTGTCGCGTTCGAGTGCATGGCCGAAAGCGTAATCGGCAGTGAGGAAGAACCAGCTATCGCCGCCGGTCTTCACGATCGCCTTGCCGGTGCCGTTGGCCAACATCCAGGTATCGTAGGTCCAGTGAACGGTATTGGCATTGCACTTCGGACCGGTGAGGTCGGACGCGGCGGCGCCGGAGACGACGAACACCTTGTTCTTGGTGGTGGTGATCTGGCTGACCGCCAGCGCCACGCCGGAATTCGGCGTATCGATGATCATGTCGACCTTGTCGACGTCATACCATTGGTTGGCAAGCTGCGAACCGACGTCCGGCTTGTTCTGATGGTCGCCCGAGACCAGTTCGACCTTGACGTTCGGGTTAGCCTTGGCGAAGTCGGCGATGGCGAGTTTGGCAGCCGCGACCGAACCGGCGCCGCCGATATCGGAATAAAGGCTCGACATGTCGCTGAGCACGCCGACCTTGACGGTAACCTGCTGCGCATGCGCCGCGCCGCCGAGCAGCATGGCGGTCAGTGCCGCCAGACCTAAAGTCTTTTTCATGGATGCATTCCTCCGGTTTGTTGTGAAGCGTTAAACCTAGACACCAAGATATTCGTGCAACTTCTCGACGTTGGCATCCAGTTCCGAGTTCGAGAACTGGTCGATGATACGGCCGTGCTCCATCACGTAATACCGGTCCGCCACGGTCGAGGCGAAACGGAAATTCTGTTCGACCAGAAGAATCGTGAAGCCCTGCTGCTTGAGCGACCTTATAGTCTTGCCGATCTGCTGGATGATGACAGGCGCAAGACCTTCGGTCGGCTCGTCGAGCAGCAGCAGCCGCGCGCCGGTGCGCAAAATACGGCCGATCGCCAGCATTTGCTGCTCGCCGCCGGACAATTTGGTGCCCTGGCTGGAGCCGAGCCGCTCCTTCAGGTTGGGAAACAGCTCGAAAATCTTGTCGAGCGACAGCCCGCCCGGCCGGATCACCGGCGGCAGCAGCAGGTTCTCCTCAACGCTGAGGCTGGCGAAAATGCCGCGCTCTTCCGGGCACAGCGCGATGCCGGCGCGGGCGATCTGGTTCGACTGCTTGCCGATCAGTTCATTGCCCTCGAAACGCACCGAACCGGTGCGCTGGCCGACAATGCCCATGATCGATTTCATCGTCGTGGTCTTGCCTGCGCCGTTGCGACCAAGCAGCGTGACCACCTCGCCTTCGCGGACGTCAAAATCCACACCGTGCAGAATGTGCGACTCGCCGTACCAGGCCTGCAATTCCTTGACCGCGAGCAGCGGGGCGGTGACGTCAAGCATGTCCAACACCCATATAGGCTTCGCGCACGTCCGGATTGTTCGACACGGTGGCGTAATCGCCCTCGGCAAGCACGCGGCCGCGGGTCAGCACGGTAATGGTGTCCGAAAGGTCGGCGACGACCGAGAGATTATGCTCGACCATCAGCACCGTGCGGTTGGCCGCGACGCGCTTGATCAGTTGCGCGATGCGCGCGATGTCCTCATGCCCCATGCCGGCGGTCGGTTCGTCGAGCAGCAGCATTTCCGGGTCGAGCGCCAAAGTGGTGGCGATTTCCAGCGCGCGCTTGCGGCCGTACGGCAATTCGACCGCGGTCCAGTTGGAAAAATCGGACAGACCGACATCGGCGATCAGTTCCATCGCTTTGTTATTG
This sequence comes from Rhizobium sp. Q54, assembly GCA_945861265.1. Lineage (GTDB taxonomy): Bacteria > Pseudomonadota > Alphaproteobacteria > Rhizobiales > Xanthobacteraceae > Pseudolabrys. The sequence continues at coordinate 25,876 of CAMAUC010000037.1, read as the reverse complement.
TATTGATCGAGAACGCTGCGCGAGCGCCAGAAGTCCATCGAATTGCCGCGCAACCGCTGCAAGGCGATGCGGACATTTTCCAGAACGGTCATGTGCGGGAAGACGGCGGAAATCTGGAACGAGCGCACCAGGCCGAGGCGGGCGACGTCGGCCGGCTGCATCGCCGTAATATCCTGCCCCTTGAAGACGATGCGGCCGCGCGTCGGGCTCAAGAATTTCGTCAGCAGATTGAAGCAGGTGGTCTTGCCCGCGCCATTCGGCCCGATGAGCGCGTGGATGCTGCCGCGCGCGACGCGCAGATCGACCCCACCGACGGCGGCAAATCCGGCGAATTCTTTGGTCAGTCCCTCGGTTTCGAGGATGATGTCGGCACTCATTACGCGGCGTTCCCCTCGGCGCTCGATATCCCGCAGTTTTCGCCTGCTGGCAAGAGCGTCTAAGGGGCTGTTATTTCATATGGATTGGGAATTGCAAATACCTGAAAGCTTGCCCCGCCTGCTTAGACTTCAGGCACGCGGGGCCGGTTGGCAAAATTTGCAGCAAAAAAGCCGGGCCGGTCAGGCCGATTTGAACTTTTTCGCCAGCGTATCCGCCCCTTTGGCGAGCAGGCCGACATCGGAGCCCACCGCGACGAAAAGGTAACCCCAGTCGATATAGCGGCGGGCTTCTTCCTCATTGCCGGTGAGGATACCGGCCGGCACCCCGATCGCGGTCAGCCGTTCGACCGCGTTCTTCATCGCCGCCTGCACGTCGGCGTGCTGCGGATTGCCGACATGGCCGAGCGAGGCGGCCAGATCGGACGGGCCGATGAAGACGCCATCGACGCCATCGACCTTGGCAATGGCTTCGATCTGCGCCAGCGCGTGGCCGGTTTCGACCTGCACCAGCACGCAGATTTCATCGTTGGCCTTGGTCAGATAACCGGCGACGCGGCCATAGCGGCTGGCGCGCGCAGCGACCGAAACGCCGCGAATGCCGTGCGGCGGATAGCGCGTCGCGGCGACGGCGGCTTTCGCCTCCTCGGGATTCTGCACATAGGGAATGAGCAGCGTCTGCGCGCCGATATCGAGGCAGCGCTTGATGATCACGGCGTCGTTCCAGGCTGGACGGACAATCGCCGTCGCGGTGCCCAGCTCGATCGCCTGCAATTGCGACAAGAGGTCGGGAATTTCGTTCGGCGAATGCTCGGTGTCGAGCAGCAGCCAGTCGAAGCCGGAGTCCGAGCAGATCTCGGCGCCGATATTGCTGCACAGCGACTGCCAAAAGCCGATCTGGAGCTTCTTGGCCTTGACGGCGGCCTTGAACGCGTTGCGCCTGAATTCCGGCATTGTTTCTTCCCCTCGTTTTTTCGATCGGCGCTAGATGAACTGGATGGCGATGCCGCCGAGCGGTCCGTAATCGGCGTGGACGGTATCGCCCTTTTGCGCGAACACCACGCGGGTGAACGAACCGGCCAGCACGATATGGCCGGGCTCGAGCGCGTGGCCAAGCTGGCAAATCTTGTTGGCGAGCCAGGCAACGCCGAGCGCCGGATGGCCGAGCACGCCGGCGGCGAGACCCGTCTCCTCGATTTCGGAATTCTTGTACATGATGCCGCCGACCCAGCGCAGGTCGACATCCAGCGGACCGACCGGACGGCCGCCGAGCGCGATGCCGGCGGCGGCGCCGTTGTCGGCCACCGTGTCGACGATCTTGCGCGGATCGGCGAGCCGCGCATCAACGATCTCGATCGCCGGGATCACATATTCGGTGGCGCGCAGCACGTCGGCGAGGCCGACGCCCGGCCCTTCAAGCCTCTTGCCCATGACGAAGGCCAGTTCGACCTCGACGCGCGGCTTGCAGAAATTCGCGTGCAGCACCTTGGCGCCGTCGCCAATCATCTGGTCGTCGAGGATGTAGCCATAATCCGGCTCGTCGATCATCGAGGAACGCTGCATCGCCTTGGAGGTCAGGCCGACCTTGTGGCCGATCAGCTTGGCGCCGGCGGCGATCTTGCGGCGCGCGACCTCGGCCGAGATCGCATAAGAGTCCTCGATCGTGATGGCCGGGAATGTCTGCGAGAACGGCGTGGCCTGCTTGTGCTCCTTCTGGGCATTTTCCAGAATATCGGCGCACTTTTTACGATCGGCTTCGGACAGCATCGGCGTTCCCCCTTGTTTATTTTGCTCTAGCGTCTCTGGCGGGAAATGAAAATGGGGCTGACGCGGCAATCGCGCGCGGCGGTCATGCGCCGGAAAGGCGCGGCACCGCCGTCAGTAGTGCGGCGGCGGCGGGTCCGGGGTCTCGCCGCCCCCACCCGCGCTCTGCGCTTCCTGGAGCTGGTCGGAAAGCCGCGCCACCTGGCGGTTGAGCGCCTCGATCTGCTTCCACTGCGCCGCCAGCGCCTCGCTGAGATCCTCGGCGACGCGCTCCTGATGGGCGCGGGCGATCTCCAGCGCCTCGACGCGGGCGCGCAGCGTTTCGGTCTCATCCATGGTCGTTTCCTGCCCGGCTGCGATGCAGGCGATCATATCGCACCCGCGGCAAAAGTCTGAAATACTGCCGCCGGAACGGGAGACAGCATGATTTTCGATACCATTATCCGCGGCGGCACGGTGGCGACCGCCTCCGATACCTTCGCCTGCGATGTCGGCATTGCCGGCGGCAAGATCACGGCGCTGGGTGCCGATCTCGGCACGGCCACCGAGATCGTCGACGCTACCGGCCTTCTGGTTTTGCCCGGCGGCATCGACAGCCATGTGCACATCGCCCAGCCGTCCGGCCCCGGTATCGTCATGGCCGACGACTTTGCCTCCGCCACGCGCTCGGCCGCTTTCGGCGGCAATACGATGGTGCTGCCCTTCGCCATGCAACAGAAGGGCGAGAGCCTGCGTCAGGTGGTGAAGGACTATCACGCCAAGGCCGACGGCCAGTGCTACATCGACGTCTCCTTCCATCTCATCATCGCCGACGCCAGCGACGCCGTGCTCGGTCAGGAACTCCCTGCCCTCGTCCACGACGGCTACACCTCGTTCAAGGTGTTCATGACCTATGAGGGCCTTGCACTCTCCGATATGGAAATGCTGAAAGTCATGAGCGTGGCGCGCGAGACAGGCGCCATGGTGATGGTGCACGCGGAGAATTACGACGCCATCCGCTTTCTCACCGATCGACTCGAACAGGCCGGCAAGACCGAGACGAAATATCACGGCACGTCGCGGCCGATCGCCGTCGAGCGCGAGGCGACGCACCGCGCTATCTCACTCGCCGAACTGATCGACGTGCCGATCATGATCGTGCATGTGTCGAACCGCGAGGCGATGGACGAGATCGCGCGGGCGCGGTCGCGCGGCTTGACGATCTACGGCGAGACCTGCCCGCAATATCTGATGCTGACCGAGAAGGACATGGACGGGCTGAACATGGAAGGCGCGAAATATGTCTGTTCGCCGCCGCCGCGCGACAAGGCAAGCCAGGTGGCGTGCTGGGAAGGTTTGCAGCAAGGCATCTTCTCGCTGTTCTCGTCCGACCACTGCCCGTTCCGCTACGACGACCCGCAGGGCAAGCTGGCACCGAAGGGCAAGACCAGTTTCCGCTGGGTGCCGAACGGCATTCCCGGCGTCGAGACGCGACTGCCGATTCTGTTTTCCGAAGGCGTCAGCAAAGGCCGGCTGACGTTGAACGAATTCGTCGCGCTGACATCGACCAATCACGCCAAGACCTATGGGCTTTATCCGAAAAAAGGCACCATCGCGGTCGGCTCGGACGCCGACATCGCGCTGTGGGACCCCAAGCGCAAAGAGACGATCTCGCAAAAGCTGATGCACGGCGGCACCGACTACACGCCCTATGAAGGCATCGAAGTGAAAGGCTGGCCGGTCAGCACAATGGTGCGCGGCAAGTTTGTCGTGCGCGATGGCAAGCTCACCGGCAAACTCGGCGGCGGCGATTATGTGCCGCGGGAGAAGTCGGAGCTGGCGAGGCCGGCCACCGCAATCTAGCGAACCAAAGGAAATACCAATGAGCGCCTACGTCATATTCGACGTCGATATCCGCGACCCGGCGAAGTATCAGGAATTCATGAACGGCGTGAAACCGGCGCTGGAAGCGGTCGGCTGCAAATATCTGGCGCGCGGCGGCGCACATAAGGTGTACGAAGGCGACTGGACGCCGCGCCGCATCGTGCTGCTGGAATTTCCCAATGTCGCCGCGTGGGAAACATTCTACAACGGCCCCACCTATCAAGGTCTCAAGCACATCCGCGATGCCTGTTCGTCGGCGCGGCTGGTCAGCGTCGAAGGGCTCTAACGCGGAATGCGGCCATGCCTATCAATCGCCAGGTCATTTTAAAATCGCGGCCTTCCGGCATCCCGCAGGCGGAGCATTTCGAGATCGTCGAGACGGCGCTGCCGGAATTGCGGGACCGGCAATTCCTGGTGCGCAACGAATTCCTCTCCGTTGAACCCGCCATGCGCGGCTGGGTCTCGGCCGTCGCCAACTATGCGACGCCGGTCGGCATCGGCGAAACGATGCGTTCGTTCTCCGCCGGCTCCGTCGTTGCTTCGCGCCATCCCGGCTTCAGCGAAGGCGACAAAGTGATGGGCATGCTGGGCTGGCAGCATTACGCGGTGTCGGACGGCAGCAATGTCACCCGCAAGGTGATGGAGAAAGATTTGCCGCTATCATTGTCGCTCGGCGTCCTGGGCCTCAATGGCGTCACCGCTTATTTCGCGCTGCTTGAGCTTGGCCTGCCGCGCCCCGGCGACACGGTGGTGGTCTCGACCGCCGCCGGCTCGGTCGGCTCGGCGGTCGGGCAGATTGCGAAACTGATGGGCTGCCGCACGGTCGGCATCTCCGGCGGCGCGACCAAGGTGAAACTTTGCCGCGACCACTTCGGTTACGACGACGCGATCGACTACAAGGCCGGCGACGTTGCTGCTGCGCTAAAAGCCGCCTGCCCGCGCGGCATCGATGTCTATTTCGACAATACCGCCGGCGCGATCAGCGACGCGGTGCTGGCGCAACTCGCGGTCGGCGCCCGCATCGTCATTTGCGGCACCGCCTCGGTGTCATCGTGGGATCCGCCGCCAATGGGCCCGCGCGTCGAGCGCCACATGCTGGTCAAGCGTGCGCGCATGAGCGGATTTCTGGTGTTCGATTACGCGCACCGCTACGAGGAAGCGGTGACGCGGCTGGCGACGTGGGTGCGCGAAGGCAAACTGCGCTACCGCGAGGATATCCTCGATGGCATCGAACACGCGCCCGGCGCGATCGCGGAACTGTATCGCGGCGAGAATTTGGGCAAGCGATTGATAAGTTTACAGCCGCTATAGATCGCCCACCGCTGTTAGCGGCCGGTATAGGGCTTACATAGCCCGTCCTGGATCGTGTAGTTGCGCTGCGGACAGCTCAGGCTGCCGTTTCGACCGCGCACCGGCGGCGCATAGCGCCGATCGTCGCGACCGCCACCGAAATCGAAGCGCAAGACTGGGCCTTCGTCCCGCGGCGGGCCGTAATAGCGTTCCGGCGGCGGCCCATAGTAACGGCCGGGCGGCGGCCCGTAGTAAGGCTCCCGCACGCAGCGATAACCGTCGAAATAAAGACCGCGTCCACAGCCGTCGCGCGCCTCGGCGGCGGTGGAAGCGACAGCAAGCGTCGCGACTGCCAATAACAAACTCGATCGAACCATGTTCGTCCCCTCATGGTGCATTCGCCGCCGCCCCGACGGGCCGGCGGATCAGTCGCTTCTAATGCTTCAGCTTCGCATCGACCTTGAACTTGGCCTCGGTCTTCTGCGTGATCTCGTCGAGCGAGACGTCGGGCGCGAGTTCGATCAAGGTCATCCCTGAGCCTTTGCGGTCGACGGTGAAGACGCCGAGATCGGTAATCACCATGTCGACGACGCCGGCGCCGGTCAGCGGCAGCGTGCACTTGTTCAAAAGCTTACGGTCGATCGAGCCGTCCTTGGCCTTGGCGGTGTGCTCCATGATCACCACCACCTTCTTGACGCCGGCGACCAGATCCATGGCGCCGCCCATGCCCTTGACCATTTTGCCGGGGATCATCCAGTTGGCGAGATCGCCGTTCTCCGCCACCTGCATGGCGCCGAGCAGCGCGATGTCGATATGGCCGCCGCGGATCATCGCGAATGAATCGGCGCTGGAGAAAAAGCTGGTGGTCGGAATTTCGGTGACGGTCTGCTTGCCGGCATTGATCAGGTCCGGGTCCTCGTCGCCCTCGTAAGGGAACGGGCCGAAGCCGAGCATGCCGTTCTCGCTTTGCAACTGAACGCTCATGCCGTCGGGAATGTAATTCGACACAAGCGTCGGAATGCCGATGCCGAGATTGACGTAGAAACCGTCGCGCAATTCCTTGGCGGCCCGTTCGGCCATTTGATCGCGGGTCCAGGGCATGATTAGACCTCCTCACCGGTGGCGGCGGCGGGGACGCGCTTGCGCACCGTGCGTTGCTCGATGTGTTTGGTGGCGTTGGGAACGTGGATCAGCCGCTGCACGAACACGCCCGGCGTGATGATGTGGTCGGGATTGATTTCGCCTGGCCGCACCAGATGTTCGACCTCGGCGACGGTGACCTTGCCGCAGGTCGCCATCATCGGATTGAAGTTTCGCGCGGTCTTGCGATAGACCAGATTGCCTTCATGGTCGCCCATCCAGGCATGGACGATGGCGAGATCGGCGACGATGCCGCGCTCCATGATGTATTTCTCGCCGTCGAATTCGCGCTCTTCCTTGCCCTTGGCAATATCGGTGCCGGCGCCGGTGCGCGTGAAGAAAGCCGGAATGCCCGCGCCGCCGGCGCGCAGCCGCTCGGCGAGCGTGCCCTGCGGGTTAAATTCAATTTCCAGCTCACCGGCCAGATATTGCTGGGCGAACAATTTGTTCTCGCCGACGTAAGAGGCGATCATTTTCTTGACCTGCCGCGTCTCAAGCAGCAGGCCGAGGCCGGCGCCATCGACACCGGCATTGTTCGACGCGACCGTGAGGTTTTTCACACCGGAATCGCGGATCGCCAAGATCAGCACTTCGGGAATGCCGCATAGGCCGAAACCGCCGCAAGCGATCAACATTCCGTCCTTGAGGACGCCAGCGAGCGCCTTGGCGGCGTCGGGATAGACCTTCTTCATGTAAATCCTACCAAATTCCCCGGGTCCGTTATTTCTACATGACCTTTCGCATCTGCGAAAGGTCAAGAAAAGGCGCCCGCCGGCTGTTCGCCGCTTATTGTTGTGGCGGCGTGATGTCGCGGACCGGATTGCGCGGCCGCGCCGGGGCGTCCGGCGTCGCCGGCGCAACGGAAGCGGGGGCCGCGGCCGGTGTCACGGGCCCGGCCAGCCGGGTCGGCAACGGCAGGTGGTGCGGGTAATAGGTAAAGGCCACGAACAAAGCGGCGAACAGGATCGCCGACACGGCGGCGGCGGTGCCGCGGCTGGCGAAAAACACCAGGTTGCCGATGCCGCTGGCGATGAATGCCAGAACGGCCAGTACGGCCACATATAGCCAGTCCACCTGGGCAAGATCGATCGGCATGTTCGTCATCCTTGTAAAATCCCCCGGCCGCCCGTCGCCATGTTAGCGCAGACCCGCCATGTGGGTCACTAATTTGATTGCAAACACTTTAGCCTATTCGGCTCAAGGGTTATACCGGCGCGTGATTTTTCCGGAAGTCGGATTTCCACTTTTCCGGATCACGCTATAGAAGCGGCGCATGACAAATATTCTTATTCTCAGTGAAGTCCAGGAAGCCATGAAGGCCCGCTACAAGGCCATGCTGCTGGAGCGCTTTCCGCAGCTGACCATCAACGTCGTCGGCCACCACAACGATGTCGGGCCCTTTATCGCCGACACCGATGTACTTTTGTGTTTTTCACCGCCGATGGCCGATCATGTCGTCGCCGCAGCGCCGAAGTTGAAATGGATCCAGGCGCTCGGCACCGGCGTCGACAACATCGTCGACCTGCCCTCGCTCGGCAAGGATGTGGTCGTCACCAATATTCGCGGCATTCACGGCGCGCCGGTGTCGGAAGCCACCATCGCCTATATGTTGTCGCTGGCGCGTGGCATGCCGCAAAGCGCGCTGGCGCAGACGCGCAGCGCCTGGGAGCGCTGGCCGGCGAAACTGCTCGACGGCAAGACGGTCGGCATCTATGGCGTCGGCCTGATCGCCGAATATCTGGCGCCGATTTGCAAGGCCTTCGGCATGACGACCATCGGCTTTTCGGGAACCCCGCGCCCGGCCCCCGGCTTCGACCGCATGGTGGCGCGCGCCGATCTGGTGGCGACCGCGCCGGAACTAGACTTCCTGGTGGCCTTGGCGCCGCTGACGCCGGAGACCCGCCATGTGATCGGCGAGAAGGTGTTCGCGGCGATGAAACCGTCGGCCTATCTCGTGAATGTCGCGCGCGGCGGCGTCGTCGACGAGAAGGCGCTGATCGCCGCGCTGGAAAGCGGCAAAATCGCCGGCGCCGCGCTTGATGTGTTCTCGGAAGAGCCGCTGCCGGCGGCCAGTCCGCTGTGGCAGACCAAAAATCTCACCGTCTTCCCGCATCTCGGCGGCTATTCGGAAGGCTACGAGGACCGCGCCATGCCGACCATCGAAGGCAATATGCGCAAGTTTCTCGGCGGCGATCTTAAAAGCATGATCAATATCGTGCGCAAACCAACTTCTTGGTAAGTTTCTTTGGGGAGTTTAGCTCATGGCCTTTTCGGAACGTCTGAACACGCCGATCTCGACGGCCGAGCTGGAGCGCCGCTGGAAGCTCGTGCGCGACGCCATGGCGCGCGAGAAGATCGACGTTCTGCTGATGCAGAACAACAATGACCATATGGGCGGCTATGTGCGCTGGTTCACCGATATCCCGGCGACCAATGGCTATCCGAACACCGTGGTGTTCCCGCGCGACGACGAGATGACCGTGGTCTGTCAGGGCCCGTTCGGCGGCAATGAGACGCCGTCGGCCGCGGACGGCATCTGGCGCGGCGTCAAGCAAGTGCTGACCACGCCGAGCTACGCCTCGGCGCATTACACCGCGGCCTACGATCCGGAACTTGCCTGCAAGGGTCTTGAGCCCTTCGCCGAAGCGACTATCGGCTTTGTCGGCGATTACCAGATGTCCTATGCGCTTTCGACTTATGTGCGGCGCAAATTCTCCAAGGCGCGCCACGTCGACGCCACAGAGATGGTCGACCGCATCAAGGTGTTCAAGAGCCCGGAAGAAAAGGCGCTGATCCAGCGCGCCGCCGCCATGCAGGACGGCGCCATGGCTGCGGCCTTCGCCGCGATCAAGCCCGGCATGCGCGACACCGAGGTCGCCGCGGTGGCGCAGGCCTACAGCCAGTGCCACGGCAGCGAGAACGGCATCTATCTCTGCGCGTCGATGCCGCTCGGCCAGCCGAGCCGCTTCGGCAACCGCCATATGCAGAACCGCACAATCCAGAAGGGCGACCAGTTCGTGCTCCTCGTCGAGGATAACGGGCCGGGCGGCATGTACACCGAACTCGGCCGTTCCTGCGTCGTCGGCGCCAAGGTGCCGCAGGCCATGAAGGACGAACTCGCCTTCTGCATCGAGTCGCGTCAGGTCACGCTCGACCTCCTGAAACCCGGCACGCCGAGCAAGGCGGTGTGGGACGGCTTCAACGCCTTCATGCGCAAGAACGGCCGGCCGATGGAATCGCGGCTTTATTGCCACGGCCAGGGCTACGATCTGGTCGAGCGCCCGCTAGTGCGCAACGACGAGCCGATGACCATCGAGAAGAACATGAACATCGTCGTTCATCCGACCTATATCCACGCCGGGTACCTGAACTGGCTGTGCGATAATTATCTGATCGGCGACAACGGCCCGGGCGAGCGCCTGCACAAATTCCCGGAAGAAATCACCGAAGTCGGCTAGGTCAGCGTCCGCCCTTGTTGCGACTTTTATCGACTTGACCGGATGGACCGGCAGAGTCAGGTTCTCCCCAACAATAGGGAGGACCGCATGAAAAAGTCATTTATCGCCGCCGCTATCGCCGGACTGCTGGCGCTGCCGGGTATTGCCGGCGCGCAGAGCTTTCCAGACCGCACATTGACCATGATCATCCCGTTCGCCGCCGGCGGACCGACCGACGTGCTCGGCCGCATCATGGCGCAGGCGATGGGCGAACAGCTCAAGCAGACCATCATCGTCGAAAACGTCGGCGGCGCCGGCGGCATGACCGGCGGCAAGCGCGCGGCCGACGCCAAGCCGGACGGCTACACCATGCTGCTCGGCACCGTCGGCACCCAGGCGCAGGGCCAGACGCTTTATAAAAAGCCGCTGTACAACGCTATCACCGATTTCACCCCGGTCGGCCTGATCGCCGAAGTGCCGATCGCGCTTCTGGTGCGCAAGGATTTGCCGGCGAAGGACCTCAAGGAATTCGTCCCCTATTCCAAGGAGAACCAGAAAAAGATGCAGTTCGGCTCGGCCGGCGCCGGCTCGGCCACGCATCTCGGTTGCGTCGTCCTCAACACCGCGATGGGCACCGACATCACCCATGTCCCGTATAAAGGCACCGGACCTGCGATGCAGGATCTGGTCGCCGGCCGCATCGACTTCCTGTGCGAGATTATCTCGACCGCAAAGCCGCAGATCGACGGCGGCACGGTGCGCGCGCTGGCGATCATGACCGCGGAGCGTTCGGCGGTGCTGCCGAGCCTGGCGACGACGAAGGAACAGGGCCTCGACGTGCAGGCCTATACCTGGAACGCCCTCTATCTGCCGAAGGCCACGCCGGCAGATGTCGTGAAGAAGCTCAACGACGCCATGGTCGCGGCGATGAACACGCCGGCAGTGAAGGAACGCCTGGAAGGTCTGGGCGCGACCATTGTCGCACCGAACCGCCGCAGCGCCGACTATCTCGGCAAGTTCACCGCCGACGAAATCAAGAAGTGGGAAGCGCCGATCAAGGCGAGCGGCGTTTCTATCGAGTAGATTTTCAATATTGAAACTGAAACGCCGCGGCTTCCGGGCCGCGGCGTTTTTTATGCCGGTCGACGAATTTATTTCGGCGGGTCCATCAGGCTGACATGCGCCGCGACGACGCGCCAGCCTTCCGGGAATTTCACCCAGGTCTGCATCTGCCGGCCGACTTTGCCGGGTGCCGACGGCCGCTCATAGAGCGTCGAGGCGGTCGCGAAGTCGCGGCCATAGGTGGTGATGACGGTCTGCGAAATCGTGCGGCCGAGGCCGACTGGCGAGCGCGCGACGCGGAACGATTTGATCGCGTCATAGCCGTAGAGGACCTCATTGACGCCATAGCGGATGGTGCGCCGGTCGTCGCGGAAAAGCGCGTTGAGCGTATCCACCTTGTTGTTGACGAGAGCATCTTCGTAGGCGTCGAAGGCTTTGCGCACCTCGGCCACGACCTCCGGCAGGTCGATTTCCATTTTTGTTTCTCCCTTGATTTTAAAGATTTGGCCGTGGGGCAGACACCGCCCCCATCTGCTCCAGCGCGAAAGCGACGCGCAAGGCCACCTCCTCGCGCCACGGCGCGGCGATGATCTGCAAGCCGATCGGTAATGGCTTGAGCGCCACCGGCACCGCCACCACCGGCAGGCCAATGAACGAAATCGGCTGCGTATAGAGACCCATGTTCGCCCGCACCGGCATCTCGACGCCGTCGAGCGTGAAAATCTGCTGGCCGAGCTTGGGCGCGGTGACCGGCGTCGATGGCGCGAGGATGACGTCGCAATCCTTGAACAAAGCCAGCACCTGCTCGCGATACCAGCGGCGGAAAATCTGCGCCTTGACCACGAGCGTCGACGGCACCATCGCGCCGGCGATCAGCCGGTCGCGCACTGCCGGATCGAAATCATTGGCCTGCTTGCGCAGGCGATCGAGATGCAGCGCCGCGCCTTCGGTCGCGGTGATGACGTAAGCGGCGGCACGGGCGCGCGCGGCTTGCGGGATTTCCACATCGCGGGCCTTGAGCGCCTTGGCGACGCCGTCGAGCGCGCTCAACACCTCGGGCGATGCGCCCTTGCGGAAGTAGCCGCCGGCGACAGCGACGCGCAGCCCATCGAGCCCGCGCGTCAGAAGCGGCGAAACCGATTCCTTCGGACGATCCACGCAAGCTGCATCGTCGGCATCGAAGCCCTGCATGACGTCGTAACTCAGCGCCAGATCACGCACCGAGCGCGCGAAGGGACCGAGATGATCGAGACTGCCGACGAAAGGAAACGAACGCGCGCGGGTCAGCCGTCCATAGGTCGGCTTGAGTCCGAAAATGCCGCACAGCGACGACGGCACGCGGATCGAGCCATTGGTGTCGGAGCCGAGCGCGATCGGCACCAGGCCGCCGCCGACCGCGCCGCCCGATCCGCCGGACGAGCCGCCGGTCATGCGCGTGATGTCGTGCGGATTGCGCGAGGGGCCGTCATGCACATTCTCGCCAGTGAAGTCGTAGGCGTATTCGCCCATGTTGAGCGCGCCGACCAGCACCGCGCCGGCCTTCTCCATGCGCTCGATCAGTTCAGCGTCGCGCCTGGCCGGGGGATGCGCGCGGTTGATTTTCGAGCCGGCGACGGTGGCGATGCCTTCGATGTCGAACAGGTTCTTGACGGCGAAAGGCACGCCGGCGAGCGGCAGTTTGGATTTGTCGGGTGAAACGTCGATGGCTTTCGCCTTCGCGCGCGCCCGTTCCGCCGTCACGGCGGTGAAAGCGTTCAATGTCGGGTTGCGCGCGGCGATGGCGGCGAGCAACTGCTCCGTGACCGCGAGCGCGGTGGTCTCGCCGGCGGCCACCGCCGCCGCGATCTCGGACCCGGTCGACCAGGTGAAATCCTTGCTCATGGGTCAGGCCCTGAAAACCGGGGCCGGCTCGGCCTCGTCCGGCAACGGAAATTCCGCCACCGTGGCGGCGTGGCGCAGCGTCACGTCGAGGTTGGCCTTGATCGACGCCTGCCAGGCCGGGTCGAGCGGCAGATCGAGCGCGGCGGCGGCTGATTCAATGAAGGCGTCGAGCGGCGGGCTGGGCATCGGGCGGTCCTCGGGTGACGTCGATTGCCCAGTCTAGATGCAAATTCGACGCCAACCAAAGGGCGAAGTCGGCCGCGTGCAGCGGCCGTCCCCACTCTGTATGCGCGATTCCCGGAATCCTCCGGTCCTGCGCGCGGTGCTATTTGTTGGTGTCGCCCTTGATGCGCGGCGCCCGCTTCGCGGCAGCCGCCGGCTTGCGGCGCCGCTTCGGCGGGGCCGCCTTGCGGCCCGGCAGATAATCGCCGAAGTCGGCCAGCGACGGCGCCATATCGATGAAGCGCGAATGACCCGCCGCGCGGCGATTGTTCGTCACCCGGTTGACAGCCTGCGCCGCCAGCAGCCCGACCTCGAAGGCAATGGCCGCACTGGTCTTGGGGCGAAGACGGACGAACTCCATCGCGATCGTCAACCAATTCAGTTTCAGCGCTGTCGCCATCGTGATCCCTCTTGCGTTGCAGACAAGAACGCCGGCTTTCGCGCGAAGTTCCGCAAATCGCCAGCGCGCCGAGCCGATTAAAGCGCTACATCGTCGGCGCGGGCGGCGTCGGATCGGTGAGCGGCACATCCGTGCCGGGCTCCGGCGTTTGCGGGGCCGGCTGCGGATCGCGATACGGCTGCGGGTCCTTGACCGGAGGTTCGGTTACCGGCGGCTCTTTGGGAAGGACGTGCGGTTCTTTTGGCATGAAAGAGCAACACGGCAGCACCGCTTCCGTTCCGCGACGTGACCAAGACAGGCTACTCGACAAACGCCGCCGTGCGCTTCTCGCGGGCATATTTCACCAGCGCCAGATAGCGATAAAGCCCGTGCACGAACTTGCCGTAAGGCAGGCTGAGAAACAGCGCCAGGACGACGCCGAGATGCACCGCCAGCAGAATGCCCATCGCACCGCTATCGCGGAACGCCATCAGCGCGAAGCCGGTCAGGCTGGTCAGAAACAACATGGCAAGAAACGCCGTGTCCATGCCGCGGCGCGGAACATCGGTGAGCACGGCGTCGCGCTTTCGCGCCAGCATGAACAGGCCGGCCGGCCCAACTAAAAGACCGAGGCCGCCGGCAATGCCCAGCAGCACCGGCAGGCTGGTCAAGGCATAAGGCGCGTGCCAGCCAAAAGCATAGTGATAGATCGTCGCCACCGAGGTCGAAGCGAAGCAAAGCAGAAAGCCGTAGAAGGTGAAATGATGAAAGACGCGGCGCTGCGCCGACGGCTTTTCATTCTCGGAAGTGCAGCCGCCACCGCCGCCGCCGAGATAAGTCAAATGCGCGGCGTTGCCGGTGGCTTCGCCGACGGCGCGCAAATCACTCTCGCCGTTGATGTCGCGCCAGTAGGCGCGAAGGCTCAACGCCATTGCGGCGATGGCATAGAGAAACACCGCCCCGAACAATGCGACCATGGCGTTGTGCGGCATCATTTTATAGAAATCGCCGGCGTGCCTTGCGAACAACACCGCCGGATCGCGCCAGGCGACAAAACCGACGATGAAAGCAGCGACGCATGCCGCCGCCGCCAGGGCGATGAACAGGCCGTTGCGGGCGAAGGCCGGCGCGAAAGCGCGCGGCCAGGCGTATTGCGCGTATGAATCGTTACGCAACGTCGCCAGCGCCGCCGGCACGTTGACGTTGAATTCATGCGGCGGCGAATACTGGCAGTCGCTGTAACAGGCGCCGCACTGGTGACAGAGATTGGCCAGATAATTGAGATCGCTGTTGGCGAAGGTGCGGCGCATTTCCATCGCCGGAAACACCGCGCACAGGCCTTCGCAATAGCGGCAGGCATTGCAAATCGTCATCAGCCGGTCGGCCTCGACCAGAGCGGCGCTGCGCGGCAAATCAGTTGCGGGCATTTTTGGCCGCTCCCTCGCCGGCGATGCGGCCGAACACCGCGCCGATGGTCATGCCGATACCGGCGAGATAACCCTTGCCCAGCACGTTGCCGGCCATGATCTCGCCAGCCGCGAACATGTTGCCGGATGTCTTGCCGTTGTTGAGCACCATGCGCGACTCCTCGTTCACCCGCACGCCGAGATAGGTAAACGTAATGCCGGGCCGCAGCGGATAGGCGTAATAAGGCGGCGCATCGATTCTGCGCGCCCAGTGGCTTTTTGGAATCGCCAGACCTTCGGTCCGGCAGTCGTCAAGCACGGTGTGATCGAAAGTACCGGGCCGCACTGCGGCGTTGAAATCGGCGACGGTCTTTTCCAGCGCGGCGGTGTCGAGCTTCAATTTGCCGGCGAGTTCGCCGATCGTCGATGCCTGCACCGCCGGAAAGATCGACGGCATGAACATGTGGATCGATTTCGAGTCGACGATGGAATAACCGATCTGCTCCGGCTGCTGCGCGATCAGGCGGCCCCAGATGGCGTAGCGCTTCGGCCAGGTTTCCTCGCCCTCGTCGTAAAAGCGTTGCGCTGCGCGGTTGACCATGATGCCGAAAACGACGCTGTCGAGGCGCGTGGCGATGCCGCCGTCGAAACGCGGTGCGCGCGCATCGATGCCGACGCAATGCATTTGCGTCGGATCGCCGACCGGCTTGACGCCGTGCGCCAGCAGCATCTTGAGAACGTCGCCGCGATTATAGGGCGTGCCGCGAATGAGGAAGTTGTCGGCCGCCTCGCCCCAATGCTGCTTGAGCCATTCGATATTGGCCTCGAAACCGCCGGCGGCGGCAACAAAGGTGCGGCCGCGCACTTGCTGCGCTGCGCCTTGATACTGGATTGTCGCCGCGGTGAAAAAACCATCCTCGATCGCCAAAGCGGTGACCGGCGCATCGCTGAGGCAGACAACGCCCAGCGCCTCGGCCTGCCGGTACAGCGCGTTGAGCATGCCGCGCCCGCCGCCGAGAAAAAACGCATTGGTCTTGCCGAGCGACAAGGTGCCGCCGAGCGGCGGCTGGAACTTGACGCCAGCCTTGTTCATCCACGGAATGAGTTCGCGCGAGCGCTCGATGGTGAGTTGCGCCAAAGCCTTGTCGGTCTCGCCGCCGGTGACGCGGCAGAGATCGTCGAGGAATTCGCCGCCGTCATAGGGGCCGGTCATGGTCGGCGCGGTGCCGTCATGGGCGCAGCGCAGATTGCGGGTGTGGCGGGTATTGCCGCCGCGATAGAAGGCCGGCGCGCCTTCCAGCACGATGACGGAGCGGCCGGCGCGCGCGGCGGTGATCGCGGCGCACAGAGCGGCATTGCCGCCGCCGGCCACCACCACGTCATAGATTTCACTGAATGGCATGATCTGCAAATGAACCGGGGCCTGACTTCATCTCAGGTTATGAAGTCGCCTCCGACAATATGCAAGATGGCGCGCGTCTCACGATGCGGTATTCACCGCCGCCGCCACTTGCGCCGCGAAAGCGTCGGTACCCAGCCCTCCGCCCATATCGGCGGTGCGCCCGTCCGGCGTGGCAATCACCCGGTCGAGCGCTGCCTCGATCGCGGCCGCCGCCGCGACCAGCCGGTCATTGCCGCGCCGCGCGCCGAGCCATGACAGCAACATCGCCGCCGAGCCGATCAGCGACGCCGGATTGGCGACGTTTTTGCCGGCAATATCGGGCGCCGAGCCGTGCTGCGCCTGCGCCACCGCGTAATCGGCCCCGGCGTTGAGCGAGGCCGCCAGGCCCAGGCTGCCGGAAATTTCCGCCGCCTCGTCCGACAGGATATCGCCGAACATGTTGGTGGTGACGATGACATCGAAGGCCGAGGCGTCGCGAATCAGCAGCGCCGCCATGGCGTCGACCAACCGCTCCTCATATTTCACGTCGGGAAATCGCGCCGCCACCGCCCGCGCGCATTCAAGAAATAGTCCGTCCGAAACGCGCAGCACATTGGCCTTGTGAACGGCGGTGACGTGGCTCCGGCGCTGCCGCGCCAGCGCGAAAGCCGCCTCGACGATACGGGTCGAGCCCTCGCGCGTGATCTTGCGCACGGCGAGCGCCAGATCGGGCGTCGGCATGAATTCGCCGGAGCCCATGAACATATTGCGGTCGGCGTAAAAGCCCTCGGTATTTTCGCGCACCACGACGAGATCGACCGGCACGCCGCAGCGCGGCGGAAAGCCCGGACGCGAACGCGCCGGCCGGATATTGGCGTAAAGATCGAGCCGCTTGCGCAATTCGCCGGACGGATTGAGCCCGCCCTTCTCCCGCGGCGGATAGTCGTTATGCGACACCGGGCCGAGCAGCACGCCGGCGGCGGCTTTGGCGCGGGCTTCGATCTCGTCGGGAAAAGTTGTGCCCAGCGCGCGGTGCGCCGGCCAGCCGACCTCGCCGGCCTGAAACGTCAGCCCGAGCGCGAACCGCGCATCGGCCGCGCGCAATACGGCCACAGTCGCCGCCATGATCTCCGGGCCGATGCCGTCGCCCTCCAGCACCAGAAGGTCGAGCGGGGCGTTTCGCGATGTCGTCATGTCGGAACTGTCCATCGTCGCAGCTTTAAGGCGGATTCTGATTTCGCCGTCGGAAAATCCGTGCCCTTCCGGTGGCGGCGCGCGTCGGCTAGTGTGCCGCCCGCGCGATCAAGCCGTAGAGCCAATTCAATAACAGACCTGAATGGAAATGCCGAGATGAAGACAGTCGAAGTAGGGTGTATCGGTGTGGGTTGGATCGGCGGCTTGCGCGCCGAGACGTTGGCGCGCACCGCGCTGGTCGATAAATTGCACCTGTGCGACATCAAGCCGGACCGGCTCGCCGAGGTGAAGGCGAAGTACAAGCCGCATTCGACCACGCTCGACTATAACGACATCATCAACAATCCGAACATCTCGGTGGTCTATGTCTCGACCACGCCGGAGACCAACCACTATCCGATCGCGCGCGATTGCCTGAAGGCCGGCAAGAACGTGATGCTGGAAAAGCCGATCGCGCTCGAACTGTGGGAAGCCGACGAGCTGATCCATTTGTCGAAGTCCAACAACTTGAAATTCACCATCGGCTATTCGCAGCGCTTCAATCCGAAGATCGCCTACGCCAAGAAGAAGATCGTCGACGGGACGCTCGGCAACGTCGTGTCGGTTCTGGTGTCGCGCCATCTGTCGCGCGACCTCGGCAAGAAGATCGCCGGCCGCGTGCGACTTTCCCCTGTCGTGATGGAATCGACGCACGATCTCGATTTCGTGTTCTGGCTGCTGGAGCCGGCGAAGCCCGTGAAGGTCTATTCGCAGGGCGCCTATGGCTACATGAAGGACGTCAACGGCTCGCATGACGTGATGTTCACCACCGTCACCATGGACAACGGCGTCGTCGTCATGATCGGCGGCGGCTGGAATTTTCCGCCGAGCTATCCGAATTACTGCTCGACCTGGATCGAGATCACCGGCGTCGACGGCGCGCTCGTTCTCGATGACACCCAGCGCGACAACTGGCTCAACACCGAAAAGCGCGGCCAGGAATTCCCGATGTCGACCATGCCGGGCGAATGGGTCGACCATGTCTATGCCGGCGGTATCGGACCGGAGACCATTCACTTCCTGGAGGCCTGCATTCGCAACACCAATGTGATGGTGACGCCGGAATCGGCGCGGCGCGTCATGGAAACCTACAGCGCGGCCGATCTGTCGGCCGATCGCGGCGAGCCGATCGACCTGCCGCTGACCAACGAGACCATCAACGGCATCGCCGAACTCAAGGCGAAGAACCGCGCGGGCTTGAATCCGGGATTGCAAAAATGAAGCAAAACGCCAAAGGCGTCGGTCTGGCCATCGTCGGTGGCGGCCGCGTCGGTCTGTTTCGCGGCGAAGTCGCGGCGCGTCATCCGGCCGTGGAATGGATCGGCCTTGCCGAGAAAAATCCGAACCGCGCCGGCGAAGTCGGTCCGAAGATTTCCGCCGACTTCGTCACGCAGAGCCATGTCGAACTGATCAACCGGCCGGAAACCACCGCCGTCATCATCGCCACCGACGAGCATCTGCATGTCGATCCGATCATGGCTTGCATCGCACGCGGCCTGCCGATGCTCATCGAAAAGCCGCTCGCCACCAATTTGGCCGAGTCGGCGAAGGTGCTGAAGCTCATTCAGGACGCCAAGATCGACGCGGTGGTCGGCTATACCCAACGCTTCCGCCGCCGCTGGCTCGCGGCCAAGGAAAAATGCCGCACCGGCGCGCTCGGCGACGTGACGCTTGTCACCTCGCGCGCCTTCATGAACCGGCTGGTCGCGATCGACAATTACAAGCGCACCAACGATCCCTCCACCATCTCGCCGATGGTGATTTCCGGCACGCATGCGCTCGACATCTGCATGTGGTGCCTGGAAGGCAAGACGCCGGTCGAGGTCTATGCGCGCTCGATCGACAAGGTGATGGGCCCACTCTACCAGGGCATCGACGCCACCGCCGGCATGATCACGTTCGACGACGGCACGATTTATCACCTCAGCATGTCATGGGCGATGCCGGTCACCTGGCCGGCCGCGGTCTATTCGCTCGAGGTCGGCATTTCCGGCACGACCGGCGTACTGACCATCGACGACACGCATCGCGACATCGTGCTGGCGGTGTCGAAGGCGCAAAGCGAAGGCTATAATCCAGACAGCACGCGGCTCGTCGATTTCATGGGCTCCTACCCGCCCGGCGACATGGCGATGGGCGAGTTGCGCGGGCCGATGGCGGATGAAACGGTGAGTTGGCTCGATCGCGTGGCGATGGGCCTGCCGACGGTGGCCGCGACGGTCGAAGAAGCGCATCGCAATCTGATGCTGACCAAGGCACTCGATCTGTCGGCGAAACGCAAACAGCCGGTCAAGCTGCCGCTGTCGCCGGAGGACTTCGCGGCGGTCGCCTAAGCGCGCGCGCCGAGCGGTTTGATCGCCAGTTCGCTCGCCAGCTTGTCGAGTTGCGTCATCAATTCAACCGGCAGCGCCAGTCCATTCGCCAGCCGGTCGGCGCGGCGCTTGGCGCGCGCGTCACCCGGCAAGCGCACCGCCTCGTTGCCCGGCAGCGGCTTGGAATTGCGCAGCGAGCGCGTGTGCCGGTCGACTTCCGCTTTGAACTTGTCGAGCGGCTGAAACTTCGACGGATCGAGCGCCAGCACGAATTGCCCGGTATTGGTGACCTTGTCCGGCTCGGCATTGAAGTCAACGCAGTCGCGGCCGAACAACGCGCCATTGAGCGTGCCGGCGAGCAGCCCGAGCATCAGCGCAAGCCCGGCGCCCTTGTAGCCGGCCATCGGCAACAACAAAGCGTGCATGCTTTTCTGCGGATCGGTGATCGCCTCGCCCGTCTTCGGATCGATCATCCAATCGTCGTGCAATGGCTTGCCGAGCAGCTTGTGGTTCTTGATCGTGCCGTAGGACACGATCGAGGTGGCGATGTCGAGCACCACCGGCGGTTCCTCGCCGGCCGGAATGGCGATGGCGAAAGGATTGGTGCCGAGCAGCGGCTCGGCGCCGCCGGCGAGCGGCATGTGGTTGGCATTCGCCACCGCCGAATACATGCCGATCATGTCGGATTTGAGCGGCAGCGCCGCATAGACGCCGGCAGCGCCCGCATGGTTTGAATGCACGCAGCCGACCCAGGCGACGCCGCATTCGCGCGCCATCTCGACGGCGAGTTCGGCGGCGCGCGCCACCACCAGATGGCCCATGCCGTTGTCGCCGTCGACCAAGGCGGTCGCCGGCGCGGTCTTGTTCACCGTGATGTTCGGCTTGGCCTTGGTCGAGCCGAGCTTGAGCCGCTGCACATATTGCGGCAGACGGAACACGCCATGCGCATCGGCGCCGATCAGATCGGCTTCCAGCATCAGCTCCGCGATCTTGGCGGCGTCCGGCGACGGCACGCCGGCCTTGATCATCGCCTCGCTGATGAAGCCGGTGACCGCGGCGGTCTTTATGCGGCTGATACTGGTGGGCGCGTTCATTTCGGCATGCCTGCCAGAAACCGTTCGAAATTGCCGTAAAGGATCGCAGCCTTGTCCTCGTCGGAAATCCTCAGGCCGCGCACATGGCGCACGCAATCGAGCATCGCCATGTCGTAAGGGTAATCGCTGCCGAGCATCACCTTGTCGATGCCGACGAGGCCGATCATCGCCTCGAGCGTTTTGTCGGAATGCAGGATGGTGTCGTAGAGAAAGCGGCCGGCGATATTCTTCGGCTGCGTCTTGATGTGAACCTTCGCTTCCGCGCGGACCTTCCAGCCGTGCTCCCAGCGTGGCGCCTGATAGGGCGTGAAACCGCCGCCATGCGCCAGCATGACCTTGAGCTTCGGATAGCGATCCATCACGCCGCCGAAGAACAAACTCGCGGCGGCGATTGTGGTGTCGAGCGGATTGCCGATCAGATTGGCGAGATAATAGGACTTCAGCCGGTCGGCGCCGGCGATGTTGTTCGGGTGCACGAACATGAAAGCGCCCAGCTTCGAAGCTTCGGCCCACAGCGGTTCGAACATCGGGTCGTCGAGATTGGTGCCCTTGACGTTGGAGGCAAACATCGCGCCCTTGAAACCATGCTTGGTCATCACCCGCTTGAGTTCATCGGCGGCGCGCGCCGGCTGCGCCAGCGGCAGCGTGGCAATCGCCATGAAGCGGTCCGGATGCGCGGCGACATGCTTGGCCATCTGGTCGTTCTGGATCGCGGCCAACGTCGCGCTGACTTCCGGGTCGAGATTGTAAAGGTAAGTCTGCGGCGTCGCCGACAGCAGATGAACGTCGATGCCGGCGGCATCCATGTCCTTCAGGCGGCGCGGGATGTCGTAGCCCCCGGTCGGAAACGCCTTGTAGACCACGCCGTTCACGTCGAGGGTCGAGAGTTCCGCGTCGTCCGGCGTGATCGTGACCTTGGCGCCGGCGTTGGACAGCAAGCTGGCCGTCTCCAGCGTCAGGATATGCGTGTGGATGTCGATCGTTCTTGGCTTGGCCATTTCGTCCCCTGAAAATTGCGAGCTGTTGCCGCCTGTGGCGGCTTTGTTGCCGCACTCCCGGCACGGACGCAAGCGCACCGCCACCGTTGACGGCACCGATGACACCATTGCCCTCAAGTTGGCAAACGCATACCCTGATTGAAAGAGTGTTTCCAATCAGAAAAACACGCAAAGACTTTCAGGGAGGACTAGGATGACGTTCAAAGATAATTGGACTCTGTCGCGTCGCCGCATCATCAAGGGCGCCGGCGCGATCGTTGCGGGAATTGCCGCGCCGTCGATCATCGGCTTGCGCTCGGCCTATGCCGCCTATCCGGATCGCCCGATCAAGGTCGTGGTCGCCAATACGCCCGGCGGTCCATCCGATCTCGTCGGCCGCATCGTCACGGCGGCGTTGCAACAGTCGACCGGCAAGACCTTCATCATCGAGAATATCGGCGGCGCCGGCAGCAATATCGGCATGGGCCATGTTGCGCGCTCCGAGCCGGATGGCTATACCATCCTGCTGGCGACCAATGCCTATTCGGTCAATGTCACCCTCTACAACAAGATTCCCTATGACGCCGCAAATGACTTCGTCGGCGTCTGCGAACTGGCGACCTCGCCGAATACATTCGTGGTGAAGTCGGAACTGCCGGCCAAGACCATGAAGGAATTCGTCGCGCTGGCGAAAGCAAACCCGGACAAATTCAACGTGTCGTCGCCGCCGATCGGCACGACGCCGCAAATCCAGACCAGCGTTCTGAAAATCCGCGAGAAGTTGCCGAACCTGCAGAACGTCGTGTTCAAGGGCGGCGGCGAAGCGTTGCAGGCGCTGTTGAGCGGTACCGTGCAGCTCAGCTCCGGTTCGTTGCCGCCGGCCGCGCCGCACATCAAGGCCGGCACGTTGCGCTGCCTGGCCGTGACCGGCGAGACGCGCTGGCCGGACATGCCGGATGTGCCGACCATGAAGGAAGCCGGCTATCCCGACTTCGTCTTCGCCACCGATTGCGTGCTGCTGGCGCCGTCGAAGACGCCGCCGGACGCGGTGAAGTGGCTGGAAGCCGAGACGCTCAAGATTCTCGGCACCGACGAGATGAAGGACAAATTGTACAAGGCCGGCTTCCAGGTGCGGGCCAAGGGCGCCGCCGCCGCCTGGGACCGCGTCACCAAGGAAGTCGCTTTGTTCAAGGGCATCATCGAACAGGCGGGAATCGAGAAACTTTAACGTCGCCGATGCACTCGCGCCGGCCATTGCCACAAGCGATGGCCGGCGCAATGCTGTGCGACAGAGACTTGCGACCGGGGCCAACACCGTGAACATAAAATCGATCGAGCCGATCGCCATCAGTCTGCCGATGCTCAAGCCGGTCATCATGGCCGGCGAGGAAGTAACGCGCGCGGACAATGTGCTGGTCCGCATCGAAACCGACGACGGCCTGGTCGGCTGGGGCGAAGCGGCCTCCGCTCCGGTGATGACCGGCGACACGTTGGAGAGCATCGTCTCCGCCGTGCATTATCTGAGCTCCGTTTTGCGCGGCCGCGATCCGACCGACATTACCGGCGCGCACGGCGCGATGGACGGTCGCATGTATGGCAATCACGGCGCCAAGGCGGCGATCGAAATCGCGCTCTACGATCTGGCCGGCAAGGCCGCGAACAAACCGGTGCATGCTTTGCTCGGCATCAAGAAACGTTCCCGCATGCCGCTACTGGCGGTGGTCGGCGGCGGCGACTTCGACGGCGATCTGCGCGACGCCGAGAAAAAGAAAGCCGCGGGCTTCACCGCCTACAAGATCAAGGTCGGCATCGACAGCGCCGCCAAGGATGCCGCGCGCACGCGCGCGATTTGCGAGGTTCTCGGGCCCGGCCTGCTGATTTCCGCCGACGCCAATCAGGGCTTCAGCGTGGAAGAAGCCATCGCCTATGCGCGCGCGGTGAGTGGTTGCGGCCTCGACTTTTTCGAGCAGCCGGTCATGGCCGACAATCTTTCCGGCATGGCCGCGGTCGCCGCGGTCGATGCCCGCATCGCCATCGGCGCCGACGAAGGCATCCACGCGCTCGACGACATCCGGCGCCACCATGAACGCCATGCGGCGCGCGGCGTCAGCCTCAAGGCGATCAAGCTCGGCGGCATCGGCGCGGTCGTCAAGGCCGGTCAGTTGTGCGGCGACCTCGGCATGAGCGTGAACATTTCCTGCAAGACCGGCGAGTCGAGCGTCGCCTGCGCGGCGGCGCTGCATGTCGCGGCGGTCATCCCGAATATCGACTGGGGCCTGACGCTGACGCATACGAGCCTCGGGGCCGACATCACCGGCCATCCGGTTCCGACTTTGAGCAGCCATACCGATGCGCTCGACCGGCCGGGGCTTGGCGTCGAGGTCGACGAAGACCGCGTGCATCGTCATCGTGTGCGCATCGCGAGCCGCGACGTGGCGTGAGCGCCCCAACTCCGCTGCTACGATTGCGCCGGCGCAAGTGCGTCGCCCGCCTGACGGCGTTCGGTCCAGATCAACACCGCCAGCGGCACGACTAAAATCAGCGTGCCGTAAACCGGCAGGCTGCTCCACAGCGCCCAGCCGGTAAAGGCTCGTCCGACGGCATCGTTGGAGGTCGCGGTCGCCAGCGTGAAACTCAGCAACAGCATGACGGCGTTGAACAGGCGCGTCGACGGCTGCCGCACCGTCGCGGCGGCGATGAGCGAATAAGGCAACAGCAGCGAGAAGAAATGCGATTGGCTGCTGACCGGCGCCAGCAGCAGCGCGCTGACAATCAGCAGCGCGGCATCGACGGCGATGAGCCGGTCATGCCGCCGCGATTTCAGCATCATCAGACCGACGCCGAGAATGTACAGGCCCATCACGCTGTTGAGGACGATCGCAAATGTCCGCGACCGCATGATGCCCAGCACCACGGCCATGGTTTGCTGCTCATGGACGCCGGTGAAGTAGCGCACGATCGCGGCGCGAAAGTTCTGGTTCATCGGGGTGTCGGTTACCCAGAACACCAAATTCGTCGCCGCCATATCGAGGTGGAACGGCGGCATTAGAACGTCGCGAACCCAGACGGCGACATAGTATTCCCCATTCGACGGAATCAGAATATCCGGCAACACAGCGAGGCCGGCAAAGACCGCTGTGAATAGGCCGGCGGCGGCGAAGCGGCCTTTGAACAAAAGATACGGCAAAAAAATCAGCGGCGTGAGTTTAAGCGCCGCCGCGACCGCAAGGCTGGCGGCGCCAAGAACGAAACGTCGATCGATGAGCGCCAGCACACCGAGAAAAATCAGGACGGCGGCGACGCTGTCATAGGCCTGGTTTTCCAGCACAGCCAGGATGAACTTCAGGCTGAGCACGAAACTCAGAATCCGGAAGATGGCCAGGTCGCGCTCGCTCCATTGGCCGGGAAACAAACGGCGCGCCAGATTCTCGCAAAGCCTCAGCGAGGCGAACATGGTGCCGATGAGAATGACGTACCAGATGGCCTCGGCCAGCCAGAACGGAAACAGCTGCAACGGCGTCATCAGCAGCGCATAAAGCGGCGGGTAGGCGTAAACGAGATCTCCGCAATGGTGCGGCGACTGATGCCGGAGCAGGCAGGCGGCCGCCTCTGAAAAGACGTCGCCGTGACTACCGTGCCGGAAACGTGGATAATAAGCGACGACGGCGATAGCGGCGCCGATCCATGCAAGGCGCTGCTGAGCTTCGGTCGAAAATTGCAAAATCCGCCCCCGGTAGCAAAACAAATACAACATCACTGAGAGAAATTGGCTGGCGACGCAGTGCAGAAGGCGCCCTGCTCCGCCTGTTTTCCCTGCTAACAGGGAAAATAACAGGGAATTTCGCAAAAAGCACACTTTCGACCCGCCGGAGACGCCAAATAACGACGCCAGAACATGGCCTTATACGCAAATTCGGGAATGTCCCGAGCCGTGTTGAAATTCGCTCGGCAGGCGTCGCCGTTTGAACAGGCTACGCGGCCTTGGCTTGCTGTTCAAGATCGGGGTTGATGGAATGCTTGACCTGATGGGCAAGCAGGGCCGCTCGCAGGGTCGGCAGTTG
>CAMAUC010000036.1 GCA_945861265.1 Rhizobium sp. Q54 | reverse complement strand
CGTCAAGGCAAGCGCGTCGTGCGGCTCAAGGGCGGCGACCCGTTGATCTTCGGCCGCGCCGGCGAAGAGTTAGATGCCTGCAAGGCGGCCAACATCGCGGTCGAGATCGTGCCCGGCATCAGCGCGGCGCAGGGCGCGGCGGCGCGCCTAGGCCTGTCGCTGACCGACCGCAAGCATTCGCGCCGGCTGCAATACATCACCGGCCATGCGCAGAGCGGCCAGCTGCCCGACGATATCGACTGGCGCGCCCTGGCCGACACGGCGACGACGACGGCGATCTATATGCCGGTGCGCACGCTCGGGGCTTTGGTCGCCCGCGCGCTCATCGAGGGTCTCGATCCGTCGACGCCGGCGGCGGCGATTGCCCGCGCCACGCGGCCCGATCAGCAAGTGATCGCCTGCGCCATCGGCGAACTGCCGGTGCGGCTGGCGCAAGCGGCACTACCGGGGCCGGTGCTGGTGATGATCGGCCGGGCGATGGAAAGCCTGGGTGACAAGCAGGCAAGGCGGATCGCCAGCACGGCCTAGGACTCCTCCGGCGCCTGCGCTAAACAGGAGCCTGCGAGGGGAGCAATGGAAGGCAGTCTGCCGAAAACGAGGAGCAAGCCGCGCGCCGCCAGTCTGACGCGCGACCCCGAGCGCACGCGCGCGGCGATCCTGCGCGCCGCCACGGCCGAAATTACGGCCAAGGGGCTGACCGGCGCCCGCGTCGATGCCATCGCGGCGCGGGCCGGCGTCAACAAGCGCATGCTCTATCACTACTTCGGCGACAAGCAGGGTCTTTATCTCGCCGTGCTCGAACACACTTACGCGGCGATCCGCGCCGCCGAGATCGGCCTCAATCTGACCGAACTCGACCCCGTGGCCGGCATGCGCAAACTGGTGCTGTTCACCTGGCAGTATTTCATCGACCACCCGGAATTCTTGAGTCTGCTGGCGACCGAGAACATGAACCGGGCGGCTTATCTCAAGACCTCCAAGCAGATCCGCACCTTGCACGCGCCGCTGGTTGGGATGATCGAAGTTCTGCTGAAGCGGGGCGCGGCAGAGAAGGTTTTCCGCGCCGGCATAGACCCGATCGAGCTGTACATCAGCATCGCCGCGCTCGGCTTCTTCTATATGTCGAACCGGCACACGCTCTCGACCATCTTCGGCGAGAACCTCAGCGCGCCGGAGCGGCTGGTGCGGCGCGGTGAGCATATCGTCGAGGTCATCCTCGCCTATTTGAAGCCCACAAAACTCTGATCGTTGGCCCCGTTCCGGGCCTTGACGGACCGGGGGTGCGTCTGCATAGTAACCGTATGGTTACTTAACCGCGCCTATAAAACGCGGGGCAGGAAAATCGGAGGACGGCTTCGTGGCAACCCGCAGATTAGGCATTGTGATGTACGGCATCACCGGACGCATGGGGCTCAACCAGCATCTGGTGCGTTCGATCGTGGCGATCCGCCAGCAGGGCGGCGTGCTGCTGCCGAATGGCGACCGGGTGATGCCCGATCCGATCCTGGTCGGCCGCAATGCCGAAAAGATCGCGGCGCTGGCCAAGCAGTATGGCATCGAGCGCCATACGACCGATCTCACCGCGGCGCTGAACGACCCGAAGGACGAAGTGTTCTTCGACGCGGCGACGACGCAAATGCGCGCCGACTTGATCATGCAGGCGATGCAGGCCGGCAAACATATCTATTGTGAGAAGCCGGTTGCCGATACGCTCGACAAGGCGATCGCGGTCGCCAAATTCGCCAAAGCCAAGGGCCTGAAGAACGGTGTGGTGCAGGACAAGCTGTTTTTGCCGGGCCTGCGCAAGATCAAGATGCTGCGCGAAGCCGGCTTCTTCGGCCGTATGCTCTCGGTGCGCGGCGAGTTCGGCTATTGGGTGTTCGAAGGCGACTGGGGCCAGCCGGCGCAGCGCCCGAGCTGGAACTACAAGAAAGCCGAAGGCGGCGGCATCATTCTCGATATGCTGTGCCACTGGCGCTACGTGCTCGACAATCTGTTCGGCAAGGTCGAGGCGGTAAGCTGCCTTGGCGCCACGCATATTCCCAAGCGCGTCGATGAGAACGGAAAGACCTACGAGGCCGACGCCGACGACGCGGCTTACGCGACCTTCCAGCTTGAGGGTGGTGTGATCGCGCATATGAATTCGTCCTGGGCGGTGCGCGTGCAGCGCGACGACCTGGTGACGTTTCAGGTCGACGGCACGCATGGTTCGGCCGTTGCCGGGCTGACCAAATGCGTGACGCAGGCGCGCGTTAACACGCCGCGTCCGGTATGGAATCCCGACGTACCGCAGACGATGGACTTTGCGTCGCAATGGGAGGAAGTCCCGGACAATATCGCTTATGAGAACGGCTTCAAGATTCAGTGGGAAGATTTCATTCGCCATGTCGTGGCGGATACGCCGTGGCATCATGGCTTGATCGAAGGCGTCAAGGGCGTGCAGTTGGCCGAGCTGGGCCTGAAAAGCTGGGCCGAGCGGCGCTGGCTGGATGTGCCGGAAATCAAAATCTAGGGAGCAAAAGATGGCGACGCTTTCGCTTCCTCACGCTGGCGGCAAATTCGCTTCCTACACGACGGGCGAGCCGATCCAGTTTCCGTCCAAGGCAGAGACGGCGCGCTTCAACCGCGTTGCCTATGCGGCCGCGCATGTGGTCGCCGACCCGCTGGCCGATAACGATCCGTGGCTGGACACCAATATCGACTGGGATAAGACGATCGCCTTCCGGCATTACCTGTGGGACTTAGGCTTCGGCGTCGCCGAGGCGATGGACACCGCGCAGCGCGGCGGCGGGCTCGACTGGCCGGCGGCAAAGCAGCTGATCAAGCACGCGCTGGAAGCGGCCAAAGGCCGGCCGGACGCCAAGATTTGCTGCGGCGTCGGCACCGATCATCTCGCGGTCACCGATGACGTGACCATCGACGATATCATCCGCGCCTATGATGAGCAGATCGAAGCCGTCGAGGGCATGGGCGGCAAGCTCATCGTCATGGCGTCGCGTGCGCTGGCGCACGCCGCCAAATCGCCTGCCGATTACGAGCGCGTCTATGGCCGCATTCTCCGTCAGGTGAAGGAGCCGGTGATCATTCACTGGCTTGGCGAAATGTTCGATCCGGCGCTGGCGGGTTACTGGGGCAATGCCGATCACAAGGCCGCGATGGAGACGTGCCTCGCCGTGATGCAGGACAACGCCGCCAAAATCGACGGCGTCAAGATTTCGCTGCTGTCGAAGGACAAGGAAATCTCGATGCGCCGCCGCCTGCCGCAGGGCGTACGCATGTATACCGGCGACGACTTCAATTACGCCGAACTGATCGCCGGCGACGAGGAAGGCTATTCCGATGCGCTGCTTGGCATTTTCGACGCCATTGCACCGGCGGCCTCGGCCGGGCTGGCGAAGCTATCGAAAGGCGACCTGCAAGGCTTTCACGGCATCATGGAGCCGACGGTGCCGCTGTCGCGCCACATCTTCAAGGCACCGACGCGCTTCTACAAGACCGGCGTCGTGTTTCTGGCCTGGCTGAACGGATTGCAGGACCACTTCATCATGGTCGGTGGCCAAGAGAGTGCACGCTCGATCTTGCACCTCGCCGAGCTGTTCCGCCTCGCCGACAAAGCACGGGTTTTGCACGACCCGGATCTGGCCGCGTCACGCATGAACAGGCTGTTGGCGGTGCACGGGATGGCTTAGGCTGCGAATAAAAAGCCGGCATTAGACCGGCGACCAGGAAACGACGACATATCAACCAAGGGAGAACTACAATGTTACGCATCTTGATGCTCAGTGCCGCGGCGGCCATCGGACTTTCCGGCGCCGCTTCTGCCCAGAACTATCCGTGGAAGCCGGAACGTCCTATCACCTTGATCGTGCCGTGGGCGGCTGGCGGTTCGACCGATCAGGTATCGCGCCTTGCCGCTGCCGAAATGGAAAAGTCGCTCGGCCAGAAAATCGTCATCGTCAATCAGCCCGGCGCATCCGGCTCGATCGGTACCAAGAATGCGCTCGAAGCGCCTAAGGACGGCTATACCTGGACCGCCGGCGCCGCCAAGGATCTTGGCACTTACGCGGTCAGCGGTCTGCTCGACACCAAGATCGCCGACTGGAACCTCTATCTGAGCGTCGTCAACGTGTCGGTGCTCGGCGTCGGCCCTTCGTCGGCCTACAAGACTCCGCAGGACCTGATCACCGCGATGAAGGCCAAGCCGAACACGGTGTCGGTCGCGACTGCCGGCATCAACTCGTCCGGCCACGCCGCCATCGAAGCCTTCACCCGCGCGCTCGGCCTGACCTACAAGCACGTCACGTATGACGGCGGCAATCCGGCGGTGATCGCCGTGGTGTCCGGCGAAGCCGAAGTGACGACGCAGCTCGCGGTCGAGCAGGCCAACATGATCCGCGCCAAGCGGCTCAACCCGCTCGCCGTGCTGTCCGACAAGCCGCTCGAACTCGAAGGCTTCGGCACTATCGCGCCGATCACCTCGTCGGTCGCCGGCTACAAGCCGGACGCCAACTATTTCGGCATTTTCGTGCCGAAGGGCGTGCCGGCCGACGTCACTAAGACCATCGACATGCTGTGGGAAAACGTTATCGCCAAGTCGGAGGCGATGAAGAAATACGCCACCGCCAACGGCGCACTGTTCGCGCCGGTTTCCGGCGCTGCCGCGCTCGCAGCCGCGATGCCGGCGATCAAGACCACGGCCTGGCAGCTGCACGAGGCCGGCAAGTCGAAGGTCTCGCCCGACACGGTCGGCATTCCGAAGTAACGAACGGAGGCCGTCCCCTGAAACGGGGGCGGCCTTCGTCTTTTTGATCAACGCCCTTCAGCGGAATGTCCACGATGGAAGATGAAAAGCCGTCGCCCTTTGTCGATCTCGTCGCCGGCGGCTTCTGGCTGGCGCTGGCGATCGCCATCATGGTCGGCGCCTGGACGATGGATCGCCTCGCGCATCTGAAGATTCCGATCTTCACCGTGCCGGGCCTGGTGCCGGGTCTACTCGGCGCCGCCATCGCCATGGCTTCGCTTGTTCTGATCGTGCGCTCGTTGCGCGCTGGCGCTTTGGCCGGCGCGCATTGGCCGTCCGTGAAACTCGGCGAGCACTGGCGGCTGATCGCCGTGCTGGTCTTGTGCCTGAGCTACGCCATCGGCCTGATCGGCCATGGCCTGCCGTTCTGGCTCGCCTCGGCGATCTTCGTCGCGGTTTTTATCTTCGTCTTCCAGTTCGCCGAACGCCGCCGCGACGGCACCTTGCCGCGCGGCGTTCTGGTCGCCGTCACGACCGGTCTCATCTCCGGCCTCGTCATTCATTATGCGTTCCAGGACCTGTTCCTGGTCCGGCTGCCCTGAGGCTTTGCCATGCTCGACGGTTTGATCGGATTCGGCACGGCGATCCTCGGATTCATGAATCCGGCGTCGATCGTCTATGCGCTGGTCGCCTGCTTTGTCGGCTTCATCATCGGAGCGCTGCCGGGATTGACGGCGACGATGGGTGTGGCGCTGATGACGACATTGACCATCAAGCTGCCGTCAGCCGACGCGCTGCTGATCCTGATCTGCACCTATGTCGGCGCAATCTATGGCGGCAGCCGCAGCGCCATTTTGCTCAACATCCCGGGAACGCCGGCGTCCGCGGCCTCGTGCCTCGACGGCCATGCGCTGGCGCGTCAGGGGCTCGCCGGCCGCGCCATGGGCATCGCCACGTCGGGCTCGGTGCTCGGCACCTGGATCGGCATGATCGCGCTCGCCTTCTTCACGCCGGTGCTTGGCGAGATGGCGTTGAAGTTCGGCGCTTATGAATTTTTCTGGCTGGCGATCTTCGGCGTCGTTATCTCCGGCAATTTGACCGGCAACGACCCGATCAAGGGATGGATGGCCGGCTTTCTCGGCCTGTTCATCGCCGGCATCGGTCAGGAGGCGCTCTACGCTTTCAACCGTTTCACCTTCGAGGTGCACGACCTGTCCGGCGGCATCTCGCTGGTGCCGGCGCTGGTCGGCGCTTTCGGCCTGGCCGAAGTCATCACGGTAATGAAGGACCGGCCGCGCCCGGTCATGGTCAGCGCTTATGACACGGTTATTCCCAAGCTCATCGACGTGACCAAATACTGGCGCACGATCGTCCGCTCCGGCTTGATCGGCACCGGCATCGGTATCGTTCCCGGTGTCGGCGAGGACGTCGCGGCGTGGAGTTCTTACGCAGCCGCGCGTCGCGCCAGCAAGGAAAAGGAGCTGTTCGGCAAGGGCTCGATCGAAGGCCTGATGGCGGCCGAGACCGGCGACAATGCCTGCGTGCCGGGCGCGGTGATTCCGGTATTAACGCTCGCGGTGCCCGGCTCGGCGCCGGCGGCGGTGCTGCTCGCGGCGATGCTGATCCACGGCGTCAATCCCGGCCCGCTGATCATGGTGGAAAATCCGCAGTTTGTTTACGAAGTCGTCGCCATGATGTTCATCGCCAGCATCGGCATTCTGATCTACGGCCTGACGCTGACGAAGTTGTTAGTGCGGGTGCTGCAGTTTCCCGCCGTCCTGATCATGCCGATCATCTTCGTGCTGTGCGCGGTCGGCTCTTATGCCATCGCCTCGCGCCTGTTCGACGTCTATGTGATGCTGGCCTTCGGCGTCATCGGCTTCATGCTGCGGCAGCTCAATTTTCCGATGGCGCCTTTGGTGCTCGGCATCGTGCTCGGCGATTTGATGGAGAAGAGCCTGCGCCGCGGACTTGTATTGTCCGATGGCGACCTGCTGCCGTTCTTTTCCAGGCCCATCGCCTTCGTCATGTTCACACTGGTCGCTGTCACCATCCTGATGAATGTGCCGGCCTTCAATCGGCTGACATCGCGGGCGTGGTCCTCGCTGGGCGGCCTGTTCAGGCGCAGCGACGCCGGCAAAGGCGTATAGCTGGCATGAAAATCGGCCTGTGCAATGAGGTCATCGCTGAACTGCGGTTCGAGAAGCAGTGCGAAATAGCGGCACAACTTGGCTATGACGGCCTCGAAGTCTCGCCGTTCACGCTCGGTGATGAGCCGCACCTTTTGCCGACGGCCCGGCGTACGGCGTTGCGTCGCGCCGCCGAAAGCGCCGGTATCGTCATTACCGGATTGCATTACCTGATGCGGGCGCCGGCGGGCCTGTCGATCACATCCCGCGATCCGGCGCAACGTAATCGCACCGTCGGCGTCATGCGCGATTTGTGCCAGCTTGCGGCCGATCTTGGCGGCAAGGTGCTGGTGCATGGCTCGCCGGATCAGCGTAAGCTCGAACCGGGCTTCGAGGCCGAAGGCCGCAAGCACGCCATTGAATGCTTTGCCGCGGCGGGCGAGGCCGCAGCCAAAGCCGGCGTCGTCTATTGCGTCGAGCCTTTGTCGCGGCGGCAGACCGACCACATCAACACTATCGAAGAAGCGGCGCAGATCGTCAGGGAGATCAACAATCCGGCGCTGCGCACCATGCTGGATTGCAGTTCGGCCGCGCCGACCGAGACCGAGTCTATCCCAGACCTCATCAAACGCTGGCTGCCGACCGGCATGATCGCGCACGTCCACCTCAACGATCCGAACCGGCGCGGGCCGGGCGAAGGCGACTTGCATTTTGCGCCGATTTTCGCCGCGCTGCGCGAGCAGAGCTACGCCGGCGATTACGGCATAGAGCCCTTTGTTTACGTGCCCGATGGGCCGACCTGCGCTGCGCGCGCCATCGGTTACGTGCGCGGCCTGATGGAGGCCTTGCCGCGATGCTAGACGCCGCGCCGCGCCTGCGTCTGATCGAAGCCGTTGCCTTTGAGCGGCCAGTGAAACTGCGGCTGCCGTTCCGCTTCGGCGTCGTCACATTGCGCGAGGCGCCGCAACTTTTCGTCCGCGCGCGCATCCGCATGGCCGATGGCCGCGACGGCGAGGGCGTGTCGGCCGAACTTCTGGTGCCGAAATGGTTCGACAAGGCGCCGGAGCTGTCCAACGACGACAATTTCAATCAATTGCGGCGGGCGGTGGCGATTGCGCTGCGGCACATGACCGGCGTTGGCGAACAGACCGCCTTCGGTATCACTGCCGCCGCCAATGCGGGCCATCGCAAGGAATGCGCGGCAGCAGGATTGAACGGACTGGTGGCATCTTTCGGCATGGCCTTGATCGAGCGCGCCATCATTGACGCGCTCGGTCGGCTCGAAGGCGTGCCCGCCGCCGCACTGGTGCGTTACAATCGGCTCGGTCTCGATGCCACGCTGACGCCCGATCTAGCCGGCTTCGATCTCACTAAATTCTTGAGCGGCGTGAAACCAGCCGGGACGATCTTCGCGCGCCATACCGTCGGCCTGGTCGACGCGATCACGCGCGCGGATACGCAAGGCAAGCGTCTTGACGACGGATTGCCGGAAAGCCTTGAAGAAGTCATCGCCGCCTATGGCCATGTCTATTTCAAGCTCAAGGTCGGCGGCAATGCCGACGCCGACATCGAGCGCTTGGCGCAGATCGCGGCCGTGCTCGACCGCGCCAGCGCGCCTTACAAGGTGACGCTCGACGGCAACGAGCAATATGAGAACGTCGATGCAGTACTGGAGTTATGGCGGCGCATTGGCGAGGACAAAAAACTGGCGCGGCTGAAGGCTTCACTCTTGCTGATCGAGCAGCCGATCACGCGCGCGCAGGCTTTGAGCAAGCCGGTGCATGCTCTGGCGCGGGATATCGCCGTCGAGATCGACGAATCGGATTCCGATTACGACGTGTTCCCGCGCGCCCGCGCGCTCGGCTACCACGGCATTTCGTCGAAGTCCTGCAAGGGTTTTTACCGGGCGCTGCTCAACAGCGCCCGCGTCGCGCATTATAACGAGCAGTACGGCGGCGGCTTCGTCATGTCGGCGGAAGATCTCACAACGCAAGGCGGTATCGCCGTGCAGCAGGATCTGTTGCTGGCCTCTCTTGTCGGCGCAACGCATGTCGAGCGCAATGGCCATCACTATGTCGACGGCATGGCCGGCGCGCCACAAGCGGAGCAGGACGCCTATCTCGCGGCGCATGGCGATCTCTACCGCCGCGCGGAGAATGGCCGCGCCCGTCTCGATATAGAGAACGGCGCGCTGTCGCTGCGCTCGATCGCGCAAGCGACTGGTTTGGGTAGTGCCGTTGTGCCCGACTGGACATTGATGAGTTCTAGCCCGAAAGCAGAATGACGATGCGAACCGAAGGTCTCTCGATCAACCTGGCCACCGTGCGCCAGCAGTGGAATCTCGTCGAGGCGGTCGAGGCCTGTGCGCGGCACGGGATCACTTGTATCGATCCGTGGCGCGATCAGGTGGCGGCGGTCGGACTCGATACCGCGGTTAAAGTCATCAAGGACAACGGCATGCGCGTCTCCGGTTTATGTCGGGGGGGCATGTTTCCGGCCGCCGACGCTGCTGGCCGTCAGGCGGCGATCGCTGATAACAAGCGTGCGGTCGACGAAGCGGCGGCACTCGGCGCCGAATGTCTGGTCCTGGTGGTCGGCGGTCTGCCGCAAGGCTCGCGCGATATCGGCGCCGCGCGGCATATGGTGCTGGACGGCATGGCGGCGCTTTTGCCGCATGCGCGCGCCAGCAAAATGCCGCTGGCGATCGAGCCGTTGCACCCGATGTATGCCGGCGACCGCGCCTGCGTGAACACGTTGAAGCAAGCACTGGACATGGCGGGGCAGCTTGGCGGCGACGTCGGTGTCGCCATCGACGCCTATCATGTCTGGTGGGACCCGGAGCTGGAAACGCAGATCGCGCGGGCGGGCGCCGAAAAACGCATCCTCGGCTATCACATCTGCGATTGGCTGGTGCCGACCAGGGACCTCTTGCTCGACCGCGGCATGCCCGGCGACGGGGTTATCGACCTGCCGCGCATCAGCGGCTGGATCGAGAAGGCGGGCTACAAGGGCCACACCGAAATCGAGATATTCTCGGCCCAGGACTGGTGGACCCGGCCGGGCGACGAGGTGCTGAAGACCTGCATCGAGCGCTATAACGACACCTTCGCAGCCTAGGCTGGCAAAGCCGCCGAAAGGCGCTAAAAGGTCTGGAGCAGCGCCCGTAGCTCAGCTGGATAGAGCATCGGACTTCGAATCCGAGGGTCGGGAGTTCGAATCTCTCCGGGCGCGCCAATTCATCCGGTTGCCCCGATATTAACGCTGCGGCGCGGTTTCGCCGTGATTTGGCGGTAGACCCGCCAATCCGGCGCAAAATCGGCGAAGGCCATTGGCGCTTTTGCTTGTTTTGGTCTACAGCATCCCCACATCACTCAATTCGTCGTTTATCGCGGCAGCGCCTTGCGTTGCCGTGCACCGGCGCTTCCTCCCGGCTCGATTTGCCAATTCAGCCGCAGCCCAAGGTCTGACATCTCGTGACATTCGTACCGACAAGCCCGCAGCTCGACCGCGCCCTGGTTGAGCGCAATTACAACGAGCCGACGCCAGTACAGACCGCGGTGCTGGCCGACACGGCCGGCGGCCGCGATCTCTTGGTGTCGGCGCAGACCGGCTCCGGCAAAACCGTCGCCTACGGTCTGGCGATCGGGAAAAACCTTCTCGGCGAGTCCGGCCGCTTCGCGCATGGCGCCAAGCCGCTAGCGCTGGTCGTGGCGCCGACGCGCGAACTGGCCTTGCAAGTGCAGCGCGAGTTGACTTGGCTTTATCAGTATACCGGCGCACGTGTCGTCTCCTGCGTCGGCGGCATGGATCCGCGGCGCGAGCAGCGCGAACTGGCCGACGGCGCGCATATCGTCGTCGGCACGCCAGGACGCCTTTGCGATCATTTGCGGCGCAATCGCCTCGACGTGTCGGAACTCAAAGCCGTGGTGCTCGACGAAGCCGACGAGATGCTCGATCTCGGCTTTCGCGAAGACCTCGAAGCCATCCTCAAGACCATGCCGGAAGAACGGCGCACGCTGATGTTCTCGGCGACCTTGCCGCGCGGCATCGTCGCGCTGGCCAGGCAATATCAGAAAAACGCGGTGCGCATCGAAGTCGCGGGCGATGAAGGCGGCCATGCCGATATCGAATACCGCGCCATCCGCGTCGCGACGCACGACATCGAGCACGCGGTCGTCAACGTGCTGCGCTATTATGAATCGCCGAGTGCCATCGTGTTTTGCAATACGCGCAACGCGGTCAACCATTTGCAGGCGGCGCTCCTGGAGCGCGGCTTCTCGGTGGTGGCGCTGTCCGGCGAATTGTCGCAAAACGAACGCACCCACGCGCTGCAATCGCTGCGCGACGGCCGTTCGCGCATCTGCGTTGCCACCGATGTCGCCGCGCGCGGCATCGATCTACCCAATCTCGGCCTCGTCATCCACGCCGATTTGCCGAACGATTCGGAAGTTCTGCAGCATCGCTCCGGCCGTACCGGACGCGCCGGCAAGAAGGGCACAAGCGTCATGCTGGTGCCGCCGGCGCGCCGCCGCAAGGCCGAGATATTGCTGAAGAACGCCGGCATCGATGCAGTCTGGGGCACCACGCCGCAGGCCGAAGAAATTCGTCTTCTCGATCAGCAGCGCATGATGCAGGATTCGCTGTTCACCGAGGATCCGACCGAGGACGATTTGACGCTGGCGCGCGCATTGCTCGCCGAACGCACGCCGGAAGCCATTGCCTCGGCGCTGGCCCGGCTCTATCGCGCGCGCCTGCCGGCGCCGGAGGACATTCTCGACCCCGGCCAGGATCGCTTTCAGGACCGCTTTGCCGAGCGCAACGATCGCAACCGTGGCCGCGACAGCCGCTCGCAGCGCGGCGACGACAATTATGCGCCGCAAGATCGTCAAGAGCGCAGCGAGCGCAAGCCGCGTGCGCGCGAAACGCTGCCGGGCGGCAGCGTCTGGTTTCGCGTTTCCGCCGGCAAGCAGAAAAAGGCCGAAGCGCGCTGGCTGCTGCCGATGATCTGCCGCCGCGGCGGCGTCAATAAAGACGAGATAGGCGCCATCCGGATTTACGAAGACCATTCGGAATTCGAGATCGCCAAGGACGCGGTCGACAAGTTCACCGCCAAAATACAGCGCCCGGACAAGGAGCAGCACGTCATCACCGCGTTGCCGAACGGTCCGCAAGGCGAAGGCGCGCCGGTCAAAGTGAGCCCGCCGCCCTTCGTGCCCAAGGTTGAGCCGAAGATTGAAACCAAGATTGAACCGAAGTTTGAACCGCGCGCGTCAGACAAGCCGGTGTTCGTCGACAAACCGCGCTTCGAGAAGAAGCCGTATCTCGGCAACAAGCCGCGTTTCGACAACAAGCCGGACTTCGACAAGAAGAAGCCGGACTATGCCAAGAAGCGCGAATTCGGCACCAAGCCGGGCTTCGAGAAGAAGCCTTATCTCGGCAAGAAGACGCACTACGACCACAAGCCGCCGACCGACAGCGCGCCGCGCCGCGACGACAAACCGCATTTTGCCAAGCGCGATGACGGCAAACCGCATTTCTCCAAGGGCAACACGTTCGCCAAGCACAAAGGCCCGAAGAAAAACAAGAAGCCGAAGCATCGGCCTAACCCGATGATCACCGATACGCCGTGAAGCTCACACCTGTTCGGCGTTGAGGTAAGCAAGCCGGGCGCCGCAAAAGGCGCAGACCAGGCCGAGCGTCAGCGCGGTCAGGCCGGCGACGACGTCGAGGGTGCCGCCGAGATTGCCGCTCTTGCTCATGATGCCGCCGGCGGTGGCAACCGCGAACACCACCGCGATCAGGAAGCGTTGCGCCAGCCGGAACACGAATTCGCGTCCGCGCGCCGCGGCGATCAGATAGGCGCCGGTGCCCCAGCCGCCGACGAAGCCGGCGCCGGCAATCGCCCACCACGCCAGCGCCGAGACGACCTGTTGCCGGTGCCCGGCGGCGGCGCCGCGCAGCACCGTATCCAGTCCCGCGCCAAAAACTGTGAGTGCAATATGCACCGCCAGCGCCGCGAACACGCCGCAGGCAATCGCGGTGGCATAATGCAGGCGGCGGAGGGCATCGGCTTCCATGGCGGGGTGTCCAAACGGCAACGGCGGCGATAGGCCGCCGCCGTTGGATAATAGCCGATGATGCTTAGGGTTGCGAACTGCTCTCAGAGTGACTCGCCAAGCGGCGAATCAGCGTGCGGCGTGGTGCAGCAATTCCTGGAATTCACGCTCCAGCGCGTCGAGCGCGGCGCGCCGTGCCGGTGTGAGTTGACTTTTTTCTTTCGGCTGGTCTTGAACGCTACGCTGGTCGGACTGAGAGGCTCGATAGTCGCCCGTCTCCAAGCGCATTCTTTTTTCCCCCGAATCAGGCCCTGGACGGACCATGCGTATCTGAGTCGGGTGGCATCGAACTACCTGTGGATAAACCGGCCGATACGATTGATTCGGCGTGTTGCATTTCAGTGACAATCGCCGGGTTGCAGGGAAAGTGAGTCGCATCAAGTCTTTAGCCGCCGGTGGCGACGTGAAAATCAGCCCTCGCCGATCTCCTTGAGGATTTCTGCCGTATGTTCGCCGAGCCGGGGCGACGGCCGTTCGCTCGCGGCGCGCCAGCCGTCGATGACGATCGGCGTGCGCACGCCCGGAATGGTGCCGCCTTTGGCGGCGGCGCTCGGCAGATCGAGCTTCATGCCGCGAAACTTCACCTGCGGATCGTTGAATACCTGCTCGAGATTGTTGATCGGGCCGGCCGGCACTTTCTGCTCTTCCAGTTTGGCGAGCAGATCGTCACGCTTCATCTGCGCGGTCAGCGCGGACAGTTTTGGCACCAACTCGCCTCGGTGCTTCAGGCGTCCAACATTGTTTTTGTATTCAGGATTGTTCGCGAGGTCGGCCGCGCCGAGAACATGACAGAATTTGACATATTGGTTGTCGTTGCCGGTGGCGACGATGATGTGCCCGTCGGCGGTCGGAAATTCCTGATACGGCACGATGTTGGGGTGTGAATTGCCGATGCGCTGCGGCAGGTCGCCCGACACCAGATAATTCAGTGCCTGATTGGCGAGCACGCCGACCGTCGAGTCGACCAGCGCGGTATCGACATAGCAACCCTTACCCGTCTTCTCGCGCTCGACCAGGGCGGCCAGAATGCCGATCACCGAATAGCAGCCGGTGAAGACGTCGGAGATGGCGACGCCAACGCGGGTCGGCGGTCCACCCGCCATGCCGGTGAGGTCCATCAGGCCGCCCATGCCCTGCGCCATGAGGTCATAACCGGCGCGTGTGGCATTCGGGCCGTCCTGGCCGAAGCCGGTCACCGAGCAATAGATCAGGCGCGGGAACTCCTTCGACAAGCTTTTGTAGTCGAGCCCGAATTTGGCCAAGCCACCGACTTTGAAGTTCTCGATCAGGATATCGGATTTGGCGGCGAGCTTGCGGACGATGCGCTGGCCCTCAGGGTCTTCGAAGTCGAGTTCGATCGAGCGCTTGCCGCGATTGGCGGCGTGGAAATAGGCGGCGCCAAGATTGCCGCCGTCGGCGGCCTCGACGAAGGGTGGGCCCCAGCCGCGGGTATCGTCGCCGGCGCCCTTGCGCTCGACCTTGATGACGTCGGCGCCCAGATCGGCGAGCGTCTGCCCGGCCCAGGGCCCGGCCAGAATGCGGGCGAGTTCGAGGACGCGGATTCCGGCGAGGGGTTTAGGCATGGCTTTTCCTTGCGGCTTCTTTAGCAGCGCTTTTTGAAGGTTTTATATGGGCGCCCCTTGATGCACCGCAAAAAAGGCGCGCGATCCGGGCGTCCTTATACCTTGAAACGCGGATCGAGGAAGTCGCGCAGGCTGTCGCCGAACAGGTTGAACGCGAACACCGCCAGGCTGATTGCCACGCCCGGAAACAGGATCATCCAGGGTGCCTGCCGGTAGAAGTCGGCGGCGTTGCCGGACAGCATCAGGCCCCAGGCGGCGGTCGGCTCGGTGACGCCGAGGCCGAGGAACGACAGCGACGCCTCCGCCAGGATCGCCTGGGCGATGAAAGCGGTCAGCATGATCAGGTAGGGCGCTACCACGTTCGGCGCCATATGGCGGAAGATGATGCGGGTGTGCGAATAGCCGGCGGCGCGCGCGGCATCAATATAGGGCGCGACCCGCACCGACAGCGCCGCGGCGCGCACCACGCGGGCGACGCGCGGCAGGATCGGAATGGCGATGGCGACGATCAGGTTGATATCGACGCCGCCGACAGAGAACTTGCGGAACGCCGCCACCACCACCAGCGCCAGCACGATCAGCGGGAAGGCCAGCAGCACGTCGACGAAACGCTGGATCCAGGCGTCGATTTTGCCGCCAAAATAGGCCGACGCGATGCCGAGAATGGCGCCGAGCGACGAGCCGACGAACGACGAGGTAAAGCCGATCACCAGCGCGGTGCGCGCGCCGTAAATCAGGCGGGAGCAGATGTCGCGGCCGTAGGCGTCGGTGCCGCACCAATGGTCCGCCGAGGGCGGGGCCAGAAGCGACGCGAAGTCGATGGTCAGCGGATCGTAAGGCGCGACCAGCGAGGAGAAGATACCGGCGAACATCATGGCGAAGATGATGAGGAAACTCGCGGCGCCGAGCGGCTGCTGGCGGCAGAAGTCGACAAATTTGCTCGGTTGACGCGACGGCGCAGCCGCGATCGCCGGGGCAAGGGGAAGTGTCGGGTCGGCTATCGTCATGAATTGTACCGGATGCGCGGGTCGAAGACGGCGTAAAGCAGGTCGATGGCCAGATTGACGAACACGTAGAAGGCCGCGATCAACATGACCATGCCCTGGATCAGCGTGAAGTCGTTGCGCGATACGCTTTGCACGAACAACTGGCCGATGCCATTGAGGTTGAACACTTGCTCGGTGACAACAAGGCCGCCGATCAGGAAGGTGAATTCGAGGCCGATGACGGTGATCGCCGGCAGCAGGGCGTTGCGCAGCGCGTGGCGCGAGACGACGAGCTTCTCATAGACGCCCTTGGCGCGCGCGGTGCGGATGTAATCCTCGTTCATCACTTCGAGCAACGATGAGCGGATCATGCGCGCCACCACGGCGCAATAACGGTAGCCGACCGCCAGCGCCGGCCAGATCAACTGCGTCAGGTTGGCGACCGGGTCGACATAGATCGGCGTGAAGGTGATCGGCGGCAGCCAATTGAACAGGCTGAGCAGCGTCAGCATGATAATCATGCCGAACCAGAATGACGGTATCGACAGCCCGCCTATCGTCACCAGCCGCACGGTGTAATCGATCCAGGTGCCGCGGAATAACGCGGCGGCGGTGCCCATGGGAATGGCGAGCAGCACGGCGATAATGGTCGCCATGATGGCGACCTGCAGCGATAACTCCAGCCGGCCGGCGATTTCGGTGACCACCGGCCGCTCGGTCCACATCGAGTTGCCGAAGTCGAGCTTCGCCATGTCGATCATCCATGTGCCGAACTGGTTGATCAGCGGGCGATCGAGGCCGAGCCGCTTGCGCTCCAGTTCGATGGTCTCCTGCGTCACGGTGCCGCCGTCGCCGCGCAGTTTGATTTCGACGATATCGCCGGGGACGATGCGCAGCAGGAAGAACACGAGCACCGCGACCCCGAGCAAGGTCGGGATCATCAGCAGAATGCGGTTGATGGAGTAGCGAAGCATTTCATTTCCTTGTCCCGGGCGCATCGCAACATGAAATGTTGCGATGCTGGCCCGGGATCGTTACGGCACATGTCTTAATGGTCCCGGATCTGCGGAGCAGCGCTTGCGCGCTGCGCCGCGTCCGGGACAAGAGTTACACGTTCATCCAGACGTCTTCGAGCTGCTGGCCGAGGTTGTGGCTGGGCGACATTTTCCAGCCCATCAGCGTCTTGTGCGTCGGCACGATGCGGTGCCACCACAGCAACGGTTGCTGGTAGCCCTGCTCGAACACGCGCTTCTCGAAGGCGCGGATCATCGTCTTGCGCTTTTCCGGATCGCGCTCGCGCAGATGATCGTCATAGAGCTTGTCGAGCATCTCGTCTTTCGAACGCGAGCGGTTTTCCGGCGAACGGCCGATCGACAGATACTTGGCAAGACCGAGGCTCGAATCGTCCATGAACAGGTTGGAGAAATCGATCGCCACGTCATGGTTGCCGGCGTTCATGGTCGCCAGATAAGCGCCGGTGTCGGACTGTTTGTGCTCGACCTCGACCCCGATCTGCCGCCATTGATCGACCAGGAAAATGCCGGCCGGCGTATAGGGCATCGCCAGGTTGCGATTCCACAAGGTGAACTTCAGGTTCTCGTGGCCCGCTTCCTTCAGGAGCTTCTTGGCTTCCTCGCGGGACTTCTTGATGTCCTTGGAGAAGCCCGGCAGCTTGACCAGCTCCGCTTCCGGCGTTGCGAATGGCGAGCCGGGGCGAATGACGCCGCCGACCGAGCGCAAGGTCGAAATCTTGGAAAGGCCGACGCTGCCGCCCCAGCGGTCGATCGCCATCAGCAATGCGCGGCGCACCCGCACATCGTCGAACGGCTTCTTGTCGACGTTGAAGCAAACCAGCAGGTTGAGCGTCCAGCTCGACTCCTCGATGCGGATCTTGTCGCCCATGGTCTGCACCAGGCGATCGCGCTCGGCCGGCGAGATGCCGCGGAATTCGCCAAGCACCTGGCCGCCTTGCACGGCATTGAGCATCGCCGCCGCCTGCAGCGTGAAGATGCCCTTGAAGCCGTCCAGATAGGGGAAACCCTTCTTGAAGTAGGCGTCGTTCTTCTTGCCGGCGACGTGGCTGCCCTTGACGTGTTCGACGAAGATGAACGGGCCGGTGCCGTTGATCTTGGTGCGCGGGCCGGCCGCGTTCTCGGCAAGGTCCTTGGCCGAGTAGATGACATTCCAGGGCGAGGCGAAGTGCTCAAGCATCGATGCGTTCACCGCCTTCATCTTGAACACAACGGTGAGCGGGTCGGGCGTTTCGATCGAGCCGATATCGGCGAAGGTCGCCTGGCGCGTCGATACCACGCCGGCCGGTGGATTGCGCATGCGGTCGTAGGTCGCCTTGACGTCGGCGGAGGTGAGCGCCGTGCCGTCGTGGAATTTCACGTTCGGCGTCAGCTTGAACGTATAGGTCATGAGATCGGGCGCGACCGTGTAAGACGTCGCCAGATCGTTCTCGACCGCCGGGAATTTCGACAGGTTGAAGCGCAGTAGCGTCGAATAGAACGGCGCGGCGAAATGCAGCGTCGCATACGTGTCGCTGCCGGCCGGGTCGTAATGCGGCGCCTCGGCGCTGATCGCGAAGTTGAGAACGCCGCCGCGCTTGACGTTCGGCGCTTGCGCATTGGCCTTGGTGAAATCCCAATCGAACCCGCTCATGCCAAGAGCAAGCGCTCCCGCCGTCCCTTGCAAGGCCGTTCTTCTGGAAATCTTCATGGTAGCTCCTCCCTATTTGTGCGCTTTTTGAACGTTTTGAGCGTTATCTTAGACTTTTATGCAGGCGGCAAAGTGCCCGGGCCGCTTTTCCTCAAGCGGCGGGACCACCTCGCGGCACTCCTGGCTCGCCATCGGACAGCGGGTATTAAAGACGCATCCGGAGGGCGGCGCCAGATGGCTCGGCAGCTCGCCTTTGATCAGGCGGGGTTCGCGCAGCTTTTCCAGTGTCGGATCAGGCACTGGAGCGGCGTCGAGCAATACTTTCGTATAAGGATGGAGGGACTCGCTGTAGATGACGTCGCGGTCGGCGATTTCCATAACCCGGCCGAAATACATCACCACTACGCGCGCCGAGATATGGCGCACCACCGCGAGGTCATGGGCGATGAACAAAAACGCCAGCCGGAATTTGCGCTGTAGTTCCTCGAGCAGATTGATGATCTGGCCCTGGATCGACACGTCGAGCGCCGATACCGCTTCGTCGCAAACGATGAAGGACGGCTCCATCGCCAAAGCGCGGGCGATGCCGACGCGCTGACGTTGTCCGCCGGACAATTGATGCGGATAGCGCTCCGCCATTTCAGGACGAAGGCCGACGTGCCCGAGCAACTCGGTGACGCGCGCCTCGTTCTCTTTGCGGCCGGAGACGATTTTGTAGACGTGCAGCGGCTCGCCGATAATCTGACCCACGGTCATGCGCGGGTTGAGCGACGAATACGGGTCCTGGAAGATGACCTGGACCTTGCGTCGCATCGCCTTGAGTTCAGCGGCCGAAGCCGTCGACAGATTGACGCCTTCGAAATGAATCTCGCCGGCCGAGGGCTCCTCCAGCCGCAGGATCAGCCG
The DNA here is from genome assembly GCA_945861265.1 of Rhizobium sp. Q54. Lineage (GTDB taxonomy): Bacteria > Pseudomonadota > Alphaproteobacteria > Rhizobiales > Xanthobacteraceae > Pseudolabrys. Next base: position 12,919 of record CAMAUC010000036.1, on the reverse strand, counting down.
TCCGACCGTGGTTTTGCCGCAGCCGGATTCGCCGACCAGACCGAGCGTTTCGCCCGGAAAGATGTCGAACGAAACGTCCTCGACCGCGCGCACCGTGCCGCCGGCGCTGCGCAGCCCGCCGGACACCGCGAAATGCTTGGTCAGATGCTGCACCGACAAGACCGGCGCTTCCGTATTGGCGGCAAAATTCAGTCCCGCGCCGCCGAGGCTGGCCCAGACGATCTTGCCCTCGGCGATTTCGGCATGCCGGTGGCAGCGCGACAGGCTGCCGGTATCGGTCGGGTATAGCGGCGGCTCCTGATCGCACACGGCGATGCGGAACGGGCAGCGCGGCGCGAAACGGCAGGCGGTCGTGACATTGGCGAGATTGGGCGGCAGGCCTTCGATGGTTTCCAGTTTGCTGCCGCGTGGACGATCGAGCCGCGGCACCGAGCGTAACAAACCCATCGTGTAGGGGTGACGCGGCTTGTGGAACAGTTGCTCGGCCGGTCCCTGCTCGGCGACACGCGCGGCATACATGACAATGACGCGGTCGGCATAGCGCGCGACCACGCCGAGATTGTGCGTGATGATGACCAGCGCGATGTTGAGCTTGCGCGACAGGTTCTTCATCAGTTCGAGAATCTGGGCCTGGATGGTGACGTCGAGCGCGGTGGTCGGCTCGTCGGCGATGATCAGTTTAGGATTGCAGGCGAGCCCGATGGCGATCATCACGCGCTGGCGCATGCCGCCGGAGAATTGATGCGGGTATTGGTCAAGCCGGCGCTCCGGGTCGGTGATGCCGACAAGATTCAACAATTCGATGGCGCGCGCTTTCGCTTGCTCGTCATTCATGCCGAGATGAATTTGCAGCGGCTCCTTGATCTGCAACCCGATGGTCAGGATCGGGTTGAGCGAGGTCATCGGCTCCTGGAAGATCATCGAAATGTCGCGGCCGCGGATTTCGCGCATCTCATCGTCGTCGAGATCGAGCAGATTGCGGCCGTCGAACATGACGCGGCCTTGCGGAATTTTGCCGGTCAGGCGCGGCAGCAGCCGCATGATCGACAGCGCGGTGACGGACTTGCCCGAGCCCGACTCGCCGACGATGGCGACCACTTCGCCGCGGTCGACCGAGAAGCTTACGCCTTCGACCGCGCGGACGATGCCACGGGAGGTGTGAAACTGGGTGTGCAAATCCTCGACTTGCAGCAGCGGCGCAGCCACCTCCTGCTGCGCGGCCGATGGTCCGCGCACGTCCTTATCGGCATCAACGACGGTCAAGCCTTTATCCCTCTCAAAAGCGCTGCGAAAACACCCATTTAGGGCGTTCCCGTCCTCCCGGGCGGCAGAATGCGTTGCGCGTGTTCATCGCGCAAGTCCGGTGTTTGGTCGCAGGCGAGCTTCTTTCCGGCGGGCCGGAACCCGGTCCGCGGCAATTTGTTGTGGTGAAATAGCAGGCAGTGCGATTGCGCCCACAGTAGGATGTCGCAAGGCCGGCTTTTGTGCATATTTGGTGCGGCGCGAAATCGATACCGCGCCGCTTCGGGGACCGAATGAACACCTCTTTCTTCGGCGAATTGCTGCAAACCATCTCGGAGCGCGGTCGCGCGTTGCTGGACCGTGGCCGCGACCGGCGCGGCAATCCGGCGGCACGATCGGAAAACCTGATCGGGCTATGCGAAGATTTGCTCACCGGGCGCGGTGAGGCCTCCGGGGTAGCGTTGGCGCGGGATATCCTCAGCCAATATGCCGATCTTACCATCGGACCGCGCATCGCCTTTTTTGAGTCGCTGGCGCAGCGCTTCGGCACCGATCCGGCGCGCATGGAAGCGGCGATCGCGGCCTGGCGGGCGACCCCGTCCGACGCGACCGCGGCCGAGGTGCATGCGACTTCCGAGCCGCGCCGGCAGGAGCTGTTTCGCCGCCTTAATCTTGCCCCCGGCGGCACTCAGGCGCTGGTGCGCATGCGCGAGCAGTTACTGGATGTGCTCGGCAATCGCGAAGACCTCACCGCGGTCAATGACGATTTTGTGCACCTGTTCTCATCGTGGTTTAACCGCGGCTTTCTGGTGTTGCGGCGGATCGACTGGTCGACGCCCGCGATCGTGCTGGAAAAGATCATTCGTTACGAGGCGGTTCACGAAATTCGCGGCTGGGACGATCTACGCCGTCGCATCGATCCGCCGGACCGGCGCTGCTTTGCGTTCTTTCATCCAGCGCTGATCGACGAACCGTTGATTTTCGTCGAGGTGGCGCTCGAACGGGAGATTCCGGGCGCCATCGCGCCGATCCTGGCCAGTGGACGGCTGGATTTCGTGCCGCTGGAGAAGGCGCGCGTCGCGGTGTTCTATTCGATCTCCAATTGCCAGCGCGGCCTTGCCGGCGTGTCGTTCGGCAACTTCCTGATCAAGCAGGTGGTCGAGGAGATCTGTCGCGAATTGCCGAAGCTTTCGACCTTTGTAACGTTATCGCCGGTGCCCAACTTCGCGCGCTGGCTGTCACGAGAGCTTAAGGCCGAGAATTCGCCGGTTCTCAACGAAGCCGACCGCGCGGTGCTGTCATTGATGGAGCGCCCGCACTGGTGGACCGATCCGGAAGTTTTCTCGAAGCTTGAAGACCCGCTGCTGCGCCTCGCGGCGTTTTATTATCTGCGTGGCAAGACGCCGGCCGGTTTGCCGGTCGATGCCGTCGCGCGTTTTCATCTCGGCAATGGCGCACGGCTCGAGCGCATCAACTGGCTGGGCGACACGTCCGACAAGGGCATCGCCCAGGGCTGCGGCTTGATGGTCAATTATCTCTACGACCTCGACGAAATCGAGAAGAACCACGAGGCCTTCGCCGAAGGCCGCACGGTGGTCGCGTCAAACGCGGTGCAGCGTTTCCTGCGCCCGACGCTCGAACTGGTGCCGGTCGCGGGGTAGATTCTCATGCCTTCCCATACACCGGCACGATGGCGCCGCGCGTGACCTTGTTGTCGGGCGAGGCGAGAAACAAAATCGTCGCCGCCACTTCCTCGACCTTGGGCCATTTGTCGACGTCGGTCTTCGGCATCGCCGCACGGTTGGCCGGTGTATCCATAATTGAGGGCGCTACCGCATTCACCAGAATGCCCTGCTTTGCCACTTCCTCGGCGAGCGCGATCGTCAGCGCCGCCACGCCGGATTTGGCAATCGTATAGGCGGTCATGCCGGCGCCAAGGCGTGGCTCCAGCGCCGGGCGCGCCGCGACATTGACGATGCGGCCGCCAAGACCGGTAATTTGGCCGGCCATCGCCTTGACGGCCGCGCGGCAGCACAGGAAGCACGACACCAGATTGCTATCCAGCTGCGCCATCAGCGCGGCCTTGTCGGTGTCCGACACATTTCCCGGCGCGAAGCCGCCGGCGATATGGATCGACGCCCAGGGCTTTGCGCCTTCAAAGAGCTTGGCCACCGCGGCTTCATCGGCAAGATCGCCGGCCGCGATCAATGTCACCTTAGGATTGGCGCGAGATATAAAATGTTGTGCTTCGGATTCGTGACGGTAGGGGATTGTGCAGGACGCGCCGGCTTTCAGCAGTCCGTTGACGACGGCCGTGCCGAGCGCCCCGGTGCCGCCTGTGACGACGACATGCTTGTTAGTGAAGCTCATGGAATAAGCCTGCCTTCTTTGTTGGCCAGCTTAAAGACGTGGATGCCCGGCACAAGGGCGGGCATGACGGCGGTGGCTGTCATCCCCTCCCGCGTTTCACCCGCATCGGCAGCACCTGGTATTCCATCCAGTTCGCCACTTCGCTGACGCGCAGCTTCTTGTCGAGTACGTTGCGGCTGATGCCATGCCGCCACGACAATCGCTTGCAATCCGGATCGCTGTCGAGCGTGTCCAGGTCCTGCGCGAAAGTCCTCATGTCGCCTTCGTCGGCAAAGAAGCCCTCGCGGATCAGCCCGGTGCCGATTCGCCGCACGATGGTCGCCAGTTCGCGCAGCGGATATTCCGGGTGATACTGCACGCCCCAGGCGATCGACTCCGGGGTGCGGATTTCCACGCTCTGCACCGCCGACGTCGCATTGCTGGCCAGCACCGTCGCGCCCGGCGGCAGCGTCTCGACCTCGTCGAGATGCACGGTCGGCGCGTTGAACACGTCGAGCTTGCCGACATACATCGGATGCTGGCGGCCGGCCGCGGTCAGCCTGATGCCGCGCCCGAAACCGATCTCGCGGCCATTCGGATTTTTCCGCACCACGCCGCCGGCGGCGACCGTAATGATCTGTAGCCCCCAGCAGGAGCCGAACAAGGGCGTCCCGGTCGTCATTACTTCACGCACCAGATCGATCTGTCGCGTGACCGCCGCGCCGCCGTTGTAAATGTGCAGGCTGGAGCCGGTGATGGCGATGCCGTCATAGCCCTGCAGGGATTGGCCGTCCGGCAAGACGGCGCCGGGGTCGGCCGGATGACAGATGTCCACCGCCGCGCCCGGCAACAATTCGCGCAACAGGTCGGAATAGCCCGTGCTCGCCGGCACGCCGCCGAACGACACATGTTCGGCCATGGTTTCGGGCGAATTGCCTTCGATGACGAGCAGGCGCGGGGAGGGCATTTCCAGTCCTTGAAGGGTCGGCGAGCCAGGAATCGCATAAATTCGGTCGGCAATTTTATCGCCCGGTCTGTGGCCAAGCCAAGGCGCTGCCTGTTTTCACGCCTGAATCCGGAAGCTTTAAGCGGTGTTAACGCGCCAGGCGCTAGATTGTGCCCGGTTTTATCTCACTCTCGAGAGCTTAAGTTCAGGCCATGGCCGACTACGACCTCGCAATCATCGGCGGCGGCATCAACGGCACCGGCCTGGCGCGCGACGCCGCCGGCCGGGGCCTGCGCGTGCTCCTGGTCGAAGCGAACGATCTGGCCTCCGGCACCTCGTCGGCCTCCTCAAAGCTGATCCATGGCGGCCTGCGCTATCTCGAACACGGCGCGTTCCGGCTGGTGCGCGAAGCGCTCGGCGAACGCGAGGTGCTGCTGCGCATGGCGCCGCATCTGATCCGGCCGATGCGCTTCGTGCTGCCGCCCGTGCCGGGCATGCGCGCGCCGCTCAAGTTGCGCTTCGGCCTTCTGCTTTACGACTGGCTGGGCGCGCGCAAGCTGCTGCCGCCGTCGCGCACCATCGATCTGACGCATAATGTGGTCGGCCAGCCGCTCAAACGGTCGTTCCGTTACGCCTTCGAATATTCCGACTGCTGGGTCGACGACAGCCGTCTGGTCGTTCTCAACGCGGTCGATGCCGCGGAACGCGGCGCCACCGTCCGCACCCGCACCCGCTGCGTGCGGGTGGAACGGCGCGACGAATGGGAACTGGTGCTCAACAACCGCGGCAAGCGCGAAACCGCGACCGCGCGCGTTCTGGTCAATGCCGCCGGTCCCTGGATCGGCGAAGTGGCCGACACCATCATTCGGCAGCCGCTGCCGGCGCCGGTGCGCCTGATCAAAGGCAGCCACATCGTCGTGCGCCGCCGCTTCGATCACAGCGACGGCTATATTCTCCAGGCCAAAGGCGGCCGCGTCGTCTTCGCGCTGCCCTTCGCCGAAGATTTCACGCTGATCGGCACGACCGACGAGAATTTCGTCGGCGATCTGAAATCGCCGGCGCCGGGTCCGGTGGAGATCATGTATCTTTGCGAGGTGGCGAACGAGTATTTCCGCGACAGATTGACGCCCGACGAGTTGGTCTGGTCCTTTGCCGGCGTGCGTGCGCTCTATGATGACGGCGCCGGCAAGCCCGAAGACGTGACGCGCGATTATGTGCTGACGCTCGACGAGCAGCGCCATCTGGCGCCGTTGCTCACCGTCTACGGCGGCAAGATCACCACGCACAGGCGGCTGGCCGAGGCCGCCATGAGCAAGATGCGCCATTTCTTTTTGGCGAAGCCGGCATGGACCGCGAAATCCTCGCTGCCGGGCGGCGAATTTCCACCCGAAGGTTTCGCCGACGTCGTCACCGAGATGAGGGCGCGCTGGCCGTTTCTCACGGACGCGACGGTGCGGCGTCAGGCGCGCGCCTACGGCCTGCGCTGCGAAAGGTTTCTCGGCGACGCGCAAAAGCTTTCCGACCTCGGGCCCGTACTGACCGGCGATCTCACCGGCGCGGAAGTGCGCTATCTGGTCGACCACGAATGGGCGCAGACCGCCGACGACGTGCTGTGGCGGCGCAGCAAGCTCGGCCTGTCGGCCAGCGTCGAAGAGCGTACGGCGGTCGCACAGTTCATCGCTTCATTGCGCGGCCCAGCCGCCGTCAAGACCGCGCCGGACGGGCAGGCCGCGCCGTGAGCGGCGATCGACAGGGTTGATGAAACCTTAATGCGGGCGGAGAAATTGATTCGTCCGGCTTTATCGCAGCGCCATAACTTTGTGCTTGAATATCGATGTGGATTAGATGTTCGACATAAGCGGATTACCTATGCCGATTGACACAAGATCGCTCGAAGCCCGGTTCGCCACCGCGAAGATTCTCATCGTCGACGATGAGCATTACATGCGGAAGGTCGTGCGCACTTTGCTCATGAGCATCGGCGTGCGCAACATCTTTGAGGCGGCCGACGGTCCGGCCGGTCTGGAAATGATCCGCAACACCATGCCGGACATGGTGATCCTCGACTGGGAAATGCCCGGGCTCGACGGCGCCGGTTTCGTGCGCCTGGTGCGTTCGCCGCAGACATTTCCCTTGCCCGATATTCCGATCATCATGCTGACCGGTCATGGCGAACGCTCGCGCGTGATCGAGGCGATCGAAATCGGCGTCAACGAATTCCTGCTCAAGCCGGTGTCGTCCAAGGCGCTGCGCGACCGCATTATCGCGGTGATGACCAAGCCGCGGCCGCTGATGAAATCCGGCGACTATTACGGCCCGGCGCCGCGCAAGATGGCCAATATCCACGAAGACAACGACAATGCCGGCCATCTGGTGATGCTGACCTGACGCGGGCACTCCGCCGGCAGTTCTGTTTGCCATACGCTCCCGCGTAATTCCGGTTTCCCCGCTTGTGCTTCGTGCGCTAGCGTTGGCCTGACAGCCAAGGCCGGGGGCAGATTTGCCGAACCATCTCATCGCCATCGATCAGGGCACCACCTCGACGCGCGCCATCGTGTTCGATGCGGCGTTGAAGCCTTGCGCCAGCGCGCAGCGCGAACTGCGGCAATTTTATCCGGCGCCCGGCTGGGTCGAGCACGACCCGGAGGAAATCTGGCAGGCGACCGTCGCCACCGTGCGCGAAGCGATGGCGTCTGCCGGCGTAAGCGCCAAGGATGTCGCCGGCATCGGCATCACCAACCAGCGCGAGACCAGCGTGATCTGGGACCGCGCGAGCGGTGCGCCGATTCACAAGGCCATCGTCTGGCAGGACCGCCGCACCGCCGGTCATTGCGATGCCTTGCGCGCTCTCGGCCATGAGCCCGAAATCGTCAAGCGGTCCGGGCTGCTGCTCGATCCCTATTTTTCCGCGAGCAAAATCGCCTGGCTGCTCGACAATGTCGACGGCGCGCGCGCCAAAGCGCGTGACGGCGAACTTGCCTTCGGCACCATCGACAGTTTTCTGCTGTGGCGGCTGACCGGCGGCAAGGTGCACGCGACCGACGCCACCAATGCCGCGCGCACCATGTTGCTCGATATCGGCAAGGGCGTCTGGGACGAAGGCCTGTGCGCCATCTTTGGCGTGCCGACGCGCCTGCTGCCGCACGTCCAGGACTGCGCCGGCGAATTCGGCGTCACCGCGCCGGAGTTGTTCGGCGGCCCGATCCGCATCCTCGGCATCGCCGGCGACCAGCAGGCCGCGACCATCGGCCAGGGCTGCTTTGCGCCCGGCATGATGAAATCGACCTACGGCACCGGCTGTTTCGTGCTGCTCAATACCGGCTCTGAACGCATCGCCTCGCACAACCGGCTGCTCACCACCATCGCCTATCAACTCGACGGCAAGCGCACTTATGCGCTGGAAGGTTCGATCTTCATCGCCGGCGCTGCCGTGCAATGGCTGCGCGACGGCTTGAAGATCATCGCCAAATCGTCCGATGTCGGCGCGCTGGCCGAACGCGCCGATCCGGCCGAGGCGGTCTATCTGGTGCCGGCCTTTGTCGGTCTGGGCGCGCCCTATTGGGACCCGCAGGCGCGCGCCGCGATTTTCGGGCTCACGCGCAATTCCGGCGCGGCCGAGATCGCCCGCGCCACGCTTGATTCCGTCGGCTACCAGACCCGCGATTTGCTGGAGGCCATGCGCGCCGACTGGCCGGCTTCGGCATCCGCCCAAACCATCCTGCGCGTCGATGGCGGCATGACCGCCAGCGATTCCTGCATGCAATTCCTGGCCGATATTCTGGCGAGCCCGGTCGACCGGCCGGTAGTCATGGAGACGACCGCGCTCGGCGCCGCCTATCTCGCCGGGCTTGCCGCCGGGATCTGTCCCGGCCTCGACGGCTTTGCCGCGCAATGGCGGCTCGACCGCCGTTTCGAGCCGTCCATGGCGCCGGCGCAGCGGGACGCGAAATATGCCGGCTGGAAGGACGCGGTGCGCCGCACATTAACGGCAAAGTGACTTTTCGCCGCCATACTGGCGTACCGGTCAGGTCGCGCGATGAACATCAATCCCAAACATGCCGAATATCTGGTCCAGCAACTCAACGTGTTGCTGGTCGACGATAATGCTTTCACGCGCAAACTGGTGCGCGGCCTGCTCAACACGATCGGCGTGAAGTCGATTGTCGAGGCTGGCGACGGCATCGCCGCGCTGGAGATGATCCGCGCAGCGACGCCCGACGTGATCATTCTCGACTGGGAAATGCCGCTGTTGAACGGCCCCGAGCTGGTCCGCATCGTGCGCTCGCCCGGTGTGTTTCCCGTGCCCGACGTGCCCATCATCATGCTGTCCGCGCATGGCGAGCGCTGGCGCATTGTCGAGTCGGTGAAGCTCGGGGTGAACGAGTTCTTGTGCAAGCCGGTTTCCGCCAAGGCGCTGCTGGATCGTCTCATTTCGATCCTGCTCAAGCCCCGCGCGACGGTGCAGTTCGAAGGCTATTACGGCCCGCTGCCGCGCGAGCCGGTGACGAAAGAGCGACGCGCAACGCCCGCCGCCTGAAGCGTTGTCACAGGGCAGCTATCGTGGCGCCGGGGTGGCGACGGGAACCGCGGGTTCGGCCACCGGTGCGGCGGGTGCGAGAGCGTTGCCGGTCAGTCGCTCGATCGCCGAGCGTACGGCGTCGCGGGCGCCACGTTCCCGCACCGCATCGAGCAGCGGTGCGGCGGCGCCCGAGCGGCGGATCAAGGCTTCCGGATCGGGCAGCATGATCGGGTCGTCCCAGTTGCCTTGTACGATGAAGGGCAATTCAAAAGTAGCCGCGCCAGCCCGGGCGGTGGAGACCAAGGTGGCGGTGCCTTTGAGGTCGAGTTCGCGGTCGGGAATCGAGGCCGTGCCGGCCAGCGCCAGCCGCACCGCCGAACCCTCGATCTTTACGTCCTCGACCGACACGGTGCCCTTGGCGATTTTCAGGCCCATGGTGATTTTGTCGTAGGGCGTGCTGCCGGTGCGGAATTCGCCGCCGCCCGACAAGGGCCGCCGCTCCAACCGGCGCAGCAACTGCTCGACATTGAGGCCGGTAAGCGCCCCCTTCTGGCCGACGAGGGTGGCGGTGCCGTTCATTGTGCGGGTGACGCCGAGTACGCTTTCGCCGGTGCCCTCGACGTTGAATGAAATATTGCCCTTGCCGGTCAGCCGGTGCAGCCCGAACAACTGGCCGAGGCAGCTCTCCAGATCGACGTCGATGAATTGCATTTGCGATTTGAGATCGATGCCGGCTTCGAAATTGGCCAGCGCCAGCGACCCCTTGATGACGCCGCCATAGGCCTGCGCTTCGCCGACGGTCACCGCCAGGTGACCGGCGCGCAAGTTGGCGCCGATGGCGGTGCGGCCGAATTTGGCATTCGACACGACGACATTGGCGGCCGACAGGCGCATGTCGAAATCGATGCCGGTCAGCCCGTCCGGCGCGATGCGGGTGCTGCTCCATTCGCGCTGGTTGCTGGTGAGCAAGCGGATCGTCGAAACATAAGGCGACAGATCGAGCGTATCGGCGGCGAGCGTGCCTTGCAGCGTCTGCCGGCCGTCGGTAGCGAAAGTCAGCACGCCCTCGGCGCTGTTGCCGTCGAGTTCGACATTGACGCCCGACAGGCCGATCGTGCCGCCGACGACATTGGTCTGGGCCTTGATGGCGAAACGGCCGAAGCCGCCGCCGGGCAGCGGATTTTGTCCGGTCCAGATCAAAGCCGTCCGCAGCGAGGCGGCGTCGGCGGCCAAGGTGCCTTCGATCTTGAGCGTCGGCTTGACGCTGATCGAGCCTTCAAACGCCGCCTTCAACGGGCTGCCGGCGAACCGCAGTTTCAGGCCGCTGCGGTTGCCTTGCAGCGCCGCCGGAAAGTCGGAGAGCGTCACGCTGGCGTCGACCGGCTCGTCGCGCCAGACAAAATGCCCGGTCGCGCCGAAGCTTTTGGATATCGACGGCCAGGCCAGCGAAAAATCGACATTGCTCAGCGTCTCGACGGTCCTGGTGACATGGTTGCGTAGGATGACGGTGCCGCTCTCGATGCGCATTTCCGAGAAAGCCGCCACCGGCCGTGCTCCGTTGGTCTTCTTGCCGCGCGCGAGCGCGTCGATCAGCACCGACCAGTTCGACCTGCCGTCGGCCTCAAGCTCGACGGCGATGGTCGGCCGCTCGAGCGAGACGTCGGCGATCTCGACGCGGCCGATCAGCAGCGGAAAAAACCGCAGGCGCGCGGTCAGCCGCTCCGCAGTTAGCGCCGGCTTGGCGGCGTCGCCTAGGATGACGTCGGCGAAGCTGACGCTGCCTTTGGGAAACAGCGATACGCTCGCCTTGCCACGCAGGACCGGGTCGAGGCCGGTGGCCGTGCGGATGCCGTCCAGGACTTCGCTGCGCACCGTATCGGGCGAGATCAGATAGCCGGCCGTGGTGAGCACGCCGGTCGCGGCCGCGATCGCGGCCAGCAACACGAAACCCAAACGTCGGAGGCCAGTGTTGGCTGTCAAAGTCGAGAACTTCCGGATGTTACGATAGCGGCGCCGTAGGACTATACCATCGGCCCCGTCGCCGCCAACCTGGGCGGCCTCTGTGACCCTTTGATGGCCGGCTAACCTCGCCGGGCCGGCCGCCTGGGGCTTGAATAATTTTGCTTGCGCGGTGCCGGATTATAAGGTGCTGGACAGGGCGCCCCGGCGGCTTTCGACCGCATCGGTTAGCCGGATAAGCAGGATCACCGGGAAAATTCCGGCCGCGACAATCAGCAGGGCGGCCAGCGCGCCTTCCTCGAAGCTGCCGCGCGTGGCGTGCTGGTAGATCGAGGTCGATAGCGTTTCCAGGTTGAGCGGCCGCATCAGCAGCGTCATCGGCAGTTCTTTCAGGCAATCGACGAAGACCAGGAGCGCGGCCGCCGCCAGCGCCGGCCGCAACAGCGGCAGATGGAGGTCGCGCAGGACTCTCAATGGTCCGGCGCCGGCAAGGCGGGCGGCGTGGTCCAGTTCATGCGGCAGGTTGGCCAGTCCCGCCTGCACAAAGCCGATGGACATGGAGGCGAAGCGTATGGTGTAGGCGACGACCAGCGCCGCGCTCGAACCGGCCAGCAGCAGGCCGACCTGTGCGCCGCCGAACGACAGCACCGTTACATTGATTGCTTCATCGATTGCTACCATCGGCGATAAAAGTCCGAGAGCCAGCACGGTCCCGGGTATGGCGTAGCCCATGCTGGCGACCGCAAGACAGGCCAGCAGAAAGCGCATCCGCACCGATCGAAGCGGCAGGGCGGCGGCAATCCCGATCGCCAGCACCGCCAGCGTGGCCACGGCGGCGAGGCCGATCGTGTTTAGCGTATGCCGCAAGAGCTCCAGGTCGAATCCCCCCGACACCGCCCGCGACATTGCTTCACGCAGGAGAAATCCGGCGGGCACGAAGAATCCCAATAGCGCCGGCGCGAAACAGGCGGCCATCGCCAGCCATCCGGATCGGCCATGGAGTTGAATGCGCCTGGCAAGACCGCCATCGTGCACCGCGGACCGGCCGCTTTGCCGCCGCCGCCCGTAACGTTCGAGCGCAATCAACGCCGCGACCAGCAGCAGCATGGCAAGCGCGATTTGCGCCGCGCCGGGCAGGCTGCCGCGGTTGAGCCAGGTGGTGAAGATCGACAGTGTCAGCGTCTGCACGCCGAGATACTCGGAGGCGCCGATATCGTTAAGCGCTTCCAGCAGCGCCAGCGCGACGCCGACGGCAATGGCCGGCCGCGCCAGCGGCAGGCTGATGTCGCAGAATACACGCCACGGCCTCGCCCCGATCGTGCGCGCCGCCTCGTTGAAGGCGCCGGACTGCGTTTGAAAAAGCGCGCGCGCGGCGAGATAGACGTAAGGGTAAAGCACGATGCCGAACACGAACACCGCACCGCCGAGCGAGCGGACCGGCGGAAACCAGTAATCGCCGGTCTGCAAGCCGAGCAGGCTGCGCAAGGTGCTCTGCACCGGCCCGGCACTGTCGAGAAGATCGGCATAGATGTATGCGGCGATATAGGTCGGGATCGCCAGCGGCAAAGGCAGGAGCCATTGCAAACTGTCGCGTCCTGGAAACTGAAATGTCGTCACCAGCCAGGCCGGAAAAATGCCGGCGACCGTGGTGACGATGGCGACGCCGATCAGAAGCAGCGCGGTCTGCACGATCGCCACCGGCAGAACATGGGCGGCCAGATGCGGCCATAATTCGGCGTCGCCGATCCATGCCGTGCGCGCCAGGCTGATCAGCGGCGCGGCCACCAGCGCCGCGGCCATGAGCGCGATCGCGATGCCGGCGAGCTTGATCGCCGACAAGGACGCGGCGACCCCGCGTGGTGCAGGGCCGCCGGCAAGGATACGCATGGACGTCTCGCGGTTAG
>CAMAUC010000035.1 GCA_945861265.1 Rhizobium sp. Q54 | reverse complement strand
ATGACGCCGGCGCAGGCCGAACGGCTGGTGGTGTCGCTGTCCAATCATCGTGTCGCCGTGACATCGAGCTTCACCGGCGAGGATCTGGTGCTGTTCGGCACCATCGAGCCGGACCGGCCGCAAACGGCGCTGCGCAGCGCCTATGATCTTGTAGTTACCGTCACCGGCCCGCGTCAAACCTTGCGCACCCGCCGCAAGGATCGCGTGCTCGGCATCTGGGTCAATGTCGATTCGCGCGAATTCGTGCGGGCGCCATCCTATCTCGGTATCCTCAGCAACCGGCCGGTCGGCGAGATCACCAATGTGGAGACGGCGCGGCGCCTGCAACTCGGGCTCAACAATTTTCTGTTGCCGCAGCGCATCGGTCCCGACACCGCCGACACCGTGCGCGACGATCCGTTCCGGGTCGCCTTCGTCAATCTGGAAACGCAATACGGCCTGTATCGCGAATCGTCGACCGCGGTGACGTTCCTGACGCCGACCGTTTTTCGTGTTGCCATTCCAATTCCGGCCAATGCGCCGACCGGAAGTTACGGCATCGATGTGCAGTTGTTTGCCGGCGGCGCGCCGGTGGCGCGCACCAATTCGGCCCTCGAAGTCATCAAGGCCGGCTTCGAGCAATTCGTCGCCGACGCCGCGCGCGATCACGGACTGCTCTACGGCCTGTTCGCCTCGCTGATGGCGCTGGCCATCGGCTGGTTCGGCAGCGTGGTGTTTCGGCGGGATTAACCCTTGACGTCATCGTCCGCGAAGGCGGACGAGCACTGCATGGCCAGGGAAGGGCATTTCTGGGTGTACATTCTTGCCAGCCGGATCGGCGGCACCCTTTATATTGACGTCACGAGTAATTTGATTCAGCGCGTGCATGAACATCGCGCAGGAAATGCCGCAGGATTCACCAAACAATACGAAGTGCACCGCCTCGTGCATTTCGAACAGTTTGATGACGTCGAGAACGCCATCAAGCGAGAGAAACGACTCAAGGCCTGGAATCGCGCTTGGAAAATCCGTTTGATTGAGGAGACCAACCCAGACTGGATTGATCTCTATTATCAGATCGCACAGCCGTAAGCGCTGGATACCCCGCCTGCGCGGGGTATGACGGAGTTGGGGACTAGTCGCGCAAGCACCGCGTGGCGGCAAACGCATAAATCCGCGTGTCGCCCAGCATATGCGCAGTGAAGGCCAGCGTCCCGAACAGATCGGCGAAGGCCGCGTCGCGCACGTTCAGCCCGCCGGTGAACGCGCCGAAGGCCGGCATCACCAGCCGCATCGCATCGGCGGCGAAGCAGCGGCGGCGCATCGAGCGGCCGCGTTGTGAAATGCGCGCGACCGGATGCAGATGGCCGCACACTTCCCCCGCCGCGCCTGTCGGCAGATGGCGGAAGGTGAGTGCGCCGAGCGTTAGCGATTCGTGGAACGCGCCGCCGATGTTGTGTGCCGGCTCCGGATCGTGATTGCCGGTAATCCAGATCCAGTCGCGGCCGCGCTGCATGGCCGCGAGGTTGTCGCGATCGGCGGCGCCAAGCCGCGCCGGTCCGCCGCCGTCATGGAAACTGTCGCCGAGCGAGACAACGACGCGCGGCGCATAATGCGCGATCAGCCGCGTCAGCCGCGCCAACGTCGCCGCCGTATCGTAAGGCGGCAGCAACTGGCCGCGCGCGGCGTAGCTCGAGCCTTTTTCCAGATGCAGGTCGCTGACGGCAAGCAGGCCGTGTTCCGGCCAATACAAGGCACCGGAAGGGTCGGCGATGACGGGAACGCCGGCGATGGCGATCGTACCGCCCTGCCTTGCTTCCACGCTCTGGACCGCAACCTTCACGACATCGCCTCTTTCACCAGTTCGCCGGCGGCTTCCGCCAGCAACGTATCCGCCGCCTCGCCATAGACCGTCTCGCGGCCGATCTCCAGCATAACCGGAACCGCCAGCGGCGACACATGATCGAGCGATTTATGAACGATTCTGCCCTGGATGCGCGACAGCAACTCGCCGAGCCGCTTGATGTCCAGAAGGCCAGTGGCGGCGTCGGCGCGGGCCGCCCGTAATAAAATGTGGTCGGGCTGATGCTTGCGCAGCACGTCGTACACGAGATCGGTCGATATGGTGACCTGGCGGCGGGATTTTTCCTCTCCCGGGAACCGGCGCTCGATCAGGCCGGCGATAATCGCGCAACTGCGGAACGTGCGCTTCATCAAAGCCGATTCGGCCAGCCACTCCTCCAGATCGTCGCCGAGCATGTCCTCGGCAAATAGGTCGCCAAGCGCAAGGTCGCCGCGCGCGATTGCCAGCCCCAGATCGCTCAGGCCCCACACCGCCAGCGCATATTCATTGGCGACGAAGCCGAGCGGCTTCATGCCGGCGCGCTCCAGCCGGCGCGTCAGCAACATGCCGAGCGTCTGGTGCGCGAGGCGGCCCTCGAACGGATAGCAGACCAGATAATTCTTAGATCCACGCGGGAAGGTCTCGACCAGAAGATCGCCGGCCGGCGGCAGCAGCGAGCGCCACTCCTGGATCTCCAGCCATTCGCGCACCTGATCGGGCAGCGCGCGCCAGGCTTTCGGATCGGCGAGAATGCCGCGCACGCGCGCGGCAAGATAGGTCGACAGCGGAAACTTGCCGCCCTCATAGGCCGGCACTTTCGGGTCGGTCGCCGTCGAGCGCGAGACATAGACTTCGTTCTCGACCAAGGCCTCGTATTTGAGAATTTCTCCGGCGAAGACGAAGGTGTCGCCGGACGTTAGGCCTTCGATGAAATATTCCTCGACCTGGCCGAGCACGCGGCCGCCGCGCGGGATCATCGTCTTGCCACCGCGCGGCAAGTCGGCCATAGCCGACTTGCCCATTTTAGATTGCCGGTCGCCTGTACGGCGACCGGTTGAACGCATCAACCGCACTTTGAGCATGTCGGCTTCGACGATGGTGCCGGTGTTCATGCGGTAACGCTGCGCCACGCGCGGATGGGCGACACGCCATTTGCCATCCTCGCCCTGACGAATCTTGGCGGAGCGTTCATAGGCTTTCAGCGCGTAGCCGCCGGTAGCGACGAAATCGACGGCGTCGTCGAAGTCGGTGCGCGCCAGCGTCGCGTAAGGCGCGGCGGAACGGACTTCCGCGTAAAGGTCATCGGCAAGGAAAGGCTCGCCGACAGCGCGGCCAAGAATGTGCTGGCACAGAACGTCAAGTGCGCCGATGCGCAAAGGCGGCGTGTCTTGCGCATTAGCGGCAACGGCATCGATGGCGGCGCGGCATTCCAGCACTTCAAACCGATTGTACGGTACCAGTACCGCTTTCGACTGCTCGTCGTAGCGATGGTTGGAGCGGCCGACGCGCTGCATCAGCCGCGACGAGCCTTTCGGCGCGCCAATGTTGACGACCAGATCGACGTCGCCCCAGTCGACACCGAGATCGAGCGACGAGGTACAAACGACCGCGCGCAACTTGCCGGCGGTCATCGCGTCCTCGACCTTGCGGCGCTGCGCGACATCGAGCGAACCATGATGCAGCGCGATGGCGAGGTTGTCGTCGTTAATGCCCCACAGCGACTGGAAAGTGAACTCGGCCTGGCTGCGGGTATTGACGAAAATCAGCGTGGTCTTGTGCTGCTTGATGAGTGCGTAGATTTCATGCAGCGCGTGCCGCGCCGAATGCCCGAACCAGGGCAGGCGCTCGCTGGTGTCGAGCATTGTCACATGCGGCTGCGCACCGGCACGCGCAATCACCAGATCGGCTTTCGCGTCGCCATCGAGCGGCTGCGGCGCCAGGAAGCGGCACAACTCATCGGGCTCGGCGACCGTGGCGGAAAGACCGACCGTCGTCATCAGCGGCGCCAGTTGAAACAACCGCGCCATGCCGAGCGACAACAGATCGCCGCGCTTCGACATGACCAAGGAATGCAATTCGTCGAGCACGACGCGGCGCAGAGAGCCGAACATGTAAGGCGCATCGGCGGACGCTAAAAGCAGCGCCAGTTGCTCCGGCGTGGTCAGCAGGATGTCGGGCGGATCGCGGCGCTGACGTTGCCGCTTCGACGCCGGCGTGTCGCCGGTACGCGTCTCCAGCCGCATCGGCAAATTCATCTCGCGCACCGGCATTTCCAGATTGCGCGCGATATCGACGGCGAGCGCCTTCAGCGGCGAGATATAAAGCGTGTGCAGGCCGCCGTCGCGGCGAATGCCGCTGCCGGTGGAGATCAGTTTCTTCGTGCGGGGCGTAATCTTCTCACCGAGCTCGACGAGGGACGGCAAGAACCCGGCCAAAGTCTTGCCGCCGCCGGTTGGCGCGATCAGCAGCGCCGAGCGCCCGGCTTTCGCCTTGGCTAGCAATTCAAGTTGATGCGTGCGCGGCGTCCAGCCACGCCTGGCGAACCATTGCGCGAAGACATCGGGTAACAAGCCCTTATATTCAGGCGGAGACAAGTCGCGCCACCACGACCAGACCCGGCACCGGTACGCCCTTCTCGCTGCGCGCCGGCGCGGAATCGAGACTGACGAGCAGCAGACCGGCGGCGGCCAGTGCACCGCGAACATGACTCTCGGCATGCGCATAACGCAACGTATCGCGCAGGATCACGCCATCGCCCTGATGCGTCTCGGCGCTGAAGGCGATCAGCCCGCCGGGCGCCAGCGCGCGCGCGGCGGCGCCGAGTACCGCGGTGAGATCGTCGAGATAGCCGAACAGATCGGCGGCGATCACAATATCGTAAGCCGTGTGCGCCGCGGCTTCGGCCACAAGAAAGTCCAGAACCTCGGCTTCGACCAGACGATCGTAGATATTCTTCTCGCGCGCCTGCGCCACCATGGCGGGCGACAGGTCGACGCCCGTCAAAGTCTTGCAGAACGGCCGAAACGCGGCGCCGCCAAGGCCGGTACCGCAACCGAGGTCGAGCGCCGCGCCGAATGTCATCTCCGGCCACGCCGCACGCGCCGCCTCCCGCATAAGTTCCGGCGCCTTGTAGCCAAGACCCTGACGCAATGCGGCGTCGAAAGTCAGTGCGTAGCCATCGAACAATGTCCGCACATAACCTTCCGACATCGCAACCCGCGCGGCGCCGAGCCGTGTCAGCCGCAGGCTGGCGCCATGACGGTCCTCGGGATCGATCGCCCTGGCCTGCTCGAAAGCGATGATGGCGCCGGCGGTTTCACCCTGAAGCTCGCGCAGATGGCCGAGCGCGAACCAGGCGGCGGCGTAGCCGGGGCTGAGTTCAACGGTCTGGGCCAGGAGATCGGCGGCGCCGGCAAAGTCGCCTTTGGCCTCCAGATCGCGCGCCCATTCAAAGCGGCGGTCGATAATGACGTCGCCGGAGGTGAGAAAGATGGCATCCATGGACCTGGCCTTGCTCGTCTCGACCGTCGCTGGCCTTTCCCCTATCTAAGCATAATGCGGCGCAAGGATAGGCCGCGCCGTCCGACTTTACCCGGCAGTCCCGGACACGCCTTGACCGGGCATGCTTTCTTGCGTCAGGTACTGCCATGCCAAACGAACTTGAGCCGATGGAGCCACCCGTGAAAGCCGATCCCGTCACCCGGTTTTTCGGCGGGTCGCCGCTGGCGGTGCTGGGCCGCCTGCTGCTGGTGTCGATCCTGGTCGGCGTCATCCTGTCGGTCCTCGGCCTCGATCCGTTCGACATCCTGCACAGCCTCGAGCGCCTGGTGCGCTCGATCTGGAACATGGGTTTCGACGCCTTCCGCTGGCTGTGGCGCTACTTCCTGCTCGGCGCGGTCATCGTCATCCCGATCTGGCTGATCATGCGTCTCGTGAACGCGCCAAAAGGGCGCTAGATCTTGGGCGCTAAGCGCGGTTTGCGGACTTTCACCGTTACCCACCGCGGCGTCTTCGCCATCGCCGGCCCGGCGATGCTGGCGAACGTCACGACGCCTTTGCTCGGCGTCGTCGCCACCGCGGCGATCGGCCGGCTCGGCGATTCCGCCGTCCTCGGCGGCGTGGCGATGGCCGCTTTGGTCTTCGACTGCATGTTCTGGCTATTCGCCTTTTTGCGCATGGGAACGATCGCGCTGACCGCGCAAGCCTATGGCGCCGGCGACGCGGGCGAACGGCTGGCGGTGCTGACCCGCGCGCTGATGACGGCAGCGGCGATCGGCATCAGCCTGATCGCGCTGCAGGTGCCTTTGGCGTCGCTCATATTCGGCAGCATCGGCGGCAGCGACACGGTGCGCGGCGCCGCCGAACATTACTTCTTCATAAGGCTGTGGTCGGCGCCCTTCGCGCTCGGCAACTACGTCATGCTCGGCTGGCTGGTCGGGCTGGCGCGGCCGATGCTGGCTTTGTCGATCCAGATCGCGGTGAACGTCATCAACATGGCGCTCACGGTGCTGCTGGTCTTGCATCTCGACTGGGGCATCTCCGGCGCGGCGCTGGCGTCCGTCATCGCCGAAGCGACCGGCCTGATCGTTGGCCTGGGCATGGCCTGGCGCGTGCTCGGCGGACGCTTCGATTTGCGGCAGGCGAAACTGTTCGACCGCGATCAATTGATGCGCCTGTTGGCGATCAACCGCGACATTATGATCCGCACCGCGGCGTTGATCGCGGTCTATCTGTTCTTCACCGCGCAAGGCGCGCGCTCAGGCGACGTCGCGCTCGCCGCCAACGCGGTGCTGCACAACTTCACTCTGGTCGGGGCGTTTTTTCTCGATGGCCTCGCCAATGCCGCGGAGCAATTGTGCGGCCGCGCCTATGGTGCGCGCGACCGCGACGGCTTCGGCCGCGCCGTGAAACTCATCGTCATCTGGGGCTTCGTGTTCGGCGCGGCGGCCAGCGCGCTGTTTTTCCTGTTCGGCGCGCCGTTCATCAACCTGATGACGGCGAATGAAGAGGTGCGGCGCGTCGCTAATCAATATATGTGGCTCGCTGCGTTGACGCCGGTCTGCGGCGTCATGGCATTCTGCTTCGACGGCGTCTATATCGGCGCCACCTGGGCGCGCGACATGCGCAACCTGATGGTGGCATCGTTCGTGATTTATCTGGCGGTGTGGGCCGCGACATTGCCGCTCGGCAATGCCGGACTATGGATCGCCATCCTGGCGTTCTTTATCGCGCGCGGGGTTTTGCAGGCGGCGCGCTATCCGGCGCTGGTGCGGCGGCCATTCATTTAGCATTTTTGTTTGCGCATGATCTTGTCCGAAAACCGGTTCCCACTTTTCGGGATCATGCGCTAACTCGGCCAACTATCCGCGGTGATCTCGGCCGCATCGACTCCGACCATCGCCGCGAGCGAATCGCGATTACCTCGTTTGATCGCCGCCGTGATGCCGGTTTTCATTTCCGCCACCAGCCCGATGCCGTGATAGATCAGCCCGGTGTAAAGCTGCAGCAAAGTAGCGCCGGCCTTGATCTTGGCGATCGCCGTCGCGCTTGAATCGATGCCGCCGACGCCGATCAGCGGGAACTGGCCCTCGGCGCGCACGAAGGTTTCCGCCAGCATGCGCGTCGACAGTTTGAACACCGGCCGCCCGGACAGGCCGCCGGCCTCAGCCGCTCTGTCGCGCGCACGCAGCGAACCGGGGCGCGATATCGTGGTGTTGGAAACGATCATGCCGTCGACGCGATGCTTGCGGGCAATGCCGACGACGTCGTCGAGGTCGGCCAATGTCAGATCGGGCGCGATCTTCAGCAGCACCGGCGTCGGCCCGGCGCGCAGGCGGACGCGGTCACGCGCGTCGATGACGCGACCGAGCAGATCGTCCAGCGCCGCGGCCTGCTGCAGGTCGCGCAGGCCCGGCGTGTTCGGCGACGACACGTTGACGGTGAAATAGCTGGCGACGGCGGCGAAGGTCTCAATCAGCCGGACATAGTCCTCGGCGCGGTCGGCGGAATCGCGGTTGGCACCGATATTGACGCCGACAATGCCGCCTTCATTGGCGCGCGCGGCCAGCCGCGCCAAAGCCAGCGCCGCGCCGCCATTGTTGAAGCCGAGCCGGTTGATCACCGCCTCGTCGGCCACTAGGCGGAAAACGCGCGGCTTCGGGTTGCCGGCCTGCGGCCGCGGCGTGATCGAGCCGATCTCGACAAAGCCGAAGCCGAGCCGCAACAGCGCGTCGGGCGCCACTGCGTCCTTGTCGAAGCCGGCGGCCAGTCCGACCGGATTGGGGAAATTCAGGCCAAAGGCCCGCACCCGCAACTCCGGCGGGTCGGGCTCCGGCGTGATGCGCGGCAAAAACCGCAGCGCTTTCAACGTCAGGGCGTGCGCGTCCTCGGGGTCGAGAGCCCGCATCAAGGGCCGGGACAGGCGGTCAAAGAAACCGATCACGACGGGCTGCTCCGGTGCTGCATGGGGTCGACCCTATCGGCCGAGCCGGGCCAAGTCCAAAAGCAAGTCCGGCGCCGCGGCCAAAAACCTGTCGAAAAAACCGGCCAAAAGGCACTTCGGCGAAAATTGGCAATAATCGGGTGTGACAAACGCCCGACTCAAGGCTATAATTCCTATAAGAATTGAGATTGATCCGACGGCGGCCTGTCCGGGCCATATCGACGATAGGGGAATGCGGTTTGCCATGCTGACACACAATCAAATCTGGACTGCCATCGACCGGCTGGCGGCGCGCGCCAAGCTGACCGCCTCGGGCCTCGCCAAAAAGTCCGGCCTCGACCCGACCACGTTCAACAAGTCGAAGCGGATCACGCCGGAAGGGCGGCCGCGCTGGCCGTCCACCGAATCGGTCGCCAAGGCGCTGGCGGCGACCAACACCAAGATCGATACGTTCGTCAGCCTGATCACCGATGGCGGCAAGACGCCGGTGCAGAATGTGCCGTTGATCGGTTTTGCCGAAGCTGGCTCCGGCGGCTATTTCGACGATGGCGGCTTTCCGGTCGGCAAAGGCTGGGAAGAAACCGCGTTCCCGCAGGTCACCGACGAGCATGCCTACGCGCTGGAGATTTCCGGCGACTCGATGAAGCCGGCCTATCGCGATGGTGACGTCATCATCGTGTCGCCGGCGGCGCCCGTGCGCAAAGGCGACCGTGTGGTGGTCAAGACCAAGAATGACGAGGTGATGGTCAAGGAACTCAAGAAAAAGACCACCAAGAGCGTCGAACTCAAATCGCTCAACGCCGAGCATCGCGACCGCACCTTGCAGATGTCCGACGTGGTCTGGATCGCGCGCATCGTCTGGGCGAGCCAGTAAAAAATAGCCATTTTAAGGGCGAATACCTCCCGATCCATCTGGCCCGGTTGCGCGATGCGCGGTATCGTCGCACCGGATTTTCCGATTCATCGGGGGGATATCATGACTGACACCATCTCACATTCGCCGGCTTGCGCCTGCTGCGGCGACTTGTTGCGCACGCGCTTCGACCGCCGCCGCTTTCTGCAAATTTCGGCCAGCGCCGGCATACTCGCGGCGATGCCATCGCTCGCCTTCGGCGCGACGGGAAATTACGAGGCTATGCTGGTCACCTGCATCGACCCGCGCTTTCCGCAGCAATCCCTCAACTACATGAAGCATCGGCGGCTGGCCGGCAAATACAGCCAGTTCACCTTCGCCGGCGCGTCGATCGGTGTGGTCGCCCCCGCCTTCAAGGCCTGGGCGCCGGCCTTCTGGGACAATCTCGCCGCCTCAATGCAGCTGCACCACATTCCGAAAGTGATCGCGATGAACCATCGCGACTGCGGCGCCGCCAAGATCGCCTATGGCGCGGATGCGGTGAAGGACAAAGCGGCCGAAACCGCCACGCACAAAGCCGCGCTGCTGGAATTCAAGAAGCAGGTCGCGGAAAAGCAACCGTCGCTGAAGGTCGAGCTCGGCCTGATGGCGCTCAACGGCAGGGTGGAGATGTTCAGCTAGTCAGCTGCGCGAACATTCAGCCCTCATCCTGAAAGGGATGAGGGCTTTTTTGTTGCCCTAAGCGCTCCGCGCCAGCGCACCGTCGATCATGTCGACCGTGTTCTGCAAGCCATAGACCGCGACGAAGGAGCCGAAGCGCGGGCCTTTCTCCTGACCGAGCAGCACCTGGTACAGCATGTTGAACCAGTCGAGCGCGACGCCGGGCTTGCCGTCCTTGGCTTTCTTTTTTTGATCGAGGAACGGCTCGCGCCGGCCGATCTCATAGACGACATCCTGGATCGCGCCGGCATCGGTATCGGCCGGCAATTGCGCCAGCGCATCACGCAGATCGCTGAGAGCGACGCGCTCCGAGTCAGTCGGCTGCCGGAATGTCTTGGTTGGCTGCACGAAGTCGCGGAAATAATGGATGGCGTATTCGACTTGCGCGTTCAATTTCGGATGCGTCGCCGCGCTCACGCCCGGACGATAGCGGCCGATGAAACCCCACAAGGTCTCGGCGTTTTCCGCGTTCGACGACGACACCAGAGTGAGCAGCATCTGGAACGTCACCGGCATTTCCATTTGCAGCGGATGGCCTTCGTGGATGTGCCAGACCGGATTCGACAATTGCTGCTTCGGCTCCTGCCGCTTGTAGCCGTCGAGAAACTGCTGGTACTCGTCGACCGTGCGCGGGATCACGTCGAAGTGCAGGCGCTTGGCCGCCTTCGGCTCGCGATACATGAAGCAAGACAGGCTTTCCGGCGAGGCATAGCGCAACCATTCGTCGATGGTCAGGCCGTTGCCCTTCGACTTGGAAATCTTCTGGCCGTTCTCGTCGAGGAACAGTTCGTAATTGAAACCTTCCGGCGGCTTGCCGTCGAGCGCGCGGCAGATCTCGCCGGACAGCTTGACCGAGTCGATCAGATCCTTGCCGGCCATTTCGTAATCGACGCCGAGCGCAACCCAGCGCATCGCCCAGTCCGGCTTCCATTGCAGCTTGCAGGCGCCGCCGGTGACCGGGACGGTGAAGCGTTCCTGCGTCGCCGGGTCCTCGAACGTAATCATGCCGCGCTTGGCATCGTGCGCGATGACCGGCACCTGCAACACAACGCCGCTGCGCGGATCGATCGGCAGGAACGGCGAATAGGTTGCGGCGCGTTCCTCGCGCAAGGACGGCAGCATGATCGCCATCACTTTGTCGAGCCGCGAAAGCATCTTCAAAAGCGCTTCGTCGAAGCGGCCGGACTTGTAGCAGTCGGTCGACGACATGAATTCGTAGTCGAAACCGAAATGGTCAAGAAAGGCGCGCAGGCGCGCATTATTGTGCTCGCCGAAACTCGGATGCGTGCCGAACGGGTCGCGCACCTTGGTCAAAGGCTTGCCAAGATCGAGCGCCAGCGCTTCCTTGTTCGGCACGTTGTCCGGCACCTTGCGCAGGCCGTCCATGTCGTCGGAGAAGGCGATCAGCCGGGTCTTGATCTTGTCCTCGGTCAGCACGCGGAAGGCGTGGCGCACCATCGTGGTGCGCGCGACCTCGCCGAAGGTACCGATGTGTGGCAGGCCGGACGGCCCGTAGCCGGTCTCGAAAATGACTTCGTCTTTCGGCTTCGATTTCAGCCGTGCGACGATCTTCTTCGCCTCCTCGAACGGCCAGGCATTCGACGTCTCGGCCACCGCGCGCAGATCGGCTGGGCTGAGGTCTTCAGCGTTCAAGGATTGGGCGTTGGGGGTCGGCGGGTTTTCAGCGGTCGTCATCGACATTGTCTTCTCCGGCAGGCAGACATAGGCAAGGCGGCGATGGCCGTCAAATAGGCCTTATGAAAGTGCGCGGACCGTGACATTCCCCGATATAGACCGTCTGCCGGAGGGCAAAACCGCCGCCATTGTCGGCGGCGGGCCGGCCGGCTTGATCGCTGCCGAGGTACTGGCGCGCGCCGGCGTCGCGGTCACGGTCTACGACCAGATGCCGTCGCTCGGCCGCAAATTTCTCATGGCCGGACGCGGCGGCCTCAACCTGACGCATAGCGAGGAACTGCCGCTGTTTCTCGCCCGCTACAGCGATATCGATCCGCTGTTGCGGGGAGCCATCGAGGCCTTCCCGCCATCGGCGCTGCGGGCGTGGAGCGACGGCCTGGGTCAGGCGACCTTTGTCGGCTCGAGCGGGCGCGTCTTTCCGGAGACGCTCAAGACCTCGCCGCTGCTGCGCACCTGGCTGCTGCGGCTCGGCAATCTCGGCGTCAAAACAAAACTGCGCCATCGCTGGGAAGGCTTCGACGGCGACGGCAATCTGCGTTTCGTCGCCGACGGCAAGGAGGTCTCGGTCGTGCCCGACGTCATCGTGCTGGCGCTCGGCGGCGCCAGTTGGGCCAAGCTTGGCTCCGACGGACGCTGGGCCGATATTTTGGCCGCGCAAAAGATTGCGATCGCGCCGCTCCAGCCGACCAATTGCGGCTTCTCCGCCGCCTGGTCCGATGTGCTGCGCGGCTTCGAGGGCACTCCGCTCAAACGCATCAGCCTGACTTTCGGCGAACGCAGCGTGCGCGGCGAAGCCATGATCACGCGCGACGGCCTTGAAGGCGGCGCGGTCTATGCGCTTTCGTCGCCGATCCGCGACGCCATTGCCGAGCACGGCGAAGCGACGGTCACCATCGATCTGTTGCCTGACGTCACACTAGCCAAGCTCGACGAAAGGCTGTCGGCCGCGCGCGGCAAGCAGTCGCTGTCGAACTTCCTGCGCAAGGCGACGCATCTATCGCCGGCGGCTTTGTCGCTGGTGCGCGAGGGTGCATTGGCGAAGGGCGTGACGCTCGCGGCGCTCAACGGCAAGGGCATCGCCGCGCTGATCAAAGCAGTGCCGGTGAAGTTGACTGGCGTGGCACCGCTCGCCACCGCGATTTCGACCGCCGGCGGCATTCGCTTTGCCGAACTCGACGAGCGCTTCATGCTCAAGCGTTATCCAGGAATATTCGTTGCCGGCGAAATGCTCGACTGGGAAGCGCCGACCGGCGGCTATCTGTTGCAGGCGACATTTGCCACCGGCGTGGCGGCGGCGAAGGGCGCGGCAGCGTTTCTTAAAAAGGGCTGATCGGGAAATAGCGCAGCCACAAATCGGTGAAGCGGCCCTTTTCCCACAGACGGAACAGCGCCCAGTTGAGCGCCTGCCGCAGCAGATCGTTGTTGCGGCGGACCGCGATGCCGACGCCTTCTCCGAAATAGCGGCTTTCCATGAACGGCCCGCCGCGGAATTCGCAGCAGTTGGCCGACTCAGTGCCGTTCAGCCAGAACGCCAATGAGACGCCGTCGCCGAACAAAATATCGACTTCGCCTTTTTTCAACGCCGCGCGCGCGGCGTCGGCATTGGGGAACGGCTGCAACGACGCTTCGGTGAACAGCGCCTTGATATAGGCCTCATGCGCGGTACCGGCGACGACGCCGATCTTCTTGCCTTCGAGCGCGGCCGCCGTGACATCGGACGCGGTGCCGCGCCGGGCGACGAAACGCGCCGGCGTGCGGTAATAGGGATCGCTGAAGTCGACGCGCTTGCGCATGTCCGGCGTCGCCGCGATCGAGGCGATCACCGCGTCGCCGCCATTGGTATTCAAGGCATCGACCAGGGTATCGAAGCGCCGCATCTGCACGGTGCAGGGCACCTTGATTTCCTCGCAGATCAGCCGCGCCAGATCGACATTGAAGCCGGCCGGAACGCCATCCGGCCCGGCATAGTTGAACGGCGGATAATCGGTCTCGGTAAGGAACCGGATGACGCTGAGGCGCGACAGATCGGGCCGCTCCGGCCGCCGGCGCGGGTCCCAGAAGCCCGGCACCGCCGTCGGGTTACTGACCGGATTGGCGTCCGGCGCGGTGGCCACCGGCTTCTCCAGTGTCGAGGGCGGCGTCTGCGCGTGCGCGGGCACTGCCAGCATCACGGCTGCAATGCCGCACGCGCGCATAATGTGATTGAACCGATTCATCGGCTGAACATAGCCATACACGCCGCGACCGGCCAGCCCTCAACCGTCGCCTCGCCGTCATCACCCGCGCAGGCGGGTGATCCAGCCCTTACCCTCACGCCGCCGTCAGGTGCTTCTCGATCTCATGCACCGGCATCTTGACGAAGTCCTTGTCCAGCTCGGCACGCACGGCGGCGCGCAGAGCGTGGCTGTAATGCGCGCGAATCATGCCGAGCGCGCGCGGCGGCGCGACCACGATCAGGCTTTTGACCTGGTGCGAACTGACGGCCACGTCGAGCTTGTGCGCGAGTTCGGTCAGGAAGGTCTGTTCGGCCTGGTCGTGCCAGTCGGTCTGCGCCACCGAACTGCGGCCGTGCCCGAGCGAGCTGTGCGAGCGCCCCGGCGCGTCGCTACCGAGTTCATGGGTGGCCAGCGCCTTGTGCTCGTAGACGTCGCGCGTCTTCAAATTAGGGAATTTGGCGTCGCCGACATTTTCCAGCACCAGCGCCTTGGCGCCGTCGCAAACGATGACCCATTCGCCTGGCTGGATCGATAATACCGTCATGAAAAGACCTCCCGGATGATGTGTTAAATCTAGAGCAGACGCGGCAAACGCCGATTGCTCTAGATCAAACGCCTGAGGAGGCGATTTCGTTGCGAAATTACCTAATTGGTACCGTCAAGCAGGCGGCGGGCGATGACCTGCGCCTGAATTTCGGCCGCGCCCTCGAATATGTTGAGAATGCGGGCGTCGCAGAGAATGCGCGACACCGGGAATTCGAGCGCGAAGCCGTTGCCGCCATGCACCTGCACAGCGTTGTCGGCATTGGCCCAGGCGACGCGCGCGCCATAGAGCTTGGCCATGCCGGCTTCCAGATCGCAGCGCCGCCCTGAGTCCTTCTCGCGCGCGGCGTGATAGGTGAGCTGGCGCGCGATCATGATCTCGACCGCCATCATGACGATCTTGTCGGCGACGCGCGGAAATTCCGCGATCGGCCTACCGAACTGGATGCGGCTCTTGGCATAGCTGATGGCCTGCTCCATCGCCGCCTGCGCCACGCCGATGGCGCGCGCGGCGGTCTGGATGCGCGCGGATTCGAAGGTCTGCATCAACTGCTTGAAGCCGAGACCTTCGACGCCGCCGAGCAGATTTTCCGCCTTGACCTCGAAACCATCGAAGGCGATTTCGTACTCCTTCATGCCGCGATAGCCGAGCACTTCGATCTCGGTGCCGGTCATGCCCTTGACCGGGAACGGGTTCTTGTCGTCGCCGCGCGGCTTCTCGGCCAGCAGCATCGACAGGCCGCGATGCCCCGGTTCCTTCGGATTGGTGCGCACCAGAAGCGTCATCAAATCGGCGCGCACCGGATGGGTGATCCAGGTCTTGTTGCCATAGACTTTGTAGACATTGCCTTCGCGCACCGCGCGCGTCTTCAGCGAGGCGAGATCGGAGCCGGTGTTGGGTTCGGTAAAGACTGCGGTCGGCAATACTTCGCCGGACGCCAGTTTCGGCAGCCATTTCTCTTTTTGCTCGGCGGTGCCGCCACCGAGAATGAGTTCGGCAGCGATTTCCGAGCGCGTCCCGAGAGAGCCGACGCCGATATAACCGCGCGACAATTCCTCGGAGACCACGCACATCGACTCCTTGCCGAGCCCCATGCCGCCGAAGTCTTCAGGGATGGTCAGGCCGAAGACGCCGAGATCGGACATCTGCGCGATGACTTCCATCGGAATGTAGCTGTTGGTGCGATGCCAGCCTTGCGCATTGCCGATCACTTCGTTGTCGGCGAAGCGGCGCATTTCCTCGCGGATCGATTCAAGCGTCTCGTCGAGCCCGCATGCGCCGACGGTGGCGCCGTGGCTGGCGCCCATCAAGGCCATCAATCGCGCCCGCCGTTCGGCGGTGTTGCCGTTGACGATCAGGCTTTCGACCGTCGGGTTGATGCGCGCGCTCACTTGCGCCTGGGTCAGGCCAAGGTCGCTCGGCCGCACCAGTTCACCCTGGCTCATCGGAATGCCGCCGACGATCTGCGCCAAACATTCGCCGAGCCCGATGCGCACCAGATGCTCCTCGAGTTCGCCGAGCGCGTCGTTGGCGGCCATGCGTTCGGCGTAAGATGCGAGCTGGCGCACCGCCTCGACATAGGTCGCCAGCCAGGCCAGACCGTGGGTGGCGCGCTGCTCGCGGTCGAACAGGCTGGCCACGGCGTGGCCTTCCACCACCACCCGCTCGCGCACTTTGATCACCGCGTCCGCGAGAAGCGCGTCGAGCGCCAAGGTGGCCTCGCGGCCGAGGTCGACCAGGTTGTGTTCGGCGGCGGAACGAATAGCGGCAGTCGGCATAGTTTCCCCTGGGCTCCTTGGGCGGCCTCAAACGATCGGCGAGGCGGTCATGTGGCACCGGCAGCCCGGTTACATTACGCGCGTGCAGTGCACAAAAGCAAACCGCGCCAGAGCGCGCCGGCCCGGATCGAGCAGGTCATATCTGCATCTGGATTGCTATAAAATTAACCATTTAGTTGTTTGTTAAAACCGCGGATTTTGCGCTGCGCTCCCGTCACCGGCAGGATCGAACCGGCCCTCATGCACCTTAAGAGATATTCGTTTCCAACCACTTGGCCGAGCCGGGTGCTCGCCGCCTTCTCGGTCCGGACCCGGCTCGTTCTGCTGACCCTGGTGCCGGTCATCGGCTTCCTGGCCAACGGGCTGACCTACCTCTCGGGCGAAGACGAGGTCGGCGACGCCTTCCAGACCGTCCAGCGATCGGTCGCGCTTGCCGACGCCAGCCGCGATTTCAAGAGCGCGGTGTCTGGCATTCGAATAGTCGTCAAGGATTTCAGCGCGGCGCCAAGCGAGAATCTGGTGGCAAACTTCGATCGCGCCTATTACCTCGCGCTGCTCAGCCTCGATACCATCGCCGACACGCAAGACAATCGCAATGTCGAGACCACCGCCGTTCTCCGCAAGGAGATGATGGATTTGCGCGCGCGCTTCACCGATTTGATGCAGGAGCAGGAAACTCTCGGCTACGACGACGCCTCGGGGCTGCGGCGCAAACTCGGCATCGCCAATAGTGCGATCGAGCGCATCATTCATGAAAACATGACATGGATGGCCGAAGCCGACGCCAGGAAGCTGATGATGACTCTGCTGGTCATGCGGCACCAGGAAGCGGAATACCGGCTTGGTCAAACGGAACTGGCCAAGATCGAATTCTTCGCCGGCTACAAGCGGTTTGTCGAAACCTTCGCGAACATCGACGGCACGCCGGCGATGAAGAACGCGCTCGAAGAGCAGGTGAAGACTTATGCCGACACATTCGGAAAATGGATCGAGCACTTCGACCGGGTCAATTCGAACCGCTCGCTGATCGAAATTGAAAGCAAGCAGGTGCAGCCCAAAGCGGATGAAATCATCAAGCGGGCGCGGCTAACCGCAGAGCAGGCGTCGTCGGCGCTGTCACTGTCGCAATCGCGGACACGCAACGGCATTATCATCGTCGGCATCGGCATGGTGGCGCTTGGCATTGGCTTCAGCTGGCTGATTGCCCGCAGCGTTACCCGGCCGCTGCACGGATTGGCCGACGTCATGAAACGGCTCGCCGCCGGCGACACCGCGGCGCGCATTCCCGCCACCCGCGCCCGCGACGAAATCGGCGACATGGCGCGCACGGTGATCGTATTCCGCGACACGATCGTCGAGCGGGAAAAGCTGGCGCGGACGCAGACCGAGGCAAGCAGGGCGCAGATCGCACGCGGCGATACGATCGCGAACAAGATCACGCAGTTCAACGAGTCGGTCGGCGGCGCGCTTGGCCGGCTGCGCGCGGCCTCGCTCAAGCTCGAAACGAGCTCCAGCGACCTGAACAAATCGGCCGATACCGTATCGTCGGAAGCGCACACCGCCGAGCAGCGCGTGACCGCGGCGTCCGAAAATGTCGCGTCGGCCGCCAATTCGGTCGAGGAACTGGCAGCGTCAATCGGCGAGATCGCGTCGCAGGCGGCGAAATCCACCGAGGTCGCCGAACGCGCCGTGTCGGAAGCCAACCGCACCGTCGGCACCATGAGCGAGCTGGGCCATGCCGCGACCCGCATCGGCGAGGTCGTCGGCCTGATCCAGGCCATCGCTGGACAGACCAATTTGCTGGCGCTCAACGCCACCATCGAGGCCGCGCGCGCCGGCGAGTCCGGCCGCGGCTTTGCCGTGGTCGCGGCCGAGGTCAAATCGCTGGCCGGGCAGACCGCGAAGGCCACCGAGGAAATCGCCGGCCAGGTCGGATCGATCCAGTCGGCGGCGGCGGATGCCGCGCAAGCCATCGAGCAGGTCAACATCATCATCCGCGACATGGCGGCGATTGCCACCACCGTGGCGGCGACCGTCGATCAGCAGAATTCGGCGGTCGCCTCGATCGCCGACGGCGTCGGCCGGGCGTCCGGCGAGGCGCGCAATGGCGCCGAAGCCATGATCCGGGTCGCCGGCGTCACCGCCGAGGCCCGCACCACCGCGGTCGATGTGAAGGATCTCGCCGACGCCGTCGCTTTCGAGGCCGAAGGTCTTGAAGCGGAGGTCCGCCAGTTCCTCGCCGAGGTTCAGGCCGCTTGAGGTTCCGGCGGCCGCCGGAGCGAAGCCAGCACCCTTGTAAACGCGCGGCCAGTGGCCAATTTTATTGGACGCGGGATGATTCCGCCGTGGGGCTGACGCATTGCGTTTTCTAAAATGGTTTTTCCGCATCGTATCCAGAGCCGGCCGGCATTTTCTCGCCGATGACGGCTGGGCCATCGCCAGCCATATCGCGCTGTCGACTCTGATGGCGATGTTTCCGTTCCTAATCGTGGTCACCGCGCTGGCCGGCTTTTTCTTTGGCTCGAAACAGCTCGCCGACGAGGCCGCGCACATTCTGCTGGAGGCATGGCCGAACCAGGTCGCCGAGCCGATCGCGCTCGACATCACCGGCGTGCTGATCAACACGCGCGGCGACGTTCTGACCTTCGGCGTTCTGTTCGCGCTGTATTTCGCATCGAGCGGGGTCGAGAGCCTGCGCATCGGCCTCAACCGCGCCTATGACAGGATCGAGCAGCGGCCGTGGTGGCTCCTGCGTATCGAATCGATCGGCTACGTCATCATCGGCGCGATCGCCTTGCTCGCCTTCGCCTTCCTCGTCGTGCTGGCGCCGTTCATCTGGTACAAGCTCATTCAATACGTGCCGACTTTGGAGCCGCTGAGTGGTATCGTCACCTTCACCCGCTACGCGACGGCGGCGGTGGTCATCGTCATCGCGTTGACGATTCTGCATCTGTGGCTGCCAGCCGGGCGGCGCACGATGCTCGAAATCGCGCCCGGTATCGTTGCCACATTATTCCTGTGGCTGGTCAGTGGCGCGGCCTTCGGCCGCTATCTCGCCGAATATGCCTTCGCTTATGTCTCGATGTATGCGGGGCTGGCCTCGGCGATGATCGCGCTGATTTTTCTTTACGTCTGCGCGTCGATCTTCATCTTCGGCGGCGAGTTGAATTCAGTGATTACGCCGCGGCCGAAGCTGGATGCACCATCCGCTCGCGAGGACAAAGCGACGCTGCCCTAACGATGGTCATCATACCGATCAACCGCCGGCTACTTCCTGCACGTCCTCAAGGGTCTTGAGGCCCGGGCGCGGCGCGCAGACCAGCACGGCCATGTTGCCGGGCGGATGCTGGTTCTTCCACATCATAGTGTGCGCCTTCGGGATTTCCTCCCACGGGAAGGTCTTCGACAGGCACGGATCGATGCGGCGCTCCAGCACGAAGCGGTTGGCCTGCGAGGCCTGCTTCAGGTGCGCGAAGTGGGAGCCCTGGATGCGCTTTTGCCGCATCCAGACGTAACGCGCATCGAAGGTGATGTTGAAGCCGGTGGTGCCGGCGCAGAACACGACCATGCCGCCGCGCTTGACCACCATCGACGACACCGGAAAGGTCGCCTCGCCCGGATGCTCGAACACGATGTCGACGTCGCGTTTTCCCGTGATGTCCCAGATCGCCTTGCCGAAGCGCCGGGCTTCCTTCGACCAGTCGTTATATTCGGCGGAGTTCACCTGCGGCAGTTGGCCCCAGCACTTGAACTCCTTGCGGTTGATCGCGCCCTTGGCGCCGAGATTGAAGACGTATTCCATCTTCGATTCGTCGGAGACGACCGCGATGGCGTTGGCGCCGGAGGCGGCGACCAATTGCAGACCGAACACGCCGAGGCCGCCCGAGGCGCCCCAGACCAGAACGTTGTCGCCGGGCTTGAGCGTATGCGGCGGATGGCCGAACAACATGCGATAGGCCGTCGCCAGCGTCAGCGTATAGCAGGCCGACTCTTCCCAGGAGAGATGCGCCGGCTTCTGCATCAATTGGCGCGACTGCACGCGGCAGAACTGCGCGAACGAACCGTCGGGCGTCTCGTAGCCCCAGATGCGCTGCGACGGCGACAGCAGCGGGTCGCCGCCGTTGCAGTCCTCGTCGTCGCCGTCGTCCTGGTTACAATGGACGATGACCTCGTCGCCGACCTTCCAGCGCTTCACCTTGGAGCCGACCGCCCAGACAATGCCCGAGGCATCGGAGCCGGCGATATGGAAGGGTTGCTTATGCACGTTGAACGGCGTGATCGGCTGACCGAGGCCGGCCCAGATGCCGTTGTAATTGACGCCCGCGGCCATCACGAAGACCAGCACGTCTTCTTCGCCGATCGGCCAGGTCGGGACGACCTCAAGCTGCATCGCCTTTTCCGGCGGCCCGTGCCGATCCTGGCGGATCACCCACGCATGCATCTTCTCGGGGACATGACCGAGGGGCGGGATTTCGCCCATGCCATAGAGATCCTTCAACGGAGCAACGCTCCGCACGGGGGCAGCAGCCGGCATCAGCAGAACTCCTTACGAGGCAAGCTTTAAGAGGCCGAAAGACGGTATCAGTCTGACGCAATTTATGTTGCATTGCAACAATAGAACGGCCAAACTCCGCGCGCAGGGAAACCCCATGGGCGACAAGGCGAAACGCGACAGACCGTGGATTTTCCGCACCTATGCGGGCCACTCGACGGCGGCCGATTCCAACGCGCTGTACCGCAAAAATCTCGCCAAGGGGCAGACTGGCCTGTCGGTCGCCTTCGATCTGCCGACGCAAACCGGCTACGATTCGGATCATGTTCTGGCCAAGGGCGAGGTCGGCAAGGTCGGCGTGCCGGTCAACCATCTTGGCGACATGCGGGCGCTGTTCGACCAGATCCCGCTCGGCACCATGAACACGTCGATGACCATCAACGCCACCGCGGCGTGGCTGATGGCCCTTTACATCGCGGTCGCCGACGAACAGGGCACGCCGCGCAACAGCCTGACCGGCACGATTCAGAACGACATCATCAAGGAATATCTGTCGCGCGGCACTTACGTGTTTCCGCCGGCGCCCTCCATGCGGCTGATCAAGGACGTGGCGATCTTCACCACAACCGAACTGCCGAAATGGAACCCGATGAACATCTGCTCCTACCATTTGCAGGAAGCAGGTGCGACGCCGGTGCAAGAACTCGCCTTCGCTCTGGCGACGGCGGTCGCCGTGCTCGACACGGTGAAGAAATCCGGCGAAGTGTCGGACGAGAAATTCGGCGAAGTGGTCGGGCGCATTTCGTTCTTCGTCAATGCCGGCATGCGCTTCATCACCGAAGTCTGCAAGATGCGCGCCTTCACCGAATTGTGGGACGAGATCACGCGCACGCGCTATGGCATCACCGATCCGAAGCAGCGGCTGTTTCGCTACGGCGTGCAGGTGAACTCGCTCGGCCTCACCGAGCCGCAACCGGAAAACAACGTCGCCCGCATTCTCATCGAGATGCTGGCGGTGACTCTATCCAAGAACGCGCGCGCCCGCGCCGTACAGTTGCCGGCGTGGAACGAGGCGCTCGGCCTGCCGCGTCCGTGGGACCAGCAATGGTCGCTGCGCATGCAGCAAATCCTCGCTTACGAAACCGACCTCCTGGACTACGGCGATATCTTCGATGGCTCGGCCGAGATCGAACGCAAGGTCGACGAGTTCAAGCTCGAAGCGATGGAAGAACTCAAGCGCATCGACGACATGGGCGGCGCCGTGGTCGCGGTCGAGTCGGGCTACATGAAGCAGCGGCTGGTGGAATCAAACACGGCGCGGCTGGAAGCGATCGAACGCGGTGAGCAGATCGTCGTCGGCGTCAATAAATATCTCGAGACCGAAGCCTCGCCGCTGACCGGCGGCATCGATTCGATCATGACGGTGTCGGCAGACGCCGAGCGCGATCAGCTTGAACGGCTGGCCGCATGGCGCGCCGCGCGCGACAGCAAGGCGGTCGCTTCGGCGCTGGCTGAGCTTAAGCGTGCTGCGGCAACGGGCACCAATATCATGCCGCCGTCGATCGCCTGCGCCAAAGCCGGCGTCACCACCGGCGAATGGGGTTGGACGTTGCGCGAGGCCTTCGGCGAATACCGCGCGCCAACCGGCGTCGGCAACGCCATGCGCAACGACGTCGACGGTCTCGACGACATCCGTGGCGAAGTGGACCGGGTGTCGGTGAAGCTTGGCCGCCGCCTCACCTTCCTCGTCGGCAAACCCGGCCTCGACGGCCATTCCAACGGTGCCGAACAGATTGCCGTGCGGGCGCGCGATGCCGGCATGCAGGTGGTTTACGAAGGCATTCGCCTGACGCCCGAGGAAATCGTCGATGCCGCGCGCGAACAAAAAGCGCACGTTATTGGCCTGTCGGTGCTGTCCGGCAGCCATCTGCCGCTGGTCGCCGATGTGGTCGCGCGCATGAAGGCCGCCGGCATGACCATGCCGCTGGTGGTCGGCGGCATCATTCCGCCGGAGGACGCCGCCGCGCTGGAGAAATCCGGCGTCGCCGCCGTCTATACGCCAAAGGATTTCGAGCTGAACCGCATCATGTCGGACGTGGTGCGCATCGTCGAGCAGAAGAACGGGCTGAGCAACGTTTGATGCCTATGCGTCGACCGTCGCCAGCGCCTGGGCCAGTTTGCCGGGGCTGATCGGCTTCACGAAATAAAAGTTCATTCCCGCGGCCAGCGCGGATGCCTGATGCGCGGCCTCGCCACGCCCGGAAATGCCGACGATCATGACCTGCCCGGCCTTGCCCGGCAGCGCGCGAATGCGGCGCGTTGCTTCCAGCCCGTCGAGGCCCGACAAGGTCACATCCATCAACACCGCGTCATAGCCGCCGCGCGCGGCCGCCTTCACCACCGCTTCGCCGCTGTCGACGAATTCGACCTTATGACCCAACTGGGTCAAAATCGTATTCATCACCACGCGGCCGTACGGATTGTCCTCGGCGCACAAGAGCGACAGCGCGCGCGCCGGCCCGACACGGTGTCCATCGCCGGCGCGGCGATCCTCGGCCGGCGCGACCAGCACGGTGAGCCGGAATGTCGAACCTTCGCCCGGCTTGCTGACCACGGTGAGATCGCCGCCCATGACCTTGGCGATGCGTTTGACGAAAGTCAGGCCGAGGCCGGCGCCGCCATAGCGCCGGGCGATCTGCTCGCTCGCCTGCGCGAACGGCTTGAACAGCCGCTTCAATTCGGCGGCGCTGATGCCGATGCCGCTGTCGGCGATGCTGAACACCAGCCGCAGGCGGCCACGCGCGGCCGGCTCGCTTCGCGCGGTGAACGTGACGGCGCCCTGGTTGGTGAATTTCACCGCGTTGTCGGCGAGATTTTCCAGCGCCGCGCGCAGCCGCACCACATCGCCCGATACCATCGCCGGCAAATCAGGCGCGATCGCAATCCGGGCCTCGACGCCCTTGTTGCCAGCGCGCGCGGCCAGCGCCTGACCGACCGCGGTGGCGAAGGCGCGCGGCGAGAACGGCTCATTGCGCAGCACCAGCCCGGTCGCGTCGGCTTTGACCGCATCGACGATCAGCGAACTCAAGGCGGCAAGATGCTCGGCGCCGCTTTTTACCGCGCTGGCCCAGTCGCGTTCGCGTTGACCCAGGTTGGAGGCGGCCAGCAATTCAGCCAAAGCGACGATGCCGGTCAATGGCGTGCGGATGTCATGGGCGATGCCGGCTAGCGCAGCTTCGACGCCGCGCAAATCGGCGCGACTTGCCGACGGATCGGCCGGCGCGCGCTTTTTAGCCGCGGCTCTTTTAGGCTCAGCCTTTGCAGGCTTTCCCTTTTTGACCCTGCGTTTTGCCATTCGCGCCCTGCCCCCGCGGAGACAATGGCACGGCGGGCGTGCTCAATCGAGCCCGACGGCCTTGCGGATATCGGACGGCGTCGCCCCGCGCGCACGGCGCTCCCGCAAGGCCGTCGCCTGGGTGGATTTCGACAGTTTGTGGCCTTCGGCGTCGAGGATCAGCCGGTGATGATGATAGCGCGGCGCCGGCAGGTCCAGCAGGCTTTGCAGCAGGCGATGGACGCTTGTGGCGTGAAACAGGTCGCGGCCGCGCACAACATCGGTGACGCCTTGTGCCGCATCGTCAACCACGACGGCCAGATGATAGCTCCCTAGCGCGTCCTTGCGGGAAAGGATCACGTCGCCCCAGGCGGCCGGGTCGGCGGCTTTTTTGGAACCGCCTTCCAACCACGTCAGCGGGCCGATCCGTTGCAGCGCCGCCGCCATATCGAGCCGCAGCGCGTAAGGCGCGCCAGATGCGATCAGCCGCGCCCGCTCCGCCGGCGGCAACGCTTTGGCGTCGCCCGGATATAGCGGTGTGCCATCGGGATCGCGCGGCCACGGTTCTTGCGATTCGCGCTCCGCGACCAGAGCGGCGATCTCGGCGCGGCTCTCAAAGCTCGGATAGATCAGACCCATCGCGTCGAGCCGCGCCAGCGCCGCGCGGTAGGCGTCAAAATGCTCGGATTGCCGGCGCACCAGCTGTTCCCACTTCAGCCCGAGCCAAGCCAGATCCTCATAGATCGCCGTCTCGAATTCCGGGCGGCAGCGCGACGCGTCGATGTCCTCGATGCGCAGCAGCATTCGTCCACCCTCGGCTCTGGCCCTATCGGCATTGAGCAGCGCCGACAAAGCATGGCCCAGATGCAAATAACCATTCGGCGAAGGCGCGAAGCGGAAAACGGGTGGCATTCAAATTCGACTCGTCATACCCCGCGAAGGCGGGGTATCAGCACTATCTATCATTTAAGCGAAGGGCTGGATGCCCGCTTTCGCGGGCATGACAGCAAGAGAGAGGCATGACCCATTTCCTTCATACCCAAGGCGACCTGGAATCCGGCCTCGTCGAACTGATCAAGCTCGACCCGCGCCTCGGCCCGGCCGCCGAGTTGGCCGGCGCCTTCAACCTGCGCCGGCGCGAGGGCGGCTATCCGGGCCTGTGCGCCATCGTCTGCGGCCAGCAATTGTCCGTCGCCAGCGCCGCGGCCATCCGCGAGCGATTGTTCGCGGCCTTCGATCCGTTTCACCACGATGAAATCAAGGTCGCGCGCGGCGACAAGCTCAAGCGGCTCGGCCTGTCCAATGCCAAGATCAAGTCGATCAAGGAAATCGGCAAGGCGGTCGGCACAGGCGCGATCGACCTCAACGCCATCGGCGAGATGGACGCCGACGCCGCACATGCGCTGCTGACCGCGCTGCATGGCGTCGGACCCTGGACCGCCGATATCTATCTGTTGTTCTGCCTTGGTCATGCCGACGCCTTTCCGGCCGGCGACCTCGCCGTGCAGGAGGCGGCGCGCATCGCGCTGAATTTACGCAAACGTCCGGATGCCAAGCAGCTCAACAAAATCGCCGAGGCCTGGCGGCCGTGGCGCGGCGTCGCCGCGCATTTGATGTGGGCGTATTATCACGTCGTCAAGAAGCGCGACGGCATTGGCGTGGGCGCCAGCGCCAAGCCAAAGGTCAGCGCCAAGAAACACTGGCCGCAGATCAAGAAGACAAAGGCCGTGAAGAAACCCGTCAAGGCTGTTAAGAAAGCGGGCAAGAAAAAAGGGGTACGCCGTGCAAGCTGACGTCCAGAAAATCGACGGTCCCCGCCTTGAGCCGAAATCCGGCACCGCTAAGCAGCTCGTCGTGTTCCTGCACGGCTATGGCGCCGACGGCAACGACCTGATCGAGATCGGCCGCGCCTGGCAAGGATTGCTGCCGGACGCGGCCTTCGTCTCGCCGCATGCGCCGAACCCCTGCGGGCAATCACCCATGGGACGTGAATGGTTTCCGCTGACGTTCCGCGATCCGAACGAGCGCTGGGTGGGCGTCAATGCAGCGGCTCCGGCGCTCAGTGCCTTCATCGATGCCGAACTCATGCGCCGCAATCTGCCGCCGTCGGCGCTAGCGCTGGTCGGCTTCAGCCAGGGCACGATGATGTCCCTGCATGTCGGGCTACGCCGGGCCGTCGCACCGGCGGCGATCGTCGGCTATTCAGGCATGCTGGTGCTGCCGGAAGACCCGGACCCGGAGGCCTTTGCGGCCGAAATCACAAGCAAGCCTCCTGTACTGCTGGTGCATGGCGACGGCGACGAAATGATTCCGGTCCAGGCGGTTTTCCACGCCTCACAGGGACTGGCGGCGCTTGAAGTACCGACCCAATGGCACATCTCGCCCGGTATCGGGCACGGTATCGATCAGGAAGGCCTGCGGCATGGCGGGGAGTTTCTCGCCAAGCAGTTCAAGGCGCGGAAATAGCCGCCCCGCAGTTGCCCCCAGAGAGCGTCGCTTGCACGGCTTCACAAGCCCGTCATGCTGCACTATTAGTAGAGGGTAAGCTGCGTGGCGGCAGCGTTCCTTAGGAGGTTGAGGAGCGTCACTTTGAATGTGCACGTTTCGCCTGCTGGATTTCCGGCCCTGGTGCTCAACGCCGACTTCCGGCCGTTGAGCTACTATCCTTTGTCCTTGTGGTCCTGGCAGGACGCGATCAAGGCCGTCTTCCTTGACCGCGTGAACATCGTCGCCAATTACGACCACGCGGTGCACTCGCCCAGTTTCGAGATGAAGCTGCCGAGCGTGGTGTCGCTCAAGACCTATGTGAAGCCGTCGACCCATCCGGCCTTCACCCGCTTCAACGTTTTCCTGCGCGACCGCTTCTGCTGCCAGTATTGCGGCGAGCGCAGCGAACTGACTTTCGATCATCTGATCCCGCGCTCGCGTGGCGGCCACACGACCTGGGACAATGTGCTGGCCGCCTGCTCGCCTTGTAATTTGCGCAAGGGCAGCCTGACCATGCAGGAAGCGCGCATGTATCCGGCGCAAATGCCGTTCCAGCCGACCGTGCATCACCTGCACCGCAACGGCCGGCTGTTCCCGCCGAACTATCTGCACGATAGCTGGCTGGATTATCTTTACTGGGATACGGAACTCGATCCGTAACCCGCATGCGCAAGCGCCAACGCGCTTTCTTCAATTTCCATCGATTTGACGCGCATCAAAGGCCGCGCCGCCATCATCCGCTAGCTTTCCGGTCACCGGGGGCAAGCGGAGTTGGCAACTATGAGCAAACCGGTGGGAATCGGCGCGACGCGCATGGAGCAGCCCGCGCCTGTCGTCCTTATGCCAAAATCGCCAGCATTGCCCGCGGCTCCGTCCCGATTCCGGCGGCTATGGCCGATCGGCAGCGTCCTGGCCATCGCCCTGCTCGTCATTGCCGGCGGAGTTTGGTGGTTTTCAAGCGCCGACGGAACGATCAACTACACCACGGCGGCGGTCGCTCGCGGCGATGTAACGCGTACAGTAACCGCCACCGGCACGGTCAATCCGGTGTTGACGATCATCGTGGGGTCGTATGTCTCCGGCGTCATCCAGGAAATAAATTGCGACTACAACACCAAGGTTTCCAAGGGCCAAGTTTGCGCCAAGATCGACCCGCGTCCGTATCAGAGCGTCGTCGATCAAAATAGTGCGAACCTGACGCAGGCTAAGGCGCAACTCGTCAAAGACAAAGCCAATTTCGACTACACGCAATTGAATTACGATCGCAACGCGCGACTGGCGCAGACAAGCGCTATTTCAAAAGACACACTCGACATCGCCAGGAATGCGCTCGATCAGGCCCGCGCCCAGGTCGGCGTCGACGAGGCCGCCATTCTCCAGCGTCAGGCGCAACTCGACGCGGCGCAGGTTAATCTCGGCTACACGGATATTGTTTCGCCGGTGGATGGCACCGTGGTGTCGCGCAACGTCACCGTGGGTCAGACCGTGGCGGCGAGCTTCCAGACGCCGACTTTGTTTCTGATCGCCACCGACCTCACCAAGATGCAGGTCGATACAAATGTTAGCGAAAGCGACATCGGCGGCATCAAGGAGCAGAACAAGGCCAACTTC
This sequence comes from Rhizobium sp. Q54, assembly GCA_945861265.1. GTDB lineage: Bacteria > Pseudomonadota > Alphaproteobacteria > Rhizobiales > Xanthobacteraceae > Pseudolabrys. The sequence goes on along the minus strand of CAMAUC010000035.1, from coordinate 4,504 downwards.
ACCGTCGATGCTTTCCCCAGACGCACCTTCGATGGCACGGTGACCCAGGTGCGGCAATCGCCGCAGACCGTGCAGAACGTGGTGACCTACGACGTGGTGGTCAGCGTCGCCAATCCGGATCTGGCGCTCAGACCGGGCATGACGGCGGCCAACCGCATTGTGATCGACGAACGTCACGATGTCTTGCGCGTGCCGAGTCAGGCGCTGCGTTACACACCAACAAGCGCCGGCGGGACTGCGACGCGGCGCAGCGGCACATCCGCCAGGACCCAGGCAACAGCACATACCGCGGTATGGGCGCTGCGCGATGGCAAGCCGGTGCGGGTCGCCGTGACCGCGGGCCTCGACGATGATGCCTTCACCGAGATTATCGAAGGCGACCTGAAAGCCGGCGACCGGGTCATCGTCTCCGAGCAACGCGTCACCAACAACAAAGCGGCAGCGCCGCGCCTGCAACTGTGACACCGCCAATGGCCAGCGGCACGAGCGGGCCGATCATCAAGCTCGAACACGTCACGCGGACCTATCACGTCGGCGATGTCGATGTGCATGCATTGCGCGACGTCAGCCTCACAATTGAGACCGGCGAGTTTGTGGCCATCATGGGGTCTTCGGGCTCGGGCAAGTCGACGCTGATGGCGGTGGTCGGTTGCCTCGATCGCCCTAGCAGCGGCCGCTATTTCTTCGACGGCGTCGACGTCGCCGGCCTCGAAGAGCCCGAACGGGCGCGGCTGCGCAGCGAGCGGCTGGGCTTCGTGTTCCAAAGCTTCAATCTTCTGTCGCGCACCAGCGCGCTTGAGAACGTGGCGTTGCCATTATTCTATGCCACCTCGGGGCCGGCGAATGCGGCCTCGCGCGTCGAGCGGGCGCGGGCATCGCTCAAACTGCTTGGCCTGGGCGACCGTGAGCGCAACACTCCGGGCCAGCTATCCGGCGGCCAACAGCAGCGGGTTGCTATCGCGCGGGCCTTGATCAATGAGCCCGGCCTGCTGCTCGCCGACGAACCGACCGGCAATCTCGATACCCGAACGTCGCACGAAATCATGGAGACGTTGACCCGCCTGAACCGGGAGCAGGGTGTCACTATCATCGTTGTCACCCACGAATCCGACATCGCCGCTTACACCGATCGCACCTTGACGATGCGCGACGGACAGATTGTTTCGGACGTGCGCAATCCAAAGCCGGTCAGGGTAGCCGCGACGCTGGAAGCCGCTGCGCCGGGCGAAGCGATAGCATCGGTGCAACCGCGGCGGCCTTTACCTGCGGTCGCGCGACGCGCCGGCACCTTTTGGGGGTTCGGCCTGATGATCATGGCAGCCGCCATGCAAGCTATCTGGCGCAACATGATGCGTTCGGCCTTGACGATGCTGGGCGTCTTCATCGGCGTCGCCGCCTTGATCGCCATGGTCGCGGTCGGCCAGGGCGCCAATGACGCGGTGCGCAAACAGATCGAGCGGCTCGGCACCAATCTTGTCGTGGTGCTGCCTGGCGCCAGGACGGCGGGCGGCATGCGCGCCGGGTCCGGCAGCGCCTCCACGCTCACCACCAGCGACGCGCAAGCGATCCGGCGCGAGAGTACGGCGGTCAGCGCGGTCAGCTACCTCATCCGCCAGAACGGCCAGGTCCAGGCCGGCAATCAAAACTGGGCGACCAACATCCAGGGCATCAGCCCGAACTATCCGCCCATGACGAATTGGCGGGTCGATAGCGGGCGCGAAATCACGGCCGATGACAATGATTCGGCGGCGCTTGTGGTCGTGATCGGGCAGACCGTATCGAAACAGTTGTTCGGCGAGCAGCAGAATCCCGTCGGCGCTTTCGTGCAGGTGAAAGGCGTGCCGTTGCGGGTGATCGGCGTACTGGAATCTAAAGGGCAGACATCGTTCGGCCAGGATCAGGACGATCTGGTGATGATTCCGTTCACCACCGCGGAACGCAAGGTGCTCGGCGTGGCCGCGCCGTCGCAGGCGCAGACCCAACTCAACTGGATTTATCCAGTACCGCCTAATCCCTATGGCCTGACGCCGCACCTCGCCGGCTACGTCAACCAGATTTACGTGCAGGCCGCCAATTCGGCGGACGTGCAGCCGGCGATCCGCCAGATCACCGAGATTCTCGCCCGCCGCCACCGCGTCCAGCCCGGCGATGAAAACGATTTCTCGGTGCGCAATCTCAGTCAGATCGCCGAGGCAGCCGAAAGCTCAAGCCGCATCATGGCGCTGCTGCTCGCCGCCGTCGCGTCCATCTCGCTGGTAGTCGGCGGCATCGGCATCATGAACATTCTGCTGGTGTCCGTCACGGAGCGGACGCGGGAAATCGGCCTGCGCATGGCGATCGGCGCGCGGCGCATCCATGTTCTGTTGCAATTCCTTGCCGAGGCGGTGTTTCTCAGCGTGACCGGCGGAATCGCCGGCATCATCATGGGCGTCGCGTTTTCCGCCGCGATTTCATACTTCGCCGGATGGCCAGCGCCAATTTCGGGGACGGCCATAGCCGGCGGATTTCTGTTTTCCGCCGCTGTCGGAATTTTCTTTGGCTACTATCCGGCGCGCAAAGCCGCGCGCCTCGATCCGATCGAAGCCCTGCGTTACGAGTGAATGCGCACCTGTTGCGTGCCGTTAGCGCGGCAGCATCCGCTTCAGCACGCCATCGTGACGCACAAAGTGATGATAGAGCGCGGCCACGACATGCAGGCCGACCAGCGCCAGCATTAAATAATTTGACATCAGACCGTGCACGTCGCCGGTCCAACCCCAGCCGGCCGCGCGCGTTGCGACCAGTTGCGGCAGCTCAAGCCCGAACATCACCACCGGCATGCCGCGCCGCGAGGCGTCCATCCAGCCCAGGATCGGCACGACGAACAGCAGCGCGTAGAGCAGATAATGCACAATGCGCGCGGAGAAAGTCTGCCACGGCGGCAGACCGTCTTCCGGCGGAGGCTCGCGATGCGTCAGCCGCCAGCCGAGCCGCACGATGGCGACGGCAAGAATAATAATGCCGAAGGTGAAGTGCAGGCTGATCAAAGTAGTGACCGGCGTGTCGCGGCGGATTTCCGGCATGATCCAGGCGAAAATGAATTGCGCGATGAGCAGAAGCACGATCAGCCAATGCAGCGCTTTGGCGGTGCCGGTGTAGCCTGAAGACGTCGGTGTCATGCAATCCTCGCTCATGCCCTTGCAGGGAACAAAATCGTCCCTATATGCATTTTAACATTAATGTCGAGCGCAGAATAATACTTTGCGTTCCATTGATAACCTCGCGGGAAACCGCGGCCGACGGCCACGAAAAGCAGGCGACGGCGGATGTACCCGCGCCCCTCCTTCGTGGTCGTTATCATTTTCACTCAGGTTCGGGGCGTGCGCGTGCCACCTTCGCGCCGAGGCCGGCGGCGATCGCCAGAAACAGCGATATCAGCACGTCGTAGCCGGCCATCGATATGCCGAACATCCGCCAGGCTGCTTCGTCGCAGCGGACGATTTTGATGCTTTGTAATTTCTGCATCAGGCCGCCGACCGAGCCGAGCGAATTAAGCGGACCGGAGCAATCGGTCGGCCCTTGCCAGAGCTTCCATTCGACGCCGGCGTGGAACGCGGCGAGGCCGGTGTTCCACAGCATCAGCGCCGCGATGACCAGAAAACCGAGCAGCAGCACCTTGCGCGCCGCGCCATGGCCGGCGCCGAGCCAGAGCAGCGCCGCGAGCGGCACACCCACGTAAAACGCCATGCGTTGGTCGAGGCAGAGCGGGCACGGCGGATAGCCGAGCACATATTCGAAGAACAAGAAGCCGCCAATGGTGGCAAGCCCGACGATAAAAATGACGGCGGCAGCCGATACCGCCTGGTCCTTGCGCAGCCAGATCATCACGTCGTCCATGTCGGAAATCCCCTGCCCCCGCCCGCCAACAAGCGCGACATTAGGGCGCCGGAATGGCGGCGCCGGCGCGTGAGCAGTACCGTCCCCCCTTCGCCAAGGCTACGACGGACATCCTGCGCTTGAATATGAAGTGGCGAAGCCATCCGTAGCTAACAGCGTAGGATGGTGCCCCTGGCCGGACTCGAACCAGCACACCTTGCGGTACCTGATTTTGAGTGCAGTCGTTCTGCCGAATACCTAAATTATTTCAATATGTTACAATTTTCTGTGCAGTCTAAATGTGCAGTTTTAAGGCTACACAGCGCCCAAAAAGCGCAAGGAGTTGATACCCTTTTTCCCCGCCCTATGGCAACATCATAAAATGTAACAAAGATGAGTCAAACCGCTAAGTCATTGAAACTTGGAGCAGAAAAAAGCCAATCTTTCAGGTCGTCCTGCCCAGCATCAGAATGCATACTAAATGCAGTTAAAACATGATGTTAGGAGCTGTAGCGATGAAACAGGCCCCCGTACTTAACGAACGCGAAAAGCAGCGCATGCTGCAGCACTTGCAGCGCACCAGCTATGCAGCACGCAATCGCTGCATGCTACAGCTGAGCTGGCTTGCTGGCATGCGTGTTGGCGAGAT
>CAMAUC010000034.1 GCA_945861265.1 Rhizobium sp. Q54 | reverse complement strand
GCCCGCTGGCGAAGAGCTAAATCTTATCCCTCCCCCGAAGGGGGAGGGTGACGAACGCAGTGAGCCGGGTGGGGGATTGGTTATCTAAACCCCACCCGTCTCATCGCGTCGCGATGATCCAACCTCCCCCTGCGGGGGAGGTATAAAAGAGAAAACGCATGTTTGAAATCTTCGGCATACCGTCTGGCGCATTGTTCGGTCAGCTTCTGATCGGGCTGATCAATGGCTCGTTCTATGCGCTGCTCAGTCTCGGCCTCGCCGTGATCTTCGGCATGCTCAACATCATCAATTTCAGTCACGGCGCCCAGTACATGATGGGCGCCTTCGCCGCCTATCTGATGCTGAAGTATACCGGGATCGGCTACTGGCCGGCGCTGATCATTGCGCCGCTGCTGGTCGGCCTGACCGGCGTCCTGATCGAGCGGCTGTTCCTGCAATGGCTCTACAAGCTCGATCATCTTTACGGCCTGCTGCTGACCTTCGGCCTCGCGCTCATCATCGAAGGTGTCGCGCGCAACCAGCTCGGCTCCGCCGGCCTGCCTTATGTCGTGCCGGATGCGCTGCGCGGCGGCCAGAATCTCGGCTTCATGTTCCTGCCGAACTACCGCGCCTGGGTGATCGTCGCGTCTCTCACCGTTTGCATCGCCACCTGGTTCGTGATTGAGCGCACGCGGCTTGGCGCCTATTTGCGCGCCGCCACGGAAAATCCAACACTGGTGCGTGCCTTCGGCATCAACGTGCCGGTCATGATCACGCTGACCTACGGCTTGGGCGTCGCGCTCGCCGCCTTTGCCGGCGTCATGGCGGCGCCGATCTATAACGTCTCGCCGCAGATGGGTTCGGAACTGATCATCGTCGTCTTCGCCGTGGTGGTGATCGGCGGCATGGGCTCGATCCTCGGCGCCATTGTCACCGGTTTCGGGCTCGGCATCATCGAGGGGCTGACCAAGGTGTTCTTCCCCGAAGCGTCCGCCACGGTGATCTTCGTCATCATGGCCATTGTCCTGCTGGTCCGCCCGGCCGGCCTGTTCGGCCGGAGAGCCTGATGGAAAACCAGATCGCAGAGCCGGCTGCCGTGACCGCCGCCCCGCCATCCTTCCTGCGCGCCAATGCCGAGGTCATCGCCTTTGTGGTGATGACGGTCGGCCTCATCGTCGCGCCGTTCTTCACCTATCCGCTGTTCCTGATGCAGGCCATGTGCTTTGCGCTGTTTGCCTGCGCCTTCAACCTGCTGATCGGTTATGTCGGCCTCTTGTCGTTTGGCCATGCGCTCTATTTCGGCTGGGCGAGTTATCTTGCCGCACACTCCGCGAAAGTCTGGGGCCTGACGCCGGAGCTCGCCATCCTCACCGGCACCGCGACCGCCGCTATCCTCGGCCTTGTCGCCGGTTCGCTCGCCATCCGCCGCCAGGGCATCTACTTCGCCATGATTACATTGGCGCTGGCGCAGATGATGTTCTTCTTCGCGCTGCAGATGCATTTCACCGGCGGCGAGGACGGCATCCAGGCGGTGCCGCGCGGCTACCTGTTCGGGCTCATCGACCTGCACAGCGAAGTGGCGATGTATATCGTCGTTCTGTTCGTCTTTCTCGGCGGCTTCCTGCTGATCTACCGCATCATCCATTCGCCGTTCGGCGAGGTGCTCAAGGCCATCCGCGAGAACGAGCCACGCGCGATTTCTCTCGGCTACAAGACCGAGCGCTACAAGCTGATCGCCTTCGTGCTGTCGGCGGCGCTGGCCGGCCTGGCTGGTTCGACCAAGGCGATCGTGCTGCAACTGGCCTCGCTCACCGACGTCAACTGGCCGATGTCCGGCGAGGTCGTGCTGATGACGCTGGTTGGCGGCCTCGGCACCATCTTCGGACCGGTGGTCGGCTCCTTCGTCATCCTGCTGATGCAGTACAAGCTCGCCATTGTCGGCGAGTGGGTTCTGGTGATCCAGGGCGTGATCTTTGTCACCTGCGTGCTGCTGTTCCGTCGCGGCATCGTCGGCGAGATCGCCGCCCGCTTTAAGGGCTGAGCCGGTTTGCGCTAGATCAAGGCAGGCCGGCTCGCAGCCGCGCAATTTGGTTACGGGAGTAACCAAGGAGGCGGGCATGTCGGCACGGACCGAGCCGTTCCACGATATCGCGCATCTAGGCAACGTCGAGTTGTTCACGCCGAAGCCCGAGGAGAGCCTCTGGTATTTCCGCGATCTGCTTGGCATGGAGGCGGTGCACGCCGCCGGCCAGTCCGTTTACCTGCGCGGTTACGGCGACTACGCCACGTCCACCCTCAAGCTCACCGAAGCCGCCCAAGCCGGCCCCGGCTGTATCTCCTGGCGCGCCGCCAGCCCGCAGGCGCTGGAGCGCCGCGCCAAGGCGATCGAGGAGGCCGGACTCGGCATCAGCTGGAGCAATGGCGATTACGGCCGCGGCCGGTCCTACCGTTTCCGCGATCCCGACGGCCACACGATGGAAATCTACTACGAAGAACAGAAGTTCGTCGCGCCGCCGGAATTGAAATCGACACTCAAGAACCTGCCGCAGAAATTCACCGGCCGCGGCGCCGGCGTGCGCCGCATCGACCATCTGGCGCTGCTGGCCAAGGACGTCCAGGCCAACCGTAAATTCGCGCAGGAACTGCTCGGCTTCCAGTTGCGCGAACAGGTGCGCTACGACAACGGCAAGACCGAGATCGGCTCGTGGATGAGCCCGACCGCGATCCACCATCAACTGGCCTACGTCGTCGACGTGAAGGGCGCACATGGCCGTCTGCACCACTTCTCGATGTGGGTCGACAACCGCGACGACGTTATGCGGGCCGCCGATATTCTCAGCGAGAACGGCATCTTCATCGAAGCGGGGCCCTCCAAGCACAACAACTCGCAGGGCTTCTACCTGTACAGCTACGAGCCCGGCGGCAACCGCGTCGAGGTGTATTCCTCGAGCTTCCTGGTGGTGGCGCCGGACTGGGAGCCGGTGACCTGGAACGAGGAGGAGCGCGGCACCGGCACATATTGGGGCGCCACCTTGCCGGACAGCTTCATCGAATATGCCACGCCCAATGTCGCGGGCGAGGTGACCAAGGCTCCCGAAATTCTCAAGGAAGCCATCGCGTCGCTGTCGTGAAGCGGCAGCCGTCTTCAACGCAATCGACGAGGTAACCCAATGTCCCTGCCGCCCCGGATCGACGCCAAGATCGTGCGCGATGCCATCGGTCCTTATGCCGACACGCAAGCCTCGCTTGAGGAGCGCAATGCCATCTATCGCGATCTCCTCGGCTTCGTGCCGCCGCGCATCGAGGCGCGCATGGCGGTGACCGGCGCGCTCGATCCGGTACTGCTCGATTTGCAGGAGAAGATGCGCGAGCACGCGATGTACCCGAAGTGCTTCGACACCAAGACCGCGCAGCTGATGCTGTTCGGCATGCTGTTGATGGACATGAGCGACGCCGCGCAACTGCACGCCATCGCCGCCCGCCGCGCCGGCGCCAGCTGGGAGGAGATGCAGGCGGTGATCAGCCTGTGTTTCCTGTTCCGTGGCCTGCCGGCGGCAAACCGCGGCGCGGAAATACTCGGCCATCTCGCCAAGAAGGAAGCGGACGCCAAGGCGACGGCGGCCTGATTGCAGCGGCCGGGCACCGCTACCGACCGTCGGTGGCGTGGCTAGACTCTTTGAATCGCTGGCGAATCAGCTTAGACACACGGTGTTATCCACAGCTGACCGTTGTCGTCATTGTACGATTGTTCGTCGTTGCCGTTCAAGCAACGATCAGGGGGTAGACGATTCGGCGCTCGCCACCGGGCTACCCTATGCAGGCTCTGCCAAGCAGACCACGCCTCGATCAGATCGCGCAGAAATGGCATGATCTCGCCCAGCGTCGGCTTGACTATTACACAGAGCTTTATCGCAGCGGCCGCTGGCAGCTTTATTACACGCAGGATCGGTTTGCCATTCGCATGCTCGATGTCATCAACGCCGCCAAGCAATGGCGTGAACTGGCCGGCGCGGCCCCGCTGGAACAACCGGAGCAGCCAAGCCAGTTGGAATCGACGGGCCAGCTGGAATCGACCGGCCAGCTGCCGCCGGCGAGCCAGTTGGAACTGCTGAATCAGTTGGAAGAGGCGGCACCATTGGAAGAAGCCGCACGGTTGGAAGAAGCGGCACGGTTGGACGAGGCAAGCCAGCCGGAGCAGCCCGCCCCGCAAGGCGACAAAATACGCACCGCCGCATGATGCTGATCCGGTCCTTAACTGTAGTAGCCTTCGTGTCGGCCGTGGCGGCGCCCGCCAACGCCGCCGGCGACGTCAAGAAGGGCGAGGCGCTGCTGACGCGCGACTGTTCGCGCTGCCATTCCGTCGGCACGACCGGCGCCAGCCCGCGCGCCGATGCGCCGGCCTTCCGCACTTTGGCCACCCGCTATCCCATCGAGTCGCTGGAAGAGGCGCTCGGCGAGGGCATCATGTCCGGCCACCCCGATATGCCGGAATTCAAGTATGATGCCGACGACGTCGGTGCCATCATCGATTATCTGAAGTCGATCCAGCCGCGCTAGGCAAATCTGCCGGCGCGGTCCCCGCCAAAGAGTACCCCATCATGAGCAGCGCCCTTTTTTCGCCGATCAAACTGGCAGGTCTTGAGCTTGCCAACCGTCTCGTCGTGTCGCCGATGTGCCAGTATTCCGGCGACGACGGCTGCGCCAATGACTGGCACCTGATGCATCTCGGCATGCTGGCTAATTCCGGCGCGGCGCTCGTCGTCGTCGAGGCCACCCATGTCGAACGTTCGGGGCGCATCACCCATGGCTGCCTCGGGCTTTATTCCGACGACAACGAGGCGGCGCTCGCCCGCGTCGTCAACAGCGCGCGACGCGCCGGCACCGCCAAATTCGGCATCCAGATTGCGCACTCCGGCCGCAAGGGCTCGGCGCAAAAGCCGTGGGAAGGACCGATCGCGCTTAAAAGCGGGCAGGACCCGTGGGAAACCATCGCGGCGTCGCCGCTGCCCTGGGGCGAGGGCTGGCACACGCCGCGCGAGGCGACCGAAGCCGATTTGAACCGCGTGCGCGACGCTTTCGTTTCCGCCACGCAGCGCGCGCTGCGCATCGGCTTTGACGAAATCGAACTGCACATGGCGCACGGCTATCTGCTGCACGGCTTCATGTCGCCGATCTCCAACAAGCGCACCGATCAATATGGCGGCTCGTTCGAGAAGCGGCTGCGCTTTCCGCTGTCGGTGGCCAAGGCGGTGCGCGCCATCGTGCCGAAAGGCGTGCCGCTCGGCGCGCGCATTACCGGCTCCGACTGGCGCGACGGCGGCCTGACGCCGGATGACGCGGTCAAAATCGCCCAGGCGCTCAAAGCCGAGGGCATCGACTTCATCTGCGTCTCGTCCGGCGGTGTGCTGGCCGAAATCCGCAATCCGACCGAGGCCGGCTACAACGTCGCGCTCGCCGCGCGCGTGAAAAAGGAAGTTGGCATCGCCACCCGCGCCGTCGGCGCCATCATCGATCCGGCGCATGCCGAAAAAATCGTCGCCTCAGGCGACGCCGACATGGTCGCCGCCGCGCGCATCTTCCTCGACGATCCGCATTGGGGCTGGCACGCCGCCAAGGCGCTCGGCGCCGACGTGCCGCGCCCGGTGCAATATGCCCGCGCTGGCCCGGCCTTGTGGGCGCCGGCGAAGGCGTGAGCGGAGGCGGCGTGGAAAATTTTGTTTTCCTCGCCGTTCTGTTCGCAGCCTTCTGTCACGCCGGCTGGAATGCGCTGATCAAGGTCGGCCTCGATCCTTTATCGACCACGACTTTGATCTCGCTTGGCTCCGGCGTTGTCGCCCTGTTCTTCCTGCCCGTCGTCGGACTGCCGGCGTTCGCCGCCTGGCCGTGGATCGGCGCCTCGATCGTCATCCATCTGTTTTATTTCGCCGCTCTGATCGAAGCCTACCGCACCGGCGACCTCGGTCAGGTTTATCCGATCGCGCGCGGCGCCGCGCCCTTGATGACCGCGACGGTCACGACCTTGTTCGTTGGCGAAACGATGAACCTCGTCGGCTGGGGCGGCATCTTCGCTTTGGTCGCCGGCGTCTTTCTGCTGTCGGCGCACGGCGGCCGCGACTTCGCCACCTTCGACCGCCGCGCCATCGGCTTCGCGCTTTTGACCGCGCTGACCATCTGCGCCTATTCGGTGATCGACGGCATCGGCGGGCGGCTGGCCGGCAACCCGCACGCCTATTCGGCATGGCTCTTTGCTGGCATCGCCTTTGTCATGCTGCCTTACGCGCTGTGGCGCGACGGCCGCGATGTCATCCCGGCGATGCGGACGTACTGGCGGCGAGGCCTCGTTGGCGGCGGCATGCAGCTGATGTCCTACGGCATCGCCATCTGGGCGATGGCGGTCGCGCCGATCGCCATTATCGCCACCTTGCGCGAGACCAGCGTATTGTTCGGCGCGCTGATCGCCGTGATCGTGCTGAAAGAACCGCTGCGCGCCACGCGCATCGGCGCGGCCGGCTTGATCCTGTTCGGGCTAGTGTTGATCCGTTTTCAGTAGCCATCAGGCGCGGGTTGCGGAACGATAGGCGCGGGCGAGCTTTGCTGGATCGGCGCCGAAGAAGTAGCGCAGCCGCAGCGACCACATCAGCAGCACGGTGCGCCAGACGCCGTTCGTTTCCCAGAGGCGGGCGGACGTCGTCACCCGCGCGGAAAGACACAGCGGCCGGCCGATGCGCTTGAGCAGCGCCGACAGGGCAATGTCTTCCATCAGCGCGATCGGCGGAAAGTGGCCGGCTTGCTCGAACGCGGCGCGCGTGACGAACATCGCCTGGTCGCCGGTGCAGATACCTGTGAGCCGCGAGCGCCAGTTCATGGCGAAGGCGACGAGGCGCATGGCGCCGCCGGTGTCGAACCGCACATCGAAGCGGCCCCAGGCGCGGCCGGATTGGGCAAGGCCGTCCGCGATCCACCGGTCGGCGGCGTCGGGCAGCAAGGTGTCGGCGTGCAGGAACAGCAGCACGTCGCCGCGCGCTTCGGCGGCGCCTTCGTTCATTTGCAGGGCGCGTCCGCGCGGCGCGACAATGACGCGGTCGGCGCGGCCGCGCGCCAGATCGGCAGTGCCGTCGTAGCTTTCACCATCGGCGACGACGATTTCGACACCGCGCAGGCGATAGACCTGCAACGCATTCAGCGTCGCCTCGATCGTGGCGGCTTCATTCAGCGCCGGCATGATGATTGACAGCGTCATCGTTGTGCGCGCTGCGCGAGGCTCACTCCGCCGCCTCTTTCAGCGCGCCGCCGCAGCTCGAACCTTGCCCCGCGGTGCAGCCATAACAATGCCCGGAGACGCGGATCGGGTTGCCGGCGAGGTCTTCGCCCATCAGGTCGGAGAGATGCACGCGCTTGTTGGCGCCGTAAGGCATCGACAGATCGAGCATCTGGTTGAAGTCGCAGTCGAACACATAGCCTTTGTAATCGACCGAGATCAGACTGCGGCACATCACGCCGTCGAGATTGGCGTCGAGATGCGCGTCCTGCAGTAAATTCAGGTAGCCGTCGAATTCGCCCTTGGTGACGAGCGTCGAGCCGAAGCGCTGGATCGGCATGTTGGCGAGAACGAACAGTTGGTTGAAGGCGATGCCGAACTCTGCGCCAAGGATGCGCTTGTAGTCGGCCTCAAGCCCCGCCTGTCCCGGCGGCAGCGCGGGTCCGAGCGGATTGTAAACGAGGTTGAGCGTCAGGGCCGGATCCCGGCCATAGCCGAGCGCATTGAGCGCCTTGAGGCCGCGGATCGAGGCGTCGAACACGCCTCTGCCGCGCTGCGCCTCGACATTCTTGAGCGAATAGCACGGCAGCGAGGCGACGACCTCGACCCGGTTGGCCGCCAGAAACGCCGCGAGGTTTTCCTGTCCCGGCTGCTCCAGGATCGTCAGGTTGCAGCGGTCCTTCACCGTGACACCAAGCGCGCGCGCGCCTGTCACCAGCCGGCGGAAATTGGCGTTGAGTTCCGGCGCGCCGCCGGTGATGTCGAGCGTCCTGATGCCGCGCCGCGCGATGAAGGCAAGCGCCAGTTCGGCGATATCGGCCGACATTTCCTCGGTGCGCGTCGGCCCGGCATTCACATGGCAATGGAAGCAGGTCTGGTTGCAGCGATAGCCGACATTGATTTGCAGCGTATCGAGCTTGGCGCGCCGCAGCGCCGGGAACGGGATCTTGTCGAGCAGAGGCAACGTGTCGCGCATGAGCTTCCTCGCATTACAACGCGAACTTGCCACGCGCCGGCCCGTCAAGTCACCCATCTTCGCCGCCGCCGCGACAATTCGACGTGAGCGGGAGTTTATCGCGCCAGCGCGGGCTCCACCGGCATCGGCACGCCGATGCGGCCGAAGCCAGGCAGCTTGATAGCCGGATGGCGCAGATCGAGCCCGGCGACCAGGCCAAGCAGGCCGACCTCGACGCCCTCGACCCAGCCGATTTTCACGTCGGCCAGCCCGTAGACATTCAATTCCACACCGGTGCCGCTGTCGGTCCAACCGGCATAGAAGCGGTCGCGGAAGTCGCGGCCGACCGCATTCGGCGGCAGCGTTGCGCCAAGCTCGGGCACCGCGCGCAGCACCGCGGCGGTGAACGAGTTGCTGTTCGGCCCCGGCCAGATTCGATAGTCGCCGGAATTGGCATAAGCGTAGTCGCGCACCGCGGCCTCGACCTTGGGGATCATCGCCTCGGCCGCCTCGCCGGACACGTCGGCGATCGCCACCGGCATGTTGCCATACCAGCGGCCGTCCGCCGGCCAGCCATTGGCGCGCACCGGCGAGCCCCAGCCGACAACGTCGTAGCGGGTCCACGTCGCCGCATTGGCGCGCTTGTAGACCACCCAGCTGTGTACCGAGAAGATGCCCTTCCAGGCGCCGGTGGTGCCGGAATAGATCACCAGCCGCGCCGGCGCGTAGTCCTTCGCCGGCGGCAGCGTGCGCGTCGACGACCAGTCGGCGTCGCGCCACGAGCGCGCGTCGCTGCCCATCCAGTAGAGCGCGGCGCGGGCCAGAAGCGGTGCAAGAAAAAGCGCGAAGATGGTCAGCATGACGGTGCGGCGTCGGGTGCGGGGGAAGGGCATGGGCGTCGGATTTACCCAATGTTCGGGGCGTAAACGTGGCGGCAACATTACCCTTTGGTAGGGCCGGCCAGGAGCGCCTAGCTTACCTTGTTGCCGCTCAGCTTGAGCAGCGGAAACTTCTCCGCGCCGCCGACCGCCAGGTCGCCGCTCATCGCCTTGTGCCATGCGACTCCGACGATGGCGCCGCGTGTCGCGCCCTGGATCGAATTGCCGCTGATCGCCGCGCGGCCCGCGCCTTTGACCACCGAAACGACGATGCCATAGGGCGATTGGCGGATCGTGTTGCCGCTTGCCGTGACGTTTCGCAGATAAGGCCCGAAGCCGAGGCGCAAGCCGGCATAGGCGCAGTTCTCGATGGTGTTGCCGGACGCGATCGTGTCGGCTTCGACGCTGATGCCGAAGCCGTTGCCGGAACCGTCGGTCAGGGTCGACTTCACGCGCTGGCCGATATTGCGGACAATATTGCCGGTGACCCGCCCGCCATGGCCGCCGACGTCGAAATTGGTCACGGCGATGCCGTTGGCCGCATCGTCGATCACATTGTCGATGAAGCTGGCGTTCTCATACTCGAATTCGGCATACATCGCGGTCTCGCCGAAGCCTTCGCAACGATTGCCGATGACCTGGAAATTCGACGCCGCATTGCCGCGCACAGCGGAAAACGCCGCGCGCCGGATCGTGTTGCCGCGCACGACGACGCCCGCCGCGCGAAATACATTGATGCCGTTGCCGTTCTGACCCGAGCCGCCGGCGCGCGCCTGCGTGTCTTCGATGGTGTTGCCTTCGACGATGCTGCCGTCACTGCGCTTGACGCTCTGCCAGACGCGGATGCCGCCATTGCCGGATTTGGCGATCGTGTTGCCGCGCAGAACGAGGCCGATATTGTCGACGCAATAGAGCGCGTTATCGGCGGAGCCGGTGATGCTGTTGCCGGAGATCGTGCCGCCGGACTGGAACAGGCCGATGGCGTTGCCGTTGGTATTGGCGATTGCGCAGTCGCTGATCTTGAGGTCGCGCGCGCCGGTGATGTTGATCAGCCCGCCGTCGCGAGGAAGCGGCGTACTGCCGCCGTCGAGGGTCAGCCCGGTCAAGGCAATGCCGTCGGCATCCCGCGCCGAGAACAGCGAGGGCCCGCGCACCAGCGCGATGCGTGAACCGCGCGCGCCAACCACCTGTGAGCCGGGGCGCAAGGTCAACGGTCCTGAGCGATAGTGCCCGGGCGCCAGCCAAAGCGGCTGCTGCGCCTGCGCGGCGCGGTCGATAGCGCGCTGCAATTGCTGCGTCTGGTCGCCGGGCGCATGTGCGCGCACGCCGAACTGCGCGGCATTCAGCCCTTGCGGCTTTTCCGTCTGCGCGCGTGCCGGCGTCGCGGCGAGCGCCAGCGATCCGATGAGCAGGTGACGGCGGTTCAGCAGCATGGCAGCATTCTCGGCGATGAGAGACGAGGTCCGGTCAGCGGCGGGCCTATCACTTTTCCATCGCCGCCGCCATCGCCAGGACGATTCGGGTTCCGGCGCGGCGCAATTTGTTGGCCGTGAATCCTCGATGGCCGCGCCGGTGCGGCGCAACGTCGCGCGGCGCCAGGGGAACATGCACGAAGGCCGCCCGGCTTGGCCCGCCGGCCGCGCTCGCCTTCCAGCACAGATAATTGCACAGATAGCGTCCGGCATCGCGCGACAGTTTCACCGGCAGGCCGGCGGATCGCGCCGCCATCAAGAGCCGCCGTTGCGGCGCCGGCATCGCGCGGGCGGGCGGGCCGCCTTCGTCGATCGTGCTCCGGCGCAGCACTTGCCCCGACGCATCCGGCAGCAGGGTCAGCGCGTTCTGCGCGCGTGTCTCGATGCGGATGTAGCTGGTGGCGGCGGCGAGCCCGAACATCAACAGCGCGTCGGGCTTGTGTTGCGCGAGCAGCGCCGGCAGGTCGCGATCGACAGCGGCGTAGCTGGTTTCGAAAATGTGGCCGACGATTTTGACATCGGCCAGAGCCGGGCGCTTCAACTGCGCCAGCGCCTCGACCAGTTGAATTGTCGGGTTGAACGGCGCGCCGGGGAACGGCCCGAAGCCGGTGATGAGGAGGGTGGGCATGGCTGTGAATGTATCACAGCGGCCATGCGCCAGGACAAGCCCACCGTCTCAACAGCCCGTTAGCGCGTGTCTTTGATTTGCGCCTTGTCGATCATCAGATTGGCGACGATGTTGCGCAGCCGGTGATTTTCCTTGCGCAACGTCTTGGCTTCATGGGAGCCGTTGCCGCGGGCAAGGGCGCTGATGGTCGCGGCAATGGCGACAAGGAGCAGGACGATATCCAGCAAACCCGCCTGGGTTACGAAATCGAACACGCGACATCTCCGTCCCGGCTTAAGGCCGACGGGGGCACACTGTCCTTCTGGAGGGATGGAGCCGCGAGGTTCTGTCGCGGCTGATGGAACTTCTACCGCGCTTTTGGTTACCGCCGGCATAAGGAAGATAGTTAACGAATTACTCTCCTGGGTGGGATCCGCCTACACCCCGAGCAGTGCCGCGATCTCTTCCACCGCCAGAGTCGGCGCCAGTTTGCCGGCCGCGACCTGCGCTTCCGCGGCGCGCACCTTGGCGCGTACGGCCGGATCGCCGCGCAATCGCGCGGTGAGGCGTTCCTCCAGCAGGGTCCACATCCATTTCACCTGCTGGGCGCGGCGCTGGTCGGCCAGTTCGCCGGTCGCGGTCATCTTCTCCTTGTGATCGAGCACTTGCGCACACAGCCCATCGATGCCGTCGCCGGTCAGCGCCGAGAATGTCACCACCGGCGGCGACCAGGTCAACGTGCGGGGCGCGAGGATATGCAGCGCCGATTTGAAGTCGGCGGCGGCGATATTGGCGCGAGCGATGTTGTCGCCGTCGGCCTTGTTGACCGCGATCATGTCGGCGAGTTCGACGATGCCTTTCTTTATGCCCTGCAATTCGTCCCCCGAGCCGGCGACCATCAGTACCAGAAAGAAATCGGTCATGTCGGCGACCGCGGTTTCCGATTGCCCGACGCCGACGGTCTCGATGATGACGACGTCGTAGCCGGCCGCCTCGCACAACAGCATGGTCTCGCGCGTTTTCGCGGCGACGCCGCCGAGCGTGCCGGACGAAGGAGAAGGCCGGATGAAAGCGTTGGGATCGACGGCGAGACGCGACATGCGCGTCTTGTCGCCGAGGATCGAACCGCCGGTGCGCGACGACGATGGATCGACCGCCAGCACCGCGACCTTGTGACCCTGCGCGGTCAACGCCGAGCCGAGCGCATCGATGGTGGTGGATTTGCCGGCGCCGGGCGCGCCGGTAATGCCGAGGCGCACCGCCTGGCCGGTGAACGGCAGCAATTCCTGCACCAGCATATGCGCGGTCCTGCGATGATCGGCGCGCGTGCTCTCGATCAGGGTGATCGCGCGCGCGAGCGTGGCGCGGTCGCCCGCGCGGATGGCGGCGGCGAGTGAAGAGGGCGTATCGTTTTTCATCGGCAAGGCGCGGTTGACCGCCTTCACTCCGCCGCCTGCTGATCGTGGCCGAGGCGATGATGCAGGGTCTTGAGCAGGCTTTCCGCCGCCTCGGCGATCACGGTGCCGGGCGGAAAAATCGCCTCGCAGCCGGCCTTGGTCAGCGCCTCGTAGTCCTGCGGCGGCACGACGCCGCCGACGACGATCATGATGTCGTCGCGGCCTTGCGCGGCCAGTTGCTTCTTCAATTCGGGCACCAAAGTGAGATGCGCGGCGGCGAGCGAGGAAACGCCGAGAATATGCACGTCGTTTTCGACCGCCTGACGCGCGGCTTCCTCGGGCGTCGCAAACAGCGGCCCGATATCGACGTCGAACCCGAGATCGGCAAAGGCCGAGGCGATGACTTTCTGACCACGATCATGGCCGTCCTGGCCGATCTTGGCGACCAGCAGACGAGGACGGCGGCCTTCGGCGGCCTCGAATTTTTCCACGGCGACGCGCACCCGCTCGACAGCACTGTTCACGCCGACCTCCCGCTTGTAGACGCCGGTAATCGATTTGATCGAGGCGACGTGGCGGCCATAGACCTTCTCCAGCGCCATCGAGATCTCGCCGACCGTGGCCTTGGCGCGCGCGGCATCGACCGCCAGTTCCAGTAGATTGCCATTGCCGTTGGCGGCGCGGGTCAGCGCGTCGAGCGCTTCCTGCAACGCAGTCGGATCGCGCTCGGCGCGCAGGCGCTTCAATTTGTCGAGCTGCATCTGCCGCACGGCGGTATTGTCGATCTTGAGAACGTCGATCGGGTCTTCGTCGGTCGGCTGGTATTTGTTGACGCCGATCACCGACTGCACGCCGGCATCGATGCGCGCCTGCGTCTTGGCGGAGGCTTCTTCGATGCGCAGCTTGGGAATGCCGGCCTCGATCGCCTTGGTCATGCCGCCGAGCGCCTCGACTTCCTCGATATGCGCCCACGCTTTCGCGGCGAGATCGTAGGTCAGTTTCTCGACGTAATAGGAGCCGCCCCACGGATCGACGATGCGGGTGGCGCCGGCTTCCTGTTGCAGGACGATCTGCGTATTGCGGGCGACGCGCGCCGAGAAGTCGGTCGGCAGCGCCAGGGCTTCGTCGAGCGCATTGGTGTGCAGCGACTGCGTCTGGCCCTGCGTCGCCGCCATCGCCTCGATCATGGTGCGCGACACGTTGTTGAATACGTCCTGCGCCGCGAGCGACCAGCCCGAGGTCTGGCAATGCGTGCGCAAGGAGAGTGAGCGCGCGTCGGTTGGATTGAACGGCTTGATCAGCTTGGCCCAGATCATGCGCGCGGCGCGCATCTTGGCGATTTCCATGAAGTAGTTCATGCCGATTGCCCAGAAGAACGACAGGCGCGGCGCAAACTGGTCGATGGTGAGACCGGCCTTCAGCCCGGTGCGGACATATTCAACGCCGTCGGCCAGCGTATAGGCCAGCTCCAGGTCCTGCGTCGCGCCGGCTTCCTGCATGTGATAGCCGGAGATCGAAATCGAATTGAACTTCGGCATCTCGGCCGACGTATAGGCGAAGATGTCGGAGATGATGCGCAACGACGCCGCCGGCGGGTAGATGTAGGTGTTGCGCACCATGAACTCTTTGAGGATGTCGTTCTGGATCGTGCCCGACAATTTGGCGTGCGGCACGCCCTGTTCCTCGGCGGCGACGATGTAGAGCGCCAGCACCGGCAGTACCGCGCCATTCATGGTCATCGACACGCTCATTTTGTCGAGCGGAATGCCGGAGAACAACGTACGCATGTCGTAGATCGAATCGATGGCGACTCCGGCCATGCCGACGTCGCCGGCAACGCGCGGGTGATCGCTGTCATAGCCGCGATGGGTGGCGAGATCGAAGGCGATCGACAGGCCTTTCTGGCCGGCGGCGAGATTGCGCCGGTAGAAGGCGTTTGAGTCTTCCGCCGTCGAGAAACCGGCATATTGCCGGATGGTCCAGGGCTGCGCCGCATACATCGCCGGATACGGCCCGCGCAAATAGGGCGCCTTGCCGGGATAGGTGTCGAGGAAGTCGAGGCCTTTGAGATCGGCCTCGCCATAGACGGGTTTCACCGGGATGGCTTCCGGCGTGACCCACGGCGCGGTGGCGGCATCGGCACTCGAAACCGGCGCGTCAGCGAAATCGACGGTGGCGAAGTTCGGAATGTGGCTCATGGCTGCACCAGACTATCATGGGTCGCCTGCAAGGTCGAAAGCATGTCGCAGCCCATAAATACGAAGGTTTTGGCGCCCGCGTCCTTGAGCGGGGCTTCCAGGTCGCCGGGGCGGCCTGCGAGATGCACGATGGCGCCGGCGTCCGACAAGGACTTGGCAGCGGCCGCGCCTTGCTCGGCATAGGCAGCGTCCGTGCCGCACAGGCAGGCGAGATCGGCGCCGGACTTCTTGTACGCGGCGATCATTTCCGCCTGATCCTTGAAGCCATCATTGCCGAGCGCCTCGATGCCGCCGGCCTCGTAGAAGTTTTTGGCGAACATCGCGCGTGGCGTGAAGTCGGCAAGCTTGCCGAGCGTGGCGAGAAACACTTTCGGCCGCGCGCCGGTTTTGACGAGCGCTGCGTCGGATTTGTCGCGCAAGGCCTCGAACGGCTCGGCCAGGCGAATGCTCGGCAGCGGCTCGATGCTGGCGACGGCGGCATTCTCCTTCGGCGGCGCGACGCGCGGGACATTGAGAACCGCCGGCAGCTTCTCGCCGAGGTTTGGATAATCGCTGGTGCCGATCAACGTGTCCTTGCGGCGGGCGACGGCCGCCTGCCGCGCGGCGCGGACGGTGGCAACGTTCTTCTGGATCAGTCCGCTTTCCAGCGCGGCCCAGGCGCCGCCGGCTTTGTCGATGGCCTGGAACTGCGACCAGGCGGCGGCGCAAAGCTCGTGCGTCAGCGCCTCGATGGCGCCGGAGCCTGCGGCCGGATCAGCGACCTTGGCGAGATGCGATTCTTCGAGCAGCACCAGTTGCGTGTTGCGTGCGACCCGCCGGGCGAATGCGTCCGGCAGGCCGAGCGCCAAAGTATGCGGCAGCGCGACGATATTGTCGGCGCCGCCAAGCCCGGCGGCGGCGATCGCGACAGTCATGCGCAGCAAATTCACATTCGGGTCGCGCTTGGTGATCATGCGCCATGCGGTCTCGGCGGCGACCGTCGCGCGCTTCGGTGTCAGGCCGCAGGTCTGTTCGACGCGTGCCCACAATTTGCGGACGGCGCGAAACTTGGCGATGGTCAGGAATTGGTCGGCATCGGCGGCGAGGCGGAAATAGATCATGCTGCGCGCGGCGTCGAGCGAAACGCCGCCGGCTTCGAACGCACGCAGGCAGTCGACCGCGGCGGCCAACGCGAAGGCCAGCTCCTGCGCTTCCGAACCGCCGGCATTGTGGATGATGCGTCCGTCGGCGACGGCAAAGGGTCCGGCAAAGCCTTGCTCGGCGAGGGCGCGAACGGCGGCGGCAAAGCCTTTCGACAATTCGCTCCACGGTTTAGGGCTTGCCCCCGACGCTGCGAAGCCGTCGATCGGATTGAGACTGCCGCGCAAGTCGACCGATGCCGGCGCGTGACCGCGGGCTTTGATCAGCGCGACAACCTGATCGACCGCGGGGCGCGTCGCCGGACTGAGATTGAAATCGATGGTGATGCCGGCGTCGAGTTCGACGCCATCGAGAACGCGCTTGATTGTCTCGGGCGAGGCGTCGAGGCCATAGCCATTGGCATTGAGCGATCCGGCGAAAATAAGTGTTAGCCCGGTCGCGCCGTTTTCCAGATCCTGCAGCGCCTGCTTGTTGGCGGCAACGGGATCGGGATGATCGACCCGCTGCATGATGGTCCAGGCGGTACCGGCCTTGCGGCCGACGACCGGTTTGACGCCGGCGGCGCGCGGATAAAGCGGTTCCACCCGTAGTCCGTCATAGGTCTGGCTGACCAGCCGTTTTTCGAAGGAGGCACCCTTGAGCGCGGCATCGACCAGTTTGCGCCATTCGGCGGCGTCGGTGGCGGGGAATTCGGCGGCGAGTGCTAGGGGTTCGGTCATGGAGCCAAATTGCCATAGATGGCGGTGTCTCGCCATTGCGATAAAGCAAATTACATGCCCGGTCAGCGCAGGGGCGGCAACCGCTCGATTCCCGTGCTGTCGACCTTGGCCAGCGCCTCACGCAAACTCTGCCCGGCGATCACCCGGTCACCGGCGATCTCGGCGAGCGGGAGCAGCACGAAGGCGCGCTCGAACAGGCGCGGATGCGGCAGGATCAGGCCCGGTTCGTCGAGCGTCACGTCGTCATAGGCGATGATGTCGATGTCGGCGGTGCGCGGCCCCCAGCGCTTCTCGTGCGCCCGGTCGCGGCCGAGCTTGAACTCGACTTCCTGTGCCCGCGCCAGGAGGTCGCGCGGCGACAAAGTGGTCTCGACCGCGATGCACAGGTTGATGAAAGGCGGCTGGTATTTGAAGCCCCATGGCGGTGTGAAATAGTCGGACGAGCGCGCCGTCAAGCGAATGTCGGGACGATCGCACAATAGTTGCACCGCCCGGTCGAGGATGGCCCGGCTATTGCCGACATTGCCGCCAAGCGCGAGGTAGGCTTGCGCAACATGCCCTTCGGTCATGACTATGATTTTTGCCGGCCGCGCACCACGGTCACGCCGACATCGCTGAATGTGGCGGCGATCGGCGCATGCGGCTTGTGGATCGTCACCGCCACCGACAATACGCGCGGGAAGGCCGCGAGAATGGCGTCGGCGACGCGGCCGGCGGCGGCCTCGATCAGCCGGAAGCGCTGCGAGTTGAACGCCTCGGTGGCGCGGGTCGCCACCTGGTCATAGGAAACGGTGTCGTTGACCTTGTCGGAGCGGGCGGCGTCGGAAAGATCGATATCCAGATCGAGGTCGATGGTGAAGGTCTGGCCGACCTTGGCCTCGTGCGGCATGACGCCGTGATAGGCGTGCAGCGCCAGCCCCTTGATGAATATGCGATCGGTCATTGTCTGTCTTCTTTGCCTGCGGCGGCGATGGCGGACGTCACCCGCAAGGCCTGCACGGTCTCGGCCACATCATGCACACGGACAATGGAAGCGCTATTGGCGACGGCGATCAAGTGGCTGGCGATCGAGCCGCCAATGCGTTCGCCCGGGGCGGAGGGGGTGATCGTATTGATGAAACGCTTGCGCGAGGCGCCGACCAGCAGCGGCAGGCCGAACCTTTTGAACTCCGCCAGCCGCGCCAGACAAATAATACTTTGTTCCGGTGTCTTGCCGAATCCGATGCCGGGATCGAGGACGATCATCTCGCGCGGGATGCCAGCCTGTGAGGCGATCTCGAGCGTACGGGCGAAGAAGTCGATGACGTCGGCGACGATATCGATACTTTCGTCGACGGTCTCGCGGTTATGCATGGCGACAACCGGCACGCCGCGTTTCGCCACCAAGGCCGCCATGCCGGGATCGTGCTGCAGACCCCAAACGTCGTTGACGATTGAAGCGCCGTAATCGAGCGCCCATTCGGCGACTTTGGCTTTGACGGTATCGATGGACAAAGGAAGGCCAAGCTTGGCGACCGCCGGAAGTACCGGCTTTAGCCGTGCCAGTTCATCCTCGGCCGAAACCGGTCTGGCGTTGCCATAGGGACGGGTCGACTCGGCGCCAATATCGAGAATATCGGCACCTTGCTCGGCCATCTCGCCGGCGTGCGTGATGGCGTGGGCGGGGTCGAAGAACTGGCCGCCGTCGGAAAAGGAATCCGGCGTGACGTTGAGAATGCCCATAACCAGCGGCCGGCCGAGCGTCAGCAAGGCGGCAAGCGAATGCGACGCGGCAAAGGGCGCGGATTGGCGCGTTTCGTCCTTGTCCGAGGCTGATTGGCTGACTGCCATGGCCGTCCGTCTTGTAACCTTGGCGGTCGCTTTGCGCGGTCGCCGTCAAGCTGTCAAGCGGAGCCCGGGATCGGCACCTCTAATAGGAAATCTTGATCGGCAGCTTCTTGGCGTGCTCGATCCAGCGCTCGACCACCTTCTCGGACGGCAGAAAGCGCACCAGCTTGCGCTTCTTGTTCGCCTCGGCCATCGCCTTGGCGAGGTTGGCCGGGTTGCGGTACTTGAGCTCCTTCACCGTATCGACGCCGGCATGGTGCAACAGCTCGGCATATTCCTTGCTGATGCCGCGCACGCGCATACGGTCGGCATGATTGGCCCAGCACAGCCACTGCTTTTCGTCGATGGTGGTCTTTCCGGCGAGTTCCTTGCGGCCCTTCACCGTGCGCGCCGCCTCAAGCAGCCGATCCGTGGATCGTATCCCCACCGACTTTAGGGTTTTGGCGGCTTCGCCATCGATACCCCCGATATCGGTGATGGGATAGGACATACTGGTCTCCGTACCTTCTTCAAATCTTGCGAGGGCCGCGACGGGGCCGGTCAAATGAATTGTCCGAGGCCGGGAATGGAGCCGACGATCTCGCCGATCGTGTCTTCGCCGGCCTTTTCGCGGGCGTAGGCGATGACTTCCTTGGTGACGCCCTGCACCTGACCCATGCTGAGCCCTGCGCCCATCATCTTGGTACCGGCTCCCATCAGTCCGCCCATGGCGAACATGCCGCCGCTCTCGCCCGCCTGCGCGGCCAGCAAGGCCTCGGCGCCGGGCAGCTTGTCGATCAGGGCCTGCACCTTGTCGGCCGGGCCTTCCTTTTTCAGGAAGTCGAGAATGATGCCGACGGATTTTTCAGCGGCGGCTTGATCGATGCCGACATTGGCAACGAGACGCGCAATCAATTCATTCATGGTCCCCTCACGGTCCCGCACTGTCGGCAGGTTGCAAACATATTGAACGTCGCTGGTGGCGATGACAAGCATGAAGCGCGGTCACATTTTGAGATTGTTTCAGTCGAGTACCATCGTTCGTAAAAAATACTAGCCCTATAAAGGTTGGTGGTGCTGTGATCCAGATCACATCCGCGTTCGCTGCCTTCGGTTGGACAGACCTACAGATAGAATGAGGCATTGGCTCGTACTAAGTTTAGTTGTTGCTCGGCAACAAGGCTTGGCTTAGGCGTTGGTTTCTTAAAAGTGCCTGAATGAAGCATCTAAAGAGCGTTTTGTTTCCGCCTCCGATGAGATTATTTGCGCTAAGCGCTCGGACTTGCCGCCGGCGCTTCGTTATGCGGCATTGCGAGCCTCCGATGGGGCGGCCGGAACCGGAAAATATCGTCGCTTTTCATGCGTCGCGGGCGTTGCTAGCGTGGCGCCCGAACTGAAAGGATCCAGCGCATGAGCACTCTTGACGCGGTACTCAACCGCATCGACCAGGATATGGATAAAAGCGTCGAGCGGCTGTTTGCGCTGCTTCGCATTGCCTCGATATCGACCGATCCGGCTTACAAAGACCAGTGCCGCGCCGCCGCCGAACATGTCGCCGCCGACCTGACCTCGATCGGCTTTGAAACCAGCGTGCGCCCGACCGCCGGCCACCCCGTCGTGGTCGGCAAATCAAATGGCAGCACCGCGGCCGGCGCCACCGGTCCCCGCGTTCTGTTTTACGGTCACTATGACGTGCAGCCGGTCGACCCGCTGAATTTGTGGAAGACCCCGCCGTTCGAGCCGCGCATCGAGACCTTGCCAGATGGCCGCAAGATCATCGTCGCTCGCGGCGCCTGCGACGATAAAGGCCAGGCGATGACCTTCATCGAGGCCTGCCGGGCCTACAAGGCGGTCACCGGCTCGCTGCCGCTGTCGATTACGACCATGATTGAGGGGGAGGAGGAGTGCGGGTCGAAAAATCTCTTTGCCTTCGTCAGCGACAATGCCGAGGAATTCAAACTCGACCTCGCTTTGGTCTGCGACACAGCGATGTGGGACCAGAAAACCCCGGCGGTGACAACGTCGCTGCGCGGCCTGGTTTATGAGGATGTGAAAATCACCTGCGCCGACCGCGATCTGCACTCCGGGGTCTTCGGCGGCGCTGCGCAGAACCCGATCCGGCTGCTGGCCAAAATCCTCGGCGCGCTATGGGACGACAACGGTCGCGTCACCATCCCCGGCTTCTACGACGGCGTGCATGAGCTGCCAGCCGACATCAAAGCCGACCTCAAAGGTCTCGGCCTGACCTCGGAGAAATTCCTCGGACCGATTGGCCTGAAGATTCCGTCCGGCGAAAAGGACCGGATGCTGATCGAACTTGTCACCACGCGGCCGACCGCAGAGATCAACGGCATCATTGGCGGCTATACCGGCGAGGGTGCCAAGACCGTCATCCCGGGCGAAGCATCCGCCAAGGTCTCGTTCCGCCTGGTCGGCGATCAGGACCCGGAAAAAATCCGTGACAATTTCCGCAAATTCGTGCGCGACAGGCTGCCGTCGGACTGCAAGGTCGAATTCGGCAATTTCGGGCTGGCGGCGGCGCTGCAACTGTCGTTCGATAATCCGGCGCTCAACAAGGCGCGCACGGTTTTGGGCGAGGAGTGGGGCAAGAAGGCGGTGGCGGTCGGCGCTGGCGGCTCAATCCCAATCGTTGCCGATTTCAAGAGCGTGCTCGGCATGGATTCACTGCTGGTCGGCTTCGCGCTCGACGACGACCGCGTGCATTCGCCGAACGAGAAATTCGATCTCACCTGCTACCATAAGGGCATCCGCTCCTGGGCGCGTATTCTGCACGCGCTGGCGGAGAAATAGCCGCCGCCGGCTATTTCTTCAGCCGGTACCCGGTCTTGAAAATCCACCAGATGGTCACAAGGCACGTGCTCAGAAACACCAGCGTCATGCCGAGGCTGACCATCGGGCTGACATCGGCGATCTCGAAGAAGCTCCAGCGGAAGCCCGAGATCAGATAGACCACCGGATTGAACAGTGTGACTGTCTGCCAGAATGGCGGCAGGACGTGGGTGGAATAAAACGTGCCGCCAAGGAACGTCAAAGGCGTGATGATCAAAAGCGGAATGATCTGCAACTGCTCGAAGCCGTCGGCCCAGATGCCGATGATGAAGCCGAACAGGCTGAAGGTAACCGCCGTCAGCACCAGGAAGGTCAGCATCCAGAACGGGTGCGCGATATGCAGCGGCACGAACAGCCATGACGTCGCCAGGATGATGAGGCCGAGGATGATCGACTTGGTCGCCGCCGCGCCGACATAGCCGCAGGCGATCTCGAAGGACGATACCGGCGCCGACAGCAATTCGTAGATCGTGCCGGTAAAGCGCGGGAAATAGATGCCGAACGAGGCATTCATGGTGCTTTGCGTCAACAGCATCAGCATGATCAGCCCGGGCACGATGAAGGCGCCATAGGCGACGCCCTCGATCTCGGTGATGCGCGAGCCGATGGCGGCCCCGAACACGACGAAATACAGCGAGGTCGAGATCACCGGCGAGACGATGCTCTGCCAGATCGTGCGCAAAGTGCGCGACATTTCGAATTTGTAGATCGCCAGGATCGCGTGGCTGTTCATGACGCGGCTCCGGCGCTGTTATGAACAAGACCGATGAAAATGTCCTCCAGCGAGCTTTGCGTCGTCTGCAGATCGCGAAAGCGGATATTGAGGCGGCTTAGGTCGCTCAACAGCGCGGTGACGCCGGTGCGTTCGGCCATGGTGTCGTAGGTGAAGACCAGTTCGTTGCCGTCGTCGGCCAGCGCCAGATTATGCGTGGCAAGCTCCGCCGGGATGGCATCGAGCGGCTTTTGCAGATGCAGCGTCAATTGTTTTTTGCCGAGTTTGCGCATCAGCTCGGCCTTGTTCTCGACGAGAATAATCTCGCCTTTGCTGATGACGCCGATGCGATCGGCCATGTCCTCGGCTTCCTCGATGTAATGCGTGGTCAGAATGATGGTGACGCCGGAAGCCCGCAAATCGCGCACCACCTGCCACATATCCTTGCGCAGTTCGACATCGACGCCGGCGGTCGGCTCGTCGAGGAACAGCACCTGCGGTTCATGCGACAATGCCTTGGCGATCAGCACACGGCGCTTCATGCCGCCCGACAGCGTCATGATCTTGTTGTCCTTCTTGTCCCAAAGCGACAGGTCCTTGAGGATCTTCTCGATATAGGCGGGATTTTTCGGCTTGCCGAACAGGCCACGGCTGAAACTCACCGTCGCCCACACTGTCTCGAAGGCGTCGGTGGTCAGTTCCTGCGGCACCAGTCCGATCAGCGCGCGGGCGGCGCGATAGTCATTGACGATATCGTGGCCATCGACCGTCACCGTTCCGGCCGTCGCATTAACGATGCCGCAGATGACGCCGATCAACGTCGTCTTGCCGGCGCCATTGGGGCCGAGCAAGGCGAAGATTTCGCCGCGCTTGATATCGAGGTTGATTGTCTTGAGTGCCTGGAAGCCGGAGGCATAGGTCTTCGACAGGCCGCTGATGGAAATGATCGATGTCATGAATGGATCGCGCAGGAGGAGGGGGCCGCGATCGGCATATAGGCGGCGTTGTGCGCCTGCGCCAGACCCGTCCGCGACCAATCCTGTTAGCGTCCCGCGGCCAGGGAACCGAGATCGGCCAAAGTCTGTGCCGGTGCGAAATCGAGGTATTCGTCCGGCATCTTGCTGCGATTGACCCACAGGCCGCGGAAGCCGACCGAGACGCTGGCCATCACGTCCCAGCGGTTGGACGACACGAAGGTCACATCCTTCGGCGCGCATTTGTAATGCGCGGTGACCAGGGCATAGACTTCCGGGCGCGGCTTGAAAATTTTCAGGCTGTCGACCGACAGGACGCCGTCAAGATCGCCGCCGATGCCGGCATTGTCGACCGCGCCCTTGAGCATCGCCGGCGAACCGTTCGACAGAATGCCGGTCTTGTGGCCGGCGGCCTTCAGGCCTTTCAGCGCGGCGCGCGCATCGGGAAAGGCGTCGAGCTTGAAATAGGCGTCCAGCAGGCTGGCCTTGAGCGATTTCGGCACCGATGGCACCCGCGCCAGCGCATAATCGAGCGCGCGTTCGGTCAGCACCCAGAATTCCGCGTAATGGCCGGCGAGCGTCAGCGTCCAGGTATATTCCAGTTGCTTGGTGCGCCAGATATCCGACATCCGGTCGGCATCGGGACCGGCCTGCGCGCGAAAACGCCCGATCGCCGCGTGCACGTCGAACAAAGTGCCGTAGGCATCGAAAACGTAGATGGACGACATTTTATCCTCCCGGCCGGTTGCGCTATGCTTGCAAAGCGCGGCCATAAGCGCAAAGAAAATGTCGTCACAAAAAATTGTTGGGAGAGACTTATATGGCGCTGGCGCAGGATTTGTCGAAAACCTGGACCTTTTACGAAGGCGACTGGCACGAAGGCAACGTGGCGATCATGGGCACGCGCACCCATGCCGCGCTGTTCTGCTCGTCGGTGTTCGACGGCGCGCGCGCCTTCGAGGGCGTCGTGCCCGATCTCGATCTGCATTGCCAGCGCGTGAATGTTTCGGCCACGGCGATGATGCTCGATCCGGTCTGCCCGGCGGAAAAGTGGGAAAGCCTGACGCGTGACGGATTGAAGAAATTCAGCGCCGACGCCGCGTTCTATATCCGCCCGACCTATTGGGCCGAGCGCAGCGGCAAATTGATGATCGCGCCGGACGCCGATTCCACACAGTGGTGCCTGACGATGTATGAGGCGCCGATGCGCCCGCCGGAAGGCATGTCGATTACTTTGTCGCCGTTCCGCAAGCCGACCGCCGAGACCATGCCAGTCGATGCCAAGGCCGGCTGTCTCTATCCCAACAATGCGCGTGCCCTGGTCGAATCGAACAGACGCGGATTTTCGATGCCGGTCATGTGCGATGCGCTCGGCAACGTCGCCGAATTCGCCAGCGCCAATCTGTTCATGGCCAAGGACGGCGTGGTGTTCACGCCGGCGCCGAACGGCACGTTTCTCAACGGCATCACCCGCCAGCGCGTTATCGGTCTGCTGCGCGGCGCCGGCGTCGACGTCGTCGAGACGACATTGACCTATGCCGATCTGGAAAATGCCGACGAGATTTTTTCCTCCGGCAATTATTCCAAGGTAATGCCGGTCAACCGCATCGACGCGCGCTCATTGCAGCCCGGCCCGCTCTATCGCAAGGCGCGCGAGCTTTATTGGGCTTATGCGCACGCTTAGCGTTTCAGCGAAGCAATCGCCTGTTCGGCGGCGGCAATGCCGGTGAAATAGCCGCCATGCGCGGTCGAGAAGTCGTGCGCCGAGCAGGCTTCGCCGGCAAAGAACAGGCGGCCATCGACCGGCGCCGCCAGCACCGCGCGTTCGCCCGCCGCGCCCGGCACCGCATATGAGTATGAGCCGCGCGCGTGGGGGTCGCTGCCCCACGGGTGGATCAGCAGCGGCTTGATCCGCCGTGCGAAGTCGCTGCCGAGATGCGCGGTCAGCTCGCCCACAGCGAAATCGAAAAAGGCGTTTTCGCCGCCGGCCTCCAGGTCGCGCGCGCATTGTCCGGCGTAAAAGCATTCGATCATCGGCCGGCCGAACGGCCGCATGTGATACGTGCCGGTGCCGGCGCGTTCGACATTGCCGAACAGGCGGCCGCCAGCTGAAAATTCTTCCGGCTGCTCCAGCGACAGGAATAATTTGTCGGCCAGGCCGAGCGGCAGCCGTGACGCTGCGCGCGTCTTTTCCGGCAAGGCCGGTGAGAAAAAATCCTCGCGTTCGGCCAGCACATTGCTTGGCAATGTCACGATGGCGCGGTCGGCCGCGATATAGCCATTCGCTGTTTCGATTCTCAAACGCTTGCCGTGATGGTCGATGCGTGTCACCGCGCAATCGAACACGACCGGCACACCGGCGCCATGCGCCGCGATCGCCGCGCCATAGCCTTCCTTGACGCGCCAGTTCACTTCGGTGTCGTGATAATGTTCGAAGTCGAGCGCCGACATGGCCGCCAGCTCGGTGCCGCTGATATAGGTGCCGACCGCGACGATGAGATTGTTCCAGCGGTTGCCAGGCTCGAGCAAAGCGGCGGCCGGCATATCCTTGCCGCTGGCAACAGCATCGCTCAATCGTTCGAAAAATGCGTTCATCGCTTCGTTGAACGCACTTTGGTCGCCCGGTGCGAATACGCCCGGCAAGGATGGCCGCGACCAGGGCGGCGCGGTCCTGTCGATGGTGAGCCCTTGCGCCTCGGCGATGGCGACCCAGGGGTTGCGGTCGGCCGAATGCAGCCAGCCGCAGCCGAGATCGAGCGGGAGGCCGGCCGTGTCCGCGACCGTCCAGGCGCGCCCGCCAAGCCGCGACCGCGCTTCGACGATGAGACAGGCAATGCCTTCGTCATGCAGCCGTCGCCCGGCGGCAATGCCGGCGGCGCCGCCGCCAATAATCGCAACCTCGGTGTCGCGCGTGGTCACGGCGGCGGTTCGGTCAGGAGCTTGGGCGTCGGGCCGCCGCGCAGATCGTAGACGCGCGCGAACACGACGCCTTCGCGTTCGATATCGACCATGATCGGCGCTTTCAGATATTCACAATAATAGGCGCCGACCGCCATGGCGAAGTCGGCTTGCTTCTCGTTGAACGTCGTTTCAAATTCCGGACCGAGTTCGACCTGCGCCGAAGCCTGGGGCCCGCAAATGGCGACGATCCAGCGCCGGCCTTTGGGCGGCCGGTCGGCGCTGGCCCGCAGCCTGCTGCGCAATTCATCGGCGGCCTGCTTGAACGCCAGCCCCCAGTAATCCAGCATGAAGTTGTGTTGCGCCTTCTGGATGCCGCCGGCGAAGTCATTGAAGCTTGTATATTGGTATGGGTGCAGCCGCACCATTTCGATGACCGGCAGCGAAATGCCGCCGGCGAAAGCGGCGCAGACCGCGGCGGCCACGAGATTTCCGGTGGCACGGGCGCGGGCAAAGAGCCATCCGAAGGCAAGACCGCCGGCTGCGGCGAAGGGCGGCACCACGAAAACAAAATGCCGAAGGCCGTTGTAGAAAGCCGGATGCGACACGATCGCCAGCACCAAAGGCAACAGGACGGCGAGGGCGACTGAAAACAGCGCGGCGCGCCGCGTCAGCGCCACGTGTCCCCGGATCAGCACGGCGATGATGCCGGCCAGGCCCGCGAGCCCCAGGACCAGCATGACGATCGGCAGCTTGTAGGCGAACAGATGCGGCAAATATGAAACCGGCATATCCGGCACTGAGATCAACTTGCCCTCGAACAGTTCCTTCCACGGCTTCTCGAAGAACTTGTCGAAATATTCGGCCGCGTCGAGCGGATTGAGCGGCGAGATCACCGACCACGGCCACAGCAAACCCATGATCACATAGCCGAGCGCCAGCGACGGCAGCATGATCCAGATGAAACTGAACGACCGCTGCGCCACGGTTTTCCAGGGGCTGGCGTGCATTTCAATGGCGAGGATCAGGACCAGAGCGGCCAAGGCGTAGGGCGCCGCGACCGCGGCGAGAATACGCGAGCCGAAGGCGAGGCCCAATCCGACGCCGAACAGCGCCACGGTGCGCGCCGAAGGTCGCGGATATTCCTCCAGTGCGCGGACAATGCCGAGCAGCAGTATCGCCATGGCGGTGGCGAAGGGCGCATCCTTCGGGTTGATGAACATGTGGCCGTAAAACAGCGGGCAGGCCGCCAGCAAAATCAGCGCGGCACAGCCCGCGACCGGGCCGCCAAGCCTGCGGCCGATACGCCAGGTAACGAACAGGCCGGCGATGCCGATGGCGGCGCCGACCAGACGGCGCGTCTCGAACAGGTCGAACGGCAGAACTCTGGCGGCCAGCGCCGCCGCCATGTCGAAGCCGCCGCCATATTTGTACAGATTGACGAAAGACAGCGCCCGCGTGTCGGCAAAGCCCGAGCCGTAAAGCTTGAGCAGCAGGTCGCCATATTGCGAATGCGTGTAGTCGTCCCAGCCGAGGCCGTAATCCCTGAAGGTGACGGCCGCGATGAGCGCGACCGTCACCAGAATCAGGATGGCCAGAATATCGGGCCAACGATCGACCTCGCGGCCGGCCAAATTTTCAGCCGACCGCATGCCGGACATCAGGGAGTATCCGATATTGTTTACTTGGTCGCGGCGGCGAACAGGGAGTCGACGTATTCCCAGTTCACCAGATGATCGAGGAAGGCCTTCATGTAGTCGGGCCGGCGGTTGCGATAGTCGATGTAATAGGAGTGTTCCCACACATCGCAGCCGAGGATCGGCGTAGCGCCATTGACCAGCGGGCTTTCACCGTTCGGGGTCTTCGAGATCGCCAGCTTGCCGTTCTTGACCTCGATCCAGGCCCAGCCGGAGCCGAACTGGGTGACGCCGGCCTGGGCGAAATCGGTTTTCATTTTCTCGACGCCACCGAGGTCGCTGTCGATCGCCGCCTTCAGCTTGCCGGGGATCTTGTCGCCGCCGCCGTTCGGCTTCATCCACTGCCAGAAGTGCAGATGGTTGTAGTGCTGACCTGCATTGTTGAAGAGGCCGGCGTTCTTGCCGTGTGCGCCCTTGACGATCTCTTCGAGCGACTTGCCTTCGAGGCCCGAGCCCTCAAGCAGTTTGTTGCCGTTGTCGACATAGGCCTTGTGGTGCTTGTCGTGGTGATATTCGAGCGTCTCGCGCGACATATAGGGCGCCAGCGCATCGTAGGAATAGGGCAGTTCGGGCAGCTTGAAAGACATCAGTTCCTCCTCGGTCCAAAAATGTTTGATGCGGAAATGCCGGTCTGTGAATGAACCCGGCGTGTCCCTGGCGAGTTCCCTCGGTTACGTTAATTAGGCGCTGGCGCGGGCCGGGGCAACTTCCGCGGCTCGAATCGGTTGGAAATTGCTGTAAACTTGGGGCGATTTTCCTTCTGCGCAGCCGAAGGGGTGCCTATTGCCGTGGCCGGGCCAGCCGGGCGCCGCATGACCGTTAATGATGTTTGAAGGCATTATTTGGTATTTTAACATTAATAGTTGCCGTGAGCCCTGTATAAAGGCGAGAATTCCTTGCTGGAATAACAGGTTACCTCTATTTGTACGGCCTTCAGCAGGGCCCCGGCGTAGCGGAGCAGCGAAACGGATATGCCGATTTTGTTATACAGCGTCGGAGCGGTGGCGTTTGTCATCGGCGTCGCGGCGATTGGATTTGGCATTCCGAACAATGAGTTCGGCATTGGAAATACGTTGATTGTGGCCGGCATGACCGCGGCCACTGGTGGCCTGATTGTGCTCGCCCTCGGCGTCGTTGTGACGCAGTTGCAGCGGATCGCCGATGCCTTGGGGACCCGGGCGCCGCTGCGCACCAGCCGGCCGTTCGAGACGTTCGAACCCGCCGCCGCCGCGCAGCCGCAGGCCGGCCCGTCGCGGGTGGCGTTTCCGCCGCGGCCGAAGGCTGAGGCCAAGCAGGACACCAGGCCGGATAGCCGGGCCGAACAGCGGCCGGAGGCCCGTGCCGATTATCGGCTCGACGCCGCGCCGGAGGCCGGCGCGCGCGATCCTTTTGCGCCGGAACCCCGCATGGACGCGCCTGGCGCGCCCTTCAGGGATCGGACATCGGATTACTACGCGCCGTCTCTGTCCAATCCGGACGAACCGCCGGTAACGGTCGCCGACGAGGTTTACCTGTCGCCGCTGCATCCGGCCGCGCCACCGCCGCCGGCGTTTTTCCGTTCGCTCGATCCGAATGCCGACCGTCGCCCGGCCGCTCCCGGCGCCGACCGTCGCCCGGCCGATACAGGCGCCGATCGTGATGAACACGTCGCCCCGCCGCCGTCCACCCGTCCCCCCAATGCTTATTTCGACGCGATGTGGCCGGCCGAGGCCAAATCTCCGGAGCCCCGGTCTGCGGAGCAAAAGTTGCCCGAGAGCAAGTCGCTTGAGCAGAAGCTGCCGGGACAAAAGCCGGCCGAACTTCAATGGCCCGACGCCAGGCGTAACGAGCAAATTCCGGGCAAAGCCAGAACACCGCTCAAGCCGCCCGCGGCCGACGAACCGCGGGACGCGGCATCCGGGCACGGCGCCGACGAGCACGGCCAGCCGTCCGAGCAGGACACAGGCACGCACGCGGTCGCCATTCTCAAGTCCGGCGTTGTCGATGGGATGGGCTATACGCTTTACGTCGATGGCTCGATCGAAGCCGAATTGCCGCAAGGAACTTTGCGATTCGCGTCGATCAATGAATTGCGCGGGCACCTCGAAAAAACCTTGTGATGATGCGGTGATGTGCGCGCTCTCACCGTGATCCCCTTACGTATTCAATTACTTCAGCGGATTTGTATAGTGTAGTTGAGATCTATATAATATTCGACTTGCGGTGTCTTAATTGCGATAGTACTCTTTAAATATAAGAAAATCCGACGGTAATCATTTGCGACAGGGCCTGCGACCCGAGAGCCGATATTGCGCGGCTTGGCATCGGGTTATGGGGTCAACGGCCGGAAAATAGCGGGGGCAGGGTCGATGAGCGAGAACACGATAAACGCAAACTTTATCGAGCTGACCGCGGAAATCGTCTCGGCTTATGTCAGTAACAACACAGTCGCGGCTGCGGATATTCCGGCTCTGATCAATCAAGTCTATGGCGCACTCAGCCGAGTTTCCGGAATGCCGAGCGACGCCCCTGCCGAGCCATTGAAGCCGGCGGTATCGGTGAAAAAGTCGATCACGCCCGAGCACATCGTCTGTCTCGAAGACGGCAAGAAATTCAAATCGCTCAAGCGGCATTTGCGCACGCAATACAATATGACGCCGGAGCAGTACCGCGAGAAGTGGGGCCTCGGCGCCGACTATCCGATGGTTGCCCCGAATTACGCGGCCGCGCGTTCGCAATTGGCCAAGCAAATGGGTCTCGGCCAGCAGCGGCGCCGTCGCGCGAAATAGTTCCTTCCAGCATGATGCTGCGTCACTTTTCCGGGCTGGTCGCCAGCGTCCCGAGCCCGCGACGGCCTGCCGGCAAAAGTGAGAAAATAATCCTTTACGGATGGCTGTTTCCGTTGTAGGTAACAAGTCCCAATTATGACCTTGACACCACAAGTCACAAAGGGTAGTATTTCCTCATCAAATTGAGGATTTTCCCATGTCTAACGCCCTTACCGCCCCGCATTTCCAGAACCACGAAGCCGCCCGGGAATGGCTGGAAGCGCGCCGCTGGCCGGAAGGCCCGGTTTGCCCTCATTGCGGCGTTATCGGCCACTCCTACGCCACCAAGCGGGCCGGGATTTACCGGTGTGCCGAAGCCGAGTGCCGCAAGGATTTCAGCGTCACCATGAACACGGTCATGGAGCGCAGCCATATCCCGCTCAATAAGTGGCTGATGGGCTTCTACCTGATGAGCGCCAGCAAAAAGGGCATGTCGGCTCACCAGCTTCATCGGGCCTTGGGCGTCTCTTACAAGGCGGCTTGGTTCATGTGCCATCGCATTCGGGAAGCGATGGCCGGGGAAGGGTTCGGCGGCGGCTCTGGCCCCATGGGTGGCGAAGGCAAGATCGTCGAAGCCGATGAAACCTATTTCGGCAATGTGCCGGAAGCCAAGCGCCGGGTATCGCCGCGCCGGGCAAAGGATGGTCGTCAATTTACCAAGGGTGGCCGCGTCGGCCCCGGCGGCAAGCGCGCCATCGTTTCGCTGGTTGAACGCGGCGGGAAGGTTCGCTCGTTCCATGCGGCAGTCGCGGATGGCGAGACGGTCGCGCGGATCGTGAACGAAAACATCGCCAAGGAAACCCGCCTCCAGACCGACGAAAGCCGTCTCTACACGAAGGTCGGCGCAAACTTTGCCGCGCACGAAACGGTGAACCACGGCGCGAAGGAATACGCCCGGGGCGACGTAACGACCAATTCAGTGGAAGGTTATTTCTCGATCTTCAAGCGCGGCATGAAGGGCGTCTATCAGCATTGCAGCGAAAAGCACTTGCATCGCTATCTGGCGGAATTTGATTTCCGTTATAATCACCGGGTCGCGCTCGGCTGCGGCGACATTGACCGGACGATGGCGGCGATCAAAGGCGCGGAAGGCAAGCGCCTGATGTATCGTCAAGCTCACTAATCCGGTTTTCAAATATCAGGCCCGGCGCTTCCTGCGCTGGCGGCGAAAGTGGAAAGGCCAGAGACCAAATCTAGGCGGGTTTCAGCTGCGTTTTCCCTTCGAAAGCTGAAAATGCAAATCTCCCAAGATTATACTTTTCACGCTTTTAAAGGGCGCGGCGAACTTAAACAGCATACCGCGCGACCAACCCCAAGTGTCCTTACGGCCGAACGTTTTTGCAACGTCGATATGAGCCGGGAGCATGTCCAGCAAAAGCTTGCGGGCTTTGCGTGCCTGACCGTCAGTGAGTTGTGTGGTGGCTAGTACGGCGGCGTGCGCTGGATTATTGCACATTGCCGTGTCCGTGATGGCAAAAATCTGGTTCCCGTCCGCATTACATCGACGTATCCTAGCAGCCAAGACAGGTATTACTTGGCAACGGTGAATGTCAGGTCGCCGCTTTTGCCAACGCCAATGAAATAATTTAATGCGCCATGGGCTGGTATAGAGACGCCGGTCAATAGACCAGCCTCTGCTTTGAAGATCGGCAAGCGAAATAGCGGCCGGAGCCAGAACACCACCATTCAGATGATGAGGGTCGAGGACGGTGCGCAATACTGTTTCATCATTATGCACCAAACCTGGAGAAATCCACCGCGAGGCAGAAGACGTTTCGTCGCGATGTATTTCTTGTTCTGGCATGGATCACTACGGTTATTAGGCCGCCGCGATCTTAACCAATTCATCAGGCATTCCGCTCTTACTCATGATGTTTTCGCCGATAACTTCTTGCGCCGGCGATCGCCCATAATACGAGTACGTGCCATTCCCGAAAAATCCGAGATCAATGTGCGTAGTATCGCTAGACCAGCAGAAATTGACCTCACCGTCGGAGGCCACATTTATTGTAGGCATCTGGGTTCGGTTTAATGGCAACAAACGAATAAAAGACTCCGCATCGTTAAAGGCTTGCGGTGTTGGCGCTACGCCGGAAGGGTCGTAAGGCGTAACGTACGTATCGCGCAGATAGCGGACACGGTCTAAAAGCTCCTTGGCATAATCGCGAGCACGGGGTTCAATTGCAGGAACGCTAATGGTTGCGACATCCCCGATCCCGCCGCCGGAATATGGCACGTAAACAACAAATGAAGGGATCATTGAACCCAACGGGTCGAAATACTGTCCTGATATAGATCTAATCATGTTGCTTCCTTGCCTATCCGGTTAACGCAGACACCTACTACATGTAGGGTGCTGCCACTCTCCCGAGTAAAGTTCGCCGAAGGTCGGTGCCCCGACGTTGCCCGCGATACCAAGGAGCGAGCGGAAGGCGTTGAACGGGTAGAACCGCCTGTTG
>CAMAUC010000033.1 GCA_945861265.1 Rhizobium sp. Q54 | reverse complement strand
CTTGGCGGCCTCGCGCCACAGGTCTTCGCGATTCACCTTGTCGACCAGCGCCTTGACGTCGGTTGAGGTTTCGAACTTGCCCCAGCGAATGTCCTCGGTGACGAACCAGGCGTCATGGCTCTTGAACGGATACGAGGCGTGCTCGCTCCAGAACTTCATGTACTGCTTGGTGCCTTTAACTTCGCGACCGTTGCCGTAGTTGATGTCGCCCTTGAGGCGGCCGAGAATGTCCGGCACCGGCACGTTGAACCATTGCCGCTTGCCGACGATGGTGGCGAGCTCTTCCTTGTTTTCCATCTTCTCGCACCATTGCTGGGCTTCCATCACCGCCATCAGGATGGCCTTGGCGGCGTTCGGATTTTTGTCGACCCATGCGGCGCGCATGCCGAGCGCTTTTTCCGGATGCTTGGCCCAGACCTCGCCTGTCGTGCAGGCGGTGTAGCCGATCTCCTGGTTGACGAGCTGGTTCGGCCACGGCTCACCGACGCAGAAGGCGTCCATATTGCCGACTTTCATGTTCGCCACCATTTGCGGTGGCGGCACGGTGATCAGCGCAATGTCCTTGTCCGGATCGATGCCGCCGGCGGCAAGCCAGTAGCGCATCCACAGATCGTGGGTACCGCCGGGGAAAGTCATGGCGACTTTCACATCTTTGCCGGCGGCCTTCTTCGCGGCCCAGGCAGCCTTCAATGGCGACGCATCGGTGCCGACCTTGAGGTCCTTGAATTCGTTGGAAACCGAGATCGCCTGGGCATCGAGATTGAGCCGCGCCAGGAGATACATCGGCGTCGGCACGTTGTTCTGTGTCACCTTGCCGGTCGAGATCAGATACGGCATGGGCGAGAGGATGTGCGCGCCGTCGATGCCGTTATTCTCGGCGCCGAGCACGAGGTTGTCGCGGGTCGCACCCCATGACGCCTGCTTGGCGATTTCAACATCGGGCATGCCGTGCTTGGCGAACAGGCCCTTCTCCTTGGCAACCGCCAGCGCCGAGGCGTCGGTCAACGCGATGTATCCGAGGATCGCCTTGGTTACTTCCGGGCCGGCGGCCTCGGCGACGTGGAGGCCGAACGGGAATTGCGTGCCGATCGCGCTCATCAGCGCGGCGGTGCCGGCGCCAGCCTTGAGAAGCGACCGGCGGCTGAGGCCCTTGGAATTTTTTTTGTTCGTCATAGGAAGCGTCATCCTTTTCATTCGAGTGACCCGGTCTGTCGTCATTCGCCGTCAGCGCATAAAAAAAGCCGCAGTCCCGAGGCGCATGAAAAAGCGCTCCTCCTCAGGACAGCGGCGTTGCTGGTGGCCCGTCATTGGACCCGATGCGCCTGCTCGAGAGCGGCGCGTCTTGGACTTCATCTATACAAGCGCCGTGCCAACTCAGGGGCTGACGGCATAAATCAATGATTTCAATATGTTAAATGAAGCTGGCGGCGGTAAATTGCCGCGCGAAAATTCGCCGTATGCTCACATCGCCCGCAGCATGCGTATTTATTGTGCAGCGCAGCAGATTTAGCGGACCACGGAAAGCTGCGGCTTTCCCGCCCGCTTGGTGCGCCAGAAAGCGATGTGTCCGGCAATATCGGCGGGGTTGAATGCGGGGCCAATAAAGCCGCCAATGCCGTCGGCAGCCTCGCCGGGTCCAAGCGGCGGGGAAACGCCGACAGCGGCGTCGTAAAGGTCCGGCCGGAATACGGCTTGCGCGAGCGCCAGCGATTCCTCCGACAACGGAGCCTGTCCCCAGCGCACGATCTGCGCGTAAATCCACGCGGCTTGTACGGGATCGGGGCGTGCCGCGCCGTTGCGGCCGATCATCAGGTAGCGATCGTTCGCGCGCACTGTGCCGTCGAACGCGACTTTCAGGTTGCCGGTGAGCGCGCGGGCGACCAGTTCGGGCGTGACCCCCAGCCGGCCCGCTATGGCCGTCGAAACGGCCGTCAGGCTTTCCGGCGCCTCGGCGAAATCCGCCGCAGCGGCCAGGGCGCGGATCAGCGCGGCCAGGACGTCCGGATGTTCGTTGGCCCAGCTTTCGCGTGCCGCGAAGACTTTCTCGGTAACGCGCGACTGAATTTCGCAGCCGAAGTGCAAAATACGGCCGATGCCGGCGTCGACCGCGACCGAATTCCACGGCGCGCCGACGCAGAAGCCATCGACATGTCCATTCGTGAGGCTCTCCACCATGTAAGGCGGCGGTAATACGACAAGCCGCACGTCTTCGTCCGGATCGATGCCGCCGGCCGCCATCCAGTAGCGCAACTGATAATTGTGATGCGAGAACGGAAACGTCATGCCGAAGGTCAGCGGCTCGGCGTTGCGCGTCTTGCGCTCCGCCACAACGCGCGCCAGCGCCAGTGCCGACACTTTAGGGTCGGCTATATCGCCATCGGCGCGGCTTTCCAGAGCCGCGAACAGCCGCGGCGATATGGTGATGGCATTGCCGTTCAGCCCGAGATTAAAGGGCGCAACGATCGGCACCCGTACGTGGCCAATGCCGAGGCTGGATGCGACCGCGACCGGGGCCAGCAGATGCGCGGCGTCGAACAGGCCGATATTGAGCTTGTCGCGCACATTCGACCACGACACTTCACGCACCAACTCGACGTCGAGATTTTCGGCGGCGGTGAAACCGAGATCGGCGGCGACAATCAACGCGGCGGCGTCGACCAGTGGAATGTAACCGATACGAAGTCTGATTGCGCTCATTTGAACAACTCCGCCGCGGTCAGTACCGATTGCGCGATGTCGACGATCTTCTTGTTCTCGTTCATCGCGGTTTTGCGCATCAGCGCATAGGCCTCTTCTTCGCTGAACTTCTTGGCTTTCATCAGCACACCTTTGGCGCGATCGATAACCTTGCGTTCGTCGAGCGCGTCCTTGGCCTGATCGAGTTCGGTTTGCAGACGATGAAAGGCGTTGAAGCGCGAGATGCAGAGATCGAGAATGCTGGTGATGCGTTCTTTCTTCAGCCCGCCGACGATATAGGCCGAGACGCCGGCATCGACCGCCGCCTGGATCGAGGCGGTGTCGCTCTGGTCGACGAACATGGCCACCGGGCGTTTCACCGCGCGACTCATCTGGAACATCTGCTCGAGCATGTCGCGGCTTGGACTTTCCAGGTCGATCAGGATGACGTCCGGGTCCATCGCATAGATGCGCACCAGCAGGTTGTGGGTTTCGGCGATGCGCTCGACCTGGGTGAAGCCGGCCTCGCGCAGGCCGTCTTCGAGGATGGCGGCGCGGATCGGGCTTTCGTCGACGATCGCGATCTTCAGCGACGAATCGCGTTGCCCGCCCTGCGGCTGGGAGCCAGGGCTTGATGAATCCGAACCTTTGCGCGTTTCAGCCAACTATGAGCACTCCACCAGAACCTGATACGCGGATTCTGACCTGTTTGGCATGCAAGAGCTATTCCATGCTTAGATAGCAGAGAAATCCGTTCGTAAGGGCTTATTGCCGGGCGGTATTCCGTTAGGCAGCATCACGCTATGAGCATTTTCGAAGAACCGAAAATCGACTGCCATACCCATGTCTTCGACCCCGCCCGGTTTTCGTACGGCAAGGACATTGCCTACCACCCATCAGGGCAGGAAATCGGCACCGCCGCGCAACTGCGCCAGGTCATGAAAACCTACGGCGTGTCCCATTCATTATTGGTGCAGCCGAATTCCGGCTACGGCGGCGACAACAGCTGCATGCTCGACGCGATCGCCCAGGATAAAGACCGCCTCAAGGGCATCGCCATTATCGATTTTAACGCCAGCCTCGACGATCTGCGGGCATTGAAAAAGCAAGGCATTATCGGCGCCGCATTCAATCCAACCTTTCACGGCAACGACTATTACAAGGTCGCCGAGCCGTTGATTCGCAGACTGGCCGACCTCGACATGTTCATGCAAATCCAGAGCGAGCATGACCAGCTTCTGATGTATGTGCCGTGGATCGAGTCCATCCCGGTCAAGGTGTTGATCGACCATCTCGGCCGGCCGACCCCTTCCGCGGGCCTCGGCCAGCCCGGCTTTGCAGCCTTGCTGAAATTGGCCAAAACGAAGCGGGTCAGCGTCAAATTGTCCGGTTACTCCAAATTCTCACAACGCGGCTATCCGTTCGAGGATTGCTGGCCGTTCGTCCGCGCCGTCGTCGATGCTTTCACGCTTGAACACTGCCTGTGGGCATCGGATTGGCCCTATTTGCGCGCGCCGCAACGGCAGGATTACGGTCCCTTGGTGGAACTCGTCGCGCAGTTTTTTCCGAACGTTAACGACCGCCGCGCGTTGTTTATCGACACCCCACGCCGGCTATTCGGTTTCGCCTAAGCGACACGATTTTCCGATATGTGAGGGTTTTGTGAATTTTTGTTGCAATGCCGCATTTTTAATGCTGCAATGCAAACGAGCAATTAGTCGAAAGGTCTGCGACCATGACGACTGCAAAATGTTTGAAACGGCAAGCGGCCACCTGTGCCGCCCTCGCGGACGCGACGTATGACGAAGAAAGCCGCGAACGTTATCTAAGGCTGGAGCAGCTCTACCTGACCCTTGCCGAAGCCGAAGACCCGACCTCCATCGAGGCCGGCGCCTTTCCCGGTGAAACCAATACCGAACCGGCCGCTCATCGCCTGAATTGAGCACGACGGCTCACGCCGACGGTTTGACCGCGGCGATGGCGCTCCAGATGCGCGACGGCGTCGCCGGCATATCGAAGTGCGTGACGCCAATCGTTCGCAAGGCATTCAACACCGCATTCATGCAGGCCGGCAGCGAGCCGGTCGATCCGGCTTCGCCGACGCCCTTGACGCCCATCGGATTGTTCGGCGACGGCACAACGACATTGAACAGGCCGATGGACGGTACGAGATCCGCGCGCGGCATGCAGTAGTCCATGAAGCTGCCGGTCAGCAGCTGCCCGTCGTCGGCATCGTACTGGCAGTTTTCACCGAACACCTGGCCCGCGCCCTGGAAGATGCCGCCGACAACCTGGCCGTCGGCCAGCACCTGATTGATGACGGTGCCCATGTCGTCAACCGCGATGTAATTGACGACGTCGACCTTGCCGGTTTGCGGATCGATCTCGACTTCCACGACATGCGCGCCGCTAGGGAACGCCATCGAAATCCCGCGCTCGGCGACCGTATCGAGCGGGCTCGGCACGATGGCGCAGCTTTTCTCAATGACCTTGGTCATCGTCATGCTGCGGTCGGTGCCGGCGATGGTGAAGACGCCATTGGCGAATTCGATATCGTTGACACCGGCTTCCAGCTCATCAGCAGCGATCTTTCGCGCCTTTTCGATGATGATGTCGGCCGCGACCTTGAAGGCGCTGCCTTGCGAGAATGCCGAGCGCGAACCGATCGACGGATGGCCGATCAAATGCGGACCGTCCGGATCGCCCGACTTGCTGACGATTTTCTCGGCGTCGATACCGAGCCAGCCCGCGACCAGTTCCGGGAATACGGTTTCGTGCGCCTGCCCGCTCGAACCGGCAACGTTGTGAATGGTGGCGCGGCCGTCCTTGTCGAACAGCACCGCGACCTCGTCCTTCTTCATGCCGCCGCCGCCCGACGGCTCGATGAATACCGCCGTGCCGATGCCGCGCAATTTGCCGGCTTTCTTCGACTGACGGCGCCGCGCGGCGAAGCCTTTCCAGTCGGCCTCTTCCTTGGCCTTGGCCACCAACGCGTGGAAATCGCCGCTGTCGAACATCGCACCGGTCAGCGTCTTGTAGGGGAACTGCGTCTTCTTGATCATGTTGCGGCGGCGCAGCTCGAACGGATCCATATCGAGCTTGGCGGCGGCTTCGTCGACCAGACGTTCGACGATGTAATTGGCTTCCGGCCGGCCGGCGCCGCGATAGGCGTTGGTCGGCGCGGTGTTGGTCATCACCTGATAGTGGCGGCCATACAAAGCTTCGACGTTATAAACTCCGGCGCCGATGACAAAGCCGTTGATGGAGTTGGTAAACGCGCCTGCGTGCGACAGGTAGGCGCCAGAGTCGCACAGCCATTCGGTGCGGATGGCGAGGAACTTGCCATTGGCGTCGTAGGCCAGTTCGCCTTTCAGCGACACGGCGCGGCCGTGGTTGTCGGTAAGGAAATCCTCCGAGCGTGTCGACGACCATTTCACCGGGCGTTTGAGTTTTTTCGCCAGCACCATCAGTACCGGATATTCGGAGAACGGCGCGGTGCGCGCGCCGAAGGCGCCGCCGACATCCAGCATCGGAATGCGAATTTTTTCGTGCGGGACGCCGGAAATAATCGACAGTTCGTGACCGAAGGACGGGCCGCCCTGGTTCGGGCTGTAGAAAGTGTAGACGTCCTTGGCTTCGTCATAAGCGGCGAGCGCGCTGCGGACTTCCATCGGATTGGGTGCGACACGCGGGCTTTCCGCGGTCAGCGACACGGTGCCGGCGGCGCGGGCGAAGGCGTCGGCGACGGCTTTCTCGTTGCCGTATTGGAAATCAAAGCAAAGATTGCCCGGAATCTTGTCGTGCATCTGAAATGCACCCGGCGCCATCGCTTTCCTGGGACCGATGAGAATAGGCAGGTCTTCGAATTCGACCTCGATCAGATCGGCCGCATCGCGCGCCTGTCCTTGCGTCTCGGCGACTACCACGGCGATTTCCTCGCCGGCAAAGCGGACGCGATCGCGCGCCAGGATCGGACGATCGACCCAAAGAAGCGCCATCCCGCCCCGGCCCGGCGG
Source organism: Rhizobium sp. Q54 (assembly GCA_945861265.1). Taxonomy (GTDB): domain Bacteria; phylum Pseudomonadota; class Alphaproteobacteria; order Rhizobiales; family Xanthobacteraceae; genus Pseudolabrys. Next base: position 26,768 of record CAMAUC010000033.1, on the reverse strand, counting down.
CGGCTGGATCGGCGGCAGCGTGCCGAAACCTTCGGATGCAACGTCCTTGCCGGTGAGAACCGCCAGAACACCGGGACTCTTTTTCGCAGCCTCGACGTCGATCGACTTGATGATGGCGTGGGCGCGGTCGGAGCGGCGGAAGCAGGCATAGGCCTGGCCGGGAAGATTATGGTCGTTGGCGTAACGGCCCTGACCGGTGACGAGGCGTCCGTCTTCCCGGCGACCTTTGTATTTGAAGAGACCGTTGTCCGACATTGTTCTTCCCTTGAGCTTTTTATCTTTTTACCACTGCCGGACCGGCCGCGCTATTTCGGCGGCAGCACCGCCGTCGCTTCGATTTCGACCTTGGCGCCATCCTCGATCAAGCCCGCGACGATGACCGCTGACATGGCCGGAAAGTGCCGGCCGATGATGCGCCGATACGCCGCCCCGATATCCCTCTGCCGAGACATATACTCGGATTTGTCGGTTATGTACCATGTCAGGCGTACAATGTGGGCAGGCTCCCCACCGGCCTCGGCCAGAACCTGCACGATATTGGCGAGCGCCTGTTCAACCTGCGCGACAAAATCGGCGCTCACCAGTTTCGCCTCGGCGGTCCAGCCGATCTGTCCCGCGATATGGACCTGGCGGCCATCGGCGAGGATGCCGTTGGCGTAGCCCTTGGGCGCCGCCCAGCCCTCGGGCTGAAGAACCTGCATTTGATTTTTCATGGGATGCCTATGGCTGGCGCAAGCGGAAGCGCTGGATCTTGCCGGTCTGCGTCTTCGGCAGAGCCTCGACGAAATGCACGGCGCGGGGATATTTATAGGGCGCGATCGTCGCCTTGACGTGGTCCTGCAATTTTTTCGCGCAGCTTTCGTCGCCGACGACGTTGGGCCGGAGCACAACAAACGCGGCGACGATCTCGCCGCGATCGACATCGGTGGCGCCGACCACGGCGCATTCGGCGACATCCTGGTGGGTGAGCAGCGCCGCCTCGACTTCGGGACCCGCGATGTTGTAGCCGGCCGAGACGATCATATCGTCGGCGCGGGCGACAAAGTGGAAATAACCGTCGGCATCCTGCATGAAGGTGTCGCCGGTCAGGTTCCAGCCGTCACGGACATAGTCCTTCTGGCGCTTGTCGTCGAGATAGCGGCAGCCGGTCGGACCGCGCACCGCGAGCCTCCCGAATTCTCCGCGCGCAACTTCGTTCATATTTTTGTCGACGATGCGCGCGACATAGCCGCCGACCGGCTTTCCCGTTGCGCCGGGGCGCGCATCGCCGATTCGGTTGGTGATGAAGATATGCAGAAGTTCGGTCGAACCGATGCCGTCGAGAATCGGCGTGCCTGTCTTAGCGCTCCATTCCTCGAACACCGGCGCCGGCAATGTTTCGCCGGCAGAGACCGCGATGCGCAGCGACGACAGATCGGCGCCCTTGTCCATCGCCGCCATCATGGCGCGATAGGCTGTCGGCGCGGTGAAACAGATGGTCGCTTTATAGGTCTCAATGATCTGGATCATGTTCGGCGGCGATGCACTTTCCAGAAGCGTCGCGGTGGCGCCAAAGCGCAACGGGAAGATCGCCAGCCCGCCAAGTCCGAAGGTGAAGGCCAAGGGCGGCGAGCCGACGAAGACATCGCTTTCGGTGACGTTAAGCACCTCGCGGGCATAGCCATCGGCGATAGCCAACAGATCACGGTGGAAATGCATGGTCGCCTTCGGCTCGCCGGTCGTTCCCGACGTAAAGCCGAGCAGAGCGACGTCGTCGCGACCGGTCCTGACCGCATCGAACTTCACCGGCTTGTCGAGCGCGACGCGATCGAGCTCGGCGTCGTGATTCGAGGTGCCGTCGAAGTTGACGACCTGCTTGAGAAACTTGCTGGTCTTGGCGCAGGCGATCAGTTCATCGGCGATGCGGCTGTCGCAAAGAGCAAGGCTCACCTCGGCCTTGTCGACGATCTTGGCCAGTTCGCCGGCGCGCAGCATCGGCATGGTGTTGACGACAACCGCGCCCGCCTTGGTCGCGGCGAGCCACGCCGCGACAAGCGCCGGATTATTGCCGGAACGGATCAGCACGCGATTGCCCGGCTTGACGCCATAATTTTCCACCAGCGCATGCGCCAGCCTGTTCGTCCAGTCGGATAACTCCTTGTAAGTACGGCGGCGGCCATTGCCAATCAGCGCGACGCGATCGCCGAAGCCGCGCTCGACATTTCGGTCGGTCAGTTCGACCGCGGCGTTGAGATAATCCAGATACTGGAATTCCGGCCGATCGAGCAGCAGTTCGGGCCATTGATCGAACGGCGGCAGATTGTCGCGCGCGAAGGTGTCGATATGCGCGGACGGACCGAGTTGAACCTTTGCCATGTTAGCTCTCCACCGACGCTAGAACGGCCCGGGCTATGATGATCTTCTGGACATCGGACGCGCCTTCATAAATGCGTAGCGCCCGGATTTCGCGATAGAGCGTCTCGACCGGATGGCCGGAACGGACGCCGTCGCCGCCGTGAATCTGCACCGCGGTATCGATGACGCGCTGTGCGGCTTCGGTGGCGTAGAGCTTGGCCATCGCCGCTTCGCGGGTGACCCGCGCCGCGCCTTTGTCCTTGGTCCAGGCGGCGCGATAGACGAGCAAAGCGGCGGCATCGATGTCGAGCGCCATGTCGGCGAGATGGCCCTGCACCATCTGCAATTCACCGAGCGGCGCGCCGAACAAATTGCGCGTCGCGGCGCGCTTGAGCGTCTCATCAAGCGCGCGCCGGGCAAAGCCGAGCGCGGCGGCACCGACCGTGGTGCGAAACACATCGAGCGTCGCCATGGCGATCTTGAAACCATCGCCGGCCTTGCCGATCAGTGCATCGGCCGGCACGCGGCAGTTCTTGAACGTCAGGCGCGCCAGCGGGTGCGGCGCGATGACTTCAATACGCTCGGTAATCGACAGGCCCGGGTTCGCACCTTCGACGATGAAGGCCGACAGGCCGCGCGCGCCCGGCGCCTCGCCGGTGCGGGCGAAACCGACATAGAGATTGGCGATGCCGCCATTCGAGATCCAGCACTTCTCGCCGTCGATGACATAAGAATCGCCATCCTTACGCGCGCTCGTCGTGATATTGGCGACGTCCGAGCCGGACGCCGCTTCAGTCAAGGCAAAGGCGGCGATGGCCTTGCCGGCGCGCGTCTTCGGCAACCAGGCGGCGCGTTGCGCGGTTGTACCGAACAGCGAGATCGGTCCAGCGCCGAGGCCCTGCATGGCGAAGGCAAAATCGGCGAGGCCCGAATGGCGCGCCAATGTTTCGCGGCTGAGTGCCAGAGTGCGCACGTCGATCTTCTCGGCCTCGCTGTCGCCCGGCGCGGTGTGCTGCAAAAATCCGGCATCGCCGAGCCTGGCCACCAGAGAACGGCAAGCGGCATCGACATCGTGATGATCGACAGCTTTCAGATTGGCCGCCGCCCAGGCGTCGAGCTTTTCGGCGTAAGCGCGGTGGCGGTCTTCAAAGAATGGCCAATGGAGGAAAGTCGTATCGGGCATTTGCGCTCAGTCCCCCGCGAACGTCGGTTTACCCTTGGCGACAAACGCCTCGTAGGCGCGGCGGAAATCCTGAGTCTGCATGCAGATCGCCTGCGCCTGCGCCTCCGCCTCTATTGCCATGTCAATCGACATTGACCATTCCTGCCTGAGCATGGTCTTGGTCATCATGTGCGCAAAGTTCGGACCGTCGGCCAATTGATGCGCCAGCTTGAGCGCTTCGGCTTCCAGTGCAGCTGCATCGACGAGCCTGTTGTAGAAGCCCCAGCGTTCGCCTTCGTCCGCTGACATGGTGCGGCCGGTGAACAGCAATTCAGATGCACGACCTTGGCCGATGACGCGCGGCAGCATGGCGCAGGCGCCCATGTCGCAACCGGCCAATCCAACGCGGGTGAACAGGAACGCGGTCTTGGCCTGCGGCGTGCCGATGCGCATATCGCTGAAAAGCGCGATCATTGCGCCGGCGCCGACGCAGACGCCATCGACCGCAGCGATCACCGGCTGCGGACAGGAATGCATCGCCTTGACCAGATCGCCGGTCATGCGGGTGAATGCGAGCAGACCCTTCATGTCCCTGTCGACCAGCGGACCGATAATGTCATGCACGTCGCCGCCGGAACAGAAATTGCCGCCGTTCGAGCCGATCACCACCGCCTTGATGTCGTCGGCATAGGTGAGCGCACGGAAAGTGTCGCGCATTTCGGCATAAGAGTCGAACGTCATCGGGTTCTTGCGTTCGGGCCGCGACAGCGTAATGACGGCAACCTTGCCGTCAACGCGCCAGTTGAAATACTTGGGTTTGAAGCCAGACAGGGTCATGACCTTTGGTCTCCGCCGCGGTGGCCTGCGGCCAGGCCGCTCAGTTGTTGAATGAGTTCTTCGGCCTCTGCCGCGCCGAAACCGGCGAGCAATTCGTCGATCCAGCCCTCGTGCGCTTTGGCGACGATGGCGAATTGCGCCGCGCCTTTCGGCGTCAGCCGCACGATATAGGAACGGCGGTCGCTGGCCGGCGCCTGGCGCAGCACAAGCTTGTCAGTGGCGAGCCGGTCGATGATGCCGGTAACGTTGCCGTTCGACACCATCAGCAGACGCGACAATTCGGTCATGTTCATGCCGGCTTCGTTGCGGGCAAGCGCCGCCATCACGTCGAACTGCGGCAGCGTGATCGCGAACTGTTTGCGCAATCTTTCGCGCAATTCGCCTTCGATGCCACGCGCGGCGCGCAACAGCCTGATCCACAGGCGCAGCCGCTGCTTGCTCAAGGGGCGCACGGTGCTGTTCTCGCGCCTTCTGCTGGCGACACTCATAGCGGTCCTCCAGTGACCGCGATGGCCTGGCCGTTGATCGACGCCGCCTCGGGCGAGCACAGCCAAAGCACCGTACTGGCAACTTCTTCCGGCTTGATCAGGCGGCCGTGCGGATTGTCTTTCGCGAGCGCCGCACGCGAATCGTCGGCGCTGCGGCCGGTTTTGGCGGAGATTTTCGCCGCGGCGGCATCGACCAAAGGCGTGTCGGTATATCCCGGACAGACGGCATTGACGGTGACGCCCTTCGCGGCCAGTTCGAGGCTCATCGCTTTCATCAAGCCGATGACGCCGTGTTTGGCGGCAACGTAAGCCGCGACATAAGGATAACCTTTAAGCCCTGCCGTCGAGGCGATGAAGATAACGCGGCCGCCGGGCGCGCGCGTGACATCGGCGAGCGCGGCGCTGACGGTCAAGAATGCACCGGTGAGATTGACGTCGATCGTCTGCTGCCAGGCTTTCAGATCGATCTTGCCGACGGGCGCGCTGGACGCGGCGCCAGCATTGGCGATGACGATATCGATGCGGCCGTGCGCGGCATTCGCGGCGGCGACCATCGCGGTGCAATCGGTGTCCTTGGTGATATCGGCAATGATCGCCACAGTCTTCGGCAATTCGGCCGCCATCGCATCGAGCGGCGCCTTGCGCCGGCCGGCGAGCGAGAGCTTTGCTCCCTCCTTGCTCAGCGCGCGCGCTATCGCGGCACCGATGCCCGTACCACCTCCTGTGATCAGAACATGCCGACTGTCGAGCGCGCCCATCACACCTTCCCCGTCAGCACGTCGGGCCGCGATCTAAGGCGGTGCAACTGATCGCGGCCGGGCCAATAGGGCTTCGGCCAGCTTGTGCCCTGATAGTGCGCATCGGCGCCAGCGTGCAGCGTCCAATAGGGATTGGCGAGATGCGGACGGGCGAGACACACGAGATCGGCACGGCCCGCCATCAGGATCGAATTGACGTGATCGGGCTCATAGATATTGCCGACGGCGAGCGTGGCGACATCGGCCTCGTTGCGGATGCGGTCCGAGAACGGCGTCTGGAACATGCGGCCGTAGACCGGCTTCGCTTCCAATGAAGTTTGGCCTGCCGACACGTCGATCAAATCGACGCCGGCGTCCTTCAGCATCTGCGCAATCGCCACGGCCTCCCGCGGCGTGACGCCCTGCGGGCCGACCCAGTCATTGGCCGAGATGCGCACCGAGATCGGCTTATCATCGGGCCAGACCTTGCGCACGGCATGAAAGACTTCGAGCGGGAAGCGCATGCGGTTCTCAAGGCTGCCGCCGTATTCATCCGTACGCTTGTTGGTCAACGGCGTGATGAAGGCCGACATCAGATAGCCGTGCGCGTAGTGCAGTTCGAGCCAGTCGAAACCGGCGCGGTTGCCCATCTCCGCCGCACGCACGAACTGATCGCGCACTTCGTCCATGTCCTTGCGCGTGAGCGCGCGCGGCGTCTGGTTGATCGGACCCCAAGGCTGCGCCGAGGCCGACATGATCGGCCAATTGCCGGATTCAAGCGGCGCGTCGGATTCTTCCCAGCCGAGCTGGGTCGAGGCTTTCGGACCGGCATGGCCGAGTTGCAAAGCCACCTTGGCATCGGTCTCGGCATGAATGAAATCGACGATGCGCTTCCACGCTTTTTCCTGCGTCTCGTTATAGAGGCCGGTGCAGCCGGGCGTAATGCGTCCTTCCGGCGAGACGCAGGTCATCTCGGTGAACACCAGACCGGCGCCGCCCTTGGCGCGCTCGGCGTAATGCACGAAGTGCCAGTCGGTCGGCACGCCATCGATCGCACGATACTGCGCCATCGGCGAGACGACGACGCGGTTCTTCAGCTCGACGCCACGCACACGCAGCGGCACGAACATCGGCGGACGCGCCGCCTTCGGCACCGCGCCGGTCGCCTTCTGCTCGAACCACATTTCGGCGGCGGCCAGCCAGTCGGGATCGCGTTCGCGCAAATTCTCGTGACTGATGCGCTGCGAACGGGTCAACAGAGAATAATTGAACTGCACCGGATCGAGATGCAGATAGCGTTCGACGTCCTCGAACCATTCGATCGAATTGCGCGCCGCGCTTTGCAGGCGCAGCACCTCCATCCGGCGCTCGTCCTCATAACGTGCGAAAGCGTCTGCCATAGTCGGCTCGCTATCGAGGTAATTGGCCAGCGCAATCGCGCTTTCCAAAGCCAATTTCGAGCCGGAGCCGATCGAGAAATGCGCGGTGGCGGCCGCGTCCCCGAGCAGCACGACATTGCCGGTCGACCAGCGCTCGCACAGAACGCGATTGAAATTGAGCCAGGCCGAGCCGCGCAGATGTTTGGCATTCGACATCAGGGCATTGCCGTTCAGGTAAGCGGCGAAGATTTTCTCGCAGGCGCGCAGCGCTTCTTCGCCCTGCATCGTATCGAAGCCAGCCTTTCGCCAGGTCTCTTCCGAACACTCGACGATGAATGTCGCGGTATCGGCATCGAACTGATAGGCGTGCGCCCAGATCCAGCCGTGCTCGGTTTCCTCGAAGATGAAGGTGAAGGCCTTGTCGAATTTCTGGTGCGTGCCGAGCCAGATATATTTGCAGGCGCGGACATCGATATCCGGCTTGAACACATCGGCATGCGCCGCGCGAACCCGCGAGTTGACGCCATCGGCGCCGACGATCAGGTCGTAGTCTTTATAGGCCTCAAGACTTTGCGCTTCCGTCTCGAAGCGCAGGTCGACGCCGAGCGAGCGTGCCCGCTCCTGCAACACGTTCAACAGCCGCTGACGGCCGATGCCGGAAAAGCCGTGACCGCCCGAGCGCATCACCGCGCCGCGATAATGCACGGCGACATCGTCCCAGTAGACAAACGAACTGCGGATCGCCGCCGCGGAGACCGGGTCATTGGCGTCGAGATTGCCGAGCGTATCCTCGGAGAGCACCACGCCCCAGCCGAACGTATCGTCCGGACGGTTGCGCTCGATGACGATGACCTCGTGCGCCGGGTTGCGCAGCTTCAGCGAGATCGCGAAATACAGCCCGCCCGGGCCGCCGCCCAGAATTACCGTACGCATCGCCGCACGCATCGGCCGGCTCCTTCATCGGAGGATCAGGAGGCCAGTGTGCGCCCCAGGCGGAATGCCTGCAACATAAATATTTTAGGTTTAAAGTACTTTCCCGCCCTTTCACAAAGCCCGGTAAGCCCCGCCGCCGCCGCAGTTACCCTATTCCAAACTCCGGGTTGCCCGGACATTCGCCCGGTGCGATGACATTAACCAGATCAAGCGTGCTTTTTAGGTATTGCGTATGAAGGCGATCATCATCGGCGGCGGCGTCGGCGGACTGACAACGGCCCTGATGCTGCATGCCCGCGGCATCGACTGCGAGGTCTATGAGCAGGCCGACACCATTCGCGAACTCGGCGTCGGCATCAACACGCTGCCGCACGCCATCCGCGAACTCAAAGACCTCGGCCTGCTCGAACGTCTCGACGCGGTCGCCATCCGCACGCATGAGCTTTTCTACGCCAACCGCTTCGGCCAGACGGTCTGGCACGAACTGCGCGGCACGGACGCCGGCTTCGACGTGCCGCAATTCTCGATCCATCGCGGCAAGTTGCAGGGCGTCATCTACCAGGCGGCGCGGGCCCGCCTCGGCGAAGGAAAAATCCACACCGGCCACCGGCTCGGCTCGTTCACGCAAAGCGAAGGCGGCGTCTCGGCGTTTTTCTTCGACCGCGCCGGCAGCCATATCAAGACCGCGCAAGGCGACGTGCTGATCGGCGCCGACGGCATTCATTCTTTCGTGCGCGAGACTTTGTTTCCGAACGAAGGCCCCGCGCTCTGGAACGGCACCATGCTGTGGCGCGGCGCGGTGGACTGGCCGCAGTTCCTGACCGGCCGCTCGATGATCATCGCCGGCGGCATGGAAGCGAAATTCGTGCTCTACCCGATCGCCGCCGGCACCGCGCCCGACCGCAAGCTCACCAACTGGGCGGTGATGGCGAAAGTGTCGGAAGGCGGCACGCCGCCGCGCAAGGAAGACTGGTCGCGGCCCGGTCGCTGGGACGATCTGCGGCCTTACTTGCAGAAATTCAAACTGCCTTATGTCGATGTCTCGCATCTGATCGAGGCGACCGGCGAATTCTGGGAATATCCGCTGTGCGACCGCGAGCCTCTGCCGCGCTGGTCGCATGGCCGCGTGACTTTGCTGGGAGATGCCGCGCATCCGATGTATCCGGTCGGCTCGAATGGCGCGTCGCAGGCGATCCTCGATGCAAGATGCATCGCCGACCGGCTGGCGAGCGCCGACAATCCGATGCATGCGCTGTGGCTGTACGAGCAGGAGCGTTTGCCAATGACGGCGCAGATCGTGCGCATGAACCGCAAGGGCGGCCCGGAAGGCGTCATCGACGTGGCCGAGCGTCTCGCGCCGGAAGGCTTTGCCAATATCGACGATGTCCTGAGCCACGACCAGCGGCTGGCGATCGTGCGTGGCTATGCCTCGACAGCGGGCTTCGTGCAAAACCAGGTGAACAAGGGCAAGGCGGCGTAAGCCGCCGCTTCGATACCGATTCTATTTTCAAACAGCAGACGTGCGTCATCGCCCGTGTTCTTGAGCGGCCCCGGGCAGGCCGTCGCTTGGGAAGTGCATCCTCTTGCTCCCTCATAAAACGAGGGCGCGCGGAACGCCGGGGTCGCAACAACCCCATAGCCCTGCGTAGATATTTTAAAAATACGCAGGTTAGTCACCACGAAGTTGCCGGTCTCCCGGCGCTCCGCGCGCGATGTTTATAGGTTTGCTCCGCTCCGCCCCCGGTGGACTGCCGTTTCAGGCGCCCTTTCTTACGAAAGGTGCGCCTTTCCACCGCTTCAGGCCCTGACGGGTTTTGGCTTCCTTTTGGCCGGATGCCTTGTCACCACGTCACCAACGGGGCCACAGCGACGCACGGGGAGGTGCGCCGGGACGGAGCGGCTTGGACCGCCGGTCGGGTTCATTTGCGTCGCATCTCCAACGCCCCGCCGGCCACCGCTCCCCGCCCCAGCATCTGACGACGCTGATCAAACGCCCCTCGTAGATGGGACGGGATAGGATGTATATAGTCCTAGGGATTTATACAGTCAAGGGGGTGGGCCGGAAAATTCCATTCGTCCCTGCGTAGGGCGGGTTAGCCGAAGGCGTAACCCGCCGCGTTGAAGGATTAGCAGCGGCGGATTACGCTTCGTCAGATCGCCTTAAGACTGGCGATTGATTGCGATTCGGGTGAATTAAATGCGCGCGCTGTTTTTCGCAACGCTAATATTATTTTACTTAGGAGGCCGAGCTATGGCCGAAGTTACTGGGGTAACCTCAAACGTATTAAAGCGCGTCGTTCGAATAGTTGTCGGGCCAGCCTCGGCCACTGCATTCACAATCGACGTAGATGGACGTCAATACCTTGTAACCGCCAAACACGTAATCGCGACGCTAAAGAAGGCTGACGAGAAGGTACAAATTTGCGGAAGCGGCGGTAAATGCATCGATACGGAAGTGTCAATTCTTCGTTGTGAAGATCCTATTGATATAGCTGTTCTCGTTCCGCGCGCTTTACAAACAGTAACCTTTCCTCTCCCCGCAACCTCAGATGGGATGGTGCTCGGACAAGATGTTTATTTCGTAGGATTCCCCTACGCGGATCAGGCATTGACTACGACTGTTCAGACCGAATCGATCGGGTTCGTTCGGAAGGCAGTATGGTCGGCGCAAGAGAGAAAAGATAATTTCAACCGCATGTATTTTGACGGGCGTAATAACTCGGGATTTTCTGGCAGTCCGATTGTGTACTTGGAGCAGGGAAAACCAGGATTTGACTTCAAAGTTGCGGCCGTTGTTTCCGGCTATCGATCCGATATCGATCAAGTTATGAAAATGGTGCCGATAAAACCTGAGGAGATTACCGATGAAGATCGCGCGCTGAATCTAATAATTAGCTTCGCGGATGGCTCATATCGCAAGCTAACGCCAACGGATCAAGTTATTCGAAGAAATACAGGGATAATTATTGCCTATAGTATCGATCACGCGGTCGATCTGATTCGGAAGGGCAACATCAAAGGCCCTGAATTAAAATAACCCATCGGACGGATTATACCGATCAAAGCGTTAAAGACGTGGATGGCCGGGACAAGCCCGGCCATGATGGCGGTGGGTGTGGACGCGCAGTATCCTCTCGCCGTCATGCCCGCGAAGGCGGGCATCCAGCGCTTCCTTGATTAGCTGCGATTAAGTGCTGAGTCCCCGCCTGCGCGGGGACGACATTGAGAGAGCGGGGACGACAGCGGAGAATGGCGGCGACGCCGCGCCTCACGCCCCCGGAGGCGGCGGCAGGAACGTGATTTCGTAGCGCGCGGCGAGCGCGACGACGTCGGGCGGGTTCTGCTCCTTCATCGAGTGGATTGCCCAGAACAGATCGTACAGCTTGCGCGTCGGCGACACCCAGAAGAAGCATTTCACCGTCTGATCCGACTTGTTGAAGATGCCGTGCGGGATGCCCATCGGCAGGCGGATGACGTCGCCCGGCGTGGCGACGAAGTCGCGGCCGTCGAGCACGAGATCGAGCCGACCCTCGAACAGATAGATGAACTCGTCCTGCGTAGGATGAATGTGCGGCGGCACGAAGGTGCCCGGCGGCAAGGTCGCGTGCCAGGAGAACGTATTCTCCGACAAGGTCTTCGGCACATAAGTCTGGCCGAGAATATTCCACGAGATGCCGTCAATGCCGGTGCCGGCTTTGGTGATCCCTGCGGTCAGCGTGTTCATGCCCTCACTCCGGTTGTGCGTCACTATGTCCGTCGTCTTTAAGTCCAGCGTCGTTTCCGCCGCCGCGCCGACGGCTGGCGCCGCGATCAGGCTCTGCCCGGCGGCGCGCTTCTCCAGCCAGGCGGTCAAGGTCGCGGGTAATATGCCGTGCGGCAACGCCAGGTCTCCACAATACTTAACTCGAGCACGGCCTTTAGCATGCCGCCTGAGGCCGCGCGCGACAAACCCGGCGTTGCGGTAAATATCGTCACGGCGGGCGCTTTCATGCTTAAAGATAGGGCTTCCCAGGGGAGATGTTTTAGACCTAAAATATCTTCCGGCGGGCCGCCAGCCTTGAACTATGGCCATAGTCTCTGGCCTTGCCCGCAGGGGCCGGGCATAGTTTGCCAGCGCCCTCAAGGCGCAACGAATTTTTCCAAAAGGGGAAGAGCGATGAACAAGTTGTTGAGTTCGGTAGCCGCGATCGCGCTGATCGGCGCGGCCGGCGCGGCGCAGGCGCAGGAAAAGCTCAAGATCGGCGTCGTCACCACTTTGTCGGGACCGGCCGCGGTGCTCGGCCAGCAGTTGCGCAACGGCTTGCAGCTCGCCATCAAGGACAATGGCGGCAAACTCGGCGGCCGCGAGGTCGAACTGTTCGTGCAGGACGACGAGTTGAAGCCGGACGTCGCGGTGTCGAAGGCCAAGGCGCTGATCGACCGCGACAAGGTCGACTTCGTCGTCGGACCGATCTTCTCCAACATTCTCGTCGCCATTATGAAGCCGGTGACCGAAAGCGGCGCCTTCCTGATCTCGCCGAACGCCGGCACCTCGAACTTCGCCGGCAAGGACTGCAACCCGAACTTCTTCGTCACCTCCTACCAGAACGACCAGAACCACGAGGTGATGGGCAAATACGCGCAGGACGCGGGCCTGAAGAAGGTCTTCATCATGGCGCCGAATTATCCGGCCGGTAAGGATTCGCTCGCCGGCTTCAAGCGCTTCTACAAGGGCGAGGTCGCCGACGAAGTCTACGTGCCGCTCGGCCAGCTCGACTATTCGGCCGAACTGTCGAAGATCGCGGCCTCAGGCTCGGACGCGGTGTTCGTGTTCCTGCCCGGCGGCATGGGCGTCAATTTCGTCAAGCAGTTCCGCCAGGCCGGCCTCGCCGACAAGGTGAAATTCCTCTCCGCCTTCACCGTCGATGAATCGACGCTGCCGGCGCAGAAGGAAGCGGCGCTCGGCTTCTTCGGCGGCGCCAACTGGGCGCCGGATCTGAACAACGCGCAGAACAAGAAGTTCGTCGCGGCTTACGAGGCGGAATATAACGGCGCTATCCCTGCGACCTACGCCTTCCAGGCCTACGACGCTGGGCTGCTGATCGACGGCGCGTTGAAGGCGACCGGCGGCAAGACCGACAACAAGGACGCGCTGCGCGCGGCCTTGGCGAAAGCGCCGTTCACCTCGCTGCGCGGCGCCTTCAAGTTCAACACCAACCACTATCCGATCCAGGATTTCTACCAGGTGAAGGTGGTGCAGGTCGGCGACAAGTTCGCCACCTCGATCGACAAGAAGGTGTTCTCGGATTACGCCGATCCGCACGTCAAAGATTGCGCGATGAAGTAGTTCTTCGTTTCACCCTCCCCGCGCGGCTTCGTGTGGGGAGGGTTTTTCTTTCTGAAGCGCCCAGGGTGCGCAGGATAAAAGAACGATGTCCTTCACCCTCCTCATCGTCCAGACGCTGAACGGCCTGCAATTCGGCGTGCTGCTGTTCCTGATCGCCGCCGGGTTGACGCTGGTCTTCGGCGTCATGGACTTCATCAATCTCGCGCACGGCGTCCAGTACATGCTCGGCGCCTATCTCGCCGTGATGTTCTACGCGCTGACCGGCAATTTCCTGATCGCGCTGATCGCCGCGCTCGCCGCCGCGCTGCTGCTTGGACTGCTGCTGGAATTCACCGTGTTCCGGCATCTCTACGACCGCGACCATCTCGAACAGGTGATCGCCACCTTCGGCATCATTCTGTTCCTGAATCAGGGCGTGAAGGTCGTCTGGGGCGCGGCGCCTTTGTCGCTGCCGATCCCCGACATGTTTTCCGGCACCATCGTGCTGTCGCCGGGCATTCTCTATCCGGTCTGGCGGCTGATGATCATCGGCTCGGGGCTTGCTGTCGCACTCCTTCTTTATCTTTTGGTGTCGCGGACACGCGTGGGCATGCTGGTGCGCGCCGGGGCGACGCATGCGCGAATCGTCTCGGCGCTCGGCGTCGATATCCGCCGCCTGTTCATGATCGTGTTTGGCTTCGGCACCATGCTGGCGGCCTTCGCCGGCGTGATGATCGCGCCGATATTGTCGGTCGAGCCGGGCATGGGCGACAGCGTGCTTATTCTGGCGTTTGTCGTCATCGTCATTGGCGGCATCGGCTCGATGCGCGGCGCCTTCATCGCGGCATTGCTGATCGGGCTGGTCGATACTCTGGGACGTTCCTTCGCCATCGACATATTGCGGCTGGTGATGCCGCCCTCGCCGGCGCGCACCGTCGGTCCGGCCATCGCCTCGATGCTCATTTATGTGCTGATGGCACTGGTGCTGTATTTCCGCCCGGCCGGGCTGTTTCCGGCGAAGGGGCGCTAGATGTCGCTGAGCGTCACCGCTTTGCCCCGCGCCCGCAACTATGAGGCGCTGCCCATCGCTATCTTTCTCGTGCTGGCGCTGGCGCCGCTCGCCGCGTCGTTCGGCGCCGAGACTTATCTGCTCGGCCTTTTCACGCGGGTGATGATCTACGGCATCGCCGCGCTGGCGCTCGATTTCATCTGCGGCTATGGCGGGCTGGTGTCATTCGGCCATGCCGCCTTCGTCGGCATCGGCGCCTATACCGCCGGCATCTTCAGCGCGCATGGCATCACCGATATGGCGATCACGCTGCCTGTGGCTTTGATCGTTAGCGCACTGTTTGCCTGGCTCACCGGCACGGTGTGTCTTCGCACCAAGAGCGTCTATTTCATCATGATCACTCTCGCCTTCGGCCAGATGATCTATTTCGTCGCCGGCTCGCTGTCGCCCTATGGCGGCGACGACGGCATGACGCTGAAGCTGCGCTCGACTCTGTTCGGCTTTCCCGTGCTGCAGAACGACCGCGCGTTGTATTACGCCGTGCTGGCGTTCCTGCTGGTGTCGTACCTGCTGCTGCGCGCCATCGTTTCGTCGCGCTTCGGCCGGGTGTTCCGCGGCGCGCGCGACAACCCGACGCGCATGGCGACCATCGGCTATGACGTGTTCCGCTATCAACGCGTCGCCTACGTGATCGCCGGCTGTCTCGGCGGCCTCGCCGGCTTTCTGCTCGCCAACGCGACCGAGTTCGTGTCGCCATCCTTCATGTCGTGGCAGCGCTCGGGTGAGCTGATCATCATGGTGCTGTTCGGCGGCATCGGCACCTTGCACGGCGCCATTGTCGGCGCGGCGGCGTTTCTGCTTCTGGAAGACATGCTCGGCGGTATCACCGAGAACTGGAAACTGATCTTCGGACCGATGCTGGTGCTGATCGTTTTGTTCGCGCGCGGCGGGTTGCTTGGGCTGGCACAAAGCGTTTGGGAAAGGCTGCGCCGTGGCTGAGCCGGTTCCAAATCCTGTCTTAAGAATCGAAAACCTGCGCAAGAATTTCGGCGGCCTCGTCGTCACCGACGGCGTGTCGCTGGATATCAAAGCCGGCGAACTGCACGCGGTGATCGGGCCGAACGGCGCCGGAAAGACGACACTGATCAACCAGATTTCCGGCACGCTCGAGCCCTCGGCCGGCGCGATCTACCTCAACGGCGAGGACATCACCGCGCTGCCGCCGAACAAGCGCGCCGAACTCGGCCTTGCCCGTTCGTTCCAGATCACCTCGGTCCTGCCGCGTTTTTCCGCGCTGGAGAATGTGGCGCTGGCGGTGCAGGCGCGCTCCGGCTCGAGCTATCAATTCATCGGCCGCGCCGACCGGGAAAGCGCGCTCAACGACGCGGCGATGGAAGCGCTCACCGAAGTCTCGCTCGACGCCCGCGCCGACGTGCTGGCGGCGCATCTGTCGCACGGCGAAAAGCGCGCGCTGGAGCTTGCCATTGCACTGGCGATGCAGCCGAAACTTCTCCTGCTCGACGAGCCGATGGCCGGCACCGGGCCCGAGGAATCCGAACGCCTCATCGTTGTCTTGCAAAAGCTCAAGGGCCGCTTTGCCATGATGCTGGTCGAGCACGACATGAACGCGGTGTTCGCGCTGGCCGATCGCATTTCCGTGCTGACCTATGGCCGCATTCTGGCGAGCGGCCCGCCGGCACAGGTGCGCGCCGATCCCGCCGTGATGACGGCCTATCTCGGCGAGGAGCTGGAGTAATGCTCACCGTCGAAAACCTCGCAGCTTCGTACGGCCCGGCGCAGGTGCTGTTCGATATTTCTTTTTCCGTCAAAGACGGAGAAGTGGTCACGCTCATCGGCCGCAACGGCATGGGCAAGACGACGACGATCTTCGCACTGATGGGCCTGCTGCCGGCGACAAGCGGCGCGGCCACCTTCAACGGTCTGTCGTTGGTCGGCCTGCCGCCCTATACGATCGCGCAAGCCGGCATCGGCCTGGTGCCGGAAGGCCGCCAGATATTCCCCACTCTGTCGGTTGAGGAAAACCTGATCGCCACATCGGCTTCCCGATTCGGCAAGGCGCAGTGGACGTTGAGCCGCGTCTACGATTTCTTCCCGTCGCTCGCCGCGCGCAAGAGCAACATGGGCAATGAGCTGTCCGGCGGCGAGCAGCAGATGCTGGCGATCGGCCGCGCGCTGATGACCAATCCGAAGCTGCTCATTCTCGACGAGGCGACCGAAGGTCTGGCGCCGAAGATCCGCACCGAAATTTGGAATTGCCTGATCAAGCTGAAGCAGGAAGGCCAGGCCATTCTCGTCGTCGACAAGCATCTCAATGCGCTGATGAAGATCGCCGACAACCATGTGGTGATCGAGAAGGGTCGCGTGGTGTGGACCGGGAGTTCGCAGGCTTTGGCGGCGGACGCGACGGTGAAGCAGCGCTACCTTCAGGTTTAAAGCCCCGTCAGTTCCTTCATGCCGTCAGTGAAGTCGACTTGCGGCTTCCAGCCGAGCTCGCGGCGAAGGCGCGAGGAATCCGCCGTGATGTGACGCACATCGCCGAGTCGGTAACCGCCGGTGACAACCGGCAGCGGGCCTTTCAAGGCCTGCGCCAGAGCCAAAGCCATGTCGCCGACGGTGCGCGGCGTGCCGGAGCCGACATTGAAGGCGCGCACGCCGACGGTATGAGCCTCGCAGGCGGCAACAGTCGCCGAGGCGATGTCGCGCACATGGATGAAATCGCGGCGCATGCGGCCATCCTCGAACACGCGCGGCGCTTCGCCATTGCGCAGGGCCGAAGTGAAAATCGATGCGACGCCGGCGTAAGGTGTGTCGCGCGGCATGCCCGGCCCATAGACATTGTGGTAGCGCAGCGCCGCGACCGAGCCGCCTGTGACGCGCGCCCAGTTCGACGCATAATATTCCTGCGCCAGCTTGCTGGTGGCGTAGGCGTTGCGCGGATCGAACGGCGTATCTTCATCGACCAACGCCGTTTGCAACGGGTTTCCGCAATGCGGACAGGGCGGCTCGAAATGGCCCTGCTTCAATTCGCTCTCGATGCGCGGGCCCGGCCGCACCGCACCGTGCTCGGCGCAATGCCCAACGCCCTCGCCATAGACCACCATCGAACTGGCCAAAGTCAGCCGCTTGATATTCGCCCGCGCCATGCCGGCCAATATTTCAGCGGCGCCGACATCGTTCGACGACGCGTAGTCCGGCAAATCGGAGACAGCGACGCCGAGACCGACCTTGGCGGCGAGATGCAGCACCGCTTCGACACCCTTGAGCGCCGTGTCGATGGCGGCGGCATCGCGCACATCGGCGACAATCAGTTCGGCGCCATCGAGCGGCGCGGTGTCGCCGTTCGCGTGTACATCCGGCCGCAATGAATCGAGTACGCGCACCTCAAGACCGCGCGCCAGCAACTCACGCAGGACGTGACGGCCGATAAAGCCAGCGCCGCCGGTCAAGAGAACGCGCATGAACTAGACCTTTTTGTCACGCAGACGAAATCGCGGCGGCGGTGCGCGGCGCAACGAGGCGGCGAGGCGCAGGAAGGTGGTGACGATCTTCCACGCCGCCTTCATGCCGGCGACCGGATTGCCCGACACTTTCGAGACGCCGCCCTGTCGACAGCGATGATCGACCGGAAGCTCGACAATGCGGTAGCGCGCGGCAGCAACGCGCATCTGCATTTCCAGATTCCAGCCATAGGTCTCCTCGCGCATGCCGAGCGCGCGCAGGCGATCGGCGCGAAGGGCGCGGAACGGCGACATGTCGGTGAAGCGGACGCCATAGGTCAGCCGCAACAGAAGTCCGGCGATCCAGCCGGCGACGATTTGCTGCGGCGTCATGCTGCCGGGCTCGCGATAGCCGCGCAGGCGCGAGCCCATGACGAAATCGGCGTGATCCGACGCCACCGGCTCGACCACGTCATGCATGAAGCGCGGCACGTCGCTGCCATCGCCGTCGAGGAAACAGATGATGTCGCAGCGATCATCGGCGGCCTGGGCGCCGGCGGCGCAGGCGCGGCCGTAGCCAGGCTTTGGCACGCGCACGACGCGGGCGCCGGCATTGGCGGCGCATATGGCGGTGCGGTCGGTCGAGCCGTTATCGACGACAATGACCTCGTCGACCTGTTGCGCGAAAACTTCGCACACGACATCGCCGATCGGCTCTTCCTCGTTGAGGCACGGGATCACGACGCTGACGAAGCGGTTGCCTGAAGAAAACTGCATCCTTAGAGCCCTTTTTCGCGCATGATCTTAACCGAAAACCGGTTCCCACTTTTCGGGATCATGCGCTAGGCCCGCAGCAAGGCGCGTTCGCGCTCTTGCAGGAACTGGAACGTGGCCGGCGCGTCGGCGGCAACGAGACGCGGATCGGCGAAGGCGGGCCGCGTGCCGCGCCATTCGTCCTCCAGCATGGCGAAGGACGCGGCATCGTCAACATCGTACCAGCCCGGCACATTGGCCACCGCAAGGCCGATGTCGCGGGCGCGCCGCAAGGTCAGTTCATAGACTTCCGGCGTACTCCACGGCATGGCGTCGAACAAATGCGGCCGCGGCGCCGACAAGCCGATCAAGGTGTAGCCGCCGTCGAGCGCCGGGCTGAGGACGACATTGTCGCCGGCGCGCACCGCATCGACCGCCGCGTGCAGGATCGCGCGCGGCAGCGTCGGCGAATCGGAATTGACCAGAATGGCGCCGGCAAAGCCGGCGGCGATCAAATCGGCGGTGCCCTTCAGGAGACGCGCGCCGAGATCGCCCTCGCCTTGCAAAGTCAGATGAAAGCCATCCGGCAACAGGCGGCGCAACGCGGCCTCGGTGCCGAACGGCGTATAGACCGCGCCGCCGACAACGTCGCCATCGGTCTGTAGCGAATGGATCGTCTGCGACAGATCGCGGATAAAGCAGGAAGATATCGCCGCGCATTCCTCCGGCCGCAGCGGCGGCGACAGCCGCGTCTTCGACTTGCCCGGCGCGGGGGTCTTGCAGACGATCGCAACGGCGACTGGTTTCATGAGTGTCTCATCAGGTCGCGACCGACAGCGCGCGGGTGAGATCGTAATACAATTCGTCCGGGTCTTCGAGCCCGGCCGAAAGCCGCAAGAGGTCGCCCGGACAAAGCGAGCCCTCGCCCTCGATCGAGGCGCGATGCTCGATCAGACTTTCGATGCCGCCGAGCGAGGTGGCGCGCTTCCATAGGTCGACGCAGGCCGCGACCGCGACCGCCGCCTTGGCGCCCTTCTTGATGCGCACGGAAAACATGCCGCCGAAACCGCCGATCATCTGCCGCTTTGCCACGCCGTGGCCGACGTGGCTGACGAGACCGGGATAAAGGACCTGTGCGACGGCCGGATGACCGACCAGTTGCGCGGCGAGCTGCGCCGCGGTCTTCGCCTGGGCACGCACGCGCACGTCGAGCGTGCGCAGGCCGCGCATCAGCAGAAACGAATCGAACGGGCTGAGCGCCGAACCGAACTGGCCGCGCATTCTGGCGATGCGCTCCCACAAAGGATTGCCGTTCAACGCGACAAGGACGCCGGCGACGACGTCGGAATGGCCGTTTAGATACTTGGTCGCAGAATGCATGACGATGTCGGCGCCGAGCGCCAGCGGCTTGGTGAAGATCGGCGTCGCCACAGTCGAGTCGACGCAGAGAATGGCGTTCGCCGCGTGCGCGATGTCGGCGACCGCGGCGATGTCGGTGATGCTCCAGGTCGGGTTGCTGGGCGTCTCGATCCAGAACAGGCCGGTCTTGCCGGGCTGTACGGCTGCGCGCACCGCGTCGAGGTCCGACGTATCGACGAAGGTGACGTTGTGGCCGTAGCGGCCGATATCCTTCAACCATGCGCGGAAGCCGTAATACATCACCTGCGAGGCGACGATATGCGTCGGTCTGTCGAGCGCCATCAACACGGACGTCGCGGCCGCCATGCCGGAGCCGAACAACAGCGCTTCGTCGCCGCCTTCGAGCGCGGCGATGAGAGTTTCGGCCTGCTGCACGGAGACATTGTCGGTGCGGCCATAGACGTAGCCGGCGCGATAGCCATTATCGGCGTCGCGGATGAAGGTGGCCGACATATGAATCGGCTGGACGATCGCCTTGGTCACAGGATCGTGCGATCCAAGCGCCTGGGCGACCAGAGTCCGCGTGCTGAGCCTGATTTTGGTCTGGTCGTCCATCCTGAAGTACCAACCTCATGGCTATGGGGGAGTTCCGCCGGCAGAGATGATTTTCGTCGGAAAGCGGCAAGAAACGGGTATGGTATTATCTGCGGCCGAGCGCAATCGGGGTTTTCTCCTCCGGCGGTATCGATTTCCCCTGATCCGGCGCCCAATCCGGCGCCTCGTCGAAGTCGCTGCGCGGCATGTCGATGGCATCAAGCTGGCGCGCCAGAATGGCGACGGTTTCAATCGGGACCGCCACCGGGCGCTTGCGCCATTCGGTGCGAACCCAGCCGAACCAGGCGCTGTATGGCACGATGAGGACGACTTTCCCCTCCCTGGTGCGGACGACCTCGCGCACATAACCGATGGTCGAATCGTCGTCGTCGAGCACCGGCAGGCCGATGAGATCGCCGACGCGCACTGGATGCGGGAAGCGCTTTTGCATCTTCTGCTCGGGGGTCAATTCCTTTTCCGCGGCCCCGGCTTCCGGTTTGGCGATCGGCGGGCCGGAGGCCAGCGCCGGCACGACGAGGCCGATCAGCGCCAGGCAGAATAAAGCGCGGGTGAACGGCGGCATCGACGGTCTTTCCTGATCTCGCGCTTTCGTGCGGGCATCTTTGCTAAACTTACACGAAGTCGTGTGTTGCACGTCAAAAGCTGTTTACGTCTTATCCGTGACAATAAAGCCCTTTATGAGCATGACCTTCATGACGGACCCACTCACGGTCAAATCAACTCGCCGTCATCGCAAGCTGCACCCCATCGCGGTGCGCACGATGCACTGGATCAACGCCATCGCCATGATCATGCTGATCGGCAGCGGCTGGAAGATCTACAATGACGAGGTGCTGTTCGGCTGGCTGCATTTCCCGGACTGGATGACCTTCGGCCACTGGGCGCAGCACGGATTGCAGATTCATTTCGCGGCGATGTGGCTCCTGTTCGTCAACGGCCTTTGCTATGTCTTTTACGGGGTCTATACGGGCCGCTTCCGCCGCAAATTGTTGCCGATCTGGCCGGCCGAGATCGTCGCCAATGTGCGCGACGCGCTGCGCTTCAAGCTCGCGCATGACGACATCACGCACTACAACGCGGTGCAGAAGACGCTCTATGTCGGCATCATGCTGGTAATCGTCTTGCAGGTGCTGTCCGGGCTGGCGATCTGGAAGCCGGTGCAATTCCAGGAACTGACGGCGCTGTTCTTCGGCTTCCAGGGCGGCCGGCTGGCGCATTTCATCGGCATGGCGGCGATCGTCGGCTTTCTCATTGTTCACGTCGCGCTGGCGCTGCTGGTGCCGAAAACCATCGGCGCGATGATCACCGGCGGCCCTGACGTGCCGGATGAGCCCGGTGTTGCGCCCCACCCTGCTTCCGCAGAATAACGGACAGACCGCCATGGCCTCACCCTCACGCTCGATCTTCCGGCCGAAAGGCGGCATCGACCAGTCGCCGCTCGACGAAGGCCGCAAACTGGTCGCCGACATCAACCGGCGCAATCTGCTGCGCGGCACGGTGTCGCTCGGCGCATTGACGATGCTGACCGGCTGCACGGTGAGCGATACCGACGCCGTGCAGACCGTGCTGCGCGCGGTGTCGGACTTCAATGACGGCGTGCAGGCGCTGCTGTTCGATCCGAAAAAGCTGGCGCCGACCTACAGCGCCGATCAGGTGGTCAAGCCGCCGCGCTTCAACGCCTATTACGAGATCGAGGACGTCAAGCCGGTCGATGGCGCGAGCTGGAAGCTTGAACTCGCCGGCCTCGTCGACAATAAGGCGCCGTGGACCGCCGAGCAGATCTACAAACTGCCGGAGCAGGAACTCATCGTCCGCCACATCTGCGTCGAAGGGTGGGACTATATCGGCCAGTGGTCGGGGCCGAGCCTGTCGGACTTCCTCAAGCGCATCGGCGCCGATACGCGCGCCCGATATATCGCCTTCAAATGCGCCGACGGCTACACCGAGACGCTCGACATGGCCACCGCGCTGCATCCGCAGACGATATTGGCGACGAAGTATGCCGGCGAGGCGATCACCGATCCGTTCGGTTTTCCGCTGCGGCTGCGCACCTCGACCAAGCTCGGCTTCAAGAACGCGAAATGGATCACCGCGATGGAGGTGACCAATACTTTCATCCCGACCTTCTGGTCGAAGCAGGGCTTCAACTGGTTCGCGGGGCTCTAGGCCACCTCACTTCGCCGCGCGGTAGATGCGCCATTGCGCGTTGCCGTCAGCGAGGCGATAGCGCGCGCTCGCCGCGAAAGGATCGCTGGCCCAGGCGCCATCCTCCGGCGTCACCACCGCGGTGTCGCACCTAAATTGCGTCGCAAGCGCGTCGATATCGCCGGGCAAGGCGTGACCTGAGAAGACACGGCCGAATTGCGCGCCGATCTCGGCCTCGCGCGCTTTCGACAGCGCCGAGAACGGCCCGACCAAAGCCGGGCTGGCGTAGCAGGACCGGCGGTCGGCCAACAGCGCCCAGGAAATGTTCACTCCCCACGGCGTGACGTGTTCCAGATAATCCGGATTGTTGGCGATGCGCTCATCGGCGGGCGTCACGCGCCGCACCGCCTGCCAAAGCGCCGGCGAGGCTGCAAAAATCCTGTCCTGCGCGCCCGGCGTGCCGGCGATATTGTTGCGCGCTGAATGCACGGCTTCTGGTATGCCCAGCAAGAGCAACAGCAGCGCGACGACGGGCGCAGCCGATATAGGCTTGAACGATCGGCGCGACAGGCCGGCGGCGGCAAAGACGATCAGCAGCATCACGCCCGGCAGCACCGCGCGCCAGCCGAGATCGTTGTTGTCGCCGAGCGTGCTGACCAGAAGCCATGACGCGAGAAGACTGGCGGCGAGCGTCAGCGCGAAAGCCACGACGACAGCGCGGCGGTCGGCCAGCAGCGCGCGGTCCTTGAACAGGAAATAAAGGCCGACGAGTCCGGTCCCGTAAAAGGCCGGGAACTCGACCGGCAGATAGATCAGCCAGAAGGCCGGCAGGTTGAGCCAGGCGCCGAAGCGGTCGGTGACGGCTTCGCCGAATACTTCCGTCGGCTCCAGCCTGATCGGCGCGCCGCCGCCGCGCAGCGACGTCATTTGCAACTGATCGTAGAGCATCGGCGCAATCAGAACCATCGCCAGCAACGCGGACAGGCCAAGCGAAATGAAAATACGCAGGCGCTGTTGCGGCTCGGCGCGCGCCAGCAGTACGAGCGCGACCGGCGCGGCGGCAAGCGGCAGAGCGACGCCGCCGACCCAGGTCGAACTCTCAAAGCTGGCGGCCATGGTCAGCGCCAGCAACAGTACATTGAGCACGCCCGGACGTTTGGCGACCTCGATCAGCAGATAGATCGACAGCAGCGCCGCCATCGCCGAAGCGGTATGCTGCGGCGCCCATGACGTCTGAAACAGCCAACTACCGAATCCGCTTTGATAGCCGATGATCGCCTCGGCGCGGTCGACGCCGAATGTCGCGTAGATCAAAGGCCGCAGCGAGCCGGTGGCGGCCAGCGCAACAACCCATAATGCGGCGCAGGCGCGGCCACTGAGCCAGACCGCGAGGCCGGTCAACGCGCCGAGCGAGGCAACGGCGGTGAAAAAACTCAAGGCCGCATCGGCCTCCCAGCCGCTGACGCCGGTGAGCAACGCCCATTCGGCGGCGCTGAAATGCCAGAGATAATAATAGGACAGACGCGCCGGGGCGCCCTCGCCGCCAAAGAACGGATTGCCCAGCGGCACGCCAAGTCGCTTCATCTCGTCGATCATCGCGATCTTGGAATGATCGAAGATCGGTCCGGCCAGCGCGACGCCGTCGGACGTTATTTTCGGCAGCACCGCCGCCATGACAACGAACGCCAGCAAGGCGACGCCGGCGAGCGCCAACGCGTTGATACGGCCGAGCATCGGTTCGCCGCGCCAGACGCGGTCTTTTGCCATCACCACCAGAGCCGCGAGCAGTGGCACTGCGACGACAAGAGCAACGCTCGGCCGCGACAGGCCGATCAAAAAGAACAGCGGCAGCGCCAGCGCGCTGTGCACGGCCCAGCCGAGCGCTGGCGCCAGCATGAGCGCCAGCGGGCGCGGCGCGATGCGCAACGCCAGCGGCAGGCCGAGACCCGCATAGATCAAAAGCGCGGCGGCGGCGCAGATCAGACTGTTGAAAAACGAAGCCATGCGGCGTGCCTAGCACATCGGCGGAATTCCCGTTAGCGTCCGCCCATTGCAATGGAGCATCAGCAATGAACGACGGCGAAACCCGCCTGGTCCGCGAAGAGACGCCAACAGGCGTTGTGGCGACAATCCTGTTCGACCGGCCGCAGGCGCGCAACGCCATGACCTGGCGGATGTATGAAGGGCTTGCCGCGGCCTGCGCCGAACTCGCCAAAGACGACAGCGTGCGCGTGGTCGTCTTGCGCGGCGTTGGCGGCAAGGCCTTCATTGCCGGCACCGACATCGCCCAGTTCCAGGAATTCAAGGACGGAGAAGACGGCATCGCCTACGAAGCGCGGATGGAAGGCTATCTGACGGCGCTGGAAAAACTGCCGATGCCGACGCTCGCCGTGGTCGAGGGCTGGGCCATCGGCGGCGGGCTGGCGATCGCTGCCTGCTGCGATCTGCGCATCGCCACGCCGGAGGCGAAATTTGGCGTGCCGATCGCGCGCACCCTCGGCAATTGCCTGTCGGTCGCCAATTATGCGCGGCTGGTCGTCGGCCTCGGGCAAGCGCGGGCCAAGCGCATGATGCTGATGGCGGAGAATGTGCCGGCCGAGGACGCGCTCGCCGCCGGCTTCCTGATGGCGGTGGTCGACCCGATGGCGCTCGACGCGACGGTCGTTGCGATTTGCGAGCGGCTCGCCGGCAACGCGCCGGTGACCATGCGCGTCACCAAGGAAGCGATGCGGCGCTTGCAGATGGCGGCACTGCCGGCCGATGACGATCTGGTGCGCGCGGCTTACGGCAGCGCGGATTTCCACGAGGGCGTGAAAGCGTTCGTCGAAAAGCGGCCGGCGAAGTGGACAGGGAAGTAGCTACTCGCCCCGCACCGCGCGCTCGAGGAATTCCTCCAGCGCGGTGACGCAAGCGCGGTCGCGATAGACCTTGTGCTTGTTATCGGCGATGCGGCGGCTCGCGGCCGCGCGTTCGTCCGGCGCGTTGGCCAACCGCGCGGCCAGCGCGACATAGTCGTCGACCGTTGGCGCGATGGTGTCGGTGACGCCCATCATTTGCAATATCGCGGCGCTGTGCCGGCCGCGCATCAGGCCGCCCGGCATGGTGACGATCGGCAGATCGTTGGCGAGGCTTTCCAAGGTCGAGTTACAGCCCGACCAGCCGACGCTGTCGAGGAAGACATCGCAAAGGCCCTGCGCCGCGACGAATTCGCTCTGGCCGAGCTTGTCGAGAAAGATGCAGTAATCGCGCCACGCCAGCCCGTGCGCGGCGAAGGCGCTATCCAGGCGCGCCTGGAAAACTTCCGTGACATGCGCGCTGCCGCGGTGGCGGATGAAGACGAACTGGCTCCGCGGCGCCTGCACGGCAATGCGCGCGAACACGTCGTCGTGCTCGGGCAGATATTTGAACAGCGACTGGCCGCTCCAGAAGGCGAAGGCGTCGTCGCGAATGCCGAGCGCCGCGCGGCTCATGATCACGGGGTTTACCGCCACCGGCTCATAATAAACCGACAGGTTTGGCAGCCGCACCAGCTTCTCGGAATAGCTGGCGGCCGCCACTGCCGGCTCCATCAGGTCGCTGGACAGATAGTAATCGAGCGTCGGCAGGCCCGACGTATCCGGATGGCCCCAGGAATTGCATTGCACCGGCGCGAGACGCTGCGCGGCCAATTGCGTCGACATCGTATCCATGAGGATGCCGGGATAGATCAGCACATGCGGCGCGTCGGCGAGAATCTCGCGTCGCCAGCCGGCGATGTCGAGCGGCAATTGCACAAAGCGGTCGCACATCGCCGCGGCGGCGTCGGTCTCGGCATCGCGCTCCAGCGCCAGATCGTAGCCGAACAACTCGAATCGATTACGATCGAGCTGGCTGAGCCAGCCCTTGATCGGCATTTTCCAGTTTGAATGGTTGACGAAGAAGCTGCTGACAAAGCCGACGCGGATTTTTTCGCCGGCCTGCGGCGGTGGCGGCATCAAGGTCGGCGAGTGTTGCCGCTCGACGACGCGGGAAATCATGTCGCCATAGATGTTTTGCAGGTCGCGGTCGTCGCGGCCCTGATAGGCCAGATAGAACGGCTGGCGTGTCGAGATCGCCTTGTCGACGGGGGGAGCTTGCCGGCGACGACGTCGTCGCGCAGCGCTGTGAGCTTTTGTTCGTAGGCGGCCCGGCGGCTGTCGATTTCGGCGGTGTCGCGATAGACGATCGGCAGTTCGGCGAAACAGTCGGCGAAGCGCGCATCGGCATGGTTCGGTT
>CAMAUC010000032.1 GCA_945861265.1 Rhizobium sp. Q54 | reverse complement strand
CTTGCCGGCCGCAAGCGGGTTGCGATCACCGGCGAAGAGGCGCGCGACCGCGTCTGGATGATGCGCGCGCAAAGCGATGCCATTCTGGTCGGTATCGGCACCGTGCTGTCCGACAATCCGCAATTGACCTGCCGCCTGCTGGGCCTGTTCGCGCGCTCTCCGATCCGCGTCGTGCTCGACGCCAAATTGAGCGTGCCGATGTCGGTGACCGTGATCTCGACGGTGCGCGACACGCCGACCTGGGTGTTTACTTCGCACAAGGCTTCGCCGATTGCCGAGGACATCTTGCAGCAGAAGGGCGCCCGCGTATTTCGCGTCGACGAGACTCAAGGGCGGCTCGATCTCGACGAGGTGCTGAAAATTCTAGCCGTTGAGGGCATCACCCGGCTGCTGGTCGAAGGCGGGCCGACGGTCGCGGCCGCTTTGGTCGCCGCCGATCTGGTCGATGAAGCCGTGCTGCTGCATGGTGCCAAGGAAATCGGCGAGGGCGGCATCGCGCCGCTTGAGGGCATGAAGCTTGATAGCCTGACAGGGAAGCTTGCGTTGCGCGGCAAGGAGCAGCTTGGCGCCGATACTCTCGAGATCTACGAGCGGGTATAAGCCTATGTTCACCGGCATTGTCACGGATTTAGGCGAAGTGCGATCGGTGCATCCACGCGCCAATAATCTGTCGCGCATCACCATCTATACGCGCTACCCGCGCCTTGAGCTGACTGAGGGCGCCTCGGTCGCCTGTTCCGGCGTCTGCCTCACCGTCGTCGATACCGGCGATGAAGATGGCCGCGTCTGGTTCGCCGCCGACGCCGCCGCCGAAACGCTTGCGATCACCACCGTCGGCACTTGGCGGCACGGATCGCGCGTCAATCTGGAGCGGCCGTTGAAACTGGGCGATGAACTCGGCGGCCATCTGGTAGCGGGCCATGTCGACGGTCTCGCCAGCGTGATCGCGCGCGATGACATGACCGATATGGCGAAGTTCACCTTGCGCGCGCCGCAAGATCTTGCCCGTTTCATCGCGCCGAAAGGTTCTGTCGCGCTCGACGGCGTTTCGCTCACCGTCAATAAGGTGGAGGGGGATACCTTCACCGTGCTGATCATTCCGCACACTCTTTCGGTGACGGGCCTTGGCGCCTGGCGCGAGGGCGATTCCGTCAATCTCGAAATCGACACCATGGCGCGCTACGCGGCGCGGCTGATGGATACGCGCTAGCGGCCGGTTCAGCGACCTTTGTTTGGCCCTTGTTTGCCACGCAAGCCCTTGCTACCACGCGGCTCAACCGAGGAGTTTGAATGGCCAAAAAAGTCAGCGCCGCGAAGCCGCGCGCTCCCAAATCGCAAGATTCTAAATCTTCTATGCCCCGTCTGCTGATCGTCGAAGCGCGTTTCTATCAACATATCGCCGACGCGCTGCTGGCCGGCGCTGCCAAGGTGCTCGACGAGGCCGGCGCGACCTATGATGTCGTCACCGTGCCCGGCGCGCTGGAAATTCCCGGCGCTATCGCCATGGCGGCCGCATCACCACGGAACAAGAAGTCGCCTTATGACGGTTACGTCGCGCTCGGCTGCGTCATCCAGGGCGAGACCTATCATTTCGAGATCGTCTCGAATGAATCGGCGCGCGGCCTGATGGATCTGACTGTGCAGCGCCAGCTCGCCATCGGCAACGGCATCCTCACCGTCGACACCGAGGCGCAGGCGAAGGATCGCATCGGTGGCGCGCATGGTCACAAGGGCGCGGACGCTGCCAAAGCGGCGCTGGCGATGATCGCGGTTAAAAATTCAATGGACTTCAAATAATGGCGAGTGACGCCGCCAAGCCGGAAAAAGAAACGCGCAAGGCCAACAAGCGTGGCGCCGCGCGGCTGGCCGCCGTGCAGGCGCTCTATCAGATGGATATTTCCGGCGCCGGCCTCAATGAAATCCTTGCCGAGTTTGAAAGTCACTGGCTCGGCCGCGAGGTCGAGGGCGCGCAATATCTGCCGGCAGAGGCGGCGTTCTTCCGCGATATCGTCTCCGGCGTGGTGCGCGACCAGCGTCTGCTGGATCCGCAGATCGACGATGCGCTGGAGCGCGGCTGGCCGCTCAAGCGCATCGAGGCCGTGCTGCGCGCGGCGTTACGCGCCGGCGTCTATGAACTGCAGCACCGCCGCGACGTGCCGGCGCGCGTCGTCGTGTCGGAATATGCCGACGTCGCCGCCGCCTTCGTCGAACGCGACGAGACCGGCATGGTCAATGCCGTGCTGGACCAGCTCGCCCGCAAGCTTCGGGCCGACGAGTTCGCCTGAGGCCTCTGGCCGCAGCGCTCAAGACCGGACAAACTTGCCGCATGAGTGCCGACGACAAAACCTCCGCCGAAGACAGGCTGATCACGCGGTTTTTCGCGCCGCTCGCCACCCATCCGGGTGCGCTTGGGCTGTCCGACGACGCCGCCTTCATCAAGCCGCCACCCGGCTGCGAACTGGTGCTGAAGGCCGACGCCATTGTCGGCGGCGTGCATTTTTTCAATGACGATCCGGCACACGCCATCGCCAGTAAGGCGCTGCGGGTCAATCTGTCGGATCTCGCCGCCAAGGGCGCCACGCCGCTCGGCTTCCTGGTGTCGCTGGCGCTGCCGAAGGATACGAGCGAGGCCTGGCTGAAGTCTTTCGCTGACGGCCTGCGCGAGGATGCCGCCACATATAAATGTCCGCTGTTCGGCGGCGACACCGTGCGCACGCCGGGTCCGGTGATGGTGTCGGTGTCGATGGTAGGCCACGTGCCGGACGGCATGATGGTTCGCCGCGCCGGCGCCAAAGCCGGCGACAAGGTCTTCGTCACCGGCACGATTGGCGACGCCGCACTCGGCGTCAAATTGCGTCAGGGTGCGACGTGGCCGCTCAGCGACGCGCAGCGCGAGCATTTGTTGTCGCGCTATCTACTGCCGCGGCCGCGCAATGCACTCACCGAGGCCGTGCGCCATTATGCGTCGGCGTCGATGGATGTATCGGACGGGCTGGTCGGCGATTTCATGAAATTGTGCCGGGTTTCCGGCGTCGCCGCCAACATCGATGTTGCGCGCGTGCCGCTGTCGGACGCCGCCCGCGCCGTGCTGACCACGGAGCCTGGCGTGCGCGAGACCGCGTTGACCGGCGGCGACGATTACGAAATCCTCTGTACCGTGCCGCCCGCCAAGGTCGACCGTTTCCGCGTCGCCGCCATGGCCGCCAAGGTCGCGGTCACCGAGATCGGCACGATCGGCGAGGGCGAGGGCGTGCGTTTTGTCGACGACGATGGAAACCCGCTGGTCTTCGCGCACGGCGCCTTCAGTCATTTCTGACTGCCGGGGCGCGAAGGATAGTGGTATTAACTGGCTGCGCCTTGAACTATCAGATGGCCATGAAGAACGCGCTTGCCGTTTGCCTGTGTGGACTGCTGCTGGCCCCAAGCCCCGCTGCGGCGCAGTCGCCGAGAGAGGCCGCCATTGGCGCGCTGCGGAATTATCTGTCGGTCATGGCCATCGCCAAGCTGTGCGGTTTCGAGCTGGAAAAGCCGATGGTCGCGGCCATCGTCGCCAATATTAATGCGCTGCAGCCGGCCTCGGGCCTGAGCGACAAGGATCTCGACGGCATGCTGGCCAATTCGGTGCAAAGCTATGGCCGGACCAAAGCCGCGTTCTGCGCGCCGGGCCTCGACAATTTCTATGTGCTGGTGCCGGACTATCTCAAGGCCGCCCGTGATGAGGCGGCGGGGAGCGGCGTGACCTTGCTGGCCGTGCCTGAGCGCGTCGTCGCCGCGCCGCCGCCCGCGGCCGTCGCTGCACCGGCACCGCCGCCACCGCCACCCGCGCCGCCTCCGGCGCCAGCCGTCGACAAGGACAAGGAGGCCGCGGTCGCCATGCTCAATCAGGCGATCATGGTCGAGACCGTGGCGTTCCAGTGCAAGATCACGCTAAGCGGCCCCGAATCCTTGATGGTCGATCGCGCACAATTTTACTGGCGCGGCCGCGCCAATTACACGCCGGCGCAGTTCAAGGTGGTGCAGGATTTCTGGGAAACCGACGCCGCCAAAAACGAAGACAAATATTGCGCCGCCGCCTTCCGCTTCCGCGCCCGGCTTGACGCGGTGTTGAATTCGATCAAGTAACCGGCTTTCGTCGGCGATTTGCGCCGGCGGAGTTTGCGCCGGTGTGGGTTGCGCTGGTGCGGGTTGCGCTCGTCCAACGCCGCGCCGTAATGTCAAAACGATGAAGCCGGCCCCGCGAGCCGGTCCTGAGGGGGAAATGCGATGGACGACACCACAGCACCGCAGTCATTCCTGCCGGCCGGCTCGAGCCCGCGCTTTCAGAAGCATCTCAAGCATTTCCCGACCTCGGCCTATTTACGCAAACATGGGCCGCGCAACGTGCCGCGCTTTGCTTTTGAGTATGGCGACACCGGCGCCGGCAACGATGTCGGCGTCGCCCACAACTGGGACGCCTTCGACAACATCAAGGTGGTGCCGCGCTATGGCGTGATGACGCGCTTGCCGCCGACCGGCGTCGAATTGTTCGGCACGCGCTACGCTGCGCCAATAGGCATCGCGCCGATGGGCGGGCCGTCGATCGTCTGGCCGGGCGCCGATCTGCTGATGGCGAAGGCCGCACAGGCCGCGCGCGTGCCCTATACACTCGGCGTCGCCGGCGGTGCGACGATCGAACAAATTGCCGAAGTCGCGCCCGATGTGTTCTGGCTCCAGCTCTACCGCTTCTCGAAGAACGACCACAAAATCGGCTTCGATCTGATCGACCGCGCGCAGGCCGCGCAGGTCAAGGTGCTGGCGTTGACGCTGGACGTGCCGGTGCGCACCACGCGCTCGCGCGAAACCTATGCGGGCTTGGGCGGCGCCTTCAAGCCGACGCCGCGCATGATTTATGAAATGGCGATCCGGCCGCGCTGGCTGATGGCGCTATTGCGCAATGGCTATCCGCGCTTTGCCACCATCCGCCATTATGCCGGCACGGGCGCCGGCACCAACGCAACAATCGATTTCGCGCGCAGCGAAATGGGCGGTGCGTTCTCCTGGGAAGAAGTGAAGCGCTACCGCGACCGTTGGAAGGGACCG
Organism: Rhizobium sp. Q54; assembly: GCA_945861265.1. Classification (GTDB taxonomy): domain Bacteria; phylum Pseudomonadota; class Alphaproteobacteria; order Rhizobiales; family Xanthobacteraceae; genus Pseudolabrys. Next base: position 28,698 of record CAMAUC010000032.1, on the reverse strand, counting down.
ATGACGGTCAAGGGCATCCTGCATCCGGAGGATGCCGAGAAGGCGGTGTCGCTCGGCATCGATGGCATCTGGGTGTCGAACCATGGCGGCCGGCAGATCGAGGCCGTCGCGCCGTCGATCGACTGCCTGCCGGGCATCGTGTCGGCGGTCAGCAAGAAGGCGACCATCCTGCTCGATAGCGGCATCCGCTCGGGCCAGGACGTCATGCGTTCGCTGGCGCTCGGGGCCGACGCGGCCTTTGCCGGCAAGTCGTTCCTCTGGGCGGTGGCGGCGCTCGGCGATGACGGACCTGGCCAGCTGATCGACCTCTATATCGACGAGTTGCGCGCGGCGCTCGGTCAGATCGGCGCGCAAAATCCGGGCGCCGCGCGCAACGCCAAGGTGCTGCATCCAGGCAGGATTGAGTTCTGATCGGGCAGGCGGCCGATTTCGCGGTCATGCCCGTCAGTGACTGTCTGTAATGCACCTTTCGCAGTAGCCTCGTTCTACAAACCCCGCTAATAGGGGCATAATATTGCCCCGGGGAAGCGCTCATGTCGGCCATCGTCGAGTCCGTTCCGTACGCTCACGATGACCGGCTGGCGCGCCGCAACGCCATGGTGCTGGCCGTGGCGCAGGCTTTGGCCGGCGGCAACAACACCGTCATCGTCTCGACCGCCTCGATCGTCGGCGCGGTCTTGGCGCCCGACAAGGGGCTGGCGACCGCGCCGGTCACCGCCATGGTGCTCGGCATGTGGATCGGCACGTTGCCGATCGGTTATCTCGCGCGCCGGTTCGACCGCCGCTTCGCGCTGCAATGCGGTTCGCTGTTCGGCGTCCTCTCCGGTTTGATCTCTTTTGCCGCGGTGATGGTCGGCTCTTTCTGGCTGTTGCTGCTCGGCACCTTCTGCGGCGGGCTCTATGCCGCCGCGCATCAGTCCTATCGCTTCGCCGCCGCCGATACGGCGAGCGAGCGCTACCGGCCGAAAGTGGTGTCCTGGGTTCTGGCCGGCGGTATCTTCGCCGCGCTGATCGGGCCGCAACTCGTCATCTTCACCAAGGATCTGCTGCCGCCGCATCTGTTCGCCGCCAGCTATCTCGGCCAGTCAGTATGCGCGATCCTGGCGGCCATCGTGCTGACCTTCGTCAAGGTGCCGCCGGTCGCGCCAAAGCGCGCCGACACGTCGCGTCCCTTGAGCGAAATCGCGCGCACCCCGCGGTTCATCGTGGCGGTTGCCTGCGGCGTTGCCAGCTACGCGATGATGAACATGGTGATGACGTCGGCTCCTTTGGCGATGGTCGGCTGCGGCCATTCGGTTACTGACGCCGCGCTCGGCATTCAATGGCACGTACTGGCGATGTATGCGCCGAGCTTCGTCACCGGCAGCCTGATCGCGCGTTTTGGCGTCGCGCGCATCACCGGCATCGGCCTCGGACTCATCGCGCTCGCCGCCGCCGTCGGCGTCTCCGGCATTACCGTCGCGCATTTCTGGACCGGCTTGATCCTGCTCGGCCTTGGCTGGAACCTCTCCTTTATCGGCGCCACCACGATGGTGACGCAGTGCCATCGGCCGGAGGAGCGCAACAAGGTGCAGTCGTTCAACGACTTCCTGATCTTCGGCTCGATGGCGGTGTCGTCGTTCTCGTCCGGGCAGATGCTGGCGTATCTCAGCTGGCCGGCAATCAACGAGGTCGTATTCCCCTTCGTCGTCGCCGCCGGCGGGCTCTTGGTCTGGCTGGCGATGCGCAAGCGGGACGAGACGCGGGCGGTTTAAAACTTCCTGCGCTCGTAATTGTGTAACGCCGCGGCTCTGGCCTATGCAGGCCCGATGTCACACCCGCACGATCACGTTCCTGGTCACGACCATGACCATGACCACCATATAGGCTTGGGCCATGGTCACGCGCCGAAGAGTTTCGGCGGTGCGTTTGCCGTAGCGACACTTTTGAATTTCGCTCTCGTCGGCGTCCAGATCTTTTACGGCATCACGGCGCATTCGGTCGCGCTTCTGGCCGACGCGGCCCATAATTTTGCCGATGCGCTTGGGCTATTGATTGCCTGGGTCGCGCATGTGTTATCGGCAACCTTGCCGACCAGGCGTTTTACCTATGGCCTGCGTTCGATTTCAATTCTTTCGGCGCTGGCCAACGGGGCAACATTGCTGGTCGCGACCGGCGGCATTGTCTGGGAAGCGGCGGGGCGGCTGTTCGATCCGGGTGAGGTGTCGGGTTGGGTCGTCATGGTGGTGGCGGGGATCGGCATATTCGTGAACGGCGGCGCGGCGTGGCTGCTCACGGCCGGGCAGAACGATCTCAACATTCGCGCCGCGTTCTTGCATCTGGTTGGCGACGCTGCTGTCTCCGCAGGTGTTGTTCTGGCCGGGGCGGCGATCGTGCTGACCGGCTGGGATTGGCTCGATCCGCTGGTCAGCCTGATGATTTCGGCTGTCATCGTATGGCTGGCTTGGGGGCTGCTCAAAGAGGCGACCAGACTGTCGTTGGACGCCGTGCCGGCAGCCATCGATCCTGAGTCTGTGCGTGCCTGTTTATGTCAACTGCCCGGAGTTGAGAGCATTCACGATCTCCATATCTGGGCGATGAGTACCGTGGAGTCCGCCTTGACGGTTCATCTCGTAATGCCGAACGGCCATCCAGGGGATGTATTCATTGCCAATGCCTGCGAGACGGTCCGCTTAAAGTTCGGCATCGGCCATGCGACCATCCAGATCGAGACAGGCGCGATCGCCTGCCATCTCGCGCCCGATCATGTCGTCTGAACAGATAAGAGCCCGGCGTGTTCATCGCCCGGCCTTTGCTGCCTCAGCTATAGGCCTTTCGCCGCAATTCCATCGCCATCGGCACACTGTCGACGGTGCGGCCGTCTTCAGTGATTTCCAGGCTGGCGCCGTGATGGGCCGGATCGGGGTCTTGCAGGATATCGATGACGACCTCGCGGCCGAAATCGATGGCTTCCTGATCGCTGCGGATGTCGATGAAGCCAAGGTGCTCGTTCGGGCCGGCATCGTTCTGCAAGGCGTACCGATAGATCGGCATGGGTGAGTTCCTATGTTATGCGCCGCACATAGGTGCCCGCGAACCGTGAATCGCCGGAGGTAAAGGGATGATTTTTTTACCGGGATACCGGAAATCGCCGACGCTTGACAGGACCACAATCACAGGACGATAATCCACTAGTCCGATCCGCCGAGGGCGCTGTCATAAGGCGTCATGAACGTGGGAGAGGATGCGGTGCCTGCGGGCTTGAGGGAATACGCACCCTTGGCTCCCGGGCGGCGACGGGGCCCGCAAAGCAGTCAAGCTTGCGCAGACTGCGTAAACTTGTCTGCGGGGCAATTAGACCTGCCGCGAGGAGCTCGCTGATGGTGCGAAGCAGCCTTAAGTCGGCTAGCCGCCAGAAGCGCGGCCCGGACGCCGGAAAGACACCGCGATGGGGCGCAGCGTCCTTCGCCAGAGGACGCGCACGCCGCTCCAGGGCGTGAATGAAATGAGATGTGGCGCCACGCAAGTCGGGTTTACCCGACTTGCGTACTTATAATGCTCGATCTCGGGTAAACCCGAGATCGATGGCGCTCCATCCCCTCGGATTTCATCCGGGGGCGCGGATAAGGGAAGGCGGCCTGCCCGGGGCCTCAAAGAATGCGGGCGACGATGTTTGCCTGGCCGAAGCTTCCACGAAGGCAGGCGCGTCCGCGTTCCGCCACCCCCACCTTAAGTCGTCCCCAACTATCGGGAATACCGCCAAAATCCGGACTGTCCGGGCGTTGCTTTGCGGCAACCTTTTTGGCATGGTCCGCGCGCTTTCCAAGGTCGAGGTGAAGCGCCCCTTATGCGGCCATCCTCGACGTTTCCGGGCGCCGGGCAGGGGCTTTCCCCCGCCAGCTCTTTTCAAATCGAGGTTGAGGCAACCATGACTACATTGTGGGTGATCGTCGGCTGTGGCGTGCTCGCGATTCTCTATGGCATCTGGGCGACCAGTTCGGTGATGGCCGCCGACGCGGGTAATGCCCGCATGCAGGAGATCGCGGCCGCGGTGCGCGAAGGCGCGCAGGCCTATCTGAAGCGTCAATATACAACCATCGGCATCGTCGGTGCCGTGATCTTCGTGCTGATCGGCATCACGCTCGGCTGGCTGGTCGCCGGCGGCTTCGCCATCGGCGCGATCCTGTCGGGCGTGGCGGGCTTCATCGGTATGAACGTGTCGGTGCGCGCCAACGTCCGCACCGCGCAGGCGGCGACCAAGTCGCTGGCCGGCGGTCTCGACATCGCATTCAAGGCCGGCGCCATCACCGGCATGCTGGTCGCGGGCCTGGCGCTGTTGGGTGTCACGCTCTATTTCGGCATGCTCACCGGCTCCATGAAGATGGCGCCGAATGATCGCACCGTCATCGACGCCATCGTCGCGCTCGGCTTCGGCGCCTCGCTGATCTCGATCTTCGCCCGTCTCGGCGGCGGCATCTTCACCAAGGGCGCGGATGTCGGCGGCGATCTCGTCGGCAAGGTCGAGGCCGGCATTCCGGAAGACGACCCGCGCAACCCGGCGACCATCGCCGACAACGTCGGCGACAATGTCGGCGACTGCGCCGGCATGGCGGCCGATCTGTTCGAGACCTACGCGGTGACCATCGTCGCCACCATGGTGCTCGCGGCGATCTTCTTTGCCGGCACGCCGATCCTGACCGAAATGATGACCCTGCCGCTCGCCATTGGCGGCGTCTGCATCATCACCTCGATCATCGGCACGTTCTTCGTCAAGCTGGGCGCCTCGCAGTCGATCATGGGCGCCTTGTACAAGGGCTTGATCGCCACCGGCGTCCTCTCGCTCATCGGTATCGGCGGCGTGATCTACCAGTTGCTGCCGAACCACTTCGGCGCGATTGCCGGCCAGAGCTTCACCGGTCTGTCGCTGTTCTACTGCGGCATCGCCGGTCTGGTCGTCACCGGGCTGATCATCTACATCACCGAGTACTACACCGGCACCGACTATCGCCCGGTGAAGTCGATCGCCCAGGCTTCGGTCACCGGCCACGGCACCAACGTGATCCAGGGTCTCGCCATCTCGATGGAGTCGACCGCGCTTCCTGCGCTCGTCATCATCGCCGGCATTCTGGTCACTTACGGCCTTGCCGGTCTGTTCGGCATCGCCATCGCGGTGACGACGATGCTGGCTTTGGCCGGCATGATCGTCGCGCTCGACGCCTTCGGCCCGGTCACCGACAATGCCGGCGGCATTGCCGAAATGGCCGGCCTGCCGAAGGAAGTGCGCAAGGCGACCGACGCGCTCGACGCGGTCGGCAACACCACCAAGGCGATCACCAAGGGCTATGCCATCGGTTCGGCCGGCCTTGGCGCACTGGTTCTGTTTGCCGCTTATAACCAGGACCTGATCTACTTCGCCAAGGATGCCAAGGCGCATCCGTACTTCGTCGGCGTTGTTCTCGATTTCTCGTTGAACAATCCCTACGTCGTCGTCGGCCTCCTGTTCGGCGGTCTGTTGCCGTATCTGTTCGCGGCGATGGGCATGACCGCGGTCGGCCGCGCGGCGAGTGCGATCGTCGAGGAAGTGCGTCGTCAGTTCCGCGAAAACCCCGGCATCATGAAGGGCACAACGAAGCCCGACTACGCCCGGGCCGTCGACCTTCTGACCAAGGCGGCGATCAAGGAAATGATCATCCCGTCGCTGTTGCCGGTGCTGTCGCCGATCGTCTGGTACTTCGCGATCTACTTCATCGCGGGTGGCGGGGCGGCCGGCAAGTCGGCCGGCTTCTCGGCGCTCGGCGCGATGCTGCTCGGCGTGATCGTCAACGGCCTGTTCGTTGCGATCTCGATGACCTCGGGCGGCGGCGCCTGGGATAACGCCAAGAAGTACATCGAGGACGGCCACTTCGGCGGCAAGGGTTCGGATGCGCATAAGGCAGCCGTGACCGGCGATACCGTCGGCGATCCCTACAAGGATACGGCGGGCCCCGCCGTCAACCCGATGATCAAGATCACCAATATCGTGGCGCTCTTGCTCCTCGCAGTTCTCGCGCACTAAATTCGCGCTCAACACCCAAACGACAAAGGGCCCGCATGTCGCGGGCCCTTTTTTATGCGGCGATGTCGCTACCTCTAGAACATCTTGAAATTGCCGAAGATGGCGCGAATATAATTGAGGTTGGCGCCGCCGGTTTCGGTGGTTTGCGTCAGGTAGTCGAAAACCTTGCCGTCCTTCATGCCGTAATTGGCCAGCCGGACGACCTTGCGCTCCTTGTCGAAATAAACCGCGATGACGCGCTGGTCGATCGATTGATGCGGCACGAAGGCGGCGCTGCGCTCGGCCTTCTGCGAAATGTAATAGAACGCTTCGCCATCGACGGTCGCGACGGTAGAGGGCGTGCCGAGGACGATCAGCACCTGCTCTTGCGTCGCGCCGATCGGGATCTGCTCAAGCGCGCCCTCGGGCAGAACGTAGCCGCGCTGCAGCGTCTCGCTGAAGCTGCCGCAGCCGGCGAGCGCCAGCGGGCCGGCGAGCGCGCAGGCGAGAGCCAGCATCGGCGCCTTGCAAATCATTGTCTTGGAAACCATCGCCACCTTGATCCTCTTTAAGGTCCCGAACGCCAAAGCTCGATCGGTCCCCAATCGCAATGTTGCCGGCTATTTGGCCCTTGCATCCTTGCCGGTGTGGACTAAACCGGCGGCAAGCAACAACCGGCGCAACAAGCTTATGATATTTTCTCTTTTCCGCGGTCACCCGCGCGCCAACACCATTTCGACCCTGTATGGCATGATCGTGGCGCAGGCGCGATTGCCGGTGTTTTATCGCGACTATGCGGTCGCCGACACGGTTAACGGCCGTTTCGACCTGATCGTGCTGCATATGGCGCTGGTGTTGGACCGGCTGGCCCAGGATCCGGCCTCGCAAAGCCTTGGGCAGGGGATTTTCGACAGGTTCTGCGAGGATATGGATCACAACCTGCGGGAAATGGGAATCGGCGACCTGAAGGTGCCGAAGGAGATGCGGCGCATGGGCGAGGCCTTTTATGGCCGCTCGAAGGCCTATCTGAAGGCGATCCCGGCGGCGCTGGAGCCGGCCGACGGCAGCCGGGCTCTGATCGAGGCGCTGTCGCGCAATATCTACGGCGGGGCGCCGTCGGCGCATGGCGCGGCGCCAAGGCTTGCGGCCTATATGCTGGAAGCGGTACGGGAGTTGAAAGCGCAGGACACGGCCAGCCTGACCGGCGGCGCCTTGCGTTTCCCCGACCCGGCCGCGATCCCCGTGGCCCGTGTTTAGCCGTCAAGACAGAGCGTTAAGTTGCCGAAAAACCCGACGACAATGAGCAAGAAGCCCGGCCGGACGCACAGCCGTGCAGCGTCCGCCGCGGCCATCGCGCCGCCGCCCTGGAGCGTGCCGCTGAAGGCCGACCTCATCGCGGAAACCGGCTTGCGCCGTGACATCGACGCCAGCGCCGATATTTGCGCCGCCGTGGCGGCGCTCGCCGCGGTGCGGGCAGTGTCGGACCTCAAGGCGCGTTTTGAACTGAGCCGGCACGGCGATCTGGTGCATGTCACCGGCCGGGTGACAGCGAATGTGGGTCAGAACTGCGTGGTCAGCCTGGAGCCGATTGAGACCGCCATCGACGAGCCGATCGACGTGCTGTTTGTCCCGGCAGCAGCGGAGGGTAGCGCCGCCGGCGAGGAACGCCGCCGCAAAACCGAGGATGAACCGCCCGAACCATTGATCGACGGAACCATCGACCTCGGCGCCATTGCCACCGAATTTCTGATACTTGGGATCGAACCTTATCCGCGTAAGGAAGGCGTGGCGTTTGCGCCCCCGGACGTTGATACCGAAATCCCGCACCCCTTCGCGGCGCTGCAAGCCCTCAAGAAGCCGCCGGGTGACGGTCAATCGTGAACCGTGACCTTACCGCAGTTACGCTTGGTAACCGGCTTGTCAGGGGCGGCTGAGCGGGTATGTTCGCCCCCATGCGTCGAATCCAGGTAACCGTGTTGCCGGCGCTCACGCCATCGCCGCGCCAGACGGAATCGACCAGAGTACATTCGCGCCATGCCAGATAATGTTCGCATTGCAATAGACGCGATGGGCGGCGACCATGGCCCGTCGGTGGTTCTGCCCGGCGCCGAGCTGGCGCTGATCCGCCACCCCGACACCGAGTTTCTTCTGTTCGGCGATCGCGCCGCGGTCGAGCCGCTGCTCGACAAACTGCCGCGCCTGAAAGCGCGCGCGACATTCACCCATACCGACGTGTCGATCCGCATGGACGACAAGCCGAGCCAGGCCTTGCGCTATGGCCGTGGCAAATCGTCGATGTGGCTGGCGATCGACGCGGTCAAGAAAGGCGCGGCCGATGTCGCGGTCTCGGCCGGCAATACCGGCGCCCTGATGGCGATGGCGCGGTTCAATCTCAAGATGATCGAGGGCATCGACCGCCCTGCCATCGCCGGCCTGTGGCCGACGCTCAAGGGCGAGTCGGTCGTGCTCGATGTCGGCGCTTCGATCGGCGCCGATGAGTTTCATCTGGTCAAGCTGGCGATCATGGGCGGCGCGATGGCGCGCATCATGTTCGATATCGAGCGGCCGACCGTCGGCCTGCTGAATATCGGCGTCGAGGAAGTCAAAGGCCTCGAACAGGTGCGTGAGGCCGGCCGGCTCCTGCGCGAGGGTGATTTCCGCGAATTCGATTACCAGGGCTTTGTCGAAGGTGACGATATCGGCAAGGGCACGGTCGACGTCGTCGTCACCGAAGGCTTTGCCGGCAATATCGCATTGAAAACCGCAGAAGGCACCGCGCGCCAGTTCGCGCAATATCTGCGCGCGGCGATGAACCGCACCTGGATGGCGCGGCTCGGCTATCTGCTGTCGCGTCAGGCGTTCCAGACTCTGCGCGAAAAAATGGACCCGCGAAAATCCAATGGCGGCGTCTTTCTTGGCCTCAACGGCGTTGTGATAAAGAGCCATGGCGGCGCCGATGCCGAAGGCTTCGCCGCCGCCATCGATATGGGATACGACATGATCCGTTACGAACTGCTCGGCAAGATTGGCCAATCTTTGGTGCGCGATTTGCAAGCCCGCGCGGCCGCGCAATTGACCGGCGAAACAGTGGCAAGCGGAGCGGCCTCGTGAGCGTATTGCGTTCGGTTGTCTTAGGGTGCGGCAGTTATCTTCCCGCGCGAATTCTCTCCAATGACGAATTGGCCCGCTCGGTGGAAACTACCGACGAGTGGATCGTGCAGCGCACCGGCATTCGCGAGCGCCATATCGCAGCGCCCGGTGAGATGACCTCCGACCTTGCCATTCATGCGGCGCGCGCCGCGCTCGCCAATGCCCATATCGAGGCCGACACGATCGACCTGATCGTGCTCGGTACCTCGACTCCGGACCAGACTTTTCCCGCCACCGCCGTCACCGTTCAGCACGCGCTCGGCATTACGCAAGGCGCCGCTTTCGATTTGCAGGCGGTGTGCTCGGGCTTCGTTTATGCGCTGTCGATTGCCGACAGCATGTTGCGCTGCGGCAAGCACAAGCGGGCGCTGGTTATCGGCGCGGAAACATTCTCACGCATTCTCGACTGGAACGACCGCACCACCTGCGTGCTGTTCGGCGACGGCGCCGGCGCTATCGTGCTGGAGGCGCAGGAGCAGCCGGGTGAGACCAGCGACCGCGGCGTTCTGACGACGCATCTGCGCTCGGACGGCAAGCACAAGTCCAAGCTCTATGTCGACGGCGGACCGTCCTCGACCCAGACCGTCGGGCATCTGCGCATGGAAGGCAAAGAAGTCTTCAAGCACGCGGTCGCCATGATCACGGACGTGATCGAGGACGCCTTCGAGGCGACCGGGACCACGGCGGCCGACATCGACTGGTTCGTGCCGCACCAGGCGAACAAGCGGATTATCGACGGCTCGGCCCATAAACTCGGCATATCTCCCGAAAAGGTCGTCATTACCGTCGATCGTCACGGCAATACCTCGGCGGCCTCGATTCCGCTGGCCCTGGCCGACGCGGTCGCCGATCGACGCATCAAACGCGGCAGTTTGATCTTGATGGAAGCCATGGGTGGCGGGTTCACCTGGGGCTCGGCGATGCTGCGCTGGTGAGGATTTTGTCCGGTCCTGACCGGTCATAAGTCTTAAAACGACCGTTGACCGGTTGGGCTGAAGCTAATATCGTCGATAATTCAGCGAGATATATTCGCCGGGGGTTGGGCTGGGCGATGACCGGTAAAACAGTAACGAGAGCGGATTTGTGTGAGGCGGTCTACCAGAAGGTAGGCTTGTCGCGCACGGAGTCCGCGTCACTTGTCGAGTTGGTGCTCAAAGAGATCACCGACTGTCTGGAACGTGGGGAGACGGTAAAACTGTCCTCCTTCGGCTCCTTTGTCGTGCGTAAAAAGGGCCAGCGGATTGGGCGAAATCCCAAGACCGGCAAGGAAGTGCCGATTTCGCCGCGCCGGGTGATGGTGTTCAAGCCGTCGGCGATCCTCAAGCAGCGCATCAACGGTCACGACGTCGCCGACGAAGCCGAGCACGCGTAACCGCCGGTGACCGGCGTCGCGGCATTTTTTCAGTCAAGGCGTATCTGAATTGAACAAGGAGTGACGCCGCTTTGGATAACAAGGCGCCGGACGCATTTCGCACCATCAGTGAAGTGGCAGACGAACTCGATCTGCCGCAACACGTGCTGCGCTTTTGGGAAAGCCGCTTCCGCGAAATCAAGCCGATGAAGCGCGGCGGCGGCCGCCGCTATTATCGTCCTGACGATATCGACCTGCTGCGCGGCATCAAGCATCTGCTGTATGGCGAGGGCTACACCATTCGCGGCGTGCAGCGAATTTTGCGCGAGCAGAGCATCGGCTTCGTGCAGTCGGTCTGGCAAGAAGGCGCGCCGCAGCCGCCGCATGTGGCTGCCGACGATGACGACATTGCCGACGATACGCCCGCGAACGCCTCGACCGCCGATTCCGACATCGAATCCATCGACGAGCCGCACGGCTTGCGCGAACGCCTGACCTCGCTGATCGGCCGTGACTTTGGCGACCGTGGCGAAACGCCGGGCGATCGTCGCGAGCCGCCGATGCAAGGCGCGCCGGTGCCGCGCATCGATCCCGCCGATCGCGCGAATTTCGACGTCGATGCGCCGCGCGCGGCGCGGCCTGTCGTCGCCCCGCCGCCGATGCAGCCGCTGGTTCCAGTAGCGCCGCGATCGTTGGGCGGAGCTTTGTCGCGCGAGCAGGGCAATAAACTGTACGCCGCGCTGCACGAATTGGCGGAATGCCGCAAGCTGCTCGATGCCGCCGCGAGGCGCGGCGAATAATCTTCCAGCGGCAAATTCGGGATAGTGAGTCATGACCGGCGCCGACGTTCTGCTCGTCGAACATCCATCGGACGACATTGTCGTGCTGCGGCTCAACCGGCCGCAGGTGCGCAACGCGCTCAATCTTGATGTGCGGGTGCGTCTTGCCGACGCGATCGCGCGCTACGGCGCCGACGCCACGACGCGTTGCCTGATCATCACCGGCTCTGACACCGTGTTCGCGGCCGGCGCCGATATCAACGAGATGGCCGGCGCCGGGCCGGTGGAGGTGATGGCGCGCAACGTGCAGCAGTATTGGCGCGCGATCATGGATTGCCCGAAGCCGGTCATCGCCGCCGTCGAAGGCTTCGCGCTCGGCGGCGGATTGGAACTGGCGTTATGCGCCGACATCATCGTTGCCGGCGAGGGCGCCAAGATGGGCCTGCCGGAGGTCAAGCTCGGCATTCTGGCCGGCGGCGGCGGTACACAAAAGCTTGCGCGGCTCGTCGGCCTCAAGCGGGCGATGCTGCTGCTGCTGACCGGCCGCATGTTCGGCGCGGCTGAGGCCGTCGCCATGGGTGTGGCCAGCGAAGCCGTGCCGGCCGGACAGGCGCTGACGCGCGCGCTCGAACTGGCGCGCGAGATCGCGGCGATGCCGCCGATCTCGGTTGCCCAGATCAAGGAAATCGTCAATGCCGGCGTCAATGCGCCGCTCGAGACCGCGCTGATGCTGGAACGCAAGGCTTTTCAATTGCAGTTTGCGACCAGCGACCAGAAGGAGGGCATGTCGGCCTTTCTTGAGAAGCGCAAACCAACTTACCAGGGCAAATAAATTGACCATTAATCTCGATAGGCCGGACCTGATCGTCGCGGTCATCGGCGCCGGCGCAATGGGGCGCGGTATTGCGCAGGTTTGCGCACAGGCGGGCCTGCAAACGCTGCTGTACGATGCGCGCGACGGCGCGGTGGCCGAGGCTTTGACCGCCGTCGGCAAGGGCCTCGACGGGCAGGTTGCCAAGGGCCGCCTGTCGGCTGAGGACAAAGCGGGCGTCACGCAAAGGCTGAGGCCCATGACGTCGCTCGCCGACGCGGCGTCGGCCGGACTGGTGATCGAAGCCATCGTCGAGGATTTGGGCGTCAAGCGCGATCTTTTCCGCGCGCTGGAAAAGCACCTCGCCGCCGACGCCGTGATCGCAACCAACACATCGTCTTTGTCAGTCACCGAAATCGCCGCCGGCTGCGAGCGGCCTAGCCAAGTCGGCGGCCTGCATTTTTTCAATCCGCCGCCGGTGATGAAACTGGTCGAAGTCATTGGCGGCCTGCGCAGCGATCCAACGTTGGTCGATGCGCTGCTGGCGTTCTCGCTCCGCATCGGCAAGCGGCCGATCGTCGCCACCGACACGCCGGGCTTTGTCGTCAACCACGCCGGCCGCGCCTACGGGCCGGAGGCGCTGCGCATTGTCGGGCAAGGCATCGCTTCGCCGCGCGAAGTCGATATCCTGATGAAAGAGGCGGTCGGCTTCCGCATGGGGCCGTTTGAGCTGTTCGATCTGATTGGCGCGGACATTACCCACGCGGTGATGGAAAGCATTTACGCGCGTTATTATGTCGAGCCGATGTATCAGCCCTCGGCGCAGCTGGCGGTACGGGTCGCAGGCGGACTGCTCGGCCGCAAGACCGGCCGCGGCTTTTACGATTATACGGATACACCGAAGGCGAGCGCGCCGACGATTCTCGTCGCGCCGCAAGCGAAGCCGGCCTCGGTGTGGATTGCCGATGAGGACGGCGGCAACGATCTCGCCGCGTTATTGAATGCCGCCGGTATTCAAGCGGCGGTCGGCGGATCGCCTAGCGCGCATGCCGTCAATATCGTTACGCCGCTCGGCGAAGACTGCACCGCCGCCGCGCTGCGGCTGAAACTCGATCCGGCGCGCACCGTCGCCGTCGACATGTTCGGCCGCAGCTTAAACAAATCTTCGGCCCACTATACCGCGATGAAAAATCCGCGGACTGCGCCGGATGCGCTCGGCGCGGCTGTTGCGGCGCTGGCGGCGACAGGCGCGCCGGTCACCGCGATCAATGACAGCAATGGATTTGTCGTGCAGCGGCTTCTCGCCATGATCGTGAATGTCGGCAGCCGTATCGCCGAGCTGCGGGTAGCCAAGCCGGCCGACATCGATACAGCGGTCGAGCTTGGCCTGAATTACCCGAAAGGTCCGCTGGCGCTGGGTGACCTGCTCGGGCCGGCGCGGGTGCTGGCAGTGCTCGATGGCATGCAGACGGCGACGCACGACCCGAAATACCGGGCGACCGCGTGGTTGCGTCGTCGCGCGACGCTGGGCGTGTCGCTGCGGACGCCGGATTGATGGCGAGGTTGCGTGGCCGCTATCACGCCCCTATAACCCCGAAACGGTCGGGGCGTAGCGCAGCCCGGTTAGCGCACTTGTCTGGGAGACAAGGGGTCGTGAGTTCAAATCTCGCCGCCCCGACCAATTTATCCTTTAATATCAACTAGAAGGCCGGTCAGGGCTGTCCCTGGGCGGCGATTCGAAACGGTTTTCGCACCACATAGGCAGTGTAAAGCACCGCGCCGGCGACATAGACGGTGGCATAGGCGCCGATAAAGCCGACAATGTCGGCGTGAGCGAAATAAACTACGGCGGTCATCGCCGCCATCGCCACCACCATGAAGGTTGCGACGCGGGCGATCTCGCGGAAAAAGCCGGTGTGCTGCAACAGGCAACTGGCGACGTTCTGGATCATATTGGCGCTCAGCAGAACGATCAGGATGGGCGTGACCGAGGCCGGCACAATGGCGGCAGGTCCAAGCAGCAAGGCGAAGACGCGGTCACCGGCAAACCACAACAATGCGCATAGCGCCACGGTCGGAACCGTGCAGAGGACGGTCGCCATCAAGGTCGCCTTTTTCAGCGTCGCGGCATCGCGTTCGGCAAACGCGCGGGTCTGGCGTGGCACCAGCGGGTCGAGACCGGCGGCGTAGATCAAGGTCGCGCCGCGGAAGATTTTGAACACGGTGTCGAGGATGATGGTCGGCGCGCCTAACCCGAACATCATCGGCACCACCAGATAGGGGAAGTTGTAGACCGTAAGTTCGGCCATGGCGTAATTGCCGCTGCGTAGAATCTCGGCGCGGTTGCCGCGCCAGAAGGCGGTCAAGGCGGCGAACGTGCCGGCAATCCGCAATGCCAGCGCGCCCTTGCGGGCCAGACGCGCGACGCAGGCGGCGAGCAGAACGAACCACAACAGGTTGGCGAGCAGCAGGGATATCAAGATCGGTAGCCCGACGAGCATCGCCAGTATGAGCGCGATATGGCCGACGCGGCGCACCGCCTCCAAAGTCTCGAACGAAATGAACTCGTCGACAGCGTTGCTGATATTGCGCAGCGGAAACCAGACCAGATTGAGCGCGGAGAAACTGAAAAACAGCGCGCATTCGACAGCGCGTCCAATGTCGACGGACGGTCTTGCCGCCATGACGCCGAGGCAGAGCAGTGTGCCGGTCAGGACGATCAGCGCATAGGCGAGGGTGACCGCGCTCGATTGAGCCGGCACCATGCGGTCCGAACTGCCGGCGAGATGGCGTTCGCGCTGGCGGACATAGAGGATCTTGGCGGCGCCAAGATCGAACAGCCAGAGCGAGAGGCCAAAGGTGCCGATCAGGATGAAGATCGAGAAATCCTGCGGATTGAGCACGCGCGCGAAGACAAATGTTTGCACCAGGCCGCCGGCAATGGCAGCGGCGGCGGTCGAGGCGCGCAGCACGACATAGCGCAGCGACAGCAGCCCGGCGAGCGCGCGCAGTGGCTGTTGGAAGACGGACTTCGGAGCAAGAGCGGTTGCTTGCGAATTCATCCGGCGACCTTAGGCGGCGGCCGGGCACTTTTCGCTTAAAGATTATGGTGAAAAAACCCTAACCCGGATCGCTACGAAGTGATGCTGTCCGCTTAAGACAATTTTGGGCGGGCGTGCCGCATAGTGCCGCCAAGGGGCGCCCATTAATGGGCAGGGCAGGACGGCGGCGATGCTAACGACTTCAATCGGCACCGTGCGAGGAAAGATGTTGCCGGGGGTGACGCCGTCGGTCAGCGTCATTGTGCCATGCTATAATGGCGGACGGTTCATACCGCAGCTTCTCGGTTCGCTGGCGCGCCAGACCTTCCGCGATTTTGAGATTATCATCGTCGACGATGGCTCGACAGATGCCGCCACGCGGCAGGCGCTGGACAATCTCGATCCGTCGGTTCGCGTCATTCGCCAGGGCAACAAAGGCCTGTCGGCGGCGCGCAATGCCGGCATCGCCTCAGCCGCCGCCGATCTGGTGCTGACGCTCGATTGCGACGACATGTTCGAGCCTCCGTTCCTTGCCGAAGCCGTGGCGATCATGCGTGCGGCACCGCCGGATGTCGCGCTGGTCCTGTGCCACATGCGGCTGGCTGGCGCGGCGAATGGACCACTTGAACGCCACTTTAACCGCTTCGATCTGCTGTTCTCCAATCCGATCCCGTCCGGCGTGTTGCTGCGCAAGGCGGCCTGGCAGGCGGCCGGCGGCTACGACGAGGCGATGCGCGACGGCTATGAGGACTGGGAATTCTATTTGCGTCTGATGCTGCGGCGCTATCGCGGCATCACGATCCCGAAGCCGTACAAGATCTATCATGTCTCCAGCGAAGGCATGCTGTTCAACCAATCGTCGGGCAAGCACGCCGCGATTTGGCGCCGTATTCGGCGGAAACACGCCGCGGCCTATCGGCCGCTCGCCATACTGCGGTTGTGGCGGGAAAGCCGTGACGGTTCGGGCCGGGACGATGCCGGCCATGTCTCGGCCTTGAAGGCGACCATCGCCTATCTGATGGCTGTGCTTTTGCCGGACGGGTTCTTCTCGGCCCTGATTGCGCTGCGCCGCCAGCGCCATCTGCTCCACGGTCACCGGCCGGCCTATCCGGCCGGCGGCGGAGCGCCGCCGCGTAACGCAATCTTAAACGGAAAACACTAGGAAAGACGTGCATTCAGCCGTTTTTGCCGCAGCTTAATTGCAACTGATCGGTGATGAACATCATGGCTTACTCTTCGACGACTCCCGAGCACGCCGTTGCGCCCGCGCCGGTCAAGCGCATGAGCTTCGACCGCGCCATCCGCAAGATTTTTCCGTCGACGTCGAAATTGACCTTCAATCCGCTGTTCAAGGCGACGGTCAACGCCTTCGATGTGTTGCCGCGTCTGGTGTTTCCCGAATTCCGCGGCCTGCCGCCGAACCATTTGCGCATTCGTATCGGCGTCGGCAATCGCATCCTGAACAATCAGGTTCACTACCTGACGCATGCGCGCGACTTCTGGATGTTCGTCTTCACCGAGCGACTGGCTGACGCCAAATCGACCGTCGTCGATATCGGCTCGGGCTGCGGCCGCTGGGCGCACTGGCTGCGCGACTATAATTTCCGCGGCCGCACCTTCACCGGCCGTTATATCGGCGTTGACATCGATGCCGAGGCGATTGCCTGGTGCGAGCAGAATTTCGACGCCGAGCGTTTCCGCTTTCACCATTCGAGCCATGCCAGCGTCTCCTATAACCAGGCCGGCGAGGCGGCGTCGCATTACACCGTTCCGGAAGCCGATGGCACCGTCGATCTGGTCGTGTCGAACTCGCTGCTGACCCATGTGCTGGAAGCGGAACTCGAAAACTACATCAAGGAAAGCTATCGCCTGTTGAAGTCCGGCGGCGCGATCATGCATTCGCATTTCAATCTCGATTATCCGCCGGCGACCTACGGCACGCGGCATACGTTTCAGCACACAATCGGCAATGCGCGTGTTGAATCGAAGGAGCAGCCGGAAGCGGCGGTGGCCTATCGCACGGATTATCTGTTCAAGGTTTGCCGCGCGGTCGGTTTCAAGGATTGCGAGATCGTGCACATGCCGGGCGGCGCCCAGCATCAGCCGATCCTGCTCTGCAAGAAATAGAGAACGGTTTAAAGTCGCACGGGCGCCGCTGTCACAGGCGGCGCCTTTTGCGTTTGCGCGGCCCGGGTAGCGGCGGCCAGCCCCCAGATGATCCCGAGGATCAGATAAAAGTGGCGCCAGTGGTCGGTATCGATGATAAAGCCTTCGGCCATTTCGCCAATGAAGGCGCCGAGCGCGGCGATGGCGTAGCCCTGCCACGGCGTGCGGACGAGCGCTGTGCGGAAGCCGATCAGGACGGTTGAGATCAGCAACAGGAAGTACGACATGGCGCCCGCCCAGCCATAGACCAGGAAGGCCTGCAGATACACATTATGCTGTTGCAGGCCGTGCACGCGGGCAAATTCGAACGGACCCATGCCGTTCGGGAAATCGAGCACCGAGGCCAGCGCCTTCTCCTGCAGCAGGAAACGGCCGCCCTGGCCGACATCGTAGGACTGGATGAGCTGGGCGCGGTTCTTGAACATGCTGCCGATCGAATCGATCGACAACAGGATAATCAGCATCACCGCCATCGCGCCAATCCCGGCAATTGTCATGCTGAGGACGCGCATGCGCGCCTGCGGTGTCGGCGCCGTCAGCAGGGCCATCACGATGACGACCAAAAGCGACACCGCGAAGTGAAACCAGGCGCCGCGCGAAAAGCTCAGCAATTCGCCGAACAGGATGAGGCCGAGAAAGACAAGACTGACAAAATCGATGCGCTTCCGGATCATATGCTCCAGCAGCATCATCGCCGGCAGGATCAGGAATGGACCATAAACGTTCGGGTCCTTGAACGCGCCCAGCGCGCGATCGTTACGCGTGAACATTTCGGCGCCGGGGAAGGCGTGAAAATAGCCGGCGGCGCCGACGATCGCGATGATCGCTGCGGTAAGCACATAGGCGCTGCGCATGGTCGAGAGCCGCGCCATAGTGTTTTGAGCGAACAGCATGGCAAACAACATGGCCGCGATAGCCAGATAGACCGAAGTCGCCGCGAATTGAATGGTTTTTTCCTGCTCAGGCACATGCATCAGCGCCATCAGGCCTGCGATATTCCAGGCGAGCAGCAGCAGGAACGGCAATACAAGAATGCGATGGAAGCGAATCCCGGCCGCAAGTCCGACAACAGCCAGCAATCCCATCAGAACGTCATGCGGCGACGGTTCGATAAACGCCACCGAGCTCAACAAGACGGTGAGATAAAGCACCCCCAGCAGAAGTCGCTCGCGGAACGCAACCGGCGCCGATTGGGCATAAGCGGGCGCCGACGGTGCTGGGGCCGCCGCCGGTATGACCATTTGGCTGGCCATATCGTGCGCGGTGATCAATAGGCGTTCTCGGTCTTGAGGAGCGCGAACGGCGTGCGCGCCAGAATATAAAGATCGAGCAGCACCGACCAGTTCTCGATGTAATAAAGATCGTGCTCAACGCGGAACTGGATCTTCTCCTGCGTGTCGGTCTCGCCGCGCCAGCCATTGATCTGCGCCCAGCCGGTGATGCCTGGCTTGACGCGATGGCGGGCGAAATAGCCATCGACCGCTTCGGCGTAAAGCCGCGCTTCGGCCTTGGCGTTGACCGCATGCGGCCGCGGCCCGACCAGAGACAGATTGCCGCTGAACACCACATTAAAAAGCTGCGGCAGTTCGTCGAGGCTGGCCTTGCGGATGATGCGGCCGACGCGGGTGACGCGCGGATCGTCCTTGGTGACGAGCTTGCTGGCGCTGGCGTCGGCCATGTCAGTGTACATCGACCGGAATTTATAAACCTCGACCAGATCGTTGTTGAAGCCGTAGGGTTTCTGCTTGAAGAACACAGGTCCGCGGCTGTCGAGCTTGATGGCGATAGCGACCAGTGCCAGCAGCGGCAGGGCGGCGATCAGCAGCGCGGTGCCGATGGTTTTATCGAACAGCCATTTCATCACCACGTCCCAATCGGCGATTGGGCGGTCGAACACGTCGATTACCGGCACCTTGCCGATATACGAATAGGAGCGCGGACGAAATTGCAGCTTGTTGGTGTGCGCGGCCAGACGGATGTCGAGCGGCAGCACCCAGAGCTTCTTCAGCATTTGCAGAATGCGGTTTTCGGCGGAGATCGGCAGCGAGAAGATCACCAGATCGACGCGCGTCCGGCGGCCGAATTCGACGAGGGCATCGACATTGCCGAGCTTCTGTTCGCCGGCGCAGTCGTTGCCGCCACGGTCTCCGGTGCGGTCGTCGAACCAGCCGATGATTTCGATGCCGGTGTCCTTCTGCTTGCGCAGTTCGGCAATAACCCGTTCGCCCGTCTCGCCGCCGCCGACAATAACCGTGCGTCGGGTCAGCCGATTTTCGCGGGTCCATTTGCGGACGGCAAAGAACAGCATGCGGCGTCCGAAGATCAGCGCCGCCAGTCCGCCGACATAGAACGAGCCAAGCCAGACACGGGAAAACATCTCGCCGGCCTTGATGAAGAACGAGGCGCCGATCGCGATCAGAAAAACCACCGACCAGGCCGAGGCGAGGCGCATGTATTGCTTTTCGTGGCCACGGAAGGCGTGCACCTGATAAATGTCGGCGGTCTGGAACGCCAAAGTCGACAAAGAGGCAATGCCAACAACGGCCGCGAGATATTGCAGGAACAGTTCATCGAATGGACGGATATAGGCGGCGAAGATCGCCAGACCCACCATGACGATCATGACGAATTCGGCCATGCGCACAATGCCGGCCAGCACGATCGGCGAAATCGGCGCCGGCGTCGGTCTGTTGGCGATGGCGAGTGCGCGCTCGGAGAGCGGCGTGGTTTCAGGCCGCGGCTTGACGCCCTCGCGCAAGCGGTCGAAGACCGCCGCGGCGTTCGCTGCGCTGAGATTGGGACGGGTATCTGACTCGATCATGGGGACGCCATTACTTGACCGGCCGTGCACGGGCGCGCGGCCGCCGGAGGACCGTTAATTCAGGTAAATTTGTAGGCAAAGAGTCTCAATAAAGGCTTATCGGACGCAGTAAAAATTATTAACGACGCCCGCTTTGCCGCAAGTTTTCAAGCGCGCCGAGATAGGCGCCGAGGACGCCGTCGACCATGGTTTCGATCGAGAAGGTGGCCGCGACCCGTTCGTGCAGGCGGATCGCGGATTCGGCCGCCGCCACGCGGTCATCGAGCTTCCGCGCTATTGCGCCGGCCAGCGCTCCGGCGTCACCGGCCGGCAGCAATGCCGCCGCTTGCGGGCCGTAAATTTCGCCAATGCCGCCGACGGCGGTAGCGATCAGCGGCACGCAACCCGCGGCGGCTTCAAGCACAACATAGGGCAGGGATTCGGCGCGCGACGGAACCACCATGATGCGGCCCAGACGAAGCGCCTCAGGGCCCGGCATGGCCGGCTTGAAACGGATGAGATCGCTGAGGCCGAGCGCGGCGACCCGAGCCTGAAGGGCATCGCGATCCGGGCCCGACCCAACCAATGTGGCGCTCACCGCGCGGCCGTCGCGCCGCAACTGGCCGATCGCATCAATGAGGACGTCGATGCCCTTGATGTGTCGCAACTCGCCCAGAAAAACGAGATCCGTCGCGTCCGACCGGGCGATGACGGCTTCGAATTCGCGGCGCGAGACGCCGTTACGTGCGACCCGGATCAGGCCGCCAGGCACGCCGATTTTGCGACGGAAAGCCTCGGCGGAAAATTCGCTTTCGAACAGGAACAGATCGCCTCGCCGCATCAGCAGCCGTTCGCTTGCCAGATAGAATTTTCCCGCCAAAGTGTGGGAGCCGATCAGCAGGCTGCCGCCATGCGGCGTATAGGCGCGCGCAGCACGGCTTTGGCCAAAAGCAAGCCGAGCATAGGCGCCGCCTTTGGCGCCATGACCGTGCAGAATATCGGCTTTGGTCTCAGCGGCGCGGCGCGTGACATGCGCAACCGCGCGGATGTCGCGCAGACCGACATGGCGAGACATCGGAATGCGGGTAAAGCCCAGGGCAAGCGACGGTTTCAGCGCTTCAAACACCGCTTCGGCGCTGTCGCCGCCGGTCCGGCTGTCGGCAATCAGGCCGACGCGGTGGCCGCGCGCCGCCTGTTCGCGGGCAAGGTCGATGACGTGGCGGAACAGCCCGCCGACCGGACTGCGA
The DNA here is from genome assembly GCA_945861265.1 of Rhizobium sp. Q54. Classification (GTDB taxonomy): domain Bacteria; phylum Pseudomonadota; class Alphaproteobacteria; order Rhizobiales; family Xanthobacteraceae; genus Pseudolabrys. The sequence goes on along the minus strand of CAMAUC010000032.1, from coordinate 7,340 downwards.
AATACGTGCAAGATATTCAAGGGCGTCATGGAGATTGCCGCCGCAGCCTTTCGCTGGCCCCAGGTAATAGCGTAGTCGATTAGCGGGCGCCGCGGTTAACAAATCCTTGCCACGGCGAAGTGACGCAGGCCGATTAACGCGGTGGCAACCATAATAGGGTGAGATCGCATCCGAGTGACAGAGTCGTGCGTTGGAGTAGCGATGTTCATCCGTAAAAAAGCCAAAGCTGCGCCCGTGGCCGTTCCGGCGATGCCGGTTCTGGAGCCAGCCGGCGAGCCGGATTTGCGCGGTCTTGGCCGCGCTTTATGGCGCAAGAGACAGACCATCATCGTATGCACATTGGTCGTCGCCGCTTTGGCCTTCATTGTCGTCAATGCGATCACGCCACGCTACCGTTCCGAATCCCGGTTGCTTCTGGAAGCGCGCGAGAGCGTGTTTATGCGCGCCGAAGCGGACAAGGGCGCCAGCGATCGCGCCAATCTCGATCCCGAAGCGGTGACCAGCCAGATCCAACTGGTGCTGTCGCGCGATCTCGCGCTCGCCGTGATCAAAAAAGAAAAGCTCGATGCCAATCCGGAGTTCGATCCGGCGATCGGCGGCATGACGCCGTTGCGCACGATCCTCGGATTGTTCGGTCTGGCCCGCGACGTCAACGCGCTGTCGCCGGAAGAGCGGACGCTGGAAGCCTATTACGATCGCATCAACGTCTATGCGGTCGAGAAGTCGCGCGTCATCGGCATAGACTTTGCGTCGGCCAATCCCGAACTCGCCGCGCGCCTCGCCAATTCCGTCGCCGAGTCCTATCTCGGCCTGCAGCAATCGGCCAAGACCGACCAGACCCGTGCCGCCAGCACCTGGCTGGCGACCGAGATCGAGAAGATGCGCGCCAAGGTCGCCAGCGCCGAGGCCAAGGTCGAGGCATATCGCTCGCAGTCGAACCTGTTCGTCGGCTCCAACAACAGTTCGCTGCCGAATCAGCAGCTCACCGAGATCAATTCGCAGATCGCCGCCGCGCGCGGGCAGAAGGCCGATCTCGAGGCGAGGGCGCGGCAATTGCGCGAACTGGTGCGGTCCGGTCAGCCGGTCGACTCCTCCGATATCGCCAATTCGGAATCGATGCGCCGCCTGACTGAACAGGGTAACGCGCTGCGCTCGCAACTGGCCGAGCAGTCGACGACGTTGATGGACCAGCATCCGCGCATCAAGGAACTGCGCGCGCAGATCGCCGAGATCGAGCGCGCCAAGCGCACCGAAGGCGAACGTCTCGCGCGCCAGCTCGACAACGATGCGAAGGTCGCAGGCGACCGTTTGCAGACGCTGACCGCGAGCCTCGATCAGGTCAAGAAACTCGCCTCGCAGAGCAACGAGCAGGACGTGCAATTGCGCTCGCTCGAACGCGATGCCAAGTCGCAGCGCGATATCCTGGAATCCTATCTGGTCAAATACAGCGAGGCGTCGGCGCGCGACAACGTCAACGCAGCGCCGCCCGAAGCGCGGATCATTTCGCGGGCGACGCCGGCCGCTAAGCCGGCCTATCCGAAGAAGACGCCGACCGTGCTGATCGCGGCCTTTGCCGCATTCGCGCTGTCGGCCGGTTTCGTCGTCACCGGCGCCTTGCTGGCCGCGCCGCAAGGTCCGGCACCTTACGGTTACGGCTATGCGCCGGAAAACTACGCAGCCGCACAACCGGCTTTCGTGCCGCCGCCCCGCGCGCAGGTTTTGCCGCATCTGGTGTCGCCGCCCCTTGCTCCCGTTATGCAGCCCGTCGTGACGCCACCGCTGATGCCTTTGCCGGTCAGCAGTATCGAGCAAATGGCGCAGAATTTGCGCCAGTCGGGCGAGGCCGGCCGTCGCGTCGCCGTCATCGGCAACGCGCGTAATGCTGGCACCACTTACGCCGCCATCGCCTTGGCCCGCGCGCTGGCGCAGCAGGGCAGTGTTGTGCTGGTTGATCTGGCTTTCGGCGCGCCCAATCTGTCGGTGGTGTCGACCGACCCGAATGCGCCCGGCATTGCCGAACTGGTGCGCGGCACGGCGTCGTTCGGCGACATCATCACGCGCGATCAATTCTCGGCCGTGCATATCGTCGCGACCGGCAATGTCGGCGCCGACGCGGCCGCCTTGATGCTGTCGCCGATGATTGCGACCGTGATCGAGGCCTTGGCGCAAAGCTATAATCATGTTGTGATCGATGCCGGCTCCGCCGCCGATGTCGCGGTCGAACGCTTCACGCCTCTGACCCGCCGCGTCGTGCTGGTCGCCGCCAACCCGGCCGATCCGGCGACGCGCGCCGCGCAGGAACGTTTGATGATGGCCGGATTTGCCGATGTGACCCTGGTCGCCGGCGCCACGAACAGCGTCGCTGCCTGAACGATCAGACGCCCGACCACCAGGCGCGCAGGCGGCGTGCTGTCCGCACCAGCGACCACAATGTGCGATGCTGCTTGACCGCACGCTTGGCCGCCGCGGCGAGGCGGAAGACGAAAGCGACGCGCCGGCCGGAGGCGCTCAGCGGCCAGTAGCTGTCGAACAATGGTTCGGCGTCATCGCAGAACAGACCTTTGTAATGCGCTTCGCCAATACCGAGATCGAACGTGTCGAAGCCGCGCGCGCAGCACTGCCGCACGACATTGACCAGCAACTGCTCGCCCGGACTTTCAACCGCATGGCGTCCGGCCTGAATGGAATTGAACATGGCGCAGAAGCGGCCGCCGCCGGCGATACCGCCCATCGTCGCGACGATAATGTCATCGACCGACAGCGCATAAAGCTCGATCAAAGGCGTGCCGTCCGGCATGCCGGCGATCGACGCCGCCTCGATGAAGCGCCGCACGCCGGGCGCGGCGAAAACATCGGGCAGGCCTTGCGCACGCATGCGCACCGCCTTCTGCTTGAAGAAGGCATCGAGGACCTGGCGAATTTCGATGGCGCCTTCGGCACGCGCGAAGCGCACGGCGCCGTAACCGGCCAGCGCATTCGCCTTCTTGCGCATCTTCTTGCGCGCGGCCGCATTGGTGCGGGCGCGAAACAGCGCTTCGAAATCGGGGATCAGCGCGCCGGAGAAACCGAAATTGGCGGAGCGCTGCTCCGGCAAAAGCGCGAAAGGATTGGTCGTGCCGGCCCAGGTCAAAGGCTGGTTGACCAGCATGACCATGTCGGCCCGCGCGGCCAACGGTGCCAGCACGCCGCGCAAGTCATCGGCGCCGATCTGCGCGGCGACGTCGCGGCGCCACAGCGCCATGTTGAAATTGGCGTGCTTGCCGCCGAGAAACTCGATGACCTTCAGCCCGCCGAGGTGACGGCTGCCGAACGGCCACAGGAACAACGGCGTGCCTTTGGCATCGTAGGCAACGACGATGCAGGGCGTGACGCCCGACGCCGCGCCGATATGCCGGTGCCACAGGCGGAGGAAATCGTAGCCTTGATAGGGCGTCGCGAGCCGGGCGGATCGTTCGAGCGCGCGCCAGGCCGGCTCGGCCGTCGCGAAATCGTCATAAACCGCCACGCGCGCGATTTTGCCATCGATCACAGGCCCGAGCCCGGCATCGTGGTTAAGTGATCGTAGCGCGACGACGTTCATCGACCTTTACCGCTCGCATTCGGCGCTTATTGCGCCATGGCGGCGCTTAAAACGCGGCCGGTTGCAGGTTCGCAAAGAATTATCAATAAAGGGTTGGAATATTGATTTGGCTTGGCCGAACCGCCCATGCTCGCGCCGTGGACCGCAAACTTGGTTGACATGAAGAAAACCATCATCCGGACGGGCCTGGAAACGCTGTATTTCAGCGGACTGCATCACTGGATGCGGCCGCTCACCGGCGGTGTCGGCTCGATCCTGATGCTGCATCACGTCCGCCCGGCGCGCAAAGGCGCTTTCCAGCCGAACCGGCTGCTGGAAGTGACGCCGTCGTTTCTCGAAGGCCTGCTGCGACGGCTCAAGCGCAGCCGCCTCGATGTCATCACGCTCGACGAGATGTACCGGCGCTTCATCGAGAACGACTTCAAGCGCCGTTTCGTCTGCATTACGTTCGACGACGGCTACAAGGACACGGCGCAATATGCGCATCCGCTGCTGAAGAAATACGAACTGCCTTATGCGCTGTATATCCCGACCAGCTTTCCCGACCGGCTCGGCGAATTGTGGTGGCTGGCGCTGGAAGCGGTGATCGCGCAGAACAGCCGCATCGGCATGTTGGTCAACGGCGAGCACGAGTATTTCGAGGCGCGTACCTTGCGCGAGAAGCGCGAACTGTATGACGGCATCTATCAATATCTGCGCAGCATGAAGACCGAGGAGGAGGTGCGCAAAACGGTGCGCGACCTCGCCGCGACCTATCACGTCGACATTCCGCAGCTGTGCCGCGACCTCTGCATGGACTGGGAAGAGATCGGCCAGCTGGCGGAAGATCCGCTGGTGACGATCGGCGCGCACACCGTCAACCACATGATGCTGACCAAGGTTTTGAGCGAGGCGACGGTGCGCGCCGAGATCGACATGAGCCGTTCGGTGATCGAGGCGGCGATCGGCAAGCGCCCTGAGCATCTGGCTTACCCGGTCGGCGACGTGACATCGGCCGGACCGCGCGAATTCCGCATTGCCAGGGAGCTTGGCTTCAAGACCGCGGTGACGACGCGGCCCGGCGTTTTGTTTCCGGCGCATGCCGAGCATCTCACCGCGCTGCCGCGCATTTCGGTCAATGGCGAATATCAAAAGCAGCGCTATGTGAAGGTGCTGATGTCGGGGGCAGGGACCGCGCTGTGGAACAGATTCAAGCGGGTGAATGTGGGTTAGCGTCGTCACCGGCCGCGCGCCTTCGTTCTCGCGACGCATAAGCGCCCGAGCTTTGAGAGAATTTCCCTCTCCGTAAAAGAAGAGGGGGACGGCGCACCGAAAGGCGCGGCGTTCCTTAGCTGCACATGTCCTTGTTGAAGGGACATGTGGCGCCTCTCGGCGCGCCGTCCGGCGCTTTCGCGGCAGCCGGGCCACGCTTCCGGCGGCTATTGGCCTTCCCGAAGAACCCAGTGATCCATCCCCTTTTCAGGAGGGATCAGTCCGAGCATCGGGCAAGGCCAACGGCTACGCACCGTCAGCCGGCTCCCGGCGGGGGGTCCTAGTGCCCCCGGGTGGAGCCCCGGCACCGCCCGAGCGTTTGCCCCTGCTGAGAGCAAACCCGCGGACGCCGGCCCGCTCCCCACGAGCCGGCGCAACCGGTTCGCGTCCCCTCATGTGGGGCGGGCAGGGATTTAGGTATTAGATCATAGGATAGATGTCAAGGGAGAGTAGGAATAAAATATTCGCGGTGAGTGTGCCTCCAAGGCCGTCATGGCCGGATTTGTTCCGGCCATCCACGTCTTAGTATCGGGGTTTGGAAAGTAAGACGTGGATGCCCGGGTCAAGCCCGGGCATGACGGTGGTGAGCGAGCCGCACCTTTCCCGCAGTCCATCGGCTCGCTACAAACGGCCTATGCCCGATTCAATGCCCCTGACCTGGCTGACGGCGCTGGACTGGTTCGGCATCGCGATTTTCGCGGTGACCGGCGCGCTGGTGGCGTCGCGCAAGCAGATGGATATTTTCGGCTTCATCATGCTGGGCGCGGCGACCGGCATCGGCGGCGGCAGCCTGCGCGACCTGATGCTCGGCCAGCTGCCGGTGTTCTGGGTGGTCGAGCCGGTGTCGCTCATCATCTGCATCGTCGTCTCAGCGGCGACCTTCTTCCTCGCGCATATTCCGGAGTCGCGTTATCGCGCGCTGCTCTGGCTGGACGCCGCGGGTCTCGCGCTGTTCTGCGTCGTCGGCGCGGACAAGGCGCTGGCGGCGGGCGCGGGCGGCTTCATCGCGGTGGCGATGGGCGTGATGACCGCGACCTTCGGCGGCGTCATCCGCGACATTCTTGGCGGCGAGAGCCCGCTCATCCTGCGCAAGGAGATCTATGTCACCGCCGCGCTTGCCGGCGCGAGCGCTTATGTCGTTCTCGTCGCGCTCGGCGTGTCGAACGCGGTGGCGACCGGCGCGGGCTTCGCGCTGTGCTTTTCCATCCGCGCGCTGGCGCTGCACTTCCACTGGTCGCTGCCGGTGTACCGGGCAAGGGAAGGCCGGACGGTGGAGGAAGTGGAGAGGATGCGCGACTAGGGGGCACGGCCTCGTCGCCTACTCCAACTGAGCGCTGTCGCGAATGTCGATCAGCACGGGGTCGCGCTTGCCGACCATGTCGATGGCCTCCTTGCCGGAGATCTTCGGCACAACGGCGTTGGCGGCATCGACGAGGGATTTGGCTGTGGTGAGCATGGGGGATGGATCCTTAGTGATGATTTCGGCAGCCAATTCAGGCCACCCGAGAGATCGCTGCAAAAGAGTGAGTTATGTAGACGCCCAATAGTTATCATCCCTGTACTTATTCGCTTTGATACTGCATCGAAATTTACTTCGGAGATAACTTAATTGGGCGGTCGTGAGTGGCGGATTATGTACCTCAATTTCAAACCCTTGAACATACGAGGTTATAGTGATTTGGTCTGAGTTTACTCCAATCTTTCTCAGTGTCGTTGCAACCTCGTCGGCGGTTGGCGCCAGGTTAGTTCGCTGCTTACAAAGGTCGCGTTGATTGACGGGGCAATAGTTGTCAGTGCATTTCCTGGAGTATAGATGTCCTCCTAAATCATTAGTTCGCAGAATGAATGATAAGGCGCAATTGTTGTAAAAAAAACTGGAAATTCGGGCTTTTGTCTAAACAGCGTTGCAATATTTTGAAGGGCTGCTTTCGGCCAAACGCTGTCAGTTTTTGTAGAAGATATACTATGAACAAACTCAGGCGGCTCCGCTATATTACCTGCGATGTCGATCGGTAACTTAAGGCCGGTGGCAACTGAACACTCGGCGTACCGGCTCACATAGTCGTGAACTTCGCGCATAATTTCGAGCGTCGCATTCTCTGCGATTATTGGTCTCCAATAATGTATGAGCGGAATTCCAACGTCCGCGATTCGTCTGAAATTTTGTCGAACGTGAGTTCGATTAATCCCCCGCTCCAAGTTTTCGCATAAACCGGAGTAGCTAATATAAACAATGATATTGAGGCCGCGAGATTTTAATAGACTCAATTCAGTCAGGACTTCATTGGGAATGTGACATTTTGTGACAAAGCAAATGGGATTTTTTAATTCTTGACGAGCACAATATTGAAGCATTTCGAGTAAGAATTTTCTGTTTTCTGCCGTGGCCATAGGATCGGTCAGCGTCAGAATGCATATTCACCGACAAAGTGCTTCTGAAAAAGATATTGTTGAAAACAGCGCAATACGATTATTGGCAAGTTTTGCTAACCGCTACAGGTCTCAAAAG
>CAMAUC010000031.1 GCA_945861265.1 Rhizobium sp. Q54 | reverse complement strand
AAACACATATTGGAGGCTCAGCCACATTATTCTGAGTACATGTATCGAGAGCTCGAGGATGAAATTTACAAACACCTACCAAATTACGAATTTTATGTTGAGGTTCTTAAAAACCTAGAATCTCTGCAATTTACTCGCGACGATTTTATAGCCGCCTGGCAAAAAAGAAAGTCATTGCTATCAGGTGACGACAATCCAGACCTCGCAATGAAGCAGCTGTATGATTTTTCCTTGATCGGCTATTATTCACCGGGCGGCGGCGGCGGCGGTGCCGAATATATTTGGAAATATAAAGACCAGCGAAGTACATTTAATGAAAACGCTTCTCAATTCCGAGTCCACTCCGGGTTCAAAGATGTGCTCGGTTTGAAAAAGTACGTCCGCTCTGAGTAAGAATACGCTTCGATCCACTCCCGATTAAAAGCTAGGCCCCTCACCCGACTCGCCTTCGCTGAACGCTTCGGCGAGTCGACCTCTCCCCGCGCGCGGGGAGAGGTGAAAAAAGTTACCCCACACCCTTTCCCTTCAACGCGCCCTCGATCTCGCCGAGAATTGCCGGATCATCAATGGTCGCCGGCATGGTCCAGGAATCGCCATCGGCGATTTTCTTGATGGTGCCGCGCAGGATTTTGCCGGAGCGAGTTTTGGGAAGACGGGCCACCGTGATTGCCAGCTTGAAAGAGGCAACCGGCCCGATCTTGTCGCGCACCAGCTGCACGATTTCCTTCTCGATCTCGATCGGCGCCTTGGTCACGCCCGACTTCAGCACGATGAAGCCGCACGGCACTTCGCCCTTCATGTCGTCCTTGATGCCGAGCACGGCGCATTCGGCTACGTCCGGGTGCGAAGCCAGCACTTCCTCCATGCCGCCGGTCGAGAGGCGGTGACCGGCGACATTGATGATGTCGTCGGTGCGGCTCATGACGTAAACGTAGCCGTCCTCGTCACGATAGCCGGCGTCGGCGGTCTTGTAGTAGCCGGGGAATTCGTCGAGATAGGCCTCGCGGAAGCGCTTGTCGTCCTGCCAGAGCGTCGGGAATGCGCCGGGCGGCATCGGCAGCTTGATGACGATCGAGCCGATCTTGTTGGCCGGCACCTTGTGGCAGGCCTCGTCAACCACATCGATCTCGTAGCCGGGCATCGGCACGCAGGCCGAACCGTATTTCACCGGCAGCGCGCCCAAGCCGACCGGATTGCCGGCGATGCACCAGCCGGTCTCGGTCTGCCACCAGTGGTCGATCACCGGCACCTTCAACACTTCCTCGGCCCATTGAATGGTCGGCGGATCGGCGCGCTCGCCGGCGAGAAACAGCGCGCGGAACGACGAGAGGTCATGTTGCTTGAGAAGTTTCGCGTCCGGGTCTTCCTTGCGGATAGCGCGGAACGCGGTCGGCGCGGTGAACAAAGACACAGCCTTGTGCTCGGCGCAGACGCGCCAGAAAGCGCCGGCGTCCGGCGTGCCGACCGGCTTGCCTTCGTAAAGGATCGAGGTCGCGCCATGCAGCAGCGGCGCATAGACGATGTACGAATGGCCGACGACCCAGCCGATGTCGGAGGCGCACCACCACACTTCGCCGGGATCGATGTTGTAGAGATTCTTCATCGACCATTTCAGCGCGACCATGTGGCCGCCATTGTCGCGCACCACGCCTTTCGGGATTCCCGTCGTGCCCGAGGTGTAGAGAATATAAAGCGGGTCGGTCGACGCGACCGGCACGCATTCGCTCGTCTTGGCGTAATTGACGGCGTGCTCCCAGACGCGGCGCCAGTCGTGATCGCGGCCGGCGATCATCTTCGCCTCGGCCTGCGGGCGCTGAAGAATGAGACAGGCCTCCGGCTTGTGCTTGGCCAGTTCGATGGCCTCATCCAGCAGCGGCTTGTAGGCGATGACGCGAGTGCCCTCGATGCCGCAGGACGCCGACAGGATCAGCTTCGGCTTGCAGTCGTTGATGCGGGTGGCGAGTTCCTTGGGCGCGAAGCCGCCGAACACGACGGAGTGGATGGCGCCGATGCGGGCGCAGGCCAGCATGGCGAATACTGCCTCCGGCACCATCGGCATGTAGAGGATGACGGTGTCGCCCTTGCGCACGCCGAAGTCGGTGAGCATGGCGCCGAGGATCTGCACCTCGGACAACAGGCGGCCATAGGTGAATGTCTGCTTGGTGTTGGTGACCGGCGAGTCGTAGATGATGGCCGCCTGCTGGCCGCGCCCGGCGGCGACCTGGCGGTCGACGGCGTTCCAGCAGGTGTTGCAGGTGCCGCCGGTGAACCAGCGGCCGTAGATACCGGCGTCCCTGTCGAACACCTTTTTCGGCTTGTCGATCCAGTCGATGGCGGACGCCGCCTCGCCCCAGAAGCCCTCCGGGTCGCGCGCCCAGCGCGCATAGATGTCAGGATATCGGCTGGCGGTCGTCATCGGCGTTCTCCTCGAAGCACGTCTTTGCCGGTGATTGTGTCCTGCCGGACATGCGTAAACAAGGCTGGCGAACCTCCGGATGATTGCGTAGGAAGCGGCCAAAGAAGGCCGCCCGTGACCATCATCACCGACCCTCTATTCTATGCCCTGGCCATTCCGGCGGTGATCGCGCTCGGCCTGTCGAAAGGCGGCTTTGCCGGCGTCGGCCAGATGGCGACGCCGATGCTGGCTTTGGTGATGCCGCCGCTGGAGGCCGCCGCCATCATGCTGCCGATCATGATCGTGCAGGACGCCAACGCGGTCTGGGTCTACCGCAAGGACTGGAACAGGCGCGTCGTCGCCATCTTCATTCCCGGCGCGATCATCGGCATTGGCGCCGCCTGGCTGCTGGCCGCCTATATTTCGGATGCCGCGGTGCGCGTCTTCATCGGCGTCACGACCATCGCCTTCGTCGCCTATAGTCTGATCGGCATGCTGCGGATACCGCGCGAGCCCGGGCATCCGGGCGTCGCCGCCGGCGTGTTCTGGGGCTCGCTGTCCGGCTTCACCTCGACCATCTGCCAGGCCGGCGGCCCGCCCTACCAGATGTACGTGCTCGGCCTGCGCCTGCCGAAAATGACCTATGTCGGCACCAATGCCATTGTCTTTGCCTTTATCAACTGGCTCAAGGTGGTGCCCTATTTCGCGCTCGGCCAGTTCACGACCCAGGGCATCGGCACGACTTTGGCGCTGCTGCCGCTGGCCATCGCCGCCAATATTTTCGGCTTCTGGCTGGTGCGGGTGACGCCGCAGGAGATTTTCTACAAGATCACGCTCGGCATCATGCTGCTGATTTCCATCGAACTGACGCGCGAGGGAATGGTCGTGCTGCTGCATCATTAGACAATTGATTGATGCGCCTGCCCCTCGTAACTTACCGAAAGAGGGGAAACACCAGATGGCGAAAACGCCCTACGACAAGACAGCCTACGATCTGGATCTCGACCGCAATCCGGCCAATTACCAGCCGCTGACGCCGCTCGGCTTTCTCGAGCGCGCGGCGGCCGTGTTCCCGGATCGCACCGCCATCATCCACGGGCCGTTGCGGCGCACCTATGCCGACTTCTATGCGCGGTCGCGGCGGCTGGCCTCGGCGCTGGCGAAGGCCGGCATCAAGCGCGGCGATACCGTCTCGGCGATGCTGGCCAATACGCCGGCGATGCTGGAATGCCATTACGGCGTGCCGATGACGCAGGGTGTGCTCAACACGCTCAATACGCGGCTCGATGCGGCGATCCTCGCCTTCTCGCTCGATCACGCCGACGCCAAGGTCGTCATCACCGACCGCGAGTTTTCCAAGGTGATGAAGGAAGCTTTGGCGCTGGCCAAGGTGAAGCCGCTGGTGATCGACTATGACGACCCGGAATATTCCGGCAACGGTGAACGCTTGGGCTCAATCGAATACGAGGACTTCGTCGCCTCCGGCGATCCGGACTTCGCATGGTCGATGCCGGACGACGAATGGGACGCGATCTGCCTCAACTACACGAGCGGCACCACCGGCGACCCGAAGGGCGTGGTCTATCACCACCGCGGCGCGCATTTGCTGGCGCTCGGCAATATCGTCACCTGTTCGATGGGCAAGCATCCTGTGTATCTCTGGACGCTGCCGATGTTTCATTGCAACGGCTGGTGCTTCCCGTGGTCGATCTCGGTGGTGGCCGGCACGCACGTTTGTCTCCGCGCGGTGCGCGCCAAGGCGATGTATGACGCGATTGCCGATCACAAGGTGACGCATCTGTGCGGCGCGCCGATCGTGATGTCGGTGCTGCTCAATGCCGAGACGAGCGAGAAGCGGCCGCTGCCGCATGTTGTCGAATTTTTCACCGCTGCGGCGCCGCCGCCGGAAGCGGTGCTCGCCGCGATGAAAGGCGCCGGCTTCAACGTTACGCATCTCTACGGACTGACGGAATGCTACGGCCCCGCCGTGGTCAATGACTGGCACACGGAATGGGACGGCCTGCCGCTCGCCGAACAGGCGGCGAAGAAGGCGCGCCAGGGCGTGCGCTACGGCGCGCTCGAGGCGCTCGACGTGCGCGATCCCGACACGATGGCGCCCGTGCCGCGCGACGGCGCGACCATGGGCGAAGTGATGATGCGCGGCAATGTGGTGATGAAGGGCTACTTGAAGAACAAGGCCTCGACCGACAAGGCCTTTTTCGGCGGCTGGTTTCACACCGGCGATCTCGGCGTCATCTATCCGGACGGCTATATCCAGCTCAAGGATCGCTCCAAGGACATCATCATTTCCGGCGGCGAGAACATCTCGTCGATCGAGGTCGAGGATGCCTTGTACAAGCATCCGGCGGTGATGGCGGTCGCGGTCGTTGCCAAGCAGGACGACAAATGGGGCGAGACCCCGTGCGCCTTCGTCGAGTTCAAGCCCGGCGCATCCGCCACCGCTGATGAGCTAATGCAATGGTGCAAGACGCATCTCGCCGGCTACAAGGTGCCGCGCCATTTTGTCTTCACGGAGATACCGAAGACCAGCACGGGGAAGATACAGAAGTTTAAATTGAGAGAGATGACGAAGGGGGTATGAACGTTCATACCTTCCTAGCTCGCAAGCGCGATTAGACTCCCGCCGATAACCGAAAGTCCCCCATGCCCGACATCCTGATCACCGACGACGGAGCGATCCGCACCATCCGGATGAACCGGCTGGACAAGAAAAACGCGCTGACGCTCGATATGTACGAGGCGATGGCCGAGGCGATCGGTACGGCGGCGACCGACAACGCCATCAAATGTCTGCTGATCGCCGGTGGGCCAAATGTCTTCTGCGCCGGCAACGACATCGGCGATTTCATGAAGGCGGCGGGCGGCGGCTCACTCGGCCAGCCGATCCTGAATTTCCTTTACGCGCTGGCGCGATGCGAGAAGCCGATCGTCGCCGCGGTCAACGGCAACGCCGTCGGTGTCGGCACCACGATGCTCTTGCATTGCGATTATGTCGTCGCCAGCGCCGAGGCGAAACTGTCGACGCCCTTCGTCGCGCTCGGCCTGGTGCCGGAGGCGGCTTCCAGCCTGATCGCGCCGCGCCTGATGGGGCATGCGCGCGCCTTTTCGCTTCTGGTGATGGGTCAGCCGCTCACCGCGCAGGAGGCGAAAGACGCCGGCATCGTCAATGCGGTGGTAGCAAACGAAGAGACCGAGGCGCAGGCGCTCGCCGCCGCGCAAAGAATCGCCGCCTTGCCGGCGCAGGGCGTGCTGGTGTCGCGCCGGCTGATGCGCGGGACGCCCGACGAGATTATCGCGCGCATCGACGAGGAAGCGGAAGCCTTCAAGGCGCGGCTGCAATCGCCCGACGCGCAGGCGGCGTTCATGGCGTTCATGTCGCGGAAGCGGTGAAGCTTCGCCTTACCGGCCCATCAGATTGTTCGGGCTGAACATCCGGTTGGTGTCGTAACGTTCCTCGAACGACTCGCGGCCGCCGAACTGGAACGTGGTGTTGCCGCCCTGGATCGTGGTGCGGTCGCCGGTATTGCCGTTCGGGTTCATGCGCGATTTGGCCCGGTCGGCCGGATCGGTGAATTTCGTCGCGCTGTCGGCGCTGCCGCCGCTCGGCTGGTCGCTGAAGGTGAAAGCCTGCGCCGCGACGCCGGCCAGCATAAGGATACCGATCGCGCCAGCGGCCATCGCGGCGATCTCGCTGACGAGCCCGTGCCGGCGGCAAGATTTCAGGCCAAATCGCGAGTTTGTCATGGCTGCCCTTTCGGTCTTGCTGCGCTCTTGTTGCTTCGCCAGCATAGCGAAGCCTGAAAATACGGCCAGATCGGGGCTTTGGCAATGAGACTTTTCCGCCGCGGCGATGTAGGCTTTCCCGGTAGCGGAGTTTGAGTCTGGGTCCATGCATCATGGAGCGATCCCATGCCGACCGACCTGCCACGCCCGAAACGCAAGCGTTCGCCGCGGAACCTGGCCGTCGCCATCCCAACGCATCCCGTCCTCAGCGGGCTGCTGAATGCCTTCATGATCGCCACCGTACTGGTCCTGTTCGCGCTCGTCCTTTTACAGCAAAAAAGGTGGGCTGACGGCGCCTCCGGATCGGTCGCCGACGCTTTTCTGCAACGGGCGCAAGCGGCGCTCATCAGCGGCGACCGCGACAGCACATTGCCGCATTGAGCAGCGGGCTGGGCTACGTCGCTGGCTGGGCTTTTTGTTTTGACGCGTTTTCTTTACGCGAACCGGTACCCACTTCGCTCGAAAACGCTACAGCGTCACTGCACCTTCAGCCCAAGTCCGCTCACCAGCGTGCGCCACATGGTTTCTTCCTTGTCGATATCCACGCCGTAAGCCTCCGGCGTCCCGGCCAGTGACTCGGCCCCTTCGGTGGTCAACCGCTGCTGCACATCGGCAGAAGCGAGCACGTCATTCAGCGCCTTGTTGAGCCTGTCGATGATCGGGCGCGGCGTGCCGGCCGGCGCCGCCAAGCCGTAGCGCAACGCCACGTCGAAATCCTTCATAAGGGATTCCTGCACCGTCGGCAGATCCGGCAGCAGCGCCGAGCGCTTCGGGCTGGTCACGGCCAGCGCCCGCAGCTTGCCGCCCTGCACATTACCGATGGAATTCGGAATCGGCACGAACATCATCGGAATGTGCCCGCCGATCAGATCGGTCATCGCCGGGCCCGACCCTTTGTACGGGATATGCTGCAGCTTGACGCCGGTCGCACTGGCGAACAGTTCGCCGGCCAGGTGATTGGCGGTGCCGACGCCGGGCGAACCATAGGAGACCGGCTGGGCTTGCGCCTTCGCGTAGGCGACGAATTCCGCCACCGACTTCACCGGCACCGACGGATGCACCACCATCACGCTCGGCGCGGTGCCGATCAAACCGATCGGCGCGAAATCCTTGCGCGGATCGTAGCCGGGATCGGCGTAGAGACTGGGTGCGATCGAAAACGTGCCGGTGTAGCCTAGGACAATAGTGTATCCGTCCGGCGGCGACTTCGCCGCCTGGCGGGTGCCGATGGTGCCACCGGCGCCGGCGCGATTTTCCACGACGATGTTTTGCCCGAGCAGGGTCGACATCTTGTCGGCGACGTTGCGCGCCATCACCGTGGTGCTGCCACCGGCTGGAAACGGCACGATCAGCGTGATCGGCCGGTTCGGATAATCCTGAGCGCGCGCCTGAGACGCCCCGACGAGCATGAGCAGAGCGAGCGCAAGACTTCGCAGCAGAGACCGCATGGCATCCTCCCCTTACACTCGATCAATCGACCTTGAGGTTAAGCTTGCGCACCAGGCCGCCCCATTTCTTTTCTTCCGTGGCGATATCGGCGGCATATTCCGCCGCGGTCGAGGTCATCGGATCGCCGCCTTCCATGTGGATGCGCTGCTGAACATCCTTGTCGTCGGCGAGCTTGCGCAGTTCGGCGCTGAGTTTTTCGACGATCTCCGGCGGCGTGCCGGCCGGCGCCAGCAGGCCGTAGTGCAGTACCGCCTCAAAGCCCGGCAGGCCGGTCTCGTCGAAAGTCGGCGTATTGGGCAGCAGCGAGAAACGCTTTGGGCTCGCCACCGCGACCGCGCGCAACTTGCCGGCCTCGATATTGCCGAGCGCGGGTGGCAGCACGCCGAAGGCGATCGCGACATGGCCGCCGAGCAGATCGTTCATCACCGGCGCGGTGCCCTTGTACGGAATGATGGTGCCTTCGATGCCGGCCACCGACTTGAACAGCTCGGCCGCCATATAGCCGCCAGTGCCAACCGCGGAGGTGCCGATGTTGAGCTTGCCCGGTTCCTTCTTGGCGAGCGCAATGAATTCGGCGACCGTCTTGGCTGGAAACGACGGATTGGCAAGCAACACCACCGGCATCGAGGCGATCAGGCCGATCGGCGCGAAATCCTTGGTCGGGTTCATGCCGAGATTGACGTAGAGGCTGGGATTGATCGACACCGAACCGGTGTGGCCAAGCAGCAAGGTGTAGCCATCCGGCGCGGCGCGCGACACGGCGCGATAGCCGATGGTGCCGCCGCCGCCGCCGCGGTTCTCGACATTGACCGGCTGCTTGAAGGCGTCCGACAGTTTTTGCCCGACCACCCGGGCCATTGCGTCGACGCCGCCGCCGGCCGGATAGGGCACGATGATGGTGATGGCCCGCGTCGGATAATCGGTCGCGGCCACGGCATGGCCGGGCGCGAAGGCGACTGCGCAAACGAATAAGGCCGCGGTCAGGACTACTTTCGAGTTTCGCATGGCGTTTAGCCTTCTATGGTTGCCGCGGTCGTGTCTCGGATGCGCGGAGCCTACCAGTAATGATTTTGCAATGCCTAGTGCCCCGTTTCCGAAGTTCGTGATACATCGCAGCGAGCACTGACACGAACTTCGGAAACAAAGGGGCACTAGCAAGTATCTGATTCTAGTGCCGCTTATCGATTTGAAGTTCCTGATGGATCTCGCGGCAGGTGATGCAGGAACTTCAAATCGGCGGCACTAGGGGGACGCCTCAGATCGCCGCCGACCAGTTCACAAGAACCTCCCGATAGCCGGCGCCGCTTTTTTCGACATGACCGACCGCCGGAAACGGATAGTGGAATCCCTGTACCAGCATTCGATCGGCAACGAGCATGTCGTAGACCTTGCGGCGGGTGGCTTCGGCGGCGACCGGATCGACGTCCAGCATGAAGTGCCATTCCGGATGACGCGCAAACAGAAACGGTGCGTGCGTGACGTCGGCCTGGACATAGACCGATTTGCCGCCGGATTACACGACGTGCGCGCTGTGGCCTGGCGTATGGCCGGGCGTGGCGATGGCGGTGACGCCGCCGATGACGTCCTTGCCCCAGTCGTAGGTGCGTAAACGCTTGAGCACCTCGGACGAGAATACACGGCGTACATTCTTGAATCCGAAGACGACGCGCGGCTTGGTCGCGCGGCTCATCTCGCCATCGTCCATCCAGAACTTGTGTTCGGCGGCCGGCACCAGAATTTCCGCGTTGGGAAAAGCCAGCAAGCCGTCGGCCTTGATCAGGCCGTTGATGTGGTCGCCGTGATAATGCGAGATAATCACCGCATCGATCGAAGCCGGATCGATGCCGGCAGCGGCGAGGCTGATCGGCAGGCGGCCATTGATCCCTTTGCTCGACTTGAAGCCTTCGTCGCCGGTGCCGGTATCGACCAAAGCGAGCTTGGTGCCCGTATTGATGACGATCGGGTTATAGGGGCCGGCGTAGAAATCCCGTTCCAGAAAGGCCGCGTCGAGCGCCGCGTTGACTTCGTCCTTGGTGGCATTTTCGACAAAGCCGTCGGTGATCGGCATCCGGCTGACGCCGTCGTTCAGCACGGTGATTTCAATACTGCCGACCTTGTAGCGATAAAAGCCGGGCGCCTGTTGGCCGCTCTGCGGCGCGGCGGCAAGAGCCGGGCGACCGCCGGCCGCTGCGACGACCGCCGTCGTTGCGCCGGCCGCTGCGGCGCTCAGGAGCGCGCGACGCGAAAGACTGTCCATGGCCGTTCCCCTTCCCGATCGCCGCCACGTTAAACCGGGCAGCTTTGGCCGGCCAACGCTAGGCCCGGCTATCGCATAAACCAAATCAATAGTAGAAATGCGGACCATTCATCAGGTGGATACGATGCCGCTGCGGAATTTCGACTTCAACCTGCTCAAGGCGCTCGATGCGCTGATGACGGAACGCAGCGTCACGCGGGCCGGGGCAAAACTCGGGCGGTCCCAACCGGCGGTCAGCAATTCGCTGCACCGGCTGCGGCGTTTGCTCGGCGACGACCTGCTGGTGCGCGGCGCCGGCGGCTTCGTGCTGACGCCGCGCGCCGAAGCCTTGCGCGAGCCGCTGCGCGAGGCGCTCGGACAGATCGGCGACTGCCTGTTTCAGGCGCCGGCCTTCGACCCGGCGAACGCCACAGGCGTCTGCAGGATCAGCATGCCGGACCGCCTGACGCTGGCGGTGATACCGCCGCTGCTCGCCCGGCTGCAGACGTCGGCGCCGCGTCTCGAGTTGCATGTGCGAACCGCCGACCGGAGCCAAGCGCTGGATTTGATCGACAGCGATCAGATCGACATTGCGCTCGGCTGGTTCGACGAAATGCCGCGCCATTTGAACGCGGAATTTCTGCTCGACGAACACCTCTACTGCGTCTTCCGCGCCGGCCACCCGCTGTTGAAGCCGAAATCGAAATTCAATATCGAGGCGGTGCTGTCGTTTCCGCATCTGGTGGTCAGCGCAACCGGCGGGCGCCGCGCCATCTTCGACGATCTTCTGGCGCGTTCAAATCGCAAACGTCACGCTTTGGTGTCGGTGTCGAATTTCACAGCCGTGCCGCAACTCCTGGTCCGCAGCGACATGATCGGCGTTTTCAGCAAGCTCGCGGCTGACGTCTTCGCGACATCGTTCGGCCTGGTGAAGCGGCGCATCCCGCTCGATATCGGCAAGATCGCCACCAATATGGTGTGGCACGGCCGCAGCGAAAGAGACCGCAAACACGACTGGCTGCGCCAGCAGATCAAGGCGGTCTATAAAGGATTTTGACCGGAACGGTAAAACGGGCCGCCCCGGGAAATATCCCGGGTCCGGTCCGTTAAACCCAATGCAATAACAAGAAGTGCGAGGTCAGTGCACGCTGTCGTTTTCGGTGTGACGGATCCGCTCGATCTCGTCCTTGAGCAGCAGCTTTCGCCGTTTGAGTTCCACAACTTCCAGATCATCAACCGCGGGGTGCGCCTGGCAATCGCTGATTTGGTCGGCCAGGGCCCGGTGCTTTTTTTCAAGTTCCGCAAGATGCGATTGCATCGACATGCCTGATGTCTCCTCAATCTTTGGTTTGCATGACTTTAGTTTGCATGATTTTGGTTTGGATGGATTCAGTCTGAACGATGATGTTTGGCTCGCTGATTTGGCACGCTAACGATAACCCGACACAGTAAAAGGTAAGTCTAACCCGAACAGGCCGCAAGGGTGGCGGTAAAGCGCGGTTAGCGATCAATCAATTTTTTAGCCAAAGCCCTTGGTCAATCGGGCAAATTTTGTAACGCTTGTCGACGGCTGTGGAAAACGTGATAATTCAGGTCGCTAGTGGAGCGGATTTGACGTTCGCCGCCGGATTGCCGCAATTATCCTAAGCGAACGTCAAATCCGAAGCTCCACTAGCAGCAATAACTTGCTAGTGGTCCTTTGATTCTAACATTCGCAATAGTGGCTCCGCAGATGGGGTGCGAATGTTAGAATCGGACCACTAGCGTCCAATAATACCTCTCAAGGTTCCCTGTGGCCGGACGTCAAGCAAACAAGCGGTGGCGATGAACGACAACGAAGAAGTTGCGTTGCGCGAGCAACTGGCGCGCCTGCAACAGGAGCATCGCGACCTCGATGCCGCGATCGAGGCGCTGATGACGTCGCCCGGTTCCGACCTGATCCAGGTGCAGCGGCTTAAAAAACGCAAACTCGTGCTGCGCGACAAGATCCGCCAGGTCGAGGACCAGCTGACGCCGGATATTATTGCCTAGCGGTGTATCCCCGCCGCCCGTGCTTGCGCGCGTACATCGCCTTGTCGGCGGCGTCGATGATCGCCTCGGCGCTCGACTCGGGCGCGAGCGCCACCGCGCCGGCGCTGGCGCCGACTTGCAGCGCTGCGCCATTATGATCGGCGCGCGCCTGCGCGATGATATTTTCCAGCTCGACGCCCTTGGCCGCCGCGCGGCCGGCATCGACGTTCCACAACAGCACGCCGAACTCGTCGCCGCCGAGCCGCGCCACCACGTCGGAGGCGCGCACCTTGCCGCGCAGCGCGGCGGCCACCGCCTTGAGCAGCGCGTCGCCGGCGGCATGGCCGTGCCGGTCATTGACGCCTTTAAAGCCGTCGAGATCGATCACCATCAAAGTGGCATCAGTGCCGTACCGGCGGACGTAAGCGAGCGAGCGGGCCAGTTCGCGCTCGAAGCCACGGCGGTTGAGAATATCGAGCAAGGGATCGACATCGGCGCGCGCTTCAAGCTCGGCGATCTTGCGCTCCGCCACGCGCAGTTCGGCGCGCAGCCGCTCGATCTCGGCCAGCAGATGGTCCGCCGGCGCCGCGCTCAGATCGCGGTCGGCGGGCAGCTCCGCAGCTTCGGCCCCCTGGCTATTGGACGTCACTATCCGACCTTTTTTTGCACGCGGTCCGCGGATGGCGAATCTTTCCCGCCCCGCAACCAGCATAGCGCGTTCCGCGCGTCCATTTCACCTTGCCAGCGAAGGTTCCAGACCTATAATCCGCCGCTTCCTTCCGCCCGCTTTGGGCGTGGGACAGGGGGCAAAATGGCTGCAAAACCGGTCGCGATCATCATGGGCAGTCAATCCGACTGGGCCACGATGAAGCACACCTCAGAGACGCTCGACGCCCTCAAGATCGGCTACGAGGCGCTGATCGTCTCGGCGCATCGCACGCCGAAGCGGCTCTTCGATTTCGCCCAGGGCGCCCGCGACAAGGGCTTCAAGCTGGTGATCGCCGGCGCCGGCGGCGCCGCCCACCTGCCCGGCATGGCCGCGTCGATGACGCCTTTGCCGGTGCTCGGCGTGCCGATCAACACGCATGCGCTGGAAGGCAAGGATTCGCTTTTGTCGATTTTGCAGATGCCGGGCGGCATTCCAGTCGGCACTTTGGCGATCGGCAAGGCCGGCGCGATCAATGCCGCGCTGCTCGCCGCCGCGATCCTGGCACTGTCCGACAAGGCGCTCGCCAAACGGCTCGATACCTGGCGCGCCAAGCAGACCAAGTCTGTGGCGAAGAAGCCGAAGGATTAGCGCATGATCCCGAAAAGTGGGAACCGGTTTTTGGATAAGATCATGCGCAAAAGAGAATTTTCAAGTTGCTGAAACCCGGATCGACGATCGGCATTCTCGGCGGCGGCCAGCTCGGCCGCATGCTGGCGCTCGCAGCCGCGCGGCTCGGGCTGCATTGCCATATCTATTCGCCCGAGAAAGATTCCGGCGCGTTCGAAGTCGTGCGGGCCTCGACCTGCGCCGCGTATGAGGACGAGGCGGCGCTGGCGAAATTCGCATCTAGCGTCGATATCATTACCTACGAGTTCGAGAATGTGCCGGCCAAGACGGCGGCCTTCCTCGCCAAGCGCAAGCCGGTGTTCCCCGATCCGCATGTGCTGGAACTGACGCAGGACCGGCTGATCGAAAAGAATTTCATCGACGGGCTGAAGATCGCGGTTGCGCCCTACGCCGCCGTGCATTCGGCCTCGCAGCTCGCCGCCGGACTCGACAAAGTCGGCCGGCCGGCGGTGCTGAAGACGACGACGATGGGCTACGACGGCAAGGGCCAGGTCAAGATCATGCCCGGCGACGACGCCAATACGGCCTGGCGCAAATTGAAGAACGCGCCGTGCATTCTCGAAGGCTTCGTCAAATTCGAGCGCGAGGTGTCGGTGATTGCCGCGCGCTCCGCCGACGGCCATGTCGAGTGTTTCGAAGTGACCGAGAACGAGCACCGCGACCATATTCTGAAAATCTCGACGGTGCCGGCCAAGGTATCGCCGGCGCTGGCCGCCGAGGCGAAGCGCATCGCCACCCGCATCGCCAAGGCGCTCGACTATGTCGGCGTGCTGGCGGTTGAGATGTTCATGGTCAAAGAGGGAAAGAAGCAGACGGTGCTGGTCAACGAGATCGCGCCGCGCGTTCATAATTCTGGCCACTGGACCATCGACGGCGCCACGGTGTCGCAGTTCGAGCAGCATATCCGCGCCGTCGCCGGCTGGCCTTTGGCCAAGCCGATCCGGCTCGGCCGCAAGGTCGAGATGACCAATCTGATCGGATCGGAAGTGAACGAGACGCAAGCCTGGCTGACGGTACCCGGCGCCTCGGTGCATCTCTACGGCAAGACCGACGCCCGGCCGGGCCGCAAAATGGGCCATGTGACGCGGGTTTACACCAAATAGGCCCGATTTCCGGCCCCTTACGGCACCCCCGGCCGCCGCCGCGAAAGCTGCCTCCCGGCGGAAACCCGCGGAACAGCCCGGAAATCGCGCTTTTTTGGCCGTTCCAATAGACTCACCGGAAAAGGTCTGCTAAAGCCACCCGACTCAAAGAGCCCATTTATTGCGGCTTTTGACCGAAATTCGTTCCGACACCAACGAAGGAGCCTGCGTGCAAGTTCTCGTTCGCGACAACAACGTCGACCAAGCCCTCAAGGCGCTCAAGAAGAAGATGCAGCGTGAGGGCATTTTCCGCGAAATGAAGCTTCGCGGCCATTACGAAAAGCCGTCGGAAAAGAAGGCGCGCGAAAAGGCGGAAGCCGTCCGCCGCGCCCGCAAGCTGGCGCGCAAGAAGATGCAGCGCGAAGGCCTGCTGCCGATGAAGCCGCGGATCGTTCCGGGCGCAGCCGGTCCCGGCGGCGCGGGTGGTCCTGGTGGTGCCGGTGGCCGTGGCGGCCGCGGTGGCGCCGGCGGCGGCGGCTCGCGCTTCTAGTCGAAATTTCAGATTCCGTTGCAAAGCGCGGGTCCGCAAGGTCCCGCGTTTTTTGCGTTTGCCTCCCCGGGGCTGGGGATCCCTTAACCCTTTTCGCGCCGATGAGGGCGATATCGACAATTTCACGGAACCATATGTGTTTTGCCGGCTTTAAAGACATTGGGGCTGTCAGGTCCCGGCAACTCCCTTAACGCCGGACCGCGCAAGAGACTGGATACCTTGGGGAATGGATAAGCAGGCCGGGTTTCTGGAAAGCGAGTTCGAGCGCGCCGTGAGCGCGCATGCGACAGCCGACGACACCGTGGTGCCACTGGCCGGCGCGTTGCGCACGCTGGAAACGCTGCGCGAGCGCGAGCGGCGCTTCCGCGAGCTTCTCAACGCCCTGCCCGCCGCTGTCTACACCACCGACGCCGCCGGCCGCCTGACCTATTACAACGAAGCCGCCGCCGAACTATGGGGCCACCGACCGACGCCCGGCTCTACCGAATGGTGCGGCTCGTGGAAGCTTTATTGGCCGGATGGCACGCCGTTGCCGCATGGCGACTGCCCGATGGCCTTGGCTTTGCGCGAGGACCGGCCGGTGCGCGGCATGGAGGCGATCTGCGAGCGGCCGGACGGCACGCGGGTGCCCTTCATCCCCTATCCGACGCCGCTGCATGACGAGGCCGGCCGGCTGGTCGGCGCCGTCAACATGCTGATCGATATCACCGAGCGCAAACGCGCCGAGGAACGGCAGCACCTGATGGTGCGCGAACTGCACCACCGCGTGAAGAATACGCTGGCCACTGTGCAGGCGATCATGGGTTCGACCGCGCGCACGGCCACCAGCATCGAGGATTTCCAGACCGCGCTGATCGGGCGCATCGGCGTTCTGGCCAAGACCCATGTGCTGCTCAGCGACGACAGCCGCCCGGTGTCGTTTGGCGACATCCTGCACAGCGAGCTCGACGCCTTCGACGACGGCAGCGACGGCCGTGTCAGCCTGACCGGGCCGCCGGTCGAGATCGCCGCGCAGGCGGCGGTGCCGCTCGGCCTCGCCATGCACGAACTCACCACCAACGCCGCCAAATATGGCGCGTTGTCGGTTTATGGCGGCAAGGTCGATGTGACCTGGAGCGAAACCATTACGGCCTCTAGTCGCCAATTGAACTTCGACTGGGTGGAGAGCGGCGGACCGACAGTGACGTTGCCGACGCGGCAGGGCTTCGGCTCGCGGCTTTTGCAGTTCGTGCTGCCGGGGCAGATCCAGGCCAAGGTCAGCATCGATTATCGGCCGGAAGGCATTCGCGTGCATGGCAC
Organism: Rhizobium sp. Q54; assembly: GCA_945861265.1. GTDB lineage: Bacteria > Pseudomonadota > Alphaproteobacteria > Rhizobiales > Xanthobacteraceae > Pseudolabrys. Next base: position 19,291 of record CAMAUC010000031.1, on the reverse strand, counting down.
GGTGCCACTGCCGGCGAAAGCCGCGGATTGAGCGCAGCGCCGGCGCTGCGCGAAGAAGCCCGATAGCACGCCCGTTAAAGTAAACGGACCGATAATTTAACCAAATCCTCACCACGTTGCGCTAATTCTCGGCGTGCCGGCGGCGAAGCCATCTGTTCGCGGGACGTATCCCGGCGGGGACTTGTGATGTTGAGGCGCAGCGTAATATTGGCGTGTCTGAATCATGCCGCTACCGGCCCACTCTGCGATGCGATTTCGCGGGGCGCCGCATGAGCGACCTTCCGGAATTCGACACCATCTTTCTGCTGACCGGCCCGATCGAGGCCGCGGCGCTGGCCGGCGTGCTCGGCATTCGCGATCCGCGCATCGACGTGCGCCACGTCGATGCGCTGGAAGAGCTTGACGCCCTCGCGCCCGACGAGTTGGCGCGGGCGCGGCTGATCGCCTTCTCGACCGATGTCATCGTGCCGCCGCGCATTCTCGATGCGCTCGGCTATGGCGCTTACAATTTTCACCCGGGCCCGCCGACTTATCCCGGCTGGGGCCCGGCACACTTCGCGGTCTACGACCAGGTCGCAACCTTCGGCGTCACCGCCCATGTCATGCTGGAGCGGGTCGATGCCGGACCGATCGTTGGCGTCGAATTGTTCTGCGTTCCGCCCAACGCGACGGCGAAGCGCCTCGAGCAGATGGCCTTCGTCGCGCTGGCGCGGATATTCTGGAATCTGGCGCAGGCCCTGACCCGCGCTGAAGCGCTGGCGACGCTGCCGGTGACCTGGCGCGGCCGCAAGACCACGCGGCGAATATATGAGGAATTGCGCACGGTGCCGACGACGGTGGCCAAGGACGATCTCGACCGCCGCGTCGCGGTCTTCGGCCACGGCGACAAGGAAGACGGCCTGACCGTGACATTGCACGGCCACACATTCCGCTACGTGCCGCCGCCGGCCGATCCGCAGATCGAGACCGCCGAAATGCTGGCCATCGAACGGTTTGCCAGGACGGCTTAAAGCGTTTTCGAGCGAAGTGGGCACCGGTTCGCGTGAAGAAAACGCGACAAAACAAAAGATTAGAGCCCCGGCTTTGATTCCATCAAAGCCGGAAAGGCTCTAGGGCTACAGCGACTTGACGATGCTCTCGGTCATCTTCTTGGCGTCGCCGAGAAGCATCATCGTATTGTCGCGGTAGAACAGCGGGTTGTCGATGCCGGCGTAGCCTGACGCCAGCGACCGCTTGATGAACATCACCGTGCCGGCCTTCCACACCTGCAAGACCGGCATGCCGTAGATCGGCGAGGTCTTGTCTTCCTCAGCCGCCGGATTGGTCACGTCATTGGCGCCGATGACGAAGGCGATGTCGGCCTGGGCGAATTCGGAATTGATATCCTCAAGCTCGAACACCTCGTCGTAAGGCACGTTGGCTTCGGCGAGCAGAACGTTCATGTGGCCGGGCATGCGGCCGGCGACCGGGTGAATGGCGTATTTGACCTCGACGCCTTCTTTCTTGAGACGGTCGGCCATTTCGCGCAGCGCGTGCTGCGCCTGCGCCACCGCCATGCCGTAGCCCGGCACGATGATGACCTTCTGCGCGTTCTTCATAATGTAGGCGGCGTCCTCCGCCGACCCCAGCTTGACCGGGCGCGCCTCGACCGCGCCGCCGGCGGCGGCGGTCTCGCCGCCGAAACCGCCGAGGATGACCGAGACGAACGAGCGGTTCATCGCGTGGCACATGATGTAGGACAGGATCGCGCCCGATGAACCGACCAGCGCGCCGGTAATGATCAGCGCCGAATTGCCAAGCGTGAAGCCGATGCCGGCGGCGGCCCAGCCGGAATAGGAATTCAGCATCGAGATGACGACCGGCATGTCGGCGCCGCCGATCGGGATGATCATCAACACGCCGAGCGCCAGCGCCAGGATGGTGATCAGCCAGAAGTCGAGCGCCGACTGCGAGACGTAGAAGCCATAGATGAAGAACACCAAAGCGAGCGCAATGGCGATGTTGATGACGTGGCGGAACGGCAGCATGATCGGCGCGCCGCTCATGCGCGCGGACAATTTCAGGAAGGCGATCACCGAGCCGGTAAACGTCAAGGCGCCGATGGCGACACCGAGCGCCATTTCGATCAGGCTGGCCTGATGGATGTGGCCGTGCGTGCCGATGTCGAAGGCCGCCGGCGCGTAGAAGGCGCCCGCCGCCACCAGCACCGCCGCCATGCCGACCAGCGAATGGAAGGCAGCTACCAGTTCCGGCATCGAGGTCATCGGCACTTTGCGCGCGATAACCGCGCCGATGCCGCCGCCAATGACAATGCCGCCGACGACCAGCACCCAGCCGATCGTGTCGGTCGGCGGATGCGCGGCGAGCGTGGTGACCACCGCGATGGTCATGCCGATCATGCCGAGCAGATTGCCCATGCGGCTCGAAGCCGGGCTCGACAGTCCGCGCAGCGCCTGAATGAACAGGACGCCGGCGACGAGATAAAGCAGCGCTGCGATGTTGGCGTTCATGGCTGCTATTTCTTCTTCTTTTGATACATCGCCAGCATGCGCGAGGTGACCAGGAAGCCGCCGAAGATATTGATCGAGGCGAAAATCAGCGCGACGAAGCCGAACATCCGTGCCCAGAGCGGGCCGTTGTCGTTGACGGCGAGCGGCACGCCGACGGCGAGCAGCGCGCCGACGACGATGACGGAGGAGATCGCGTTGGTCACCGACATCAAAGGCGTATGCAGCGCCGGCGTCACCGACCAGACGACGTAATAGCCGACGAAGACGGCGAGGACGAAGATCGAAAGCCGGAAGGTAAAGGGATCGACCGCGGTTGCGAGGTCATGCATTGGTGACGCCCCTTAGGCTGCCGTCTTCGGCATGAAATTCGGATGGATGATGGCGCCGTCGCGGGTCAGCGCGGTGCCCTTGATGATCTCGTCGTCCCAGTTGATCGCCAGTTTCTTTTCCTTCTTGTCGATCATGGTCTCGACGAAGGTGTAGAGATTCTTGGCGTAGAGCGCGGACGCGGACGCCGCGAGGCGGCCCGGCACATTGAGATAGCCGACGATCTTGGCCGGGCCGACGACCGCGATCTCCCCGGGCTTGGCGCCCTCGACATTGCCGCCACGCTCGACCGCGAGATCGATGATCACCGAACCCGGACGCATCGAGTGCACCATTTCCGAGGTGATAAGGCGCGGCGCCGGTCGGCCCGGGATCAGCGCGGTGGTGATGACGATGTCCTGCTTCTTGATGTGCTCGGCGGTGAGCACGGCCTGCTTGGCCTGATATTCAGCCGACATCGGCTTGGCGTAGCCGCCGGCCGTCTGCGCGTTCTTGAATTCCTCGTCCTCGACCGCCAGGAACTTGGCGCCGAGACTTTCGACCTGCTCCTTGGTGGCGGGGCGCACGTCGGTCGCGGTGACGACCGCGCCGAGGCGGCGCGCGGTCGCGATCGCCTGAAGGCCGGCAACGCCGACGCCCATGACAAAAACCTTGGCCGCCGGGACGGTGCCGGCCGCTGTCATCATCATCGGTAGCGCGCGGCCATATTGCTCGGCGGCGTCGATGACGGCGCGGTAGCCGGCGAGATTGGCCTGACTGGAGAGAACGTCCATCGACTGGGCGCGGGTAATGCGCGGCATCAATTCCATGGCAAAGGCAATCAGCCCGGCGACCGCCATCTGCTTGAGGGCGGCTTCGTTGCCGTAAGGGTCCATGATGGCCAGAACCAGCGCGCCCTTCTTGTAAGAAGAGAGTTCGTTGGCCGCCGGGCGGCGGACCTTGAGCACGAGGTCGGCGTCCTTGACGACGTCTTCGCCGATGGTCGCGCCGGCAGCTTCATAGTCGGCGTCCGGAATGCCGGAGGCGATGCCGGCGCCGCGGGCGACCGCGACATCGGCGCCGAGCGCCTTGAATTTCTTGACGGTTTCCGGCGTGGCCGCGACGCGCGGCTCCTGCGCTTCGGTTTCACGCGCTACGGCAATTCGCATTCACGGCCCCTGCTTTACCGGTTGTCGCCGGCCGGGCGTGGCCGCCCGGCGCGGTTTCGGTAACTTTGCAATTATGCGCTAGTGCGACAGACCGGTGAAGGCAAAGATCAGGAAGCAGAGCACGAAAGCGACGTAGCTCGAAGTCTTCGAACCGGTCACCAGGCCGGGGATCAGGCCGATGATGGCGATCAGGAAGACCGGGATCGACGTCAGCCAGTGTCCCATCACGCCGCCGACCGTCAGGCCGAGCAACAGATTGATGATGTGGATCGACCCCACGAAGGCGAATTTGACGAAGGTCTCGTAGGTGTTTTCGTGCGCCGGATAGTCGTTGCCGGTTGCGGTCTCGTATTGGACGGTGCCGTGGTCGGCCATGGGGGAATCTCTCCGAATTGCTCAAATCCCTGACGGCAGAGGGGTTAGCGCAATCGGGGCGTCAGGGCAACGCCCGGCGGCGGCAAGGAGGCGCCCGGATTCAGGCCCCTGTGGAGGATTTCAGGCCAACGGCATCGACCGCGGCGGTCTGCCGCGCCGCCACCTGGCCGAGGTCGAAATTCTCTATCGCCTCGTTGAACAGACGATAGAAATTCAGCTCCGCCGCCAGATGCAGGAACACGGCGCCGAGGCCGACGGCGGCGCGGTCCATGAAGACGAATTCGCGCGGCACCTGGACGGGGCCGAGCTTTTTCAGGGCCTGATGCACCTCGAAGGCCTGCTTGCGGCCGTAATCGGACGGCTTGACCCCGTCGGCGATGGTGCGGACGCGGTCGTCGAGCAGCGGACCATAGATGAAGCGCGCCCAGATATTGAGAGCGTCGATCAGGGGCTTGGTCAGCCGCCTGAAACCCCAGGTCTCGTAGGCATGGACGACGCGGGCATCGTCACCTTCAAGCAGGCCCCGATAGAGATCGACCACGCCGCCGACAAAGCCGGGCGGGAAGATGCGGATGCAGCCATAGTCCAGCAGATTGATGCCGGCGGCGTCGCCTTTCGCATCGTCGAACACCGTGTAATTGCCGAGATGCGGATCGCCGTGGATGACGCCGAAGCGGCTGAACGGAAACCACCAGGCGGTGAACATCGCGGTGGCGAGTTTGTTACGAACGCTAAGGCTGTCGTCGGTATGTGACAGCATCTTGCTGCCTTCCATCCATTGCATGGTCAGCAGCCGGCCGCTGGACAGTTCGGGCCAAACCTGCGGCACGCGGATGGACGGCTCGTCCTTGAGCATCGCCCGATAGAGCGCGGCGTGTTTCGCCTCGCGAGCGTAATCGAGTTCCTCACGCAGGCGCGCGCCGATCTCGACCGCCATCTCGTCGGTGTCGATCGCCGGATCGAAACGCTTGCGCAGGGAAAACAGCATCTGCAACTGATTGAGATCGGCTTCGACCGCCGACTGCATGTCCGGGTATTGCAGCTTGCATGCCAGCAAGGACCCATCGAGCGCGGTGGCGCGATGTACCTGGCCGAGCGAGGCGGCGGCGGCCGGCTGATGCTCGAAGTTCTTGAACTTCGCTTGCCAGTCTGCACCAAGCTCCGCGTTCATGCGGCGCTTGACGAAGGCCCAGCCCATCGGCGGCGCCTGGCTTTGCAGCTTCATCAACTCGGCGGCGTATTCCGGCGGCACCGCGTCGGGAATGGTGGCGAGCAACTGCGCCACCTTCATGATCGGCCCCTTCAGGCCGCCGAGTGCCGCGGCGAGCGCGAAGGCGTTACCGGCGCGATCCGGCTTGGCGCCGAGGAAACGCTGGCTGGCCACGCGCGCGGCGACGCCGCCGACCTTGGTGCCGACCTTGGCATAGCGGCGCGCGCGGGCGGCGAAGCGGTTTTTTTCGGTGTCGGTGGGAGGGGTGTCTTTTGACACCTAGCCCAACCCCTCCAACTCAGTAATCAGCCCGGCAATCACCGACAGCCCGCCGTCCCAGAACTTGGGGTCGGTGGCATCCAGCCCGAACGGCTTGAGCAGTTCGGAGTGGTGCTTGGTGCCGCCGGCCGCCAGCATGGCGAGATAGCGCTCGGCGAAGCCCTCGTTCGACTTCTCGTAGACGGCGTAGAGCGAGTTCACCAGGCAATCGCCGAAGGCATAGGCGTAAACATAGAACGGCGAATGGATGAAGTGCGGAATGTAGGTCCAGAAAGTCTCGTAGCCCTCCTTCAGTTCGATCGCCGGCCCCAGGCTTTCGCTCTGCACTGACATCCACAGCTCACACAGCTTGTCGGAAGTCAGTTCGCCGTTGCGGCGTTCGAGATGAACCTTGCGCTCGAAACTATAGAACGCGATCTGCCGTACCACGGTGTTGATCATGTCCTCTACCTTGGCGGCGAGCATGGCCTTGCGCTGTTTCGTGTCGGTGGTGCCGGCGAGCAGTTTGCGGAAGGTCAGCATCTCGCCGAACACCGACGCGGTTTCGGCGAGCGTCAACGGCGTCGGCGCCATCAGCGGACCGTTCGGCGCCGCGAGCACCTGATGCACGCCGTGGCCGAGTTCGTGCGCCAAGGTCATCACGTCGCGCGGCTTGCCCTGATAGTTGAGCAGCACATAAGGATGCGCCGACGGCACGGTCGGATGGGCGAAAGCGCCCGGCTGCTTGCCCTCGCGCACGCCGGCGTCGATCCAGTTTTTCTGGAAGAACCCGTCCGCCACCTCCGCCATTTTCGGCGAGAACTTGCCGTAGGCGTCGAGCACGGTCGAGCGCGCGGTCTCCCAGGGAATCGTGCGCTGCTCGACCTTGGGCAGCGGCGCGTTGCGGTCCCAATAGGCCAGGCTCTTCTTGCCGAACCATTTCGCCTTTAGCGCATAATAACGGTGCGACAGTTTCGGATAGGCGGCGCGCACGGCGGAGACCAGCGCTTCTACCACTTCCGGCTCGACGCGGTTCGACAGATGGCGCGCATCGGCGACATCCTTGAAGCCGCGCCAGCGGTCGGAGATTTCCTTGTCCTTGGCCAGCGTATTGGTGATCAGCGTGAACGGGCGCAGATTGGCTTTGAAGGTTTTCGCCAGCGCTTGCGCGGCTTCCTTGCGCTTCTTGCCGTCGGCATCCTGCATCAGGTTGAGCGCCGGCTCGATCGAAATGTCCTTGCCGCCGATCTTGAAGCGCAGCGCGGCGATGGTGTCGTCGTACTGCCGGTTCCAGGCGGAATAGCCGGTCAGCGACTTCTCGTGGAAGAGCTGTTCGATGCGGTCTTCCAACTGGTACGGCTTTTCCTTGCGCACATCCTCGATCCACGGCCGGTAATGGCCGAGCGGGCCATTCATCGCCGCGTCGAGTACGGCATCGTCGATGCGGTTCAATTCGAGATCGAAGAACAGCAGATGCGAATAGGCCTGCGTGATGCGCTCGCTCATGTCGCCGTAGAATTTGGTGATCGCGGCGTCGGTCGAATTGCCGGCATGCAGCAGGCCGGAAAAAGAGCCGATGCGGCCGAGCAGATCGCCGATCGCCTCATAGCGCTTGACCGCGTCGAGTAATCCGGGCGCTTCCGGCGCGGCGGCCAGCTCAGCCAGCCGGCCCTTGAAGTCCTTCTCGAAGGTGGCGCAGTCGGCGTCGGCCTTTTCCAGGTCGCGCTTCAATTCGGGGCTGTCGATGCCGGGATAGAGGTCGTTGAGGTTCCAGACCGGCAGGCTGCTCAATTTAGCGCCTTTGGCCGACGGCTTGGACTTCCGGGACATCGCGGTCGGACGGGCACGGCTGGGTACGCGCTTCGCGGCTTTTGACATTCTGCCCTATCGACAAGTTGGAGATTCGCTTGATCCCACAAGATAGGGACGATCGCGCCCGAGGCAACCGCGCAGGATCGCATGCGCGTGTGCGCTTTTAGAGGAAGGCGCCGAATTGCGGCGCGATCAGCGAGACCATCTCGATCGGTTCGGCCAGCGCCGGTTCGACCTTTTCCTCGAAAGTTTCCCGCACGGCGATCCAGGCGGCTGCGATACGGGTGATGATCGCCGCCTTCTTGCGGCGGAGAACGCCGCGCATCTGTTCTGCCAGGACGCCGATGGCATCGTGCTCGAACAGGATTCGGCCTTGACCGTCCTCCATGACGTAAAGCCGGCCGATCCGCGTCAGGCAGACCAGGCATTCCCGTTCCGGCGGCGGGCCCAGCAGGTACAACTGCGGATCGCCTGCCTCGGTGACGCCGGCTTCCCAGCCGCTCACCTCGCCGCGCGACAGCGGCTCGGCGCAGGCGTCGGCGACGCGCTGTATTTCAAAGCGTTGCCACAGGCCGACGATATCGCCGTCGCGGCGGGGAAACGGGACGATGTTCATGTCTTCACCTTGGCTTCACCTCGAACAGGAGCCGGTGCAGTTCCGGGTCGTAAAAGGACAGCAAGTGACGGGCGAAGCTGGAAGGATCCTCGCCGAGCGCCAGCGACCAGGCTTCCATGCCCTCGGTCGGGACCCGGCCGTGGCCATTCTCCACCTGGGCGATGAAAGTGTAATATTTGTAGCCCAGCCGTTCGGCGAGCTGGATCTGCGACAAACCAGCGCGCTGGCGCAGCGCCTTCAGCCATGTGCCCGCTTCTTTGCGGCGCAGCTTGGCTTCTTCAGGACCTTTCGCGGAATGCGGCTGCTCGTTCAAGCGCGGTAATCCTGCGTTCATTGACGTTTCAAACTTACTAAACTATCATTCACGAAATATGAATGGACCGAATGCAGAATAGCACGTTTCGGCTGTCCGCCAAAGTTACGCGCCCCATCCAGAGGCGTCAGGGAGAACGGAATGGCCACAAGAATTCCGGCAAAGATCCAGGAGACGGGCGCGCTTTCGCAGCCCATCGGGCCAGTCCACTTGTTCGTTTTCGCCGCCGGCGCGAGCGCCATTCTCGCCGCCTATGCGGCCCGGGAAATTTCGCCGGATGCGCTCTACCCCGCCGTCGCCGCATCCCTGTTCGTGTCGGCAGCAATCCTCGCCGCGCTCGGCTGGCGGCAGCGCAAGGCAAAGCCGGCTTTCGTCACCTATTGGGATGTCTCCGGCGCACTGACCTTGATCGGCTGCGCCACGGCGATGATGACCGAACCTGAGAACGTCATGCAGCTGTTTGAACTGAGGCAGAAAAACTAATCGCAAAATCCCACCGCCAGACCGGGCCCCTCTGGCAGCCGCGAGGCTGCGATGTCGGCTGGAATTACTAGCAAGGCCCCTGGTCATGATCGAATTCTTCACGTCTACAGCGATGATCGCTTTTCTCCAGGTCGTCATGATCGACCTGGTGCTCGCCGGCGACAATGCCATCGTCATCGGGCTGGCCGCGGCCGGCCTTCCCAAAGATCAGCGCACCAAGGCAATCCTCGCCGGCATCGCCGCCGCCACCATCCTGCGCATCGCCTTCGCCGGCGTCACCACGCAGCTATTGCAAATCGTCGGCCTGCTGTTCGCCGGCGGCATCCTGCTGTTATGGGTGTGCTGGAAGATGTGGCGCGAACTGCGCACATCGCACGAGGCGGAACAGGAAGCGACCGAGGCGCTGGCCAACGCCGACCTCAATGCCGATGGCACCATCGCCGGCCATGCGCCGCGCAAGACCTTCCGGCAGGCCGCCGTGCAGATCCTCATCGCCGACGTATCGATGTCGCTCGACAACGTGCTTGCCGTCGCCGGCGCCGCGCGCGACCACCCTTATGTGCTGGTGTTCGGCCTGATTTTGTCGATCGCCCTGATGGGCATCGCCGCGAACTTCATCGCCAATTTGCTGCAGAAGCATCGCTGGATCGCCTATGTCGGCCTGCTCATCATCCTCTATGTCGCCGGCGAGATGGTCTGGCGCGGCGTGGCGGAAGTCCAGCCCGCGGTCGGCGCAATCCTCTCCGCCCTCTGAGGCACACCCCCGGCCGCCGGCTGGCAACGATCGGTTAACCAGGCTTTCGCCACGGACTTAACAGCCTCTTAAGCCGGATCGCCGACACTGCACCAAATCGGCACAGGTGTGAGCCGCGCTTTCGCGTGCGGGCGTCGGTGGTGGGAGTGATTCATGTCGGAAGTGGTGTTGATCGTCGATGACGATCCGGTGCAGCGCCGTCTGATCGAGGCCATGGCGCAGCGTTTCGGCTACCGGGCGCTGACCGCCGATGGCGGCGATGCCGCTCTTAGCCTCCTCCTTGGCGATCAGGCGACCCGGGTCGACTGCGTCGTGCTCGATCTGGTGATGCCCGACCTCGACGGCCTCGGCGTTCTGGCGCGCATGCGCCAGGCCGGGCTCGACACCCCGGTGATCGTGCAGACCGCGCATGGCGGCATCGACAATGTGGTGTCCGCGATGCGGGCCGGCGCCGCCGACTTCGTCGTCAAGCCCGCCTCGCCCGAGCGGCTGGAAGTGAGCTTGCGCAATGCGCTGGCCACCCGCGCGCTGGCCAGCGAATTGCAGCGCGTCAAGCGCAGCCGCGACGGCACTCTGACTTTGTCCGACGTCATCAGCCGCTCGCCGGCGATGAAGCCTGTGCTGGGCGCCGCCGAAAAATCCGCCGCCTCCACTATTCCCGTTCTGATCGAAGGCGAAAGCGGCGTCGGCAAGGAATTGATGGCGCGCGCCATTCACGGCTCTGGCGAGCGCCGCGCCCGGCCCTTCGTCGCGGTCAATTGCGGCGCCATGCCGGAGAACCTCGTGGAGTCGATCCTGTTCGGCCACGAGAAGGGCGCCTTTACCGGCGCGACTGAGAAGCACACCGGCAAGTTCATCGAAGCCGACAGCGGCACTTTGTTTCTCGACGAGGTCGGCGAACTGCCGATGGCCGCGCAGGTCAAATTGCTGCGTGCGCTGCAGGAAGGCGAAGTCGAGCCGGTCGGCAGCCGCAAGACCGTCAAGGTCGATGTCCGCATCGTCTCGGCGACCAACCGCGACCTGATCGCCGACGTGAAGGCCGGCCGCTTCCGCGAAGACCTGTTCTACCGCCTGTGCGTATTTCCGATCACGATCCCACCTTTGCGCAAGCGTCCGGAAGACATCCCCGAACTGGTGCGTCACTTCCTCACCCGCATCGCCGCCGAACAGGGCAAGCGCCTGCGTGCGCTCGACGGTTCGGCCATGGCGCAGCTTGCCGCGTTCCGCTGGCCGGGCAATGTGCGCCAGCTCGAGAATGCGATTTTCCGCGCCGTCGTGCTCGCCGACGGTGACAGCGTCGGGATGAACGAATTTCCGCAGGTGACGGCCGATCCGGCGGCGCAGCCCATAGACCATCAGCCGGAGCAGTTGATCGAGGCGTCGCCCGATATGGCGCCCGACATGCCGGCGGATGTTCCCCTCAGCATCAGCGACCGCATGGCGCGGCTGAAGCCCGGCCTGACGATGGTCGCGCCATCTCTGCCGTTAACCGATTCTCACAACGATGTGAGACCGCTCGAGGATATCGAGCGCGACGCCATCCGTTTTGCCATCGCGCATTACCGCGGGCAGATGTCGGAGGTCGCGCGCAAACTGAAAATCGGCCGCTCGACGCTCTATCGCAAGCTGGAAGGCCTCGGTCTTGAAGAAGAAGCCGCCGAAGTCGCGGTTAACGAAACAATGGCGGCTGAATAATCGTTAAAATTTTAACGATTAGATTCAGCGTTAGCTTTGATGCGAAGTAAGCGCCCGCACGACGGCGAAAATCTTTGAACCGCCTATGCGTTCCACCGCATAATGGCGCCGCTGGATTGGCTACAGGCGCGTCGGGGGCCGCACCGGTTAGGACACTGCCCGGCATATGAAGCATTCCGTTGGCGAATGCGTGTGGAGTTCAAGTTCATGCGTCATGTAAGGCTCGACCATTTCCTTGCCGGCACCATGCTGGCGCTGATCGTCGCAACGCCGCGCATCTCGGCCGCCGCGCCCGACGCCATTCGCCAGATCGCGCCGGCGGCGCAGCCCGCGCCGCGCGAACCGGCAAAGCCGGAACCGCTGGCGCAAACGCCGGCCGCGCCGGAGCCCGCTGCGTCGGCAAATGCCAGCGAGCTCACCCCGCTCGACAAGGCACTAGCCGCCAGTGACAGCCAGATCGCCGACCGTTTGCGCGAGCAGGTCAAGAAGCTGGACAAGCGCATCGACAATCCGGCCGAGCGCAAGGCGCTGGAAAGCTATTACACGGCGCGCCAGTTCGCGCCGATCTGGATTCGCGACGACCGCCTCACCGGCAACGCCAAGGCGGTGATCGCCCGCTTGAAGAATGCCAGCGCCGACGCGCTCGACCCCACCGATTATCCGGCGCCGGACTTCGCAGCCGCGACCGGCGCCGACGCGCTCGCCGCCGCCGATATCAGGCTGACGCAATCGATCATGACCTTCGCCCGTCATCTCTCGGCGGGCCGCATCGCGCCGAACCGCGTCGTCGCGGAAGTCGATTACGGCGCGCACACGCCCGAGCCGGCCGACATTCTCAAACGAATCCCTGAGGCCCGCGACATCAACGCCGCGTTCAACAGTTTCGATCCGCCGCATGAGGCGTACAAAGCGCTCAAGGCCAAGCTCGCCGAGTTGCGCGCCGGCGGATCGCGTAACGACGCCGACCGCCGCATCGCCGGCGGTCCCGCGATCAAGCCGGGCGACAAGGATGCGCGCGTGCCGCAGTTGCGCGAGCGCCTCAACGTCAGCCTCGCGGCTGGGGCGGCGACGCAGGAAACGATGAAAGTGCGCGACAAGCGCACCGGCAAGCTCAAGCTGGTCAAGGTTCAGAAGGAAGCCGGCAAGCCGGACGAACTGGTTTACGACAAGGCGCTGCTCAACGCGGTCAAGGCCGTGCAGGCGCGCGCCGACATCAAGCCGACCGGCGTGATCGATGCCCGCACGCTCGCCGCCATCAACGGTCCGAACGCCGCGCAGAAGGCGGACGCCGTCGCCGCCACGATGGAACGCTGGCGCTGGCTGCCGCGCGATCTCGGCAAAACCTATGTGATGGTCAACATTCCCGACTACACGCTCAAGGTCGTGCGCGACGACAAGATCGCCTGGCGAACCAAGATCGTCGCCGGCAGGCCGCAGACGCAGACGCCGCTGTTGACCGCGGCAATGGACAATGTTGTCGTCAATCCGTCGTGGTACGTGCCGCAGTCGATCATCCAGAACGAACTGCTGCCGGTTTACGCCAGCGACCCGCAGATCTTCGATCGCATGGGTCTCGAGGTGAAGCGCGGACCGGACGGCCACATCAATGTGGTGCAGCCGCCGGGCGCGGCCAATGCGCTCGGCCGCATCAAGTTCAACTTCCCGAACAAGTTCCAGGTCTATCTGCACGACACGCCGGAGAAGCGGCTGTTCGCCAGCGAGCGGCGCGCCTACAGCCATGGCTGCATGCGGGTGGAAAATCCGATCAAGTTCGGCGAGGTCATGCTCGGCCTGGCGCTGGCCGGTTCCGCGCCGGACGTCCGCCAGATCGAACGCCTGGTCGGGCAGGAAGAAAAGACTTTCAAGCTCGACAAGCGGCCGATGGTGCATCTGACCTATCAGACCGCCTATATCGACGATGCCGGCACTTTGGTGGTCCGCGACGACATTTACGGCTTCGACCAGCGCATCAAGGCCATCATGCAGTCGGACGAGCGCCGGGTCGCCGACGTGGCGCCGCCGCCGGAGCCCAAGAACGAACTCCTCACCATGCGCAGCAACCAGGAAGTCCTGAACAGGGTCGAGCGCCGCCAAGTATCGAGCCCGTTTACGTTCTTCGATCACGTCTTCCGGTAGGACAACCCCAAGGTCGCCGCCAAGGTCGCCCCACGGCCGCCCCGCGCGCGGCCTTTTTCCGCCCATTTCCCCCCGTAGGCATCATGGCTTCCGGGGGTAAATCCGACCGATAAAGGGTCGGTTAACCAAAGCCCGACAACACTATGCCGTCGTCGCGACGGCCTCGATCAGGCGTGGCGATGTCCCTGAGGCAGCGGTATCGGCGGAACAGATCTGTGACAGCGCGTGGCGGTTGTCGGCAATCGTATGGGCTGTCCATGCTGCGCTCCACCGCGCGGCATTGCCTGTCATTGGGCTTGCCGCTCGGCCTCGCCGGGCTGATCCTGCTCGGCGCCAACGACTCGCTGCAAACCGCGTCGGCCGAAGGCGACACCCGCACCCTGTCGTTTCACCACCTGCATACCGGCGAGACCATCACCGTCACCTACAAGCGCGATGGCCGCTATGACGACGCCGCGCTGAGGAAGCTCGACTGGTTCATGCGCGACTGGCGGCGCGAGGAGTCCACCCGTATGGACCCCAAGCTGTACGACATCCTGTGGCTCGCCTATCGCGACGTCGGCGGCAAGCAGCCGATCGAGGTGATCTGCGGCTATCGCGCGCCCGGCACCAACGCCATGCTGCGCGCCCGCTCGAGCGGCGTCGCCCAGAACAGCAATCACGTCACCGGCCAGGCGATGGATTTCGCCATTCCCGGCGTCGATCTGGAAAAATTGCGCGAAGTGGGGTTGCGCCTGCAACGCGGCGGCGTCGGTTTCTATCCAACCTCAGGCTCGCCTTTCGTGCACATGGATACCGGCACGGTCCGGCACTGGCCGCGCATGACCCACGACCAATTGGCCAAGGTGTTCCCGGACGGGCGCACCGTGCATGTGCCGTCCGATGGCAAGCCGCTGCCGGGCTATGCGCTGGCTTTGGCCGATGTCGAGCGTCGCGGCAACGAACCGTCGTCCGTGTCTCTGGCCGCCGGTCCGCGGAAGGTCGCCGTCGAGCGCGTGGTGCCGCTGCCGGCAGCGCGGCCGGTCGCAGTCGCCGCGCTGGTCGCTACCGACACGCGCAAAGCCTGGAACAGCAAGATTGAAAGCAGCGACCTCGAGCCTTTGAGCGAGGCCGCGACGGTCGACGCGCAGCCGCCTTTCGCGGTTGCCGACGCCGAGCCCGACATCACCGCCAGCACCGCGCCGTCGCTGGCCTATGCCGAGACGCCTGCGCCGATACCGCCTGTGCGCGCTAAGCCCATGGGAAGTTCATCACTGGGAAGTTCAAAAATAGGAAGTTCGCTCATCGGAACGGCGAACGCGGCCGTGGCGCGCGTGCCTGCGCCGGCGATGCCGGCGAAAGCCGCCGCCGAGGCTTTCGCTGTGCCCTTCGTTCCGGCGCTGAGCGGCGGCGTCCTGAATCCCGGCAGCCCGTGGCTGCGCGCTGTCCTGCTGGCGCCGAGCATCAGCGGCGCGATGACCGCGACGTATCTTGGCGCGCCGCCGATGCGCGCTTCGGCCGATCTATTTTACAAGCCGGCGCAGTCGCTGGTGATGACGTTCGCGGACGACCCGCATCTCGGCATGACCGCCGACCGCTTCGACGGCCAGGCGATCGAGTTCCTGGCAACTGCGACGTTCACCGAGCAGATGACGGCGGCGCTGCGCTAGCCGCACATACGTCCGTCGCCTACTGCAACATGCCCAGCGCGTGCATGTAGGTTTCCAGGATCTCTTCCTGCTCGCGGCGCTCGTCGGAATCCATCTTGCGCATGCGTACGATGGCGCGCAGCGCCTTGGCGTCGAAGCCGTTGCCCTTGGCTTCGGCGTAGACATCGCGGATGTCCTCGGAGGTCGCCTTCTTTTCTTCCTCAAGCTTCTCGATGCGCTCGATGATCGCCTTGAGCTGGTCTTTGGCGAAGCGGGTTGATGGTGCTTCTTGTTCGGCCGCTGCGGAAGAAGGCATCGAGAACTCCTTGAAACTTAAACGCGGCCGTCAACGCCGCCAGATTACCCAAGCGCGGCATTCATGCCGCCAGATTACCAGTGAGGTTTCGGAATTACCGGGCCTCAGGTCAAGGAAATAGGCCCGTCATCCACGTTGTTCACATGGCAAAGTGAAAAATCTTGGCAAAGTGAAAGAATCTTGGGCAGACAAAAAAATATTTTTCGCGGCCTAGTGCCGGTGCGACTTCTCGAAAGCCGCCTTCTGCTCCGGCGACGCTTCTTTCTGGTTCCGGGCGCGCCACTCGTCGTAGGGCATGCCGTAAACGATCTCGCGGCTCTCGTCCTTGGACATGGGCAGGCCCGTGGCGTCGGCCGCCTCCTTCATCCAGTTCGACAGGCAATTGCGGCAGAAACCGGCGAGATTCATCAGGTCGATGTTCTGCACATCGTTGCGCCCGCGCAGGTGCTCAACCAGACGCCGGTACACCGCGGCTTCCAGTTCGGTGCGGGTCTTGTCATCGGAAATCTTGTCGGTCATGAGCGGTATCCTTCGCGGTTCCGTCCGTTAAGATAGGCGCAGCCGTCGCTGCGTTCCAGAGCCAATAAAAGCCGTCACAGGGAAGAAACGATGAAATTCGCGCACTTTTCGCATATCTGGGCCAAGCCGGGCATGACCCCGCACC
The DNA here is from genome assembly GCA_945861265.1 of Rhizobium sp. Q54. Taxonomy (GTDB): domain Bacteria; phylum Pseudomonadota; class Alphaproteobacteria; order Rhizobiales; family Xanthobacteraceae; genus Pseudolabrys. Next base: position 3,046 of record CAMAUC010000031.1, on the reverse strand, counting down.
AGCGCTACGAGGAACTCTGGCGCGAACTGGAATTGTGCGACGGCCTGGGCTTCGACTATTCGTTCTGCGTCGAGCATCATTTTCGCCCCGACGAAAGCTGGATTTCCTCGCCCAGCCTCTACGCGGTCGGCGCCGGCGCGCGCACCAAGCACCTGCGCATCGGGCCGATGGGCTACATCGTGCCGCTCTATCACCCGCTGCGGCTCGTGGAGGAGATCGCCATCGTCGACCAGATGCTGGGCGGGCGCATGGAGCTTGGCCTGGTGCCGGGCATCAGCGCCGAATATTTCAAGCCGTTCGGCCTCGACTACAGTTTCCGCAAGTCGCCGACGCTGGAATTCGTCGATTACATGCGCGCGGCCTATGGCGAGAAGCAGCCGTTCTCGTTTAACGGCGACAACCACAAGACCGAATCGGCGGAAATCTCGGTGCAGCCGTTCCAGAAGCCGCATCCGCCGCTGTGGATGATGAGCCGCGATCCCCAGACGTTGGAATTCTGCGCCAAGAACGGCATCAACCCAGGCTATTTCCTGATCTATCCGCGCAAGGACGCGGCGCCGCGCTATGTAAAATTTCTCGAGGACTGGGCCAAGGCCGGTCACCCGAAAAAGCCCAACATCGCCTATTGCACCATCGTCCATGTCGACGACACCGACGAGAAGGCGATCGATGTCGCGCTCAAACGCGCGGCTCGCGCCTATGAGGGATTTCTGCCGCACGCCAAACCCGGCGAGACCTTCGAGGAGCGCGTGCGCGAGCACGCCAAAAAATTCATCGGCCGCGGCGAACCGGGCGCCTCCGAGATCATGGCCAATCTGTTCGACGCCGATTACCTGATGAAGCACGAGCTGGTGTTCATCGGCTCACCCGAAACCGTGGCGGCGAAGATTCATGCCGCCGCCAAAGCCGGCCTGTTCAACGTGTTCCTCGGCGAGTTCAATTTTTCGGATCTGCCGCAGGCCGACCTGATGCGCTCGATCAAACTGTTCGGCGAGAAGGTGATCCCGGCCTTGCGCGACTACGAGCCGTTCTGACGCAGAAACGCCCCCGGCGTATCGCCGGGGGCGCTTCGTTCGGTGCGGGAGACGCTATTGCGCGTCTTTGAGTTCCGGATGGGCGGCGAGCCGCGCGGCGTTGAGGCGGTGGATGATGAAGCAGATCACCGCGCCGGCGGCGAAGGGCAGCGCCGACCACATATAGAGCTGGTCGACCGGCAAGCCGATCAACAGTCCGCCGACCAGCGGCCCGACGATCGAGCCGATGCGGCCAATGCCCAGTTCCCAGCCCGAGCCGTTGGCGCGCAGCGAGGTCGGGTAGACCATCGCGCCGATCACGTTGATGCCAGACTGGATGCCGAGCACCAGGAAGCCGGCGACGAAGATCGTCACCAGCACCGCGGTCTGCGACGCCAGCCCGGCGGCAAAACCGATGGCGCCGACCGCCGGAACGGCGACCACGAACAGGATAGCGACCGCCAGGAAGCGGTGCTTTTGCAGCCACCAGCACAACAGCAGCGCGCCGACGGTGCCGCCAACCTGAAGGCTGGCGCCAGCCAGCGCCGCGGTCGCCGGCGGCAGCTTGGCCGCGATCATCAAGGTCGGCGTCCAACTGATGAGGAAGAAATAGCCCATCAGGTTGAGCGCAAACAGCAGCCACAGCAACGGCGTGATCAGCGCCAAGCCATCGCGGAACAGATGGCCCGGGCTGAAGCCGGCATATTGCTTCTCGTCCTCGATGACGAATTTGGCATTGGGCGGCACGACATAGTCCGGCCGGATCGCCTTAATGGTTTTTTCCATCTTGCCGCGCTGGCTCTCGTGCAGCGCCATGTATTTGATCGATTCCGGCAGGCCGATCTGCGCGGCGATGGCGATGATAATCGGCACGATGCCGCCGATCAGAAAAATAATCTGCCAGCCATGCGTCGGCACCAAAGCCGCGGTCACGAAGCCGGGAATGGCGCCGCCGAGCGGCACGCAGCCGACGGCGATGATCGCCAGGGTCGCGCGCAATTTGCGCGGCGCCGATTCGGCGTTGATGGCGACGACGTTGGGAATGACGCCGCCGATGCCGAGGCCGGCGAGCAGGCGCAGCCAGAACATCTGGTCGAGATTGGTGGAATAGGCGGCGCCGAGCGTGAACACGCCGAACACCAGATTGGCCCAGACCAAAGCCGCCTTGCGGCCGTACCGGTCGCCGATAAAGCCGAACAGCGCCGAGCCGAACAGAATGCCGATCAGGCTGGCGCTGAACACCGGCCCGAGCGCGCCCGGCTTCAAGGCCCACTCCTTGGCGAGACTGGGCGCGGCGAAGGCGATCGCGGCAATGTCGTAGCCGTCAATGAGAACGATGAAGAACGACCAGACGATTAGCATGATCTGAAACGAGCTTAGGCCGCGCTCGTCCAGCAGACGTGACACCTGAACGACTGGTTGATCCGCCATCATTGCCTCCCCGGGGCATTTGTTTTCGTTCGGCCTTTGCGGCCTTGCGGTAATGGTATGCCCCCGCGCGCAAGATGGATAGCGGGGTATGTGGAAAGGATAGCGTCATTCAAAATCCGTCATGCCCGGGCATAGCCCGTCGAAGACGGGCGTGAACGCCTTTATGTCCCGGGCATCCACGTCTTGCTTTTCAAAGTAAGAAAGAAAGTCGTGGATGGCCGGGACATAGGCGAGCGAAGCGACGCCGTCCTTCGGACGGCTATGCCCGGCCATGACGCGGAGAGACTGCACTTCATCCGCAAGCCTCACCGCCCATTCGCCCAGCTCGCGGCCTTGCGCTTGGTCTGGTCGGTCTTCTGCCAGTAGCCCTGCCAGTCCTCGCTCGGGCCGATGCCGTCGATGGCGGCGGGGCCGGTGAGGTTCGGCGCCTGGCGCGCGTCGAGCACCATCAGCGGCTTGCCGCCGTTCCGGGTGTCGTCGATCGCTTGCCGCAGCAGCCGCCGGTAGGCGCTGATCGCCTTGTCGGACTGGCCAAGGTGCTCCCTCGTACGATCCTGGATCGTTCCCATCGATTCGCAGGCCCACTGGTCGTGCACGTTGAT
>CAMAUC010000030.1 GCA_945861265.1 Rhizobium sp. Q54 | reverse complement strand
TCAAGCCGTCGAGTTCGTCGATGGTAATGATCTTGTCGCCCTTTTCCGGTACCAGATGCAGATGGTCGGTGGCGATGCCGGCGGCCGCGTGCTTCTGAAAGAAGCATTGCCCGGCGGCGCCTTCGGGACAGCGCAGCAGCGAGATCGGCCGGCCGGCGACGTGCGGGCGCATCCACTTCCAGACCGAGCGATAGTATTTAGCGAGGTCCATTTTCGTGACACCGGCATCTTCCCAATAGACGCGGTCCGGATGGGTAAGCGTAATTGAGCCGACAACGGCCCTGGCGTTCTTGCCGGCTTTTTTTACGCTTGATTTGCCGACCGGAGCGCTTCGCTTTTTGACGGTCGCGGACTTGTTTGCGGCCGCTGCCGCGGCAGCCTTGTCCTTCACTTCGTGAACGACGTCGCCAGCCGCCTTATCCTCACGCAAGCCCTGGAACGATGCATGGCGAACGCGGCCGCCATGGGTCCAGCCGTGGAAATCAACCTCCGCCACCAGTGCAGGCTCGATCCAGACCGGGCTGCGCGTGCCGCGCTCTTCCGAAGGCAGTGCGGCAAAACTGGTGCGGTCGCGCTTCAGTCCGTGAAGTTTTCGATAAAGTTCGCTCGCTGATGCGTGCGTGAAGCCAGTCCCGGTGCGGCCGGCATAGCGCAGTTTGCCTTTGTCAAAGACGCCGAGCACCAGCGCGCCGACGGCGCGGGCGTCGTTGCTGGCGGGGACAAAGCCGGCAATGACGAATTCCTGCCGGTCGGTGCATTTGGTCTTGATCCAGTCGTGGCCGCGGCCGGAGCGATAGGGCGCATCGCTGCGCTTCGAGACGATGCCTTCCAGATGCATGCGGCAGGCGTGCTTGAGCAGGACCGAGCCGCTTTCGTCGATCGACTCGCTCAATCGGATTGTGGCGATTGTCGGCGTACGATTTAGCAGTCTGGCGAGGGCGTCCTTGCGCTTCAAGAGCGGCAGCGGGCGCATGTCGACGCCATCAAGATGCATGAGATCGAACGCATAGAAGACCAGGCGATCCGGACGCCCCGACGTCAGTTCTTGTTGCAGGAGTGAAAAGCTGGAGACGCCGTCCGGATCGTCAACCACCAACTCGCCGTCGATCAAAGCCCGGTCTGCTTTCAACGCCGCGACGGCTTTGGCGATGCCAGGGAATTTGCCAGTCCAGTCCAGACCGTTGCGGGTGAGCAGGACGACCTTTCCGTCTTCGAGCCGGGCTTGAAGACGATAGCCGTCGAACTTGATTTCGTGAATCCAATTGCCGCTGTCGGGGGCTTTCTCTGCGAGCGTCGCCAGGCACGGCTTGACGAATGCGGGCAGAGCCGCGGGTTTTTCCGCCGACGAGACCTTGCGAATTTGCCGTGCGGCAGCGGCGAGCGCGCGTTTTGGTTTCGGGGCTTTTACAGAATCCGGCTTTGTCTTTTTCGCCTTTGTTTTTTTAGCCTTCGCGACCGTTTTTCTTTTCTGCGCGGTCTGTTTTTTCACAGCTTTGGACCTTGAACGGCCGGTGGCGACCTCTTCCATCGTGCGGCCGGTTTTCACCGAGAGCGGCGCTTCTTCCAATATGTCCTTGTCGCGTGGCTTGCCGGCGGCTTCATCGTCGGACTTGATCAGCAGCCAATTGTTTTTGCTCTCGCCGCGCCGCCGTTTCAACCGGACGAGATGCCAGAGGCCGTGCAGTTTCTCGCCATTCAGAAAAAAGGACAGGTGGCCCTTCTTCAGGCCCTTGTGGGCGTCGTGCTCCGGCGACCAGGTGCCACGATCCCAGACCATGACGGTGCCGCCGCCATATTCCCCCGCGGGGATGGTCCCTTCGAACTTGTTATAGTCGATCGGATGATCCTCGACTTGCACGGCAAGGCGCTTTTCGCTCGGCGACAGACTGGGGCCGCGCGTCACCGCCCAGCTTTTCATGACGCCGTCGAGCTCGAGGCGGAGGTCGTAGTGCAGGCGGCGCGCCGCATGCTTCTGGATGACAAAAGCCTGTCCGGCCCTGCGCGCGATCTTGCCCTTTGGCTCGGCGGTGACACCGAACCGGCGCTTGGCGTGATAGGTCTTCAGCCCGGCCATCGAAAACCGCCGTTCTAACTGGCCTTTCGCACCTTGCGCCGAGGCGCGGCCGGTTTGCGAGCCCTGGTTTTGCGCCGGGTTGGCGCGGGTTCACGACGGTCAGCCTTGTCACGATCGGCTTTGGCACTGCGGCGAAGCGCGTCCATCAGATTGACCACATTACTCGGTCTGGAATCGGACGCCACCGGCGGTTTCTTGCCGGCCTGCTTGGCCTTGACCAATTCCTTGAGCGCGGTTTCGTAGCGATCCTCGAATTTGGCCGGGTCGAACTTGCCCTTTTTGGTCTCGAGAATGTGCGTCGCCAGTTTGAGCATATCGGCAGGCACTTTGGTCGACGGGATATCGTCGAAATATTCGCTCTCGTCGCGGACCTCGTCCTGATAGCGCAGGGTGGTGGCCATCAGGCCTTTGCCGCGGGGCCGCAACAGCAACAGCCGTTCACGCCGGTAAACGACGACGCGGGCGAGGCCGGCGAGATCCTCTTTGTGCATCGCTTCGCGGATAACGGCGAAGGCTTCCTGCGCCACTTCATCTTGCGGCGCGATATAGTAGGACTCGTCGAGATAAATCCGGTCGACGTCGGCCATCGGCACAAATTCGTCGATGTCGATCGTATGGGTGCTGGCAAGTGCGACGTTGTCGAGTTCCTCGTCATCGAGCAAGACGTATTGGCCTTTCTCGACCTGATATCCCTTGACGCGGTCCTCAGCGTCGACGGGCTCGCCGGTTTCGGCGTCGACCACTTCGTTGTGGATACGGTTGCCGGTCGCCTTGTTGATGATGTTGAAGCGAATGCGCTGGCTGGTCGTCGTCGCCGGATACATCGACACCGCGCATGCCACCAAAGACAGCTTCAAAAAACCCTTCCAGCTAGGCCGCGGCGCCATGGCTATACTCCGTTACACAATCGATAAAGCGTGAACCCGCGGACGAGCCGGTCGGTTCCGTAATGAAGAGTCGGTAATCGCGCGGAAGGAGTTGGGGGCTATTCGCCGCCGCCGGCCATGACGGCGCGGGTCTGTTCGTCCGGTCCGAAATCGTCGGCGCCGTTGACGTTGAGCATTTCCGCAAGCCGGGTGCGAGCGCGATTGACGCGCGATTTGATGGTGCCGACTGCGCAGCCGCAGATATTGGCGGCTTCTTCATACGAGAAGCCCGAGGCGCCGACCAGAATGAGCGCTTCGCGCTGGTCGGCCGGCAAAAAGCCAAGCGCCTTTCGGAATTCGGCGAATTCGATGTGGCCGTGCTGCTCGGGCTGCGATTTGAGACTATCGGCATAGTGGCCGTCGCTGTCTTCGACTTCGCGGCGGCGTTTGCGATATTCCGAGCGGAAATGATTGCGCAGGATCGTAAACAGCCAGGCCGACATGTTGGTGCCCGGCTGGAACGAGTCGATATTGGCGATGGCGCGCAACATGGTTTCCTGAACCAGGTCATCGGCGCGATCGACATTCCCGCACAGCGAGATGGCGAAGGCGCGCAGGCTTGGCACCGCGGCAAGAATGGAATTTCGGACTGTGTCGTCCATAGCCATTACTGCTTGTCATTGTTGCCGTTGACGTCGATGCGCTTGATCAGATCGGCAAACCGGTCTGGCACGCCCTGGTTGAGAACGTCGTCGTACATGGCGCGTAATTGCTGGCCGAGGCGGGCTTGTACCTCGCGCCCCAGCTTGGCCGGTTTAGCCTCGGATTTCTTGCCGTGCGCGGCTGGGGTTTCCATTGGTTTTTGTTGTCCCACGGGTTTCTCGCGATCGTTCATCTGTGGCCCCCAAGTCCCTTGCCCGACACCGAGCCAGGTTCCCCCCATCTGGTGTGCATTCAAAACCTTTGACCCCGCAAATGGTTCCCCGGATCGGGAACTTTTTTCAATATGCTACGTTGCTAGGGGGTAGGTTCTCAGCAACCTATGGGGGCCACGTCCAGCGGGGCCAGGGCAGTTTTCGTTCGGGAGGAATTCTTGTCGACATCTCAATCGGTTGCACAGCATTTGCCATATTTGCGCCGTTACGCTCGTGCTCTGACGGGCAGCCAGGCCTCCGGTGACGCCTATGTGGCGGCCACGCTGGAAGCCCTGATCCAGGATCCCAAAGTCATCGATAGCAACGCTTCGACCCGGATCGGGCTCTACAGCCTGTTCACCAAAATCTGGAATTCGGTCGGCGTGAACGGCCAGGCGACTTCGCCCGACGATAACCAGCCGGTCGAGCGCCATCTGTCCCAGATCGCTCCGATGCCGCGGCAGGCCTTCCTGCTGGTGGCGCTGGAAGGGTTGTCGGAAGACGAAGCGGCAAAGGTTCTCGACGTCGATGTCCCGACCCTTCGTCAACTGGTGGAAGACTCCGGCCGTGAACTCGCCGCCGAAATCGCCACCGACGTGCTGATCATTGAGGACGAGACGTTCATCGCTCTCGACCTGGAAGCGCTGGTCGAAGGCCTCGGTCACAAAGTGCTGGGCGTAGCCCGCACCCATAGCGAGGCAATTGCCCTGGCCAAGGTCAAGCAGCCGGGCGTCATCCTGGCCGATATTCAGTTGGCCGATGGCAGTTCAGGCTTGGATGCGGTCAACGAGATGCTTCGCTCTTTCGAGGTGCCGGTAATTTTTATCACCGCCTATCCAGAGCGATTCCTGACCGGCGAGCGGCCGGAACCGGCGTTCCTGATCGCCAAGCCGTTTCAGCCGGCGACCGTTTCCGCCGTGCTGAGCCAGGCGTTGTTTTTTGCCCGCAACGCCAAAAGACGCGAGCGCAAGGCCAGCTGATAGGCCCGTGCATTGTCGGACGTCATATTGCGGTGCTGCTCCGGTTGGAGCAGCACTCATTTTAGGTCGCGCCTCGCCAGTCGCCATTCAGAAAAATCGTGATGGCGCCGGCACCTGGTAGTGAACCTGACGCGCACCCGCACGTTGGGACCGCGGGCAGGTCATGGAAGGTGTTCAAATGGCGCGCGACGATCCAGCGGGAACTGCCCCAGAACGCGGCAGATCACAGATAGAAATCCTGGAAGCCGAATGCCGGCGCCTTGAGCAGCACGTCGATGCACAGTCGATGGAGATTCGTTTGTTGCGCGGGCGGCTCGAACGCTACGAAAATGCGATACGCGGGTCGCATATCGTCGTTTACACCCAGGACGCTGATTTACGTTACACGGCGATCAGCCACGGTCTTCTGGGTCTATCTGTCGACGACATTCTTGGCCGGACCGATGACGAACTTTGGCCGAATAATGCCGGTGCCGGCATCCGCGCGCTCAAGCTCGCTGTGCTCGCGACAGGCCAGCCGAAAAATGCGGAAATCGCATTCGACGGTGAGCCAGATCAACGCTGGTACGACATTCATATCGAGCCGCTACGCGACGAGGCTGGTGGCATTGTCGGGCTGACTTGCGCGGCGATCGACGTCACCGGCCGGAAAGAGGGCGAAGCGCATCTGCGTTTGCTGCTGCGGGAGCTGACGCACCGCTCGAAGAACCTGCTGGCGGTCATTCAGGCGATGGCGCGACAAACCGCGCGGCATGCTGGCTCCACGCAAAGTTTTCTCAATCAGTTCGGCGCCCGTCTGCAGGCGCTGGCCGCGTCGCATGATCTGCTGGTACGTAAAAACTGGCACGGCGCCTCGCTTACCGAACTGATCCGTTCGCAGTTGGCGGTCTATCTCGATCGCGATGACGCCCAAGTCTCGATGACCGGGCCGGATGTCGTGTTCAAGCCGGAAGCAGCGCAAAACCTCGGTCTGGCGCTGCACGAATTGAGCGTCAATGCGGCGCGCTTCGGCGCGTTGATGGTGTCGGACGGGCGCATCGCAATCACTTGGACCCGGGACGGCGAGGATGCCGATCATGCGCTGAAAATCGATTGGCAGGAGAAATTCGGCCCCAAACTGAAGCCCCGCCGCAAGCAGGGATTCGGCTCGATCGTCATTGAAAAAAACCTCGCCCGCGCGCTTGGCGCCGAGGTTGACTTGAAATTCGAGGCCGACGGCCTGCGCTGTCGTATCGTGATCCCGGCCGGTCAGTTTATGGTTGGCGCTGACGCACGCGGCACGGGACTTTAACGCGACGCTCAATTGTGGCAATCGAAGATCTCGGCAACGTATCAGGAGAGATATCATGAACAAGCCGTTGAGCGCTTTTGCCAGTTTGGCGGCCGTCGCCGCGGTTGCCGTGCCGCTCGCTTTGCCGGTTTCGGCGGCGACGCAGTCTCGGACCAAGGCCGGCACTTTGACCTGCGATATTTCAGCGGGCGTCGGTCTGATCGTCGCTTCCAAGAAAAGCGTGACCTGCTTGTTCACGCCGGCGCAGCCGGGGCCACGCGAGGTCTATGTCGGGTCGATCAATAAATTCGGTCTCGATGTCGGTGCGACCTCGGGCGGCGAAATGGTGTGGTCGGTGTTCGCGCCGAGCAACAAGAAGTTCGGCGCGCTGGCCGGCCAATATGGCGGCGCGGGCGCGGAGGCGACCGTTGGCGCCGGTCTTGGCGCGAATGTCCTCGTCGGCGGTTCCGACCGTACGGTGGCCTTGCAGCCGGTGTCGGTGCAGGGCCAGACCGGCCTCAATCTGGCGGTCGGCGTGACCGGGCTTGAACTGCACCCGGCGCGCTAAATTCAATCATGAAAAAATGGCGCCGGTAGAAATGCCGGCGCCATTTTTTTTCTCGAGAGAGGCAAGCCATCATCCGAAGGTGAAGGCGTCGTGATAGGCGCCCTGGATGCGCCCACCCGGGATCGGACCGCCGCCGGGGACATGCACCATGTTGCCGATCACCGCGACCGTGGCACCGTGCAGGCCATGACGCGGGATAGCCATCGGCGCAAGCTGCTCCCAGGTATCGGTCTTGGGGTCGTAACCTTCATTGGTGCCGAAGACCTTGCCGGTGGCTTCGCCGCCGAAGACGACGATCTTGCCGCCGATATAGACCGCCGACGGGCCAGAGCGCGCGGTCGGCAGCGGCGCGCGGAAGCTCCAGGAGTCCTTCTTCGGATCATAGACGGCATTCAGGCTGGTGTTGAAATCGTAAGAATCCATCCGCCCGGCGATCGCAAAGATGAGACCATCGGCGACTACCACGCCCATATGGTCGCGTTGCCCGACGAAGGGCTGAGTCATGGTCGATCCGCGCATCGAAGCGCGGTCTTCGTATTTGTCGGTCGCGGGATCGTAGACTTCATGCCACTCGACCGACCGCACGTCGCGGCCGCCGAGCAGATGAATCTTTCCGTCGAGCGCCACGGCGGAAATCGCGCCGCGCGGCCTCGACAGCGAAGCGATGCGCGACCAGGTATCGGTCGCGGTATCGTAGACGTAGCAGAGCGAATGCGGGCAGCGGTTCTGCTCGATGAAACCGCCGAAAGTGTAGACCTTTGAGCCAATGGCGACGCCGGCGACGTGGTTGCACGGCGTCGGGAATTCCGCCTTCAACGACCATCCGCCGGTCTTGGCATCGAACACCTGATGAAAATTGCCATCGACGCGGTGGCGCGCGTAACCGGCGATAATATGAATCTTGCCCTGGCATTCGATCACCGCGTGCTCGCCGGTCGGGATCGGCAGGCGCGGCATCTCGACCCATTTTCCCGGATTGGCGGCCATCGGCGCGACGCTGGTCATGTAGCGCTGCTTGGCCACATCGGCGGGAATGGCGGTGATGGTCTTGTCGAATAGACCGGCGAACAACGGATCGCTCATGACGTTCTCCTTGAAAGTCCCGCGGCGGCTGCCGCCTTGATGTTTGAATTCACGTATCAGACGGCCGCGTCGCGCAGGAGCTTCTTTGTCAACTCCACGCCTTCGCGGCAAACGTCATAGGGCGACTGCGCCCAAAGCTCGGGATTCGGCGCCTCATAGCTGAGATAGCCAGTGTAACCCTTTTCCTTCAGCAGACGGAAAATCTCCGTCCAACGCACCACACCCTTGCCGGGGGCGAGCCGGTCGGTCGGCCGGCGCACGCCCGTGACCGGCGTCGGCGACAGGTCGCTGTACTGGAAGCAGTAGATCTTGTCGGCCGGCATGTCGCCGAAGCTCGCGCCCGGCGCACCGCTGCGGGCAAAATGGTAGGCGTCGATGAGGTAGCCGACATTCGCCCTGCCGGCGCCCTCGACCAGTTCGCGCTGCACGGCCATGTTGTTGAGGGTAGGGTGCTGCGAGTTGAATTCGATGCCGATGCGCAGGCCATATTCGGCCGCGATGTCGCCGGCGCGTTTGAGGCTTTCGATCGCATACTTGATGGTGCCGTCGTTCTGCCCCGGCGCGCTCATCAGCATGTCGCAGCCGAGCGCCACGGCGTTCTGGCAGGACAGGCGATAAATATCGAACAGCTCTTTCTGGTCGTCGCCTTGCGCGAACAGGAAGCCGTATTTCACGCCAAGCACGCCGACCGGAATGCCGCTTTGCTTGACGAGATCGAGCACCTGATCGTTGCTCATGCCGGCTTCGTAGCATCGCTCGAAGTCGATGCGCCGTAGCTCCATGGCGTCGAAGCCGCCAAGCTTTGCCGCGTCGAGCGCGGTGGCGAGCGGCGTGGTGTCGATGGTCCACGTATGCAAAGCGAGGCGTCCGAATGTCCCGGTCATCATTATCTACTTTCCATCGTATTGAAGAATATAAAGTCCGGCATTGGTGTCGGTGAGATACATCACGCCGTTGCTATCGACAAACACATCGCAGGATTGAATAACCCTGGCCGGATTCGGCCGCTGATCGACGATGGTCTCCGGCGGCGGCGGCACGAAATAGCCGATCTGCTTCGGCTGGAAGGCGTCGCGCACGTCATAGATGCGCAAACCGGCATTGTGATAGGTGGCGAAGATCAGTTCTTCCGACATGAAAGAGCCGGGCCGGTTCTCGTGCATGTTGTGCGGGCCGAACTTGGCGCCCTTGGCGCAGAAGTCTTCCTCATCCGGTGTGGGCAGTGTCGCAATCGACACCGGATTGTCCGGCGCGCGTACGTCGATCACCCAGGTGTAAGCGAGACCATTGGCGCAGCTCGACGTCGTCGCCTCATCGGCCAGGATCAGCAGGTTGCGGCCGGGCAGCGGCAAGGGCGTATGCGCGCCGCCGCCGAAGGGCGGCGAGTAGTTGCGGTGGCTGAGCAGCTTCGGCTTCACCGGATCGCTGAGATCGTGAATCGTGTAGCCGCCGTCGCGCCAGGCGGCGTAGCCTATATTGCCGGCGGTGATCATGTGATGCAGCGCGGTGCGCTTGCCGAACGCGGCGGGCGGCGTCTCGCCGCCGGCGCGCCACATGCCCGGCAGCCACCAATGGCCGACGAGCGCGGGTTTTGCCGGATCGGCCATGTCGATGACCGCCAGGACGTGGTCGATGAAACCCTCGAGATGCACCGAGGCATAGGCATAGCGGCCGCCGACCCACCAGATGCGATGCGCGCCCAGGCCGGGCATGGCGAGATAAGCGATTTCGCGTGGCGAGGCGGGATTGGAAATGTCGAAGACGCGCACGCCGGCGCCGAACGGCTTGTCGATTGTCAGCGAGTCGGCCAGCGACTTGGCGTAATAGTCGGCCTGGCTGGCATATTGCTGCATCGCCCAGATATTTGGGCCGTTGACGGCCATCAACAGGTCGCCGTGAATTTGCAGATGGTGCGAGCGGGTATTTTTCGGCGCCGCGACGAAGGCGACCGTTTTCGGCTGGCGCGGGTCGCGCACGTCGACGACGGAAAAACCGTCGGCGAACATGTGGCCGATAAAGGCGTGGCCCTTATGAACAATCACCTGCACGCCGTCGAGCCGGCCGCCCTGATCGCAGCGCGACAGCAGGCTGACATTATTTGCGCTGGCTTTGGCGGCATCGGTCATTTGCATGAATTCCCTGCGATCAGAATTGCCAAGGCCCGGCTCGGCGACATGCCGAACCGGGCCCTGTTTGCAATGGCCGCGGCTATGCGTTCTTGGCGACCGGCTTGCTCGTCATGCTCATGACGATGCCGACGACGAGAAGCGCGAGCCCGATCCAGGTCAGATAGGGCTTGTATGCGAACTTGCCGGCCGCTTCGGCAGCGGTGACAAGCGCTTGGCACTTGTCCGACGTGTACAACAGGCAGGGCAGTGTGGACGCCACTTCCTTGGCGGCCAGATAGAAGTACAGCCACCAGCTCAACGACAGAAGCAGCGACACGGCGCCGGCGAACTTCAGCCAGAAATCCGTGCCGGCTTCGACAACGCCGACGGTCGGCGGTGCGATTTCGTCGAGGCCCTTCTGCCGGGATTCCGGCCCGAGCTGCGTCACGGCCGCGGCGGCGATGACAAGCAGGGTGGCCAGACAGACGAACACGGTCGTGAGGCTGTAGGTCGTCTGGATCAGCAGGATCGCCGGCATGATGAACGCAGTCGCGAGCCGGCCGACGCCCGACGCCCAGCCGAAGCCGGAGGCGCGCGCATTGGTCGGGAACACTTCCGATGCGAAAATCTGCATCGAATTACCCGCAACCTGCACGAAGAAGATCATCACGAAGCCGGCAACGATCAATTCGGTCGCGGTTCCGGCCTGCGAGAACACCATGGCCATAACGCCCGCCGCGAGGAAAGCGCAGATGGCGGTGATCTTACGGCCGAATTTGTCGAGCGCGTACATCATGAAAAGACTGGCGCACGGCACTGCGAAGTTCATCGCCAGCGTGTACTGGAGCGACTTGGTGATCGTGAAGCCCTTTTCGTTCATGATGTTCGGCAGCCAGGCGCCGAGGCCGATGGCGATGCCGAAGAACGCCGTGAAGCAGATCATGCCGGCGATGACACGCTGCGGATACATCTTGAAGACGACGCCGAACGGATCGCTCTTGGTGTCGCTGGCGGAGTCGGTCGTGAGTTTCTCGGTCGGACCGGAAATGCCGAGCTTGGTCAATACGGCAAGCGCTTCATCGCCGCGGCCATGCGTCGCCAGATAGCGCGGCGATTCCGGCAGGGCAAAGCGGAAGAACCAGACGACCAGGGCGCCGGCACCGATGAGCAGCCACACCGAGCGCCAGGCATATTCAGGCGAGGTTGCGACCGCGCCTGCTAGGAGCGCGAGCGCCGTACCGATCGGCCAGACGCAGGCGCCGCCGATGAAGTGGACGATGGCCAGAACGCGGCCGCGAATTGCCTTCGGTGCGTATTCACCGGCATAGGCAAAGGCGAGTGGCTGTTCCGCGCCGAGGCCGAGACCGGCGATGAACCGGCACAGGATCAGCAAGGTCACGCTCGGGGCCAGCGCACCGAGAATGGTAAAGATGCCGAACAGCATCAGATTGAACTGGTAAATGAAACGGCGGCCGAAGCGGTCGCTGAATTGACCCTGACCGGCAGTACCGATGAACATGCCGAAGACGGTGGCCGCGCCGATGAGGCCGACTTCCGGTCCAGTTGCGAACTTCGATTGCAGGATGAACGGCACGAGCGCGCCGAAGATCGTGAAGTCGATGACGTCGAAAAAGTATCCGGCAGCGATCAGGCCGATGATCTTTTTGTGCAGTGGCGAAATCTTTGCTTCGTCCAAAGATTTGCCAACGAAGGCTTCGATGGTTTGAGCCATGGCGTTGCTTCCCTATCCCCTGTTTTGGTTTTTGGTCTTCAGCAGTGACTGGAGAATGATCCACTATTGCTGGACTGCATAGGGCAATTCGTCGCTGGCGGTGGAAAGTGATTGCATTCCTTGCGGAATTTCAATTAGTGAAAAAGATCAGGTGCAAGGTCGCGGATTTGTACCGCTTTCCGGGCAACTTGCCTCGACGTTGTGCAGCTCAATTTTCGTCGTCACTTGCGAGCGCGTACACTTCGCGATCAGGCCAATTATTGCGATGCGTCACAACTATTGGGTTCTGCCAAGGTGGGCGGCTACGCGAAACCGGATGGGGTGGCGGCGACAAGCAACGCATGTCGCTTACCAGTTTGAAATGGGACTCCTTCCGACAGGAAGACCCGCCGGAACTATTGATCCTCAAGCCTGCGAAAGATCATGACGGACGCGCCGATCCAATTGATTACGAGGACACAAAGCGAACTGCACAGTGGCGACGTGAGATCGCAAGACTCAATGCGTGGCTGCGAGACGCGCCAATTAGCATCGCGGGGCAGAGCCGGGCGGCCCTGACTCTGGACAACGTCGGGCAACCCATCGAGCCCTACCGTCGAGGCCTCCGCCGAATATTCAACAACGCAGACTGGCAGCAAGGTGGTCGATTTTTCGGCGGCTTCTGGGAGACTATGGAACGCTCCGACCGCTTTCGGCTCCTACGAGTCATGGGCGACCCCGTAGTCAACGTCGACTTCGGCTCGCTATTCCCTCGTCTAGCATACGTGCGGGCTCGGGAGGCTCAGCCAAGGGCCGATCTTTACGACATCACCGGTGATGGCACGTGTCGGGAGGGTTGGAAGCAGCTTATCAATGCGCTTCTGTTTGCCGAACGGCCCCTCAGAGGCTGGCCCCGCGACACTCGCGAAAAACTGCCTAATGGCGTCTCTCTCCGGGAAGCCGTTACGGCGATAAAAGCCAAACACGCGCCTATAGCTCACCTGCTCGAACACGGTTTGGGATTCAAGTTGATGCGCATCGAGAGCGACATGCTGATCGCCGTAGTCACCGCGCTCTTCAAGCAGGGCATTACGGCGCTGCCCCTACACGATTCCGTCTTGGTAGCGCGACCTTATGGCGACACCGCGAGAAAGGTCATGGAGGCAGCGTTCAGGCGGCACACTGGCTCCGCTCGCGCGTCCGTAAAAATAGATTTTGGGCCCATTTAGCAAGCATTTTCGAGCTATGGCTCTGCTAAAGGGAGAGGACCTGGGGGGGGGGGAGCCTCTAAGTGAAGCGGCTTTCGGGCCATTGAGGCAAACCGCCTAAGGCAGCCGTAGCGGAGCCGACGGTGTGGTGTTCAGAAACCGCCTCCCGTTCATGGCCTCCCTTAGAGAATCATCATGGCGTCGCCGAGAGTTCATCTGCGGTGAGGGCGTTTGGCCAGATGTCAGTTTCTTCGAGATCAATGACGATTGTTGATTTGCTCAAAGTCGATAGTCGTCATGATTGAAATCACAGATTTAGGCGTCACCCGAGTGGTTGATGGCCTGTTCCAAGCTGTCCACGTCGGTTACAAAATCAACGAAACGCAGAATACCGGCGCTAAATTGCTTAGGTACAAGGTAGTTGTCACCAGGGCAGATCGAAGGACGATGACCCGACAACGCTTTGGTTTGGACAAAGCAGTCTAAGTGTCAAATCCTGCCGCTCCGACCAATCCAAGGTTGAGTGGATTATATCCCCTGCCATTTAATGGTATAATAATCTTTCCACAACCAATAATTCCCCAGATGCGTGTCTCTAATACACGCTTCAACTTTCATATTGCTAATGAATTTATATTAAATTTACAATGTAATCGTTCCATAAATAGTTGTTTACTCTATATCACCATTCGAGTCTAAAGTAATACTGTTGATTATACTTCCGATAAAAAAGCAACAGTTGTATATATTTTATGATATTATATTTCTTTGCGGACAAACGCATCTAAAGTGCACCGCAATACTGTTGGTTGCTTGCGGGTGGGCCGCATTGTTGCGCTTCTAACATTCGTCCAACGTAAAATTTGAGTGCGTATGCCTGTCGTCGTCCTTACCGCGCAATTCGTTCGTGCCGCCGCGTGTGCTCCAGCGCAGCGCAAGGCCGACTATTTTGATTCAACCCAGCGTGGCTTCATGCTTGAGGTGCGAAGCTCGGGCGGCAAGACATATTACCAGCGATACACCGACGAGCGCGGACGCGAGCGCCAATACAAGATCGGGTCGGCCGACGTGCTGGCGATCGATCAGGCGCGTCGCAAGGCCCGGCAGGTGGTGGCCGAGGCGCTGCTTGGCGCCGACCCGCAGCAGAAGCGGCGCGAAATGCGGGCGGTGCCGCAACTCAAGGACTTCGTCGCCGAACGCTATTTACCGTTCGTGCAGACCTACAAGAACAGCTGGCAGACTGACGAGACGGTACTGCGTATCCACATTCTGCCCAAGCTGGGCAGTCTGGCGCTGGACGAGATTAAGACCGACGCTATCTCTAACCTGATCAACGCCATGCGAGCGGACGGCTACGCCGCCGGCACGATGAACCGGGTCATCGTCATTCTGCGCTATATCTACAATCTTGCGCGCAAGTGGAAGACGCCGGGCGGCGCTGACAATCCGGCGGCTGGCCTGAGCGCCGGTCCCGAGGTTCAGCGCAATCGCTTTCTTACCGAATGGGAAGCGGAAAATCTGGTGCGGGCCATCCAGAACGACGAAAACCAGACGGCGGCGCGCTCGATCATGCTGCTGCTTCTGACCGGGGCGCGTCGCAACGAAGTTACTTTCGCCAAATGGGACTACATCGACTGGAAGAACAAGACGCTGCTGGTGCCGAAATCAAAATCGGGCCGCGCCCGTTTCGTCGCCTTAAACCAATCGGCGATCGCGCTGTTGTCGGCGACGCCGCGCATTGACGGCAATCCTTACATCTTCCCATCCGAAGTCACAGGCCGTCCTTCGGCGTCTTTGTTTTTCCCTTGGGCGCGGATTCGGGACCGCGCCGGTCTCGATGACGTGCGGCTGCACGATCTCCGGCATTCGTTTGCGAGCTTCCTGGTCAATCGTGGCGTTTCGCTCTACGTGGTGCAGGGGCTGCTCGGCCATCTGCATGCACGTACGACGCAGCGTTACGCGCATCTCGCGCAAGAGACATTGAGCGACGCGGCGGACCTGATCCAGCACGTCATTGCATTTCCGCCGGCCGTTGCCGGTAGCGGCTTGAGCAACGGCGCGCCGTTTCGTCCAGCGTCAGAGCGTTCGAACTAGCCGCTTCGAAATTGCTCTATCGATCTCATTGCCCATGTCCGGGAAAGGCGCGGACGTGAAGCGCACGCGTTTCAGAATTAATATCTTGCATCAGCACCTGCTGGCGTAGCGCGCAGATTTGCGCGGCGCCGGCGTTTACCAATTCCTAATCCAATAGCCTCAATGATCGCGTGCTTGCGCGCGTTTCAATTCGAGTCGAATTGTGCCGTTAAATATGGGCTTTTGTCGCGCGACCTAGGCCATACCTAGTTGGCAGAAGCGCCGGTTCGATGGCACGACGGCAAACCCGGACGCTCGATCAATTGCATGGCTTTTCGCCGGACCCACGACGCACCCGGCGGGCGGTGGCCGCTCTGCGGCGCATGACCGGAGGCGCACGACCGCCGCGCCCTTGGCGCCGTTGCGATTTGACGCGCGACACGCCGCAAATCGGTCAGTACGTGAAGATTTGTAGCTTGTACGGTGCGGGTTTCTATTACATCCCGGGCACCGATACTTGCATCAAGGTTGGCGGTTGGGTCCGTATGCAGATGTATTACGGCTACAACGGCAGCGGGACGACTGGTCCGATGTACGCCAACCTCAACAACCGTCAGACCCACGACTTCATGACCCGTAACCGTGGTTACATCACGGCCGATGCCCGCTCGCAGACCGAATACGGTACGCTGCGCGGCTACATCGCGGTCGGTCTGTCGGGGGATAATCCGCTGCAGGGTGCGAAGGCTGCGGATGCAAGCGCCACGTCTGGTGCTAGCATTGCTGCGGTTGGTGCCGGCCCGGCCGGCTTCAGCGCCAATCGTGCGTTCATCCAGTTCGCCGGCTTCACCGCCGGTCGTTCGCAGTCGTTCTACGACTTCATGAACTACGCGGCTGTGTCGTATAACGGCGGTTCGGCGTGGACCGCGGGCGGCGCGGATACGGGTGACGGTGGCTATCAGGTTTTCGCCTACACCGCCCAGCTTGGCAACGGTCTGTCGGCCACGATCTCGGCTGAAGATCCGCGTAACGGTTCGGTGACCCCGGTCCTGACCGGTGGCGGCGCTTTTTCCACCGCTTCAGGTACGACTGGCTTCCCGACCGACGTTAACGGCGCGCCGATTGCCAAAGCCGGCAACAAGATGCCCGACTTCGTCGGCAACTTGCGCGTCGATCAGGCTTGGGGCAGTGCGCAGGTCATGGGTGCGATCCATGACACCAGCGCAGCCTACTATGACATCGCTCTCGCGGGTCATCCGGGCAACGCCTTTGGCTACGCTTTCGGCGCCGGCATTCGCGTGAATGCGCCGATGCTTGGTGTTGGTGACTACTTCCAGGCCCAGTACAACTGGACCAAGGGTGCCACCAAGTACATGTCGGCGGGCAGCAGCCTGTCGAAGGTTAGCGGCGGCACCAGCGGCGCGGGTACCTTCGCCGATGCCGTGTTCCAGGTGAACGGCACTGACAGCCTGCATCTGACGACCGCCTGGAGCGTGGGTGCGTCGTACGAGCATAACTGGAACCCGAAGTGGAAGACGTCGGTCTACGGTGGCTATGCGGCCGTCGAAAACGATAGTCTCCTTTGTACCGCAGCAGCTATCGCGACTGGCTGCTCGGGCAAATGGGATACTTGGCAGGTCGGCACGCGCACTGCGTGGGCTCCGGTCAACAACCTCGAGGTCGGTGTCGACGTGATGTACACCAACCTCGATGCCCGCAACACCGGTACCGTTGCGACGTCGGCCGACCAGAGCGCGTGGATGGCCCACCTGCGCATTCAGCGTAACTTCTATCCTTGATCGCTTGATCGAGGCGAAGTTCGCCTAATGTAAAGAGCCCCCGGCAGGAAACTGCCGGGGGTTTTTCAAAGGTAAGCGTATCGTCGGCAAAGGTTTGTAGAGCTAATGACAACTCAACTTGCGCATGATCGCTCAGGTGATCTCGTTGAGCATTTGAGGCTCGAACGGCTTGCTTTTGCCGCCAAGGTCCGGATGACACGTGCGTTGAGCGGCTGGAGCCAGACCGAACTGGCGCGGCGGGTCGGGCTGACGCAACGCTGCGTGCACCAACTGGAGCGCGGCGACACCGAACCGCGGCGGGCCACGGTACGGGTAGTCGAGTTGCTTTGGCACGAGCAAGGAATTCAATTCGAAGGTCTGGCGGACGGTGGCTTCCGCGTGAGCGTCCGCTCCCAGTTGCTCACTTGCCCGGTTACAACGCCGGCGACTAGCCACAACTCAACCCACGCACATTAGTCTGCGGTTACTTCACTTTAATGTTTTCCGCAGATTCCTTGCCCTTGTTCGCGACGATCTCGTATTCGATTACAGCACCCTCATTGAGCGTGCTCAAGCCCGCTCGTTCCACGGCAGAGATATGAACGAACACATCTTTGCCGCCGCTCTGAGGCTGCACGAAGCCATATCCCTTAGTCGGGTTGAACCACTTTACAGTACCGGTTGCCACAACACTCTCCACTGTTCACGCTACGGTTCGGCTACCATACGGCAGAGTGTTGACACCGGATACGGCTTCCTTGCATCGGCGGGTTCGTTCAACACCTTATGAAAGTCCGCAGTCTTGAGGTCATGGAGTTGAGCATCGGTGCAACGGGGCTCGTTTGTCCGACGGTGGCAAAACGGTAAGTCGGGGCCAAATCGTTGGGGGCAGCGTTAGGGTACGACGCTTCGGCCTGTCCATAAGCCATTGATATTATTTGATGTATAAGTACAAATAAAAATGGCTGGGGGACTAGGATTCGAACCTAGATAGCCAGAGTCAGAGTCTGGAGTCCTACCATTGGACGATCCCCCAGCAAGGCCGTGCGCGTCGGGCAAATAGCCTGCTGCCGGCGTGCCGGAGGCCCATCACATGGGGCAATTCGTTTGATTTGACAAGCCCATCGTCAGGCTAAATGCGCTTCAAGCGAGGCGCGCGGCCCGGCCCGGCGAAAGCCGTCCGCAAGCCCCGTTTTCCTATTGTTTTGCCGGCAGGCGGGGCACGGTGGCGACGGTCAGGATGGCGACCAAGGCGCTCGCCGCCACCACCAGGAACACCAGGCGCGGGTGGCCCGCGTCCATGATCGCCCCGAAGATCATCGGCGAGACAATGCCGCCGAGATTGAAGCCGGTGGTGACGAAGCCGAACACCTTGCCGAATGAGCCCGGCGGCGTGACGTCGCGCACGATCATGTCGCGCGAGGGCGAAATGAAGCCGAAGAAAAAGCCGAACACGCTCATCACCGCGACCAGCCCCAGCGTGCCGAGGTCGATCAGGCCAATGAGCACGGCCGGCACCGCCATGCCGATCAGGCCGAGTGAGGCCACCCAGGCGTGCCGCTCGGTGCGCGCCACCAGGAGGCCGCCGACCAGGACGCCGATCGCCGACAGCAACAGCAGGACCGACAGCGCGCCGTTGCCCACCGTCACCGGCGTGCCGTGCAGCGCATCGAGCGCCACCACCGAGTAATTGAACATGCCGCCGCTCATCAGTGCGATCAGCATGAAGAAGAAAAGGTTGAGCAGGATCGGCGCCGACATCAGCAATTGCCACGCGGTTTGCGGGGTGGCATCCGCCGGTTTGCCGGGTTCAGCGCGCTTGGCGGCGGCGACCGGTTCCTCGCGCACCATCATCAGCACCGCGGCGACAAGCAGGCCGAACAGGCCGGCGCCGATGAAGGCGCCGCGCCAGCCCCACAGGTTCTGCATGATCAACAGACTTGCCGGCGTCACCGCCGAGCCGAGCAGGCCGGCGAATGTATGGATCGAATAGGCCTGGCCGATGCGCTCGGCCGGCACATGGTGCGACAGCAACGAATAATCGGCCGGGTGATAGACTGTGTTGCCGACGCCGGCGAGGGCGAACATCGCCACCATCACCCAGAATGAATCGACCAGGCCGACGACGATGAAGGACAATGCTCCGACAACGAGGCCGGCGATCAGCAAAGTGCGCGCGCCCAGCCAGTCGACGAGAAAGCCGGCCGGCGTCTGCAACGCCGCCGAGACGATGTTGAAGGCAGCCAGTGCCAGACCGATCTCGGTATAGCTGACGCCATAGGCCGCGCGCACGAAGGGCAGCAGCGGCGCGAGAATGAGAATGTAGATGTGCGACGTAAAATGCGCCGCGCTGATGACGCCGATCAGGCGGACATGCGCGGCGGGCTTGGCGACGAGGGTGGCGAGACTCATGTGGCGTTTCTTCCCGGCAGCGCGCGGACTATGGCCCGGCAGCGCCCGCCAATCCAGTGCATTTCCAGAAGGTTGGCTAGGCGGCCGCGGGCAATAAAATAGTGGGCCAACGCAACAAGGTGTGAATGAAGCCGGCCGCGAGCGGTGTTAATATCACACCTAAACGTTCCGGCATTCGCGGTCCTTCGGCGCCGACCGCATGCTCTCGGTTTTTCAATAATAAGGCGCCAGCGGGGAGCGACATGATCGCCATCAAGGTCAACGGAACCGAGCATCGGCTCGATATCGAGCCGGAGACGCCATTGCTGTGGGTCATTCGCGACGAATTGGGCCTGACTGGCACCAAATTCGGTTGCGGCATCGCACAATGCGGCGCCTGCACCGTCCATGTCGATGGCGAGGCGACGCGCTCCTGCGGCATCGTCGTCGGCGATGTCGCCGGCAAGACCATTACCACCATCGAAGGCCTGTCGGCCGAGAGCAAACATCCGGTGCAGCAGGCGTGGCTCGCCGAGGACGTGCCGCAATGCGGCTATTGCCAGTCGGGGCAAATCATGGCGGCGGTGGCGTTCCTGAAGGAACATCCCAAACCGACCGACGCCGACATCGACGCCAACCTTACCAATATCTGCCGCTGCGGTACTTACGTCCGCATTCGCAGCGCGATCCACCGCGCCGCCGCGCTGATGAAAATCTAGGGGGCGATCATGAGTGTCATCAATACGCAGATCAGTCGCCGCCAGTTCGTCGTCGCCACCGCCAGCGCCGCCGGCGGTCTCGCCATCAGCGTCGCGCTCGGCGACATGGCGGATGCCGCGACGATCCGCCCGCAGACCTTTGGCCCCGATACGGTGCCGAACGAGATCAACGCATTTCTCGCCATCGAACCGGACGGCAGCATTCTGATCCGCTCGCCGCATAACGAGATGGGGCAGGGCGCGATCACCGCGCTGCCGATGATCGTCGCCGAGGAACTGGAATGCGACTGGTCGAAGGTGAAGGTGGAATACGCCTCGCCGACGCGGAACCTGCGCGAGAACAATGTCTATGGCGACATGGTCACCGCCGGCAGCCGCGGCGTGCGCATGTCGTGGCAGATGCTGCTGCAGGCCGGCGCGTCGGCCCGCGAACGGCTTATTCTGGCCGCGGCGCAGAAGTGGAACGTGGCGGCGTCCGATTGCGTGGCCGCCAACAGCAAGGTCACGCACAAAGCGACGGGCCGCAGCCTCGATTATGCCGCGCTCGCCAACGACGCCGCGAAGATAAAACTCGACAAGGAGCCGGCCATCCGCACGCCGGACAAGTTCAAGCTGATCGGCAAGTCCGTGGCGCGGCTCGATACGCCGCACAAAATCAACGGCGCGGCCAAGTTCGCCATCGATACGCGCATTCCCGGCATGGTCTATGCCGCGATTTCGGCCTGTCCGGTGCCGGGCGGCAAACTTAAAAGCGTCGACGATGCGCCGATCAAGGGCCGGCGCGGCGTTGAGCGCATCGTCAAGCTCGACGACGCGGTGGCGGTGATCGCCGACCGCTACTGGCGCGCCAAGGAAGCGCTGGCGCTGCTCGAGCCGGTCTGGGACACCGGCGAGGCCGGCAAGACCGACAGCGCGCAGTTCGCCAAGATGTACCGCGACTCGCTCGACGGGCCGCTGGTGAATGCGAAAAGCGACGGCAATGTCGACGATGTTTTCGCCAAGACGGTCGCGGCCGGCGGCAAGATCGTGGAATCGCTCTACGAAGCGCCGCATGCCGCGCATGCGCAAATGGAGCCGCTCAATTGCACCGCGCGCTTCGACGGCGACAAACTGGAAATCTGGGTCGGCACGCAGAGTCCCATGAAT
Organism: Rhizobium sp. Q54; assembly: GCA_945861265.1. Taxonomy (GTDB): domain Bacteria; phylum Pseudomonadota; class Alphaproteobacteria; order Rhizobiales; family Xanthobacteraceae; genus Pseudolabrys. Next base: position 15,793 of record CAMAUC010000030.1, on the reverse strand, counting down.
GCGTTGCGGTCGGCGGCGGCAACGTCCGGCCTCAAGCCGGAGAATATCACCATCAACAACTGCTTCCTCGGCGGCGGTTTCGGCCGGCGCGGCAACAATGACGAGATGCGCCAGGCGATCCGCGTCGCCAAAGAGGTCGGCAAGCCGGTCAAGCTTCTGTGGACGCGCGAAGAGGACATGATGCATGACCGCTTCCGGCCGCAAGCGGCGGTGAAGCTGAAAACCGCGCTCGGCGCCGACGGACTGCCGGTGGCGTTCGACGCGCGTATCGCGGTCGGCTCGATCCACCGCTCGAGCGGCAATCCCGCAGCAGCGTCGAGCGAAGTCGAGCCGCAGGCGGTCGAAGGAATTGCCAACACCAACTACAAAATACCGAACATGCGCGTTGGCTGTGTGCTGAAGAACACGCATATGCCGGTCGGCTTCTGGCGGTCGGTCGGTTCGTCGCAAAATGCTTTCTTCATGGAGAGCTATGTCGACGAACTGGCGCAGGCGGCGGGTCAGGACCCGTACAAATTCCGCCGCACGCTGCTGGCGCATCGGCCGGACTTCCTCGGCGTGCTCGACAAGATCGCCGAGAAGGGCGACTGGGGCAAGCCGCTGCCGAAGGGTCATGGCCGCGGCATCGCCGTTCACGAGTGCTACGGCTCCATCATCGGCCAGGTCTCGGAAGTGTCGGTCAACGGCAAAGGCGAGGTGCGCGTGCATCGTATCGTCGCGGCGGTCGATTGCGGCCATGTCGTCAATCCCTCGATCGTCGAGGCGCAGATCCAGAGTGGCGTGATCTACGGCCTGTCGGCGGCGCTTTACGGCGACCTCACCATCAAGAACGGCGTCATCCAGGAAAACAATTTCGATCAATATGAAATGGTGCGGCTGGCCGACGCGCCGAAGATCGAGGTCTATCTGGCGCTGTCCGGCGGCAAGAAGTGGGGCGGCATTGGCGAACCCGGCACGGCGGCGACCGCGCCGTCGCTGGCCAATGCGGTGTTCGCGGCGACGGGCACGCGCGTGCGCAACATGCCGCTGAAGAACGCGAAGCTGGCGGGCGCGGCGTGATTTTTTGCCCTCCTGGGAGGGGAGGGCGGCCGCGCAAGAATGTGATCGACGCGGGTGCGCCTCTTCGCTTGTATCTTTCGAGGCCTTAGGCAGGCCGTTTTCCTAACGCGCACTTCCTAATGAGAAGGGTGCGCGGAACGTCAGGGGCCGGTTGGACTCACTGGCTTGGACGGTGACAAGGACAAGGCGCGGTTTGAGGCGAAGCTAGGCAAAATGCGCAGGCGACATCAACAGTACCCGACCGAAAGGCATGCCGATGGGCCAAACAGTGTTGCTAGTGACGTGGTTTTATCTAGCGCAACCGCCTGTTGTTTCGCAGACCGTATTTGAAAATGAGCGCGCCTGCGGCTTAGCTAAGATGGCCGTCCTCTCCGAAGCAGGCCGCCTTAAAACAGAGGCTGAGAAAAGGTTGCCGCAGAGCGGCGGCTTCGGGACAATCCAAGCGGCTGTGCCACCATATCCAACTGTTTCGGTGACTTGTTCCCCGCTCAAGTAGCGGCACCAGTCAAAGCGGCGGGTTCGCGAAGTATAATATCGCCTTTATAATCGTAGGACATCAACTGACACGAGAGTTTTGGGATGCTAGGCGGCCATTCCGCTCTCTTTGTGAGGAGCGCGTCACAGACCCGCTTCTCGAACTAGGCCGGTGTCGGATTATCGCTGCGATAAGCTTCGCCTCTGTACCCAGCTTTTTGCCGGACATCCGCGTCTTATTTGCCGATAGAAGGCAGACGAGGCTGGCCGCGGCACAAGTGAGCGCAGCCGCGCGGTCCCAGATACGCCTTACGCCGTCGTCTTGCTTGCCTTCGCCGCTTCGATCGCTTCCCAGATGCGCGAGGCGGTCATCGGCATTTCGAGATGCCTGATGCCGAACTCCGACAGCGCGTCGATCACGGCGTTCGCCACGGCCGGAAGTCCGCCGGAGGTACCGGCTTCGCCGCAGCCTTTGGCGCCGATCGGATTGGTTTTGGTCGGCACCGGGCGGTTGGCGACGGTAATCATCGGCGCGTCATGCGCGCGCGGCATCGCGTAATCCATGAACGAGCCGGTGACGAGCTGGCCCTCGGCGTCATAGACCGCGCCTTCGAGCAGCACCTGGCCGAGGCCCTGCACGATGCCGCCCTGCACCTGGCCTTCGACCATCAGCGGATTGATGACGGTGCCGAAGTCGTTGACCGCGTCATATTTGACGACGCGGGTGAGGCCCGTCTCCGGATCGATCTCGACTTCGACGACATGCACGCCGTTCGGATAGGTGCCGGGCACCGCTTCGGTCACATGCGTAATGTCGAGCGCTTTCGGCATATCGTCGGGCAAAGTGATCGTGCGCAGCTTCTCGGCAAGCTGCATGATGTTGATCGAGCGGTCGGTGCCGGCGATGGTGAAATCGCCATTCTTGAACTCGATGTCGCCGCTTGACGCTTCCAGCACATGGGCGGCGAGTTTCTTGCCGGCGTCGATTACCTTATCGGACGCCTGCGCGATCGCGGTGCCGGACAGCATCGCCGAACGCGAGCCGCCGGTGCCGCCGCCTTGCACCAGCTGATCGCTGTCGCCCTGCAACAGGTTGATCTTGTCGAACGGAATGCCGAGCTTCTGGCTGAGCACCTGCGCGAAGGGCGAGGCATGCCCCTGGCCGTAATCGAGCGTGCCGGTGACGATGGTGACGGTGCCGTCGGCGTTGAAGCGAATGCCGCCTTGCTCCTGCGTCATCGCCGCGGTGGTTTCGACGTAACAGGCAACGCCGAGGCCACGCAATTTGCCGGCCTTCTTGCTCTCGCGCCTGCGCTTGGCGAAGCCCTTGGCGTCGGCCTGCTCGAGCGCGGCTTTGAACAGGCCGGGGAAATCGCCGCAGTCATAGGTCGTGCCGGCCGGCGTCGCGTGCGGCATGTCCTTGGCCTTGATGAAATTGCGGCGGCGCAATTCGAGGCGATCGATGCCGAGTTCGCTGGCGGCGAGATCCATGGTGCGCTCTATCGACAGCGCGCCTTCCGGGCGGCCGGCGCCGCGATAGGCGGAGACAAGCGTGGTGTTGGAGAACACGCATTTCGTCGCCACTTCCAGAAGCGGCGTGCGGTACATGCTGATGATGTTCTTGGTGACGTTGAGCGTCGGCAGCAGCGGGCCGAAGGCGGCGCAATAGGCGCCGAGATTGCCGTAGCCGGACAATCGCACGGCGGTGATCAGGCCTTCCTTGTCGAAGCCGACCTCGACAGTCATGTCGTAGTCGCGGCCGTGGTGATCCGACATGAATGAGCCCGAGCGCTCGTCCGTCCACTTGACCGGGCGGCCGAGAAGCTTTGCGGCATGCAGGATGCAGACATATTCCGGATAGACGGTGGCCTTCATGCCGAACGAGCCGCCGACATTGCCGGTCAGCACGCGCACCTTGTCGGCCGGCGCGGAAAGAATATCGCGCAGCTGGTTCTTCATGCCGAAGACGCCCTGGCTGCTCGAACGCAGCGTCCACTTGCCGTCGGCCTTGTCGAATTCGCCGATCGCCGCGCGCGGCTCCATCGCCGCGACGACGAGACGCTGGTTGATCAGCGGCAGCGTCACGACATGCGCGGAATTCTTCATCGCCTCGGCGACCTTGGCGCTGTCGCCATGCTGGAAGTCGAGCGCGATGTTGCCGGGGACTTCGTCATAAAGCTGCGGCGCGCCGGGCTTGGCGGCGTCGCGCGCCGAGACCACGGCGGGCAGGGGTTCGATGTCGAGCGCGACCGCTTCGGCGGCATCTTTCGCTTGCGCGATGGTCTCGGCAATCACGCAGGCGACCGGATCGCCGACGAAGCGCACCTTGTCGGGGCTAAGCGCCGGGCGCGGCACATATTTGATCGGCGAGCCGTCGCGGCCCTTGATCGGCAGTGTGCATTTGAGCCCGCCATAGTCCTTCAGATCGGCGGCGGTCAGGACCGCGAGGACGCCGGGCATGGCCTTGGCCGCATCGGTGCCGATGCCGCGAATGATTCCGTGCGCCTCGCTGGAGCGCACGATCACTGCGTAAGCCTGGTTCGGTTGCTTGAGATCGTCGGTATAGCGGCCTTCGCCGCGCACCAGGATGGGGTCCTCTTTGCGGGTGACCGGCTGGCCGATGCCGAATTTGGTCAGCGAAAGGGCTGTTTGCGAGGCTTTGTTATCCATTTCGGGGACTTTTCGGCTGAAGGGACGGGTCAGTTTCAAATAAAGCAGGCGGACCTGTTCTACAACAATCCCTTTCGGGGGCGAGGGTTGCGCCAAGCTCGGGCGCTGTTACACTTTTCATGACAAGAACTTGGGAACAGTGCCGCGAACGTTTAAGGCCCAACGAGGCAGGCGTGCGCGGCCGAGAGGATTTAAGATGACGAGCGGCGAGGCCGGGGAAACCCCAGGCCTCGACCCCGCTATCGGCCGGGCGCCTCAGAGCGAGCCCCGGTGGGGTCGGCGGTCGCCTGGAGGACGTGAAGCCGGCTTCGGTAACGATCGGGGCGGGCCGACTTATGCCGCGCTCGATCTCGGCACCAATAACTGCCGTCTGCTGGTGGCGCGCCCGGCCGGCGACGGCTTTCGCGTGGTCGACGCCTTTTCCCGCATTGTCCGGCTCGGCGAGGGCATTTCCGCCTCCGGACGCTTGAGCGAAGCGGCGATCGACCGCTCGCTCGAGGCTCTGGAAATCTGCCGCAACAAGATGCGCAACCGCGGCGTTACCCGCGCCCGGCTGATTGCCACCGAGGCCTGCCGCGCCGCCGAGAACGGCGCCGAATTCCGTGCCCGCGTCACCGAGAAACTCGGACTGGCGCTGGAAGTCATCGACCGCGAGACCGAGGCGACCTTGGCGGCGACCAGTTGCACGCCGCTGATCGATCCGGAGGCTGAGGGTGTGGTGCTGTTCGATATCGGCGGCGGCTCGTCCGAACTGGTGCGGCTCGACCGCTCGCCGCGCTGCGAGCGCGGGCCGCCATTGCCGCGTATCCGCGCCTGGATTTCGCTGCCGCATGGCGTGGTGACGCTCGCCGAGCGCCACGGCGGGCACAATGTCACGCGCGATGTGTATGAGGCGATGGTGGCGGAAGTGGCCGAACTGATCGCGCCCTTCGCACGCGAACATGGCGATAGCTTGCACGGGGTGCATATGCTCGGTACGTCGGGCACGGTGACGACCATCGCCGGCGTGCATCTCGATCTCAAGCGCTATGACCGCAACCGCATCGACGGCTGCTGGCTGGAGGCCGGCGAAATCGATTCCGTGCTCGAACGGCTGGTGGCGATGAGCTACGAGGAGCGCGTCGCCAGCCCTTGTATCGGCGCCGATCGTGCCGATCTGGTGCTGGCGGGCTGCGCGATCCTCGAAGCGATCCGCCGCGCCTTCCCCTGTCCGCGCCTGCGGGTGGCGGATCGCGGTTTACGGGAAGGCATGCTGGTGCAGATGATGCGGGAAGATGGCGCCTGGGGTGAAAGCGGCCCGGGCGGCGGCGGCCAGGCGGCGCTGTCGTGACGGTGCGCAGCAAGAGCAGCGGCTCGCGCGACCTGAAAGTGCGCGTCAAGACCGGCAAGGGCCGCAAGCTGTCGTCGAAACTCTGGCTCGAGCGCCAGCTCAACGATCCTTATGTCGCCCGCGCCAAACGCGAAGGCATGCGCTCGCGCGCGGCGTACAAATTGATCGAGATCGACGACAAGGCGCGCTTTCTGAAAAAAGGCGCGCGCGTGGTCGATCTCGGCGCGGCGCCCGGCGGCTGGTCGCAGGTCGCCGCCAAGCGCGTGCATGCGCCGGCGCAGGGCAAGGTGATCGGCATCGATCTTCTCGACATCGATCCGCTGCCGGGCGTCGAGTTTCGCGTCTTCGATTTTCTCGATCCCGGCGCGCCCGACCTGCTGAAGAAAATGCTCGGCGGCCCGGCCGATGTTGTTTTGTCCGACATGGCGGCGAACGCCACCGGCCATCGCAAGACCGACCACATCAAGATCGTCGCTCTGGTCGAGGCGGCGACCGAATTTGCCCGCGAAGTGCTGGCGCCGGGCGGCACGTTTCTGGCGAAGGTTATTCAGGGCGGCACCGAAGGCACGCTGCTGACCCTGCTGAAGAAGGACTTCGCGGTGGTCAAGCACGTCAAGCCTTTGGCGAGCCGCGCCGATAGCGCCGAGCTGTATCTGCTGGCGACCGGTTTCCGCGGCGGCGCGTGACGGAGCCGACTGATCTTCTAAAGCTCGGCCGCAGGCTTCGGATCGTTCAGCGCCCGGCCCGACAATTCAGCGCCGGCATCGGTATGCAAACGGGCAAAAATGAAGACCGAGAGCGCGGAAATCACCGCGACGATCAGGAACGCCGCCTGGAAATCTTCCGCCTGAAGTTGCGCATGGCCGCGGAACTGGGCGGTGAGATCGACGGCGAGCGCGCCGAGCGCAACGCCGGTCGAGATCGATAGTTGCTGGCCGACGCTGACGAGTGCCGTGGCACGCGACACGCGCGCCTGCTCGATCTCGGCATAGGCGATGGTGTTGATCGAGGTGAATTGCAGCGAGCGGAAAAAGCCGCCGACCAGCAGGATGGCGAACATCACGGCGATCGGCATCGCTTCGGTGAAGAAAGCGCAGGCGGCCAGGAAGCACGAACTCAGGATCGCGTTGAACATCAGGATTGCGCGGAAGCCGAAGCGCTTGAGCATGGTCGCCGCTGCCATCTTCATGCCCATGGCGCCGACAGCGGCGGCGAAGGTGATCAGGCCGGACTCGAACGGCGACTTGCCGAAGCCGACCTGCAACATCAGCGGCAATAGAAACGGCAACGCGCCGATGCCGATGCGGAAAATGAAGCCGCCGAGCACGCTGGCGCGGAAGGTCGGCAATTTGAACAGTGTCAGGTCGAGCGCCGGGATCGCGGTGTGCTTCGCATGCACGACATAGGCGGTGGTGAAGATCGCGCCACAAACGATCAGCGAGGCTACCACCGGCCACGGCAGAAAATTCAAGCCGAGTACTGACAGGCCGAAGGCAAGCCCGGCAATTCCCAGTCCCGCATAGATCATGCCGAGAATGTCGAAGCGTTCGTGATGCTCGGCGCGCACGTCCTCGATGTAACGGGTGGCCAGCACGATGCCGAGAATGCCGATCGGCACATTGATGAGAAAAATCCAGTGCCAGGTGGCAAAGGTGGTGATAAAGCCGCCGACCGGCGGGCCGATGACGGGACCGATCAGCGCCGGCGTCGTCACCCATGCCATGGCAGCGACCAGTTCGCGCCGGCTGATCGAGCGCACCAGCACCATGCGGCCGACCGGCGTCATCATCGCGCCGCCCATGCCTTGCAAAATGCGGGCGAAGACGAAATCGGTAAGGGAGGTGGACAAAGCGCAGGCGATCGAGCCGAGCACGAAAACGCCGATCGCGGTGCGAAACACGGTGCGCGCGCCGAAGCGGTCGGCGGTCCAGCCCGAGGCCGGAATGAAGACGGCGAGCGAGAGGAGATAGGAGGTGACGGCGAGCTTGAGCGCCAGCGGATTGGTGCCGATATCGGCGGCGATCGCCGGCAGCGAGGTGGCGATCACGGTGGAGTCCATGTTTTCCATGAACAGGGCGACCGCGATGATCAAGGGGACGATGCGGTCACGGCGCATGGGATATCCAGGTTGGGGCAATCCACGATTAAAAAGCTGGGATTAAAGGCCCGGCGGATAGATCGGCAAACAGCGGCGGAAGGAAGGCCCGTTCCGCAAATAGGCTACCCTGTGGGCTACATAGCAGGCATCCAGGATAAACCTTTGAATCCCGGGATTCCCATGCTAACGACCCACGCCAACCCAAAAGCGGGCCGTGACGAGCGCGAGGACACCCTCGGGCAAGGCTTTTTAACAAGCTGAAAAGGCTTTTTATAAGCCTGAACGTCCGGTCCTGTTCCTTTTTCGGGTGTGACGGAGTTGGCAATGGCCTCGATAAACAATGCAAATCCGCGCGAAGCGCTCACTTTCGACGACGTGCTGATCCGGCCCGGCCTGTCGAATGTCATGCCCGCGGATGTCGATATCCGCTCCCGCATTACCAAGTCGATCACGGTCAATGTGCCGATCCTGGCCTCGGCCATGGACACGGTGACCGAGTCGCAGATGGCCATCGCCATGGCGCAGGCCGGGGGCCTCGGCGTCATCCATCGCAATCTCGAGCCGGACGAACAGGCGGCACAGGTACGCCAGGTCAAGAAGTTCGAGAGCGGCATGATCGTCAATCCGCTGACCATCGAGCCGACCGCGACGCTTGCCGAGGCGCTCGACTTGATGAAGGAAAACCGCATCTCCGGCATTCCGGTGGTCGAGGGCGCCAGCAACGGGATCGCCGGCAAACTCGTCGGCATTCTCACCAATCGCGACGTGCGCTTCGCCAAGGACCCGCGCCAGCGCGTCGCCGAACTGATGACCAAGGACGAACTGGTCACCGTGCGCGAGGGCGTCAGCCAGGACGAGGCCAAGCGCCTGCTGCATCAGCATCGCATCGAAAAGCTTCTGGTGGTCGACGACAAATATCGCTGCGTCGGCCTGATCACGGTCAAGGATATCGAGAAGGCGGTCGCCAATCCGAATGCCTGCAAGGACGAGCAGGGCCGCCTGCGCGTCGCCGCCGCCACCACGGTCGGCGACAAGGGCTTTGCCCGCACCGAGGCCTTGATCGCCGCCGGCGTCGATCTCGTCGTCGTCGACACCGCCCATGGCCATTCGCAATATGTGCTCGACGCCGTGCTGCGCATCAAGAGATTGTCGAACGCGGTGCAGGTGGTGGCCGGCAATGTCGCAACGAGCGAGGGCGCCAAGGCTTTGATCGATTCAGGCGCGGATGCGATCAAGGTCGGCATCGGTCCGGGCTCGATCTGCACGACGCGCATCGTCGCCGGCGTCGGCGTGCCGCAACTGACCGCAATCATGGAGTCGGTCGAGGCGGCGCGGAAGCAGGGCATTCCGGTGATCGCCGATGGCGGCATCAAATATTCCGGCGATCTCGCCAAGGCTCTGGCTGCCGGCGCCGACGTTGCGATGGTCGGTTCGTTGCTTGCCGGCACCGATGAGACTCCGGGCGAGGTGTTCTTGTATCAGGGGCGCTCGTACAAGAGCTATCGCGGCATGGGTTCGGTGACGGCGATGGCGCGCGGCTCGGCCGACCGCTATTTCCAGCAGGACATCAAGGACGCGCTCAAGCTGGTGCCGGAAGGTATCGAGGGCCAGGTCGGCTACAAGGGCCCGGTGTCGGGCGTGCTGCATCAACTTGCAGGCGGCTTGCGCGCCGCCATGGGCTATGTCGGCGCCAAGGATCTGGCCGAGCTGCACACCAAGGCCGAATTCGTCCGCATTACCGGGGCGGGCTTGCGCGAAAGCCACGTCCATGACGTGGTCATCACGCGCGAAAGCCCGAACTATCCGAGCCGCGTGTAGCGGCCGACCGGGAGGCATAAAGCAAAGTCTTGCCACCGGAGCATTCTCGGCCTAACGCATAGGTGTCTGGCGCGCTCATGGGCCCGCCCGGCGCGCAACAGCGACCATTTCCATTTTAGCCGGGTGTCCGACATGTCCATTGCAACGATCCTGCTGCCAGTCTTTGTGCTGGTGGCGCTGACCTTCGCCCTGATGGTGATGATGGCGCGTTCACGCGTCGGCGCTCTCAAGCGCGGCGACGTCAAGATGAGCGACGTCGCGCTCGGCCAGAGCAATTGGCCGCCGCGCGCGCAGCAAATTTCCAACTGCTACCATAACCAGTTTCAGTTACCGGTGCTGTTTTATGTGCTGACCATCCTGGCGATCATCACGCGCCACGCCGACTATCTGTTCGTGGTGCTGGCCTGGGTGTTCGTGCTGTCGCGCTACGTCCATGCCTATGTCCACTGCACGACAAATTATGTGCGGCATCGCTTCAATGCTTTTCTTGTCGGCGCTCTCGTTCTGCTGGTGATGTGGATCATCTTCGCGGTGCAGATCCTGGCGGGCGTCTGATGACGCCGGCAGCCAAGCTCGCCGCCGCCATCGAAGTCTTCGAAGCGCTAGAGACAGACCGCCGCCCGGCCGGCGACGCGCTCAAGGCGTGGGGACTGGCGCATCGCTTCGCCGGCTCCGGCGACCGCGCCGGCATAGCCGGGCTGGTCTACGACGCGCTGCGGCGCAAAGCGTCGAGCGCGCATCTGATGGGTGCCGATACGCCGCGCGCGATTCTCATCGGCATGCTCAAGCGCGAGCGCGGCCTCGATACCGACGCCATCGCCAAGCTCGCCGACGGTTCGCCGTACGGCGCAGCGGCGTTGAGTGACGACGAACGCGCGCGTCTCGACGCAAACGACATGCAGGATGCGCCGCCGCATGTCATTGGCGATTATCCCGACTGGCTGGACCCGTATTTCGAACGCGCCTTTGGCAAGGATCGCGCCGAGGAGGGCGCGGCGTTGGCGTCGCGCGCGCCGCTCGATCTGCGCGTCAATACGCTGAAGTCGGAGCCCGACCGCGCCGCTTCGATGCTCGACGATCTTAAACCCGCGCGCGGCCGCTGGTCGCCGGTGGCGCTGCGCATCGCGCTCAACGCCGACGCCAAGAGCCCGGCAATCCATGCCGAGCCGGCGTTCCTCAAAGGCATGATCGAAGTGCAGGACGAGGGCTCGCAGCTCGCCGCTCTGTTTGCCGGCGCCAAGCCGGGCGAGCAGGTGGTCGATCTTTGTGCCGGGGCCGGCGGCAAGACTTTGGCGCTGGCCGCGCTGATGCAGAACAAGGGGCAGATTTTCGCCACAGACGACGACAAGCGACGGCTCGCGCCGATTCACGATCGCCTCGCCCGCTCCGGCGCGCGCAATGTTCAGGTGCGCACGCCGAAATCGATTCACGACGAGATCGACGATTTGAAAGGCCGCTGCGATCTGGTGCTGATCGACGCGCCCTGCACCGGCACCGGCTCGTGGCGGCGCAATCCGGACGCCAAATGGCGCATGCGGCCGGGCGCGCTGGAACAGCGCGTCAAGGAACAATCGGACATTCTTGACCGCGCCGTGGGTCTCCTGAAGTCCGGCGGCCGCATCGCCTATATCACCTGCTCGGTGCTGGACGAGGAAAACGGCGCGCAGGTGCGCTCCTTTCTCGCCCGTCAAAGCGAGTTCTCGGTGATCAAGCCGGCCGAGGTGATCAAAGCGCTCGGCGAGCGGGCGGTTATGTTCGGCAAGGCGGCGCGACTGTCGGCGGAGGGCATCCTGATGACGCCGCGCACGACGGGAACCGACGGCTTCTTTGTCAGCGTTCTGCAAAGGGCTTAAGCGCCCGCGTTAACGGATAAAATAGGAAAATTCCTCGATTGCGCCGCATTCCCGGCCGAAAAACCGCGTGAAGATTCGGTGAGTGTGGAACTCACAGCGGTAAAGTCGTTCGGCGGGGTCAAGACGTGACATTTTCCAACAGGCGCGAGCCCTCGTTCGATGGGGCGCACAGCCCACCTCATTCAACGTCGCCGAGCGTAGCCCATGCCGCGCCGCATCTCGGCGTCGGAGAGGCCGCGGCGCATCGGGCGGTGCGCGCCTCCGGGCTGACCCGCGTCGTCTCGACGGTGCAGATCGTCGGTTCGCTTTTGGCGGTGCCGCTGGGGCTGGCCTCCGGCTATTCGATGTACCGCGCCAATTTCTCGCCCGAGACGACGTGCCAGACGTTGCGCGGCAATATCATCGCCATGCTCGACAAGAGCGTCGATGCGAGCACGCGCCGCATGCTGGTGCGCCGCGACATCGCCGCTTTCGAGGAAAGCTGCGGCGCGGTCGATCCCGACGCCCATGCCGCGTTCAAGGCGTTGCTGGCGCTGCCGCCAGCGCCGGTGACCGCCACTGTCGTGCCCGCGCCTGCGCCGAAGCTGCGCGCCGCGCTGCCGGCGGCCGAGGTCGCGCGCAAGGTTGAGACCAAGACCGAGATAAAGACCGAGCCGAAGGCGGAAGCGAAGGCCGAACCAAAGTCCGAAGCCAAGGTGGAGCAGCGCGACGCCGGCCTGTCGGATACGCGCTGGCTGGCGGCGGTGCGTCAGGCCATCGTCGCGCATGGACCGGCCAAGTCCGACAATGCCGATTATGCCGCGCCGATCGCGGCTGCCAAGATCGAGCCGGTCAAGATCGAGCCGGTCAAGGTCGCGCCGGCCAAAATCGAACCGGTCAAGGTTGAGCCGCGCCTGGATCAGGTTCTGCCCAAGCCCGTGACTTTGTCCGTGACTTTGCCCGCGGCATCGCCCCACACCGATACAATCGCGGCGAGCAGGCCGGCGCCCGTGCCGGCCGCGCCGCCGGTCCAGTTGCAGCCAACGTGGAATGTATCGGGCCAGCCGGCGACGCCCGCGCCTGTCGTCGAAGCGCCAGCTGCTGTGACGATGACGCGCGACGATCATCCGGTGCCTCCGGCGTCCATTCCGGTCAGCGCGCCGGGCAATGGCGAGGCAAAGCCCAGCGAACGTTCGCGCATGGGTTCGTGGATCGCGGAGATTCCGCTGGTCGGCCGGGTGATCGAGCCGCGCGGAAACTAGGCTGACGTTTTAGCCTGCGGCTGCCAGTCGGCGACGGCGGCGACATCGGCCTCGGTCTGCCAACGGCCGACGCGGCCGGGATTTTTGTCGGCCTGGCGCAACCGCGCCAGATAATCCCAGCGCGGAATTTCGCGGAATCCCATATCGCGCGTCGTCGGCGTCAACATCTTGCCGTCGTTGAAGGCAAAGCCCCAGCGCGCCAGATGAAAGTTCAGAACGGTAAAGCCGATCTTCGATGTGTTCGGCTCGGCCGAGAACTGCGACTCGGTGACGAACGAATTGCCGACCGCGACGCCATAGCCGCCGCCGGCCAGTTCGCCTTTGTCGTTCCACACTTCGAACGAATGCGCGTGGCCCGCGTCATAGGCGGCCGCATAGGTGTGCATGATGCGCGGCGTGATCCAGGTGACGTGCCAGCGGCCGTCGCGGGCGCCGGCGCAGGCCTTGATGACGGCATCGAAGTCGCGGTCGAAGGTGACGGTGTATTGCCCCTGGCGCATCTGCCGGCGCAGGCGCTTAGCGATGTGCAATTCGTTGAAGAACAGCAGCGAGCGCGCCGGCGGCGACCACCATTTGATCGGCCCAAGATGGGCGAAGGGATAAAGCCCGCGCTTGTGAGCGGCGAGCAAGGTCGGCAGCGACAGATCGTGGGCGATGCCGGCAAGCCCCGGCGGGTTCGCCAGTGCGCGCTCGGGATCGGGCAGGGCATAATCGGGGGCGAGCAGTTCGTCGAAGCACAGGCGGGCGAGAGGCGGCAGGCCGCCGATGCGGGCGGGCATCAGCGCCCAGGCCAGCCCCAGCGCCCAGCGTTCGACGGTGTCGACCGGGCGCTCGCGAAACAGGGTCTCGCGGCGCGAGGCGCCACCGGTCGGGTGCAGGCTGAGGCGGTCGGTGTGAAAGGCCAAAGCGGCGCTCCGGGAAAGCGTTGTTTGTCCGTCGGTTTTGCCATGGCAGCCCTAACGGAGCGTTAGGGCCGAGCCCCGGATTTCGCCGGATATCTCCAGGGTGAAGCCAGCGTTAATGGCGGCGGGCCGCCAAATGTCCGATATTCGTGGACGGTTTCCGCTGCCTGTTGCGGTGGCGCGCGCACTCGCTTAATTCAGGGCATGAACACCCCCCAGAAATCGACTGCCCTCGACCCCGGCCACTTGCCCGATCATGACAAGGTCCTGATCGTCGATTTCGGCTCGCAGGTGACCCAGCTCATCGCCCGCCGGGTGCGCGAGGAAAAGGTCTATAGCGAGATCGTGCCGTACCAGAAGGCCGAAGAGGCCTTCCGGGCGATGAAGCCCAAGGCGGTGATCCTGTCCGGCGGGCCGGCTTCCGTGCTCGACGCCAATGCGCCGCTGGCGCCGAAGGCGATCTATGACGCCGGCGTGCCGATCCTCGGCATCTGCTACGGCGAGCAGGCGATGGCGCAGCAGCTCGGCGGCAAGGTCGAGGGCGGCCACCACCGCGAATTCGGCCGCGCCGAGGTTGAGGTGATCGCCGACAGTCCGATCTTCGAGGGCGTCTGGGTCAAGGGCGAAAAATATCCGGTGTGGATGAGCCACGGCGACCGCGTCACCGAACTGCCGCCGGGTTTTCGTGTCCTCGGCAAGGCGCCGAATTCGCCGATCGCCATCATCGGCGACGACGCGCGCAAGTTCTACGCCACGCAATTCCATCTCGAAGTGATGCACACGCCGCAAGGCGCAGCATTGCTGCGCAACTTCGTGCGCAACATCGCCGGCCTGACTGGCGACTGGACCATGCGCGCCTTCAAGGACGAGGCGATCGAGAAAATCCGCGCGCAAGTCGGCAAGGGCAAGGTCATTTGCGGATTGTCGGGCGGCGTCGATAGCGCGGTTGCGGCGGTGCTCATTCACGAAGCGATCGGCGAGCAGCTCACTTGCGTGCTGGTCGATCACGGCCTGATGCGGCTCGCCGAAGCCGAGCGCGTCGTCACCATGTTCCGCGACAGCTACAACATTCCGCTGGTGCATGTGAACGCGGCTGAGACGTTTGTCGGTGCGCTTCACGGCATCGACGATCCCGAGCAGAAGCGCAAGATCATCGGCAAACTGTTCATCGACGCGTTCGATGCGGAAGCGAAGAAAATCGGCGGCGCGGAATTTCTAGCGCAAGGCACGTTGTATCCCGATGTGATCGAAAGCGTGTCGTTCACCGGCGGGCCGTCGGTGACGATCAAGTCGCATCACAATGTCGGCGGGCTGCCGGACTTCATGAAGATGAAGCTCGTGGAGCCGTTGCGCGAATTGTTCAAGGACGAGGTACGCGCGCTCGGCCGTGAACTCGGATTGCCCGACAGCTTCGTCGGAAGGCATCCGTTTCCGGGGCCGGGATTGGCGATCCGCATCCCCGGCGCGATCACGCCGGAGAAGCTCGACATCCTGCGCCTCGCCGATGAAATCTACATCGAGGAAATCCGCCGCTGCGGATTGTACGACCAGATCTGGCAGGCCTTCGCGGTGCTGCTGCCGGTCAAGACCGTCGGCGTCATGGGCGACGGCCGCACCTACGATTACGTCGTCGGCTTGCGCGCGGTGACCTCGGTGGACGGCATGACGGCGGACTTCTTCCCGTTCGACATGCGGTTTTTAGGCATGGTCGCCACGCGCATCATCAACGAGGTCAAGGGCGTCAATCGCGTGGTGTATGATGTGACGAGCAAACCGCCGGGGACGATTGAGTGGGAGTAAGTCATAAAACTTAAGTCATTGATATAAAACAATAAAAAAATAACGGAATCGTCACGGAGTTTTACTTCAAGCATTGATTTATCAGTGTTTTTTTAGCACACATATCAAGGAAGTGACGAACTTTCGGGTATTACTCTGAAACATAAATCTCCAGCGACTTTTTCAGCGTCAGGAATGCGCGAAACTCATGAAATATTGGGTGGCAAAGCATTGATCTTTCGAGTCAAGGCATCGGGCGATATCTGGCAATTTCGTATGTGGATCGCTGAAGAAAAAAGTATCTGCGCAAAACATTACAGACGACAGATACAGATACTGCGATCAAACGAGCAGAAACGAAATATCTTAAAATCTACAGCGATGTAAAAACTGGCAAGAAGATATTCGGCATCACATTGAGTGAGTTGATTTGCGCTTATATTGCGTGGCGATCAAAGGATGTCGATGGTGGAAAGATCACATCAGGGCGATTGCTGACGATTCAGTCTCAACTGCGAAATCTGGTCCGCTATAAAAGTAAAGAGACGAAGATCAGCGGATTAGATCGA
>CAMAUC010000029.1 GCA_945861265.1 Rhizobium sp. Q54 | reverse complement strand
CGCCGAGAGGCGCGGGCATTCTGGAAACGGAATGCTCACACACGGAAACAATGGAGCGTCGCTTGGCGCGCCACACCCTCGATATTTCGGGGGCCTTGTCCGCCGTAGCCCAGAGGGCGAAGGCGGAACGGAAATCAGACGTCGGCTTGCCCGGGGCCGCAAACAATACGGGCGATGACGCGCGCGTGCTAATCTTGTCGCGTGAGCGGAGACACATGGACATGCCCAAACACGACTGGCTCCCCGCCTCGGTGCGCGCCAGGGCTGCCGACCGCAAACTGAAAACCGGCGAGGCCTTGTTCCGCCAGGGTGACAGGCCGGTGAGTTTCTTTGAAGTCATCGCCGGCCGCGTGCGGCTGTCGCGCGTCGATCGCGCGGGGCGCGAGGTCGTTCTCCATGTCGCCGGTCCCGGTGAGACGTTGGCCGAAGCCTCGCTGTATTCGGACGCCTATCATTGCGACGCCATTGCCTCGACCGCCGCGACTTTGCGCGCCTATCCGAAGGCCGCGCTGCTCGCCGCCTTCGGCAAGGATCGCAAGGCGGCACAGGGCTTCACGGCGACTTTGGCGCGGCAGGTGATGGGCCTGCGCACCCGCATCGAGCAGCGCAATATCCGGTCGGCGCGCGACCGAGTTCGACATTATCTAGCGGTCAACGCCGAGGCCGGCGTCGTGACTGTGCGCGGCACGCTGAAGGACCTCGCCGGCGAACTCGGCCTGACGCATGAAGCGCTCTACCGCACAATGGCGGCGTTGGCGCGCAAGGGCGAGATCAAGCGCGGCCGCGGCAGGATCGTGCTTATGCGCGGGCACAAGGTATGATCTCGATCATATGGGTGTTGCGCCCAATCGGCTAACCCGTCAGCGGGGCATTATGCGAAGGAGCGAAATCATGTCGACGTTTCCCTGGAAGACCACGCTCGCGGGCTTGGCGATTGTCGGCACCACGGTCTACGCTTTTGCCCAGATTGCGCCTGGAATGCACGGCCAGATGATGCAAGGGGGCCAGCACGGTGACATGCGCGGCCAGGGTGGACATGGCGATATGGCCGGCCACCATGCCGGTATTCAGCCGACAAGTCCCGGCCAGGATGCTTTCGGCGCCATTCAGGAAGTCGTTCAGATTCTCGAAGCGGACCCGAGGACCGATTGGTCGAAAGTCAACATCGGCGCTCTGCGCGAGCATCTCATCGACATGAACGAGGTGACGTTGCGTGCCGTCGCCGTCGAACGGATGACCGATACCGGCATCGAGATCGCCGTCACCGGCGAAGGCCGCACCCGCGACGCGATTCTGCGCATGGTGCCGGCGCATGCGCGCGAACTTGCCGCCCACGGCTGGAAGGCGACCACCGTGGAGCGGGCTGACGGCGTAACGCTCACCGTCACGGCGAGCGATCAAATATCGTTGGCCAAGCTCAAGGCGCTCGGCTTCATCGGCATCATGGTTCAGGGCGGCCACCACCAGCCGCATCATCTGATGATGGCCAAAGGCCAGTTCGCGCACTAGCGCGCGGCTACCCGAACCGCGCCCGATCATGTGGCGCGGCGAAATCGAGCTGCGGGCCGACCGGCACGATGCCGAACTGGTTCACGTGCCGCTGGCTGTTATAATAATGCCGCTTGATCTGGTCGAGGCTCACGGTCTCGGCCACGCCCGGCACCTGATAGAGATCGCGTACATAATTCGACAGCTGCGGATATTCGTAGATGTGCCGCCAGTTGCACTTGAAGTGGCCGTAATAGACCGCGTCGAAACGGATCAAGGTACAGAACAGCCGCCAGTCGGCTTCGGTGATGACAGGGCCGGCGACATAGCGTTGCCGCGACAGGATCTGTTCGAGTTCGTCGAGCGTGTCGAACACGCCGCGGAACGCCAGCTCATAGGCGGCCTGGCTGGTGGCAAAGCCAGTGCGATAGACGCCGTTATTGATGTTCGGATAGACAAGGTCGTTAATGCGGTCGATCTCGGCGCGCAAATGCTCGGGATAAAAATCGGCGCGGCTGTTGGTGAAAGCATCGAACGCCGAATTGAGCATGCGGATGATCTCGGGCGACTCGTTGTTGACGATCGTGTTCGTCTTCTTGTCCCACAGCACCGGCACGCTGACGCGCCCGGTATATTTTGGTTCAGTCATCACATAGATTTCCGAAAGCTTGTCCTTGCCGTTGACCGTGTCGCCGGTCGAGCCCTCGTCCTTGTGGAAGGTCCAGCCGTTCTCCATCATGTCGGGCGAAACCACCGACATCGAGATGACGTTCTCGAGGTTCTTGAGCTTGCGGAAAATAATGGTGCGGTGCGCCCACGGGCAGGCGAGCGAAACGTAGAGGTGATAGCGGCCGGCCTCGGCCGGAAAACCGCCCTTGCCGGAAGGCCCGGCGCTGCCGTCGGGCGTCACCCAGTTGCGGAAGCTCGACGTCGGCCGGATGAAATGGCCGTCCTTGGTGCGCAGGCCTTCCTGCTGCCAGACGCCGTCGACCAGAAGTCCCATATCGATTTCTCCCGCTGTGCTTGCCGTCCATTTAAGGGCTTCCCGCTGTTTACGCCACCGGCGATGGACCGGAATCGTTCCAGGTGCTAATCGAGCCCCTATGTCCGAACTACAATTGACCATCCTGCCCGAGACCCTTGGCGACGCGCTGGCGATCGAACGGCTGCACGAGCGCACTTTCGGCCCCGGCCGCTATGCGCGCTCGGCCTTCCGCATCCGCGAGGGCAGGGGGCATACGCTCGAATTGTCCTTCACCGCGCGCATCGGCACCCTGATGGTCGGCTCGATCCGTCTGACGCCGATCTGCATCGGCGAGACGCCCGCCCTGCTGCTCGGGCCGCTGACGGTGGAGCCGCCGTTCCGCTCGCGCGG
This sequence comes from Rhizobium sp. Q54, assembly GCA_945861265.1. GTDB lineage: Bacteria > Pseudomonadota > Alphaproteobacteria > Rhizobiales > Xanthobacteraceae > Pseudolabrys. Next base: position 33,859 of record CAMAUC010000029.1, on the reverse strand, counting down.
CGTCGGCTCGAAGCTGATCGAACGCGCGCTGCACGAGGCCAGGGCCAAGGGCGCAAGGCTCGTGGTGCTGGTCGGTGACGAGCCGTTCTACGCCAAGGCCGGCTTCAAGCGCATCCCGAAGGGTCTGGTGAAAATGCCCGGCCCGGTCGACCCCGCCCGCCTCCTGGTCAATGAGCTGGTGGCGGGCGCGTTCGACGGCGTCGGCGGGCTGATCCGCCCGGACTGGATAGACAACGCGGACCAACAGCAACGAGGCGCATCATGAAAAAACTTTCGGCGCTGCTCATGGCCATCGCGCTTTATGCGCCGCTGCCGGCGCAGGCCCAGCAGCTCGATCTCGCCACCGTCACCTGCAAGGATTTCATCGCCAGCGACAAGCAAACCATCGGTCTCATTCTGATGTGGCTGGAGGGCTACTACAGCGACACCGACGCCAAGCCGATCGTCGACTTCGACAAGATGAAGGCGGATGGCGGCAAGCTCGGCGAGTATTGCGGCAAGAATCCCGGCCACAGCCTGATTACCGCGGCCGATGAAGTGTTCGGGCCGTAGCAAGAGCGTTTTAGCGGCCTTCTCTGGCCCACGTCGCTGCTAGCGAACCGACCAGCAGCAAGAGGCCAATCAGACCGGCGAAGATCGGCAACACGCCGATGCCGCGCACCACGCTGACGTCGCGCATGCGCAAGCCGATCCAGTCATCGCCCTTGAAGGTCGAGGCGGTGCGCACCGGCAAAACGCGCGGCACGTTGAGAGTCGCGCCATTGGCAAGCCTTCGCGCGTCGCCGCCGGTAGCGTTGGCCAGTTGCATCAGCGGCTGCGTGCTCGACGTGACTTCCTGGAATTCGCGCGGATTGGCCGGCCCGACATTGGCGAGCGCGGTGAGTTTGCCGTCGGTCGCGCGCCACAGGCCGAGTTCGTTGGCGCTCAGTCTTGAACGCCAGAGACCGGGCTGTTCCTGTGCGAGCGTGAGCTTGCGGCTCTGGCCGCTCGGCGCGGTCAACGTGATTTCGCCGACGCTGTCGGCCATGGTCTGGCGCTGCACGGTGACGTCGCGGCCCTGCACGATCAGGCGCAGCGCCTCTTCGTCGAGATCGGGCTGCTTCATCAGCCAGTGAGACACGTTGCGCAGCAGATCGAGATGCGGACCGCCGCCTTCATAGCCGCGCGCCCACAGCCAGATGTGATCGGACAGAAGCAGTGCGACGCGGCCTTCGCCCTCGCGCGCCAGCACCAGCAGCGGCTTGTTGTCGGGTCCCTGCATGACGGTCGTGCCGGTGGTGCGCTTGGTATTGACCAGACGGAACCAGTTGCTCCAGCGCGGCGGCTCGGTATCCGACCCTTCCAGCGCGCGCGTCACCGGATGGCGCTTGCCGGCATCGCTCAGCCGCGCCCGAAAACTCTGATCGGTCATGTCGCCGCTTGGCTCGGCCGGCAGAATAACGTCGAGCGGCGTGCGCCAGATAGAAGTCGGCGAGGCGTAATCGGGGCCGGCGGCGATCATCACCGCGCCGCCGTCCTGCACATATTTGGCGATGTTGTCGAAATAGATCATCGGCAGCACGCCCTGTCGGGCATAGCGGTCGAAGATGATCAACTGAAATTCGGAGATCTTCTGCTGGAACAGTTCGCGCGTCGGGAATGCGATCAGCGACAATTCGTTGATCGGCGTGCCGTCCTGTTTTTCCGGCGGCCGCAGAATGGTGAAGTGAACCAGATCGACCGAGGCGTCGGACTTCAACAGGTTGCGCCAGGTGCGCTCGCCGGCATGCGGTTCGCCGGATACCAGGAGCACGCGCAATTTATCGCGCACGCCGTCGATCGACACCACCGCGCGGTTGTTGACCAGAGTGAGTTCGTTGGTGAGTGCTGCTGCTTCGACCTCGACGATATTGGCGCCGGCATGCGGGATCGGCACCCTGACGCTGATATTGGTGCGCACCGCGACCATGCGCTGCTCCAGCATCTCGCCGTCGCGGCGGATCGTCACCTGGACAGTGCCGCCGCCGGCGCCTTGATCCTCGACGCGGAAGCCGATGGTCTGCGACTGGCCGACAATGCCGAAGCGCGGCGTCTGCGTCAGGATGACACGGCGGTCGATCTCGTCGCTGTGGCCAGTGATCAGCGCATGCAGCGGCGCGCTAAAGCCCAATGCGGCGGCGTCGGCCGGAATGTCGTGGACGCGGCCATCGGTAATCATGATCGCGCCGGCGATGCGGTCCGGCGGCACGTCGGCGAGCGTCGAGGACAACGCTGAAAACAATCTCGTGCCGTCGGTTTCGCCGTCGGCGGCGCCGGCTTCGGCGACGCGCACCTCGAGACCCGGAATGCGCTTGAGCCGCTCGACGAGAGTTGCTCGCGCTGCGTCGGTCTGCGCATTGCGGGCGGCGAAATCCTGGCTCGGGCTCTTGTCAATGATGACGGCGGCGACCGACGGAATCGGCTCGCGGTCCTCGCGCGTGAAAGACGGGTTGGCGAGCGCCAAAACCATCATCGCCATCGCCAGCGCGCGCACCACCGCGCCGCGCGAGCGCACGACCAGCAGCAGAATGGAAATCAGCGCGGCGACGCCGAACGCCGCCCACACCACGTAGTCGGGCACCAGCGGAGCGAAGGCGACGCCGAGGTTCATGGCTTTATTGCCCCAACCGTTCGAGCAGCGCCGGGATGTGCACCTGGTCGGCTTTGTAGTTGCCCGTCAGTGCGTACATGATGATGTTCACGCCGGCGCGGAAGGCGAATTCGCGCTGGCGCGGTTCGCCCGGCACCAAGGGGAGCATCGGCTGGCCGTCCGGGCGCGTCGCCCAGGCGCCGGCCAGATCGTTCGACGTGATCATGATCGACGAGACGCCGTCGCCGGCGCGCACCGGGCGGCCGGGTTCGTCTTCGTTGTCGAGCGGCTGCGCCTCGACCCAGAGCTGACCATTGGTGAACCGGCCGGGAAAATCGCGCAGCAGGAAAAACGTCTTGTTCAGGACGTGATCGCGCGGCAGCGGTTCGAGTTCGGGCACGTCGAGCGAGGCGAGGATCGAACGCAACGCGACCATGCCGGGGCCCTGCATTTCGCCGCCGGGGCCGGGCGGCGCGTCGATGGCGTCGCGGGTATCGAACACGACGGTGCCGCCGCGCTTCATGTAGGCGTCGATGCGGTCGAGCGCGGCGCGCGAGGGCTTCGCCGCCGAGACCGACACCGGCCAATAGAGCAGCGGGAAGAAAGACAGTTCATCGCGTGCCGGATCGACGCCCATCGCATCGCCCGGCTCCAGCGCCGTGCGTTGGGCGAGAAACAGCGACAGGCTGTCGAGACCGGCCTTGCTGATGGCATCGACCTCGGCATCGCCGGTGATGATATATGCGAGGTGGGTCTGTTGCGTCGCCTTCATGGCGAAGTCTTGTTGCGCTTGCGTCAGTCGCGGCGCTGGCGCCGGTGTTTGCGCGCGCGCCGCATCGTGCGAAGCGAGACCGGCGATAACAGCGAAGGCGATCAGCGCCGCGGCGGGGCGGCGGCGATGCGTCAGGCTGCTCAGGCCGCCGGCCAGCCAGAACACCACCAGCGCGTCGATCAGCAGCAGGATCAATGCCGCGATGAACAGCGGCCCGCGCAGATCGAGCGGCTCGCCAACGCGATAGGCGTCGAGCCGTGCATTGAGTGACGAGACGTCGAGCGGCAGCGGCCGGTCGGCCGGCGCCAGTGTATTGACGGCAACGAGACCCTCCGGCGGTCCGTAGAAGCCGGGCGGGTGATCGGCGCTGGCGCGGCCGGTAAACCCGGCGGTCACCGGACGCGCGGTTGCCGGCGGCGTCGAGAAGGCGCCGAAGCCATCGAGCACGCGCGTCGGCGGCACCGCTTGCACAACGGCGCGGCCGGCCCCCGCGGCGTTGCCGGCGGCGTCGTCCGTGGCGTTTGCTGTTGTCGCTCCGGCGAGCGCGACGATGCGGCGCAGCATGTCGACGAACGTGCCGGCCAGCGGCAGATCGGACCACCGCGTGTCGGCGGTGACATGGAAGAGCACAACCAGACCTTTGCCGCGCTTTTGCGCGGTGACAAGCGGCGTACCGTCGGCAAGCGTTGCCCAGGTGCGATCGGCGAGTTGCGCGTCCGGCTCGGCAAGGACCTGGCGCGTCACCGTGACGTCATTCGGCACCGGCATGCCATTGAACGGGCCTTCGCGCGCGAAAGGTGCGAGCTGTTGCGGCTTCTCCCAGCTTAAGGAGCCGCCGAGAATGCGGCCGCCCCGGCGCAATTTCACCGGCACCAGATCGTCGCTCGCACCCGCGAGGTGCGGACCGGCGAAGCGCACCAGCACGCCGCCATTCTCGATCCACTTGTCGAGACGCTCGCGTGCGTCCGTGATGTTGCCGACATCGGCCAGCACCAGCATCGGCAGGTTCTGCCCGAGGAAGCGGGTGATCGCTTCGGCTGGCGCGGCGCCTTCGGCCAGCCGGACATCGGCGAAGGGATTGAGCGCGCGCGACAGATAATAGCTGGCGCCGATCAGAGGCTGCGAACGATCGGCGGCCGAGCCGGAGACGATGCCGACCGTGCGCCGCCGCCAGCGTTTGTCGAGCAGTTGCACGCTGCCGGCGGAACGCTCGCCGGCAATGTCCAGCCGCGCCACGTCGTTGCGGATTTCGACCGGCAGGTTGATCGTCGCTTCGGTTTCCAGATCGCCGGTCTTGAACGCGAACGGCGCTTCGCCGAGCGGCAAACCTTTCAGATCGATGGCATTGACCATGCCGCTTTCGATTGAGCCGGTCTGCGCGCGCAGCACCTTTACGGTCAGCGCCCCGGCGGCGTTGTCGGCCGCGGCCAGCGCATGCGCAACGGCAACTCCGCCGGAGACGACGGTGAGCGGCCGATTGCCGATAATGTCTTTCAGGCCAGACACGAAGGCCGAACCTTTGCCAAGATCGACGCCGTCCGACAGCCAGACGATGTCGAGGTCCGGCATCGCCTTCAAAAACCGCTCGATCACCGGCAGCGCCTCGGCGCGGTCGACCGAGTGCGGCTTTGGCTTGAACTGCTTGATCTGCACGCGCGCCGCGCCGGCCACCTGCATTGACAGGTCGCGGCCGGTCTCCGACAGCGGCAGGACGGCGACGCCGCGGCCGTCGGCTTCGGCGCGCGCCAGCAATTCGTCGGCATTGCGCAGCCGCGCATCCCAGGTCGAGGCGGCAGCCCAGCCGTCGTCGAGCAGGATCATGAGCGGCGCGGCCTTGTTGACGGTCGCGAGCGGCGGATTCCACAACGGCCCGGCGGCGGCGATGATGACCAGCGCCGCGAGCGACAGCCGCAGCAAGGTCAGCCACCACGGCGTGCGCGACGGCGTTTCTTCCTTGGGCGCGATCTCGAACAAAAGCCGCGTCGGCGGAAAGCTGATCGTGCGCGGACGCGGCGGCACCAGCCGCAACAGCCACCACAGGATGGGAAGGCTGACCAGGCCGAGAAGCACCAAAGGTTGCGCGAAGGCTAAGGGGAGTGCGCCCATTATGCGGCGGTCCCTCTTTGCGAGGGTGTATGCCGGCTGTTGACGGCGGTGGCGACCGCATTGGCGCCCATGCGTGCATGCAATGCGAACAACAATTCGGTCGGGCCGCGATCGGTGCGATGCACGGTGAAGGTCCAGCCGAACTGCTCGGTCTCGGCGCGCAGCGCAGCGCGATGTTGCGCCAGCAGCTTCTGGTAGTCCTCGCGCCACATCTCGGCGCGGCCGGCGGTGACGCTGCCGAGGCCTTCGGATTCGACGAATTCAACGCGGCCCGAATAGGGGAAGCTCTCTTCCGCCGGATCGACCACCTGCACGACGTGACCGCGCGCGCCATTGGCCGCGAGCTGGCCGATGATCTTACGGAAATCCGAAATCGGGCTCCACAGGTCGGACAGCAACACGACTTCGGAAAACGGCGCCGGCGCGAAATTCGGCGGCAGGCTCGGCGCCTCGCGCAAGTCATGCACGATGCGTTGCGCCATGCTCTCGATGACATTGCGGTTGGCGGTCGGTCGCATCAACTCGGGAATGCCGACCCGTTCGCCGCCCTGCACCAGCACCTCGGCAAGCGCGAACGACACGACCAGCGCGCGGTCGAGCTTGCTCCATTCGGTCAGCGCCGACGAAAACTCCATCGACGGCGAGCGGTCGGCCCACAGCCAGATCGTATGCGAGGCTTCCCACTCGCGCTCGCGCACGTACAGATGATCGTCGCGCGCCGAACGCCGCCAGTCGATATTCTGCGCCGGCTCGCCCGACATGAAGTGGCGGTATTGCCAGAAGTTCTCACCTGAACCGGCGCGGCGGCGGCCGTGCAGTCCGTGGATCACAGTGGACGCAACGCGCCGCGCCTCCAGGATCAGCCGCGGAATGCGCGCGGCGAGCTTGCTGCTCTTGCCGACGGCATCCTTGACCGGCTGACTCTTGAGGTCCTTGAGGCTCGGCTCGGCCATCACCTTATCCGATGCGCGACTTGAGACGCGAAATGATGTTGGGGATCGTCTCGCCTTCGGCGCGCGCGGCAAACGTAAGCGCCATGCGGTGCTTGAGGATCGGCTCGGCGAGTTCGAGAACGTCGTCGATCGACGGCGCGAAGCGGTTGTCGAGCAGCGCGCGGGCGCGCACAGCCAGCATCAAGGATTGGCTGGCGCGCGGGCCGGGGCCCCAGGAGATGAATTTGCCGAGGTCGCCGGATTCCGGCCCCGGACGCGCCGAGCGCACCAGTTGCAGGATGGCCTCGACCACGCTCTCGCCGACCGGCAGGCGGCGCACCAAGCGCTGCGCCGCGATCAGATCGTCGGCGGTCATCGCCGCCTTGGCGCGGCTGTCGTCGGCGCCGGTGGTGTCGAACAGGATTTTTCGTTCGGCGACGAGATCGGGGTAATCGACGTCGATTTCCATCAGGAAGCGGTCGAGCTGCGCTTCGGGAAGAGGATAGGTGCCTTCCTGTTCGAGCGGGTTCTGCGTCGCCAGAACATGGAACGGCTTGGGTAGATCGTGGCGTGCGCCGGCCACCGTGACATGCTGCTCCTGCATCGCCTGCAGCAGCGCCGACTGGGTGCGTGGGCTGGCGCGGTTGATTTCGTCGGCCATCAGCAATTGCGCGAAGACCGGACCGGGAATGAAGCGGAAGCTGCGCTTGCCGCTGGCGTTTTCTTCCAGCACTTCGGAGCCGAGAATGTCGGACGGCATCAGGTCGGGCGTGAACTGCACGCGGCGGGCATCCATGCCGAGGGCAATGCCCATGGTCTCGACCAGTTTGGTCTTGGCGAGGCCGGGCACGCCGACCAGCAGCGCATGACCGCCGGAGAGCACCGTGACCAAAGCCCGCTCGACCACCAGATCCTGGCCGAAGATGACGGCGCCGATGGCTTCCTTGGCCGCGCGCACATGGGTGGCAGTCGATTCCGCCGCCCGCACGATCATATCCTCGAGCTTTTCCAGGTTTTCACCGCTTGCCGACGCCATGATCTGAAGGTCCTTTTTACGAGAGTTCAGGCTGCCTAAAGGCTATGCAACAAACGCACCACACCGATTCCTGCTGCGGGCTTTGCGGCGAATCTGCCTCATTATTTCGCCAAGCCTACGCTATCTTGCATTCGGGGTCCGGGCCGGTCACGAAGTTGCGAACAGGTGCGAAGTTGCTGATTATCGTAGGGAAACAATGGCGAAGACAGGGCAGGAAACGCGCAAGTCCGGATTGGACGGTATAGCAGCCCAGCTGCCGCGCGAAGCCGGTAGGGGGCTGCCGCCCGTCCACCTGTGGAATCCGCCGTTTTGCGGTGATATCGACATGCGGATCGCCGGCGACGGCACCTGGTTCTATCAAAAGACCCCGATCGGCCGGCCGGCGCTGGTCAAACTGTTTTCCAGCGTGCTCAAGCGCGAGGGCGACAGCTATTTCCTGGTCACGCCGGTGGAAAAGGTCGGCATCGTCGTCGAGGACGCGCCCTTCATGGCCGTCGAACTTGCGGTCGAGCCGGCTGTCTCGCAAAATGCCGCGGCTCCCGTCCTCAAATTTCGCACCAATGTCGACGAATGGGTCGAGGCCGGCCCCGGCCATGCGCTGCGATTCGAGGAGGACGCGACAAACAGTGGACTCAAGCCGCTATTGCATGTCCGAAGCGATCTGTGGGCCAAGGTGACGCGGGCGCTGTTTTACGATCTGGTGGAACTAGGGCAGGAACGCGAGGTAGGCGGCAAGGTCATGTTCGGCGTGGCGTCGGGCCTTGAGTTTTATCCAATGGCGGAGGCCAGCGCCTTGAAGGAATTTCTCTGATGCACGGCGCGCAAACGATGCCGGCGCTGACTTCGGACGCATTCTATGACCGCGTGCGCGAAAGGCTGTCGCTGAAAGTGCCGGCCGGCATCGCCGACCCGAATGTGACGCCCAAGCGCGGCGATCACGATGCCGATCCGGTGATGCAAAAGATCGCCGAGGTGCGGCCGATCCGTCCGGCGGCGGTGCTGGTCGCCATTGTCGATCATGCGGAGCCGACCGTGCTGCTGACGCAGCGCGCGCAGCATCTGCCCGATCACCCGGGGCAGATTTCTTTTCCCGGCGGCAAGATCGACAAGAGCGATGCCGATCCGCTCAGCGCCGCGCTGCGCGAGGCGGAGGAAGAAATCGGTCTCGACCGATCGCTGGTCGAGCCGCTCGGCTATCTCGACGTCTATATGACGACGCTCGGCTATCGCATCGTGCCGACCATCGCCCGGGTCAAGCCGGGTTTCGCGCTGACGCTCAACACCGGCGAGGTCGATGTCGCCTTCGAGGTGCCCCTCGCCTTCCTGATGGATCAGGCCAATGTGCAGCGCCATTCGCGCGACTGGCAGGGCATGACGCGGCACTATTACGCGATTACGTTCGGCGAGCGTTATATCTGGGGCGTCACCGCGGGCATCCTGCGCAATCTGCACGACAGGATTTACACATGATCCGCCCGTTCCTCACCGAGATATCGCTGTTCGTCGCGCCGTTCGTTTTATACGCGGTGTTTTTATGGCTGACCAAGGCCGGTGTGATGGACGCGCAATCCTGGCCGCTGTCGCGCCTTGCCTGGCTGACCATTGCCGCGCTGGCGATGGTGGTCGGCAGCTTTGTGTTCTTCGCGCACTTCTCCGGCTCGAAGCCCGGCTCGGAATATGTGCCGGCGCATCTGGAGGACGGCAAGTTCGTGCCGGGGGCGACCAAATGACCAAGCCGGGCGCGAGCGCGCGCAAGGTCGATATCGCCGCCTGGCCCTTTGCCGCCGGGCTGTCGCGCCTGCTCGACGTGCTCGATCGCGACGGCGAGGAAACGCGCGTGGTCGGCGGCGCGGTGCGCAATGCGCTGATCGGCATGCCGATCCACGAGATCGACGTCGCCACCACCGCGCTGCCGGAGGAAGTCGTGCGCCGTGTGCAGGCCGCCGGATTCAAGGCGGTGCCGACCGGCATCGAGCACGGCACCGTCACCGTCGTCATCGACAAGCATCCGTTCGAAGTCACCACCTTGCGCACCGATGTCGAGACCTATGGACGTCACGCCAAGGTCGCGTTCGGCCGCGACTGGAAGGAAGACGCAGCGCGGCGCGACTTCACCATCAATGCACTGTCGGTGACGCGCGACGGCGCGGTTTTTGACTACACAGGCGGGTTGGCCGATCTGGCGGTGCGGCGCGTGCGTTTCATCGGCGATCCGCACAAACGCATCGCCGAAGATTATTTGCGCATTCTGCGCTTCTTCCGCTTTCACGCCGCCTATGGTCCGGGCGGTCCTCCCGATCCGCAAGGCCTTGCCGCCTGCATCGCCGGTCGCGACGGGCTCGACCAATTGTCGCGCGAACGCCTGCGCATGGAAATGATGAAGCTTCTGGTCGCGCCGCATGCGGTGCCGACCTTGATCGTCATGGCCGACGCCGGGCTGGCGCTGCGAATTCTAGGAGGCGTCACTTATCTCGCGTCATTTGAAAATATGGCCAAGGTCGAGGTTGCCATCGGCCTCGCGGCCTGTCCGGTGCGCCGGCTCGGCGCGCTGGCCGTGTCGGTTGCGGAAGATGCCGAGCGGCTGTGGCAAAGACTGCGGCTGACCAATAATGAGCATGCGCGTCTGGCCTCGATGGCCGAAGGCTGGCGGCGCCTGTCGCCGTCGATCGGGGAGGCCGGGTTGCGCGCCTTGATCTATCGGCTGGGGCCGGACGCCTTCACCGATCATGCGTTGCTCGGCTGGGCGCGCTCGTGGGAATCAGCCAACGATCCGGCCTGGCGTGAACTGGCCACTCTGCCGCAACGTTTCACCGCGCCGGAATTTCCCTTGAGGGCTGCCGACTTCATCAAGCGCGACATTGCCAGAGGCCCGGCGCTCGGCGCGGCATTGCGCGCGGCGGAAGCGGCATGGATCGCGGCGGGGTTTCCGCAAGACCAAGCTGCGCTCGATAAAATCGCCGACAGCGCCGAGACGGGCGGGTAAACATCCGGCATGGACCTTCTCTCCGGCTTTGCCGATATTTCACTGGCGCAATTGCTGCTGGTCGCCGTCGTCGCGCTGATTGCCTCGGTGATCGGCGGCGTCTCCGGTTACGGCAATGGCGCACTGATGCCGCTGATACTGGTGCCGATGATCGGCGCGGCGCCCGTGGTGCCGATTATCGCGATATCCGCGCTATTCAATAATTTCGGTCGGGTCTCGGCCTTTTTCAAATATCTCGACCGGCGCCGCGCGATCATCGGCGTCGCCGCTTCGTTGCCGACCTGCGTGCTGGGCGCGTGGGGCTACACCTTTCTCACCGGCAAGGGCGCGGCTCTGGTGATTGGATCGATGCTGATTCTCAGCGTGCCGCTGCGCCGCCTCTTGAAGCACCACGAAGTCCGCGTCGGCGATCGCGGCTTCGCCTTCGGCGCGGTCGGTTATGGCGTCGTCGTCGGCGGCACCGCCGGCTCAGGCGTCATCATGCTGTCGCTGCTGATGGCGGTGGGACTGGAAGGCGCGGCGGTGGTCGCAACCGACGCCGCGATCTCTATTGTCGTCAGCGTCACCAAGGTTATCGTGTTCGGATTTGCGGGGGTGCTGAACGCGCAGACCATCGCGCTGGCGCTGTTGATCGGCGTCATCGCCTTTCCCGGCGCATTCCTGGCGCGGCTGTTCGTCGAGCGCATGCCGGTGCACGTCCACACCGCGATCCTCGACTTCATCGTGCTGCTCGGCGGCGCGATGATGATCGTCGCGGCGTTCAGGTAGCGGCCTTACGGCCACTTCACCACGGGCGGCATCGACGACAGGATCGAGTCGACATTGCCGCCGGTGCGCAGGCCGAAGATCGTGCCGCGATCATAGAGCAGATTGAACTCGACATAACGGCCGCGGCGCACGAGTTGCTCGTCGCGCTCGGCCTCGCTCCACGGCGTTCTGAAATTCTGCTCGACGATCCTGGGATAGATGTCGCGGAAGGCGCGGCCGACGTCCTGCGAAAACGCGAAGGTCTTGTCCCAGTCGGATTCCAGATAATCGTAGAATATGCCGCCGATGCCGCGCGGCTCGTTGCGGTGCTTGAGGTGGAAATAGTCGTCGCACCATTTCTTGAACTTGCCGTAGTCGGCGACGTCCTTGTGCGTGTCGCAAGGCGCGCGCATCGCCGCATGGAAGGCGATCGTGTCGGGATCGGTCTGCGTCCGTCTTTTGTCGAGCACCGGCGTCAAATCGGCGCCGCCGCCGAACCAGACCTTTGAGGTGACGACGAAGCGCGTATTCATGTGCACCGCCGGCACGTGCGGATTATGCGGATGCGCGATCAGCGAAATGCCCGATGCCCAGAAATTCGGGTTGTCGGCGGCGCCGGGAATTTCCTTGCGAAATTCCGGCGCGAATTCGCCATGCACGGTCGAGCAATGCACACCGACCTTCTCGAACACGCGCCCATGCATAATCGACATCACGCCGCCGCCGCCGCCGGCGCGTTGCCACGGCGTGCGCACGAAGCGGCCCGCGGACTGGCCCGCCAACGGCGCCGAAACGGGCAGGGCGTCCTCGACGGCCTCCAGCGCAGCGCAAATATCGTCGCGCAAGGCCTCGAACCAGGTTCGGGCTTGTGTCTTGCGGGAGTCCAGATCGTCGGTCATTGGCGAGGCTTTATTCGGTTACAGCGGCGAATGCTATCACCGGGGAAATCCTGCCGTCTGCCGCAGCGCCTCGCCCGCCACCATGGCCATCGACACGGCAATGTTGAGCGAACGCAGGCCTTCAACGACGGGTATGCGCAGGCGGACCTCGGCGGCGTCGTGCACGGCCTGCGGCACACCGGCGCTCTCCCGTCCGAACAACACGATCTGGTCGTCCTGGTAGGCATGGTCGAGATAATTCTGTGCGCCGGCGGTGGTCATCAGTACCAGTTTGAGTCGTTCATGCCGGCGCCAGTCTTCAAAACCGGCGAAGTCGGGGTGGCGCATGATGGTGACACGGTCGAGGTAGTCCATTCCGGCCCGGCGAAAGGCCCGGTCGGTGACCGGGAAGCCGGCCGGCTCGATAATATGGGCCTCCAGACCCAGGCAGGCGCAAGTCCTCAGAATCGTTCCAGTATTCTGGGGAATATCGGGCTCATAGAGGGCGATCCGCATCGTCGTTTGGCCTGAATGGAATTGCTACAGGAGGCCGGCTAAACCGCTCTAGACGAATGATTTATGCACCGGGAGACGTGCAGCGCGATATCCGGCTTGCACTCGCACCGCAAGGGTGCCAATAGAACCCACCGAAAACGCCATCCTGCCTTTCACAGGATTGCCGTGACCGGTCCGCCCCGCCGCCGCGGGATGATATCCTCGGCTCCAGCCGCGGGCGGTCGATTTAAGCCAGCCGGGGGAGAGGATTCAGACGTGACGACCGTGTCTTCTGCGGAGCACACGCGCCGCGATTTCCTTTACATCGCCACCGGCGCCGTCGCCGCTGTCGGTGGCGCCGCCGTTGCGGTGCCGCTGATCGCCCAAATGAACCCGGATGCCTCGACCATTGCCGCCGGCGCGCCGATCGACGTCGATCTGGCCCCGATCGCGGAAGGTCAAATCATCAAGGTGTTCTGGCGCTCCAAGCCCATCTTTATCTCGCATCGCTCCAAGAAGGAGATCGATGCAGCCAAGAACGTCCAGCTCTCGACGCTGCCGGACCCGGAGCCAGACTCGGCCCGCGTCAAGGCCGGCCACGAACAGTGGCTCGTCGTCGTCGGCATCTGCACCCATCTCGGCTGTATTCCGCTCGCCAAGCAGGGCGAATACGAGGGCTGGTTCTGCCCGTGTCACGGCTCGGCCTACGACACCGCCGGCCGTATCCGCAAAGGCCCAGCGCCGAAGAATCTGCTCCTGCCGCCGTACAAATTCGTCTCCGATACCAAGGTTCAGATCGGCTGACCGAAAAACGTCGCATTCAAGGTACGACCATGCACGGAAACTCGACCTACCAGCCGCAAAGCAAAATTGGGCAGTGGTTTGAAAAGCGGCTGCCGATCGGCGGTCTCATTCATTCGTCCTTCGTCGCTTACCCGACGCCCCGTAATCTCAATTACTGGTGGACCTTCGGCGGCATCCTCTCCTTCATGCTGGGCGTCCAGATTATCACCGGCATCGTGCTGGCGATGCATTACACGCCGCATGTCGATCTCGCCTTCAAGTCGGTCGAGACCATCATGCGCGACGTCAATTACGGCTGGCTGCTGCGCTATCTGCACTCGAACGGCGCGTCGATGTTCTTCATCGCCGTCTACATCCACATCTACCGCGGCATGTATTACGGCTCCTACAAGGAGCCGCGCGAGGTGCTCTGGATCCTTGGCGTCATCATCTACCTCTTGATGATGGCGACCGGCTTCCTCGGTTACACGTTGCCGTGGGGCCAGATGAGCTTCTGGGGCGCCACCGTCATCACCAACTTCTTCTCGGCCATTCCCGGCGTCGGCGAAACCGTCGTCACTTGGCTTTGGGGCGGCTTCGCCGTCGGCAATCCGACGCTCAACCGCTTCTACTCGCTGCACTACCTGCTGCCCTTCGTCATCGCCGGCGTCGTGATCCTGCACGTCTGGGCGCTGCATGTGTCGGGCCAGAACAACCCGACCGGCATCGAGCCGAAGTCGGACAGGGACACTGTGCCGTTCACGCCCTACGCAACGTCGAAAGACGGCTTCGCGATGGTCGCGTTCTGCATCCTGTTCGCCTGGTTCGTGTTCTATCTGCCGAACTATCTCGGCCACGCCGACAATTTTATCGTTGCCAACCCGGCCGTGACGCCGGCGCATATCGTGCCGGAGTGGTACTACTTGCCTTTCTACGCGATCCTGCGCGCCGTCCCCGACAAATTGCTCGGCGTGCTTGCGATGTTTGGCTCGATCGCCATCTTGGCGTTCCTGCCATGGCTCGACACCTCGAAGGTCAAGTCGGCGCGCTATCGCCCGCTGTACAAGCAGTTCTTCTGGCTGTTCTTCGCGGTCTGCATCGGCCTCGGCTGGCTAGGGGCCAAGCCCGCGGAAGGCATCTACGTCGTGCTGTCGCGCATCCTGACCATTTACTACTTCGCGCACTTCATCGTCGTCTTGCCGCTGCTCGGCATATTCGAGAAAACCAGGCCTTTGCCGAATTCGATTTCGGAATCGGTTTTGGGCTCGAAAGCGTGAGCGGGAGAAAAGTCATGACGACGCAACGTATCCTCATCGCTCTCACGCTGGCCGCCTCGCTCGGCGCCGCCGGTGCCGCCCGGGCGGCGGAGGGCACGCCGGTGCCGCCGGCTCAAAAGTGGTCGTTCGCCGGTCCGTTCGGCAAGTTCGATCAGGGCCAGTTGCAGCGCGGCTTCAAGATCTACAAGGAAGTCTGCGCTTCCTGCCATTCAATGAGCCTGGTCTCGTTCCGCAATCTCGCGGAAGCCGGCGGCCCGGGCTTCTCCGAGGCGCAGGCGGCGGCCGTCGCGGCCGAGTACAAGATCAAGGATCTCGACGACAAGGGCGAAGCGATCGAGCGCAATGGCCGTCCGGCCGACGCCTTCCCGGCACCTTTCGCCAATGACCGCGCCGCCGCGGCCGCCAATGGCGGTGTTGCGCCGCCGGACTTTTCGACGCTGGCCAAGGCCCGCACCTATGAGCGCGGCTTTCCGTGGTTTGTGATCGACATCTTCACGCAGTACCAGGAGCAGGGCCCGGATTACATCTCAGCCCTGCTGCAAGGCTACAAGGAGCCGCCCAAGGACTTCGTCTTGCCGGCGGGCGGCAACTACAACGAATATTTCCCCGGCCATGTTATCGCCATGCCGCCGCCGTTGAGCGACGGACAGGTGACCTATGACGACGGCGCGCCGCAGACGCTCGCGCAATACGCCAAGGACGTGACCTCGTTCATGATGTGGGCGGCCGAACCGCACCTGGTCGCGCGCAAGCGCCTCGGCTTCCAGGTCATGATCTTCCTGATCGTGCTGTCGGGCCTGCTGTACTTCACCAAAAAGAAGGTGTGGTCGGCGGTTCACTAAAACGGCATCGACATCTCTTGACGGAAGGGCCCCTGTTGGGGCCCTTTTGTTTTGTGGACCGGCAATTGAGGTGGACATGACCAAAGCAGTTCTCGGCATTATTGGGGGTTCCGGCGTTTACGATCTGCCCGGTCTGACGAATGTGCGCGAAAAGCGCATCGCCTCGCCCTGGGGCGAGCCGTCCGGTGCGCTCCGTATCGGCGAGATTGAGGGCCTGCCGGTGGTGTTTTTGCCGCGCCACGACAAGGGCCACCGGCTGTCGCCGTCCGACATCAATTACCGCGCCAATATCGATATCCTGAAGCGGGCCGGCGTCACCGATCTGGTGTCGCTGTCGGCCTGCGGCTCGTTCAAGGAGGAGTTGCCGCCGGGCACCTTCGTCCTGGTCGATCAGTTCGTCGATCGCACCCACAAGCGCGAGAGCTCGTTCTTCGGCAAAGGCCTGGTCGCGCATGTGTCGATGGCGCATCCGGTCTCGCCGCTGTTGCGCGAGCACATCGCCAAGGCGGCGCGTGCCGAGGGCATCGAGCCGAAGATTGGCGGCACCTACGTCTGCATGGAAGGGCCGCAGTTCTCGACCTATGCGGAGAGTATGACCTACAAGACGCTCGGCTATTCGGTGATCGGCATGACCAACATGCCGGAGGCCAAGCTCGCCCGCGAAGCCGAGATTTGCTACGCGACCGTGGCCATGGTGACTGATTTCGACTGCTGGCACCCGGACCATGACGCCGTCACCGTGCAGGACATCATCAAGGTGCTGCTGGAGAACGCGGCGCGAGCGCAAGGTCTAGTGGCGCGGCTGGCGCGCGACTTCCCGCGCGAGCACGAGCTGTGCCCGATCGGCTCCGACCGCGCCCTCGACACCGCGCTGATCACGCAGCCGGACGCGCGCGATCCCGAGCTGACCAAGAAGCTCGACGCGGTGGCGGGCCGGGTGCTGGGGCGGTAAAGTCGCTTTCGGGGACGACTGCTTCAGCAGTGGTAGGGCTAAGATGGCTGATCCTGTAATCCGTTTTGACGACGGCGCGGCCTATGAAAAATTCATGGGCATCTGGAGCCGCATGGCCGGCGACGTGTTCATCGATTGGCTCAAGCCGGCCCAGGGCCTGACATGGGTCGACCCCTCCGAAGGCCAACTCTCCTTCGCCCGTACCCGCCCGGCGGCGCGTCTGGCGAAATTTCACCAAGGTGACGCCATGGCGCTGCCTTTCGCCGACAAGATGTTCGACGCCGCCGTGATGGCGCTGGTGATCTTCTTCGTGCCCGAGCCGGCCAAAGGCGTCGCTGAGCTGGCGCGGGTGACCAAGCCTGGCGGACTGGTCGCGACCTATGCTTGGGACATCATGGGCGGCGGCTTTCCGATGGAGCCGGTGCAGGCGGTGCTGCGCGAGATGGGCGAGAAACTGGTCTTGCCGCCACAGGCGCCAGCCTCGCGCGTAGAGGCGCTGCGCGATCTATGGAATGGCGCCGGGCTTGAAGCCGTTGAGACGCGGGAGATCACCGTGCAACGGACATTCGCCGATTTCGACGAATTCTGGGAAATCGCCCTGCTTGGCAATAGCGTATCGCCGATTCTTGCCCGGATGACGCCGGCCGCAGCCGAGGCCGTCAAAGCCGAATCGCGGAAGCGCTTGCCGGCGGATTCATCCGGGCGCATCACCTACAGCGCACGCGCCAACGCCATCAAGGGCCGCGTGCCGAAATGACATCCACCATGAGAAGGTTTCAACGCGCCCAATGACCAAGCCATACGCCGACAACGATCTGCGCGCGTCGATCCGTTCGATCCCGGATTATCCCAAGCCCGGCATCATGTTTCGCGACATCACCACGTTGCTCGGCGACGCGCGCGCGTTCCGTCGCGCCGTCGACGAGATGGTGCAGCCCTGGGCCGGCATGAAGATCGACAAGGTCGCCGGCATCGAGGCGCGCGGCTTTATTCTCGGCGGCGCGGTCGCGCATCAGGTGTCGGCCGGCTTCATTCCGATCCGCAAGAAGGGCAAGCTGCCGCACACCACCGTGCGTATCGCTTACTCATTGGAATACGGCCTCGACGAAATGGAAATGCACGAGGACGCGGTCAAGAAAGGCGAGCGCGTCATCCTGGTCGACGACCTGATAGCCACCGGCGGCACCGCAGAAGGCGCGGTCAAGCTGCTGCGCCAGATGGGCGCCGAGGTGCTGGCGGCTTGTTTCGTCATCGATCTGCCGGCGCTCGGCGGCGCCGACAAGTTACGAAAGATGGATGTGCCGGTGCGCACGCTGATGGCGTTCGACGGGCATTAGTCGGCGCTATCCCCACGGCCCTTTGCCGCCGCCACTTGGCCCAATCGGCGGCTCGCCGGGCAGAAACGGTTTGCCGCTGTCCGACGGCGTATCGCTCCAGGGACCGGACGGGGGAGGTGGCTCGATCTGACCTTGAGCTTCTGAATCCTGCGGCGCTTCAATCGCCAGCGGCCCCGGATCGTGACCGCCGGCATATTGCACCAAGGCCGCGACGCGCTTGTCGACCGACGGATGCGTGGCGAAAATATCGGCAAATCCCGAACGCGGATTGTCGATGCACATTTCCATGACCGCGGAATTGGCGCTCGCCAGTTCGCCGCGGTTCTCGATCTTGCGCAGCGCCGAGATCATGGCGTCCGGGTTCTTGGTCAGTTCGACCGAGCCTGAATCGGCGAGATATTCGCGCGAACGCGACAGCGCGAAGCGGATGACGATCGACAGCACCCAGGCGACGACGATCAGCGCGATGGCGATGACAATGGCGATGACCGCGCCGCCGCCTTTCTTGTCGCTGCTGCCGGAACGCCGGCCGTAAAAGGCGTTCTGGAAAAACAGACGGAATACCATTTCGCCGAAGAACGAGATCACGCCGGCGATCACCACGGCGATGACCAGAAGGCGCACGTCGCCATTGCGGATATGCGTCAACTCGTGGCCGAGCACGGCTTCGAGTTCCTGATCGTTGAGCGCATTCACCAGGCCGCGCGTCACGGTGATGGAATATTGCTTCTCGTTCAGGCCGGTGGCGAAGGCGTTGAGTGCGTCGTCGTCGGCGATGCGCAGCTTCGGCATGGCGATGCCGCGCGAGATGCAGAGATTTTCCAGAAGATTGTACAGCCGCGGCTCGTCCGTGCGGCTCACTTCGGTCGCGCCGGTGATGGCGTCGATCATCTTCTGGTGGAATTTATAGGCGATCAGAATCCAGAGAATGGCGCCAATGGTGGCGAAGGGCGCGGCGATGATGAGGTCGTGCAGCGCCGCCTGAATGAGATAATCGAGCGGCGCATCGCCGACGCTGAGCGTTTCGGCGACCAGCGCGCCGGCGAACACCAGCACATAGACCAGGAAGAACAGGCCGATCAGCAGCGCGACCGAGCGCCGCTTGTTCGACTGGATATGGGTATAGAGACCGTAGGCGGCCATGATGCGTCCACTTGTCCCGGACGCGGCGCAGCGCGTTAGCGGTGCGCCGCGGAGCCGGGACCGTTACGGAAACTGGTCTTGGCGATCCCGGGTCTGCCGCGCACTACTTCGTATTGCGCGGCGCCCGAGAAAGGTTGCGAGGGCGGGCCGCATCAGAACTTCACGCTCGGCGTCTGCTCGAGCTGCGCGCGATTTTCGCCGACGTCGAAGAAGGTACGATGGCCGAAGCCGAAAATGCCGGCAAACAATGCCGCCGGAAACTGTTCGATGCCGGTATTGTATTCCTGCACCGCGCTGTTGAAGAAGCGGCGCGAGGCGGCAAGCTTGTTCTCGATGTCCGAGATTTCCGACTGCAACTGCTGAAAGTTTTGGTTGGCCTTGAGGTCCGGATAGGACTCCGACAGCGCGAACAATTGCCGCAGGGCGCCGGACAGCATGTTTTCGGCGGCCACTTTCTGCTCGACGCCCGGCGCGGCGATCGCCGCGTTGCGGGCATTGACCACGGCTTCCAGAGTGCCGCGTTCGTGCGCCGCATAGCCCTTTACCGTTTCTACCAGATTGGGGATCAGGTCGGATCGCTGCTTGAGCTGAACGTCGATGTCGGCGAACGCCTGATTGGTTCGCTGCCGCATGGCGACGAGGCCGTTATAGACGCTGATCGCCCAGAGGACGATCACGACGATGACGCCAAGGACGATCCAGCCGGTGGTGGACATGACGAGCGCTCCTGAAAAAGGGACTGATGGAACTTACGCTTAAATAGGGGACATTGGCGAACGGCAACAGGGTAGGGATAGCACGTTTTTTAAAAAGTTCCGGCTCGTTGCGGCCCCTCACTAAGCTCCTGATGGTCAAGAAAAAAGGCCCCGAACCGGAGTTCGGGGCCTTTTCACCAGACGGCTATTCGGGGGGTAAGGGGGGAGCCGCCCGGCTGAAACGCTAGTACTCAATTAACATCGTCAGCCGGGTTTGGTTCCGCACCCCAGTAAGCGGTTTCAGATTATTTTTGCAGGCGGGGCGACAGACCTCAGCCCGCCTCGCGGAAGCGAACGGCGGCTTCCAGATCGACCGAAACCAGTTGCGATACGCCGCGTTCCGCCATGGTCACCCCGAACAACCTATTCATACGAGCCATCGTAATGGGGTTGTGTGTGATGATCACGAAGCGGGTGTCGGTGGAACGGGTCATTTCGTCGAGCATGTCACAGAAACGTTCGACGTTATGATCGTCGAGCGGCGCATCGACTTCGTCGAGCACGCAGATCGGCGCCGGGTTGGTCAGGAACACCGCGAAGATCAGCGCCAGCGCGGTCAGCGCCTGCTCGCCGCCCGAGAGCAGTGACAGGGTCGCCGGCTTCTTGCCGGGCGGCTTGGCGAGGATTTCCAGACCGGCTTCGAGCGGATCGTCGCTCTCGATCAGTTGCAGTTCGGCGGTACCACCGTTGAACAGCTTGGTGAAAAGCTGCTGGAAGTGGCTGTTGACTTGCTGGAACGAGGCTAGCAGGCGCTCGCGCGCCTCGCGGTTGAGGCTCTGGATGCCAAGGCGCAGTTTCTTGATCGCTTCCACCAGGTCGTCGCGTTCGGCGGTGAGCGAGGTGTGCTGGGTCTCGACTTCGACCAGTTCTTCTTCGGCACGAAGGTTCACAGCACCGAGACGTTCGCGCTCGCGGCGCAGCCGTTCCAAAGTCGCTTCAACATCGGCGAGTTCCGGCAGCGCCGCGTCCGGCTGGAGTTCGGCCAGTTCGGCAACGCCGGCCGGTTCGATCTCCAGCATGTCGTGAATTTCGCGGGCGATGTCGGCCAGTCGCCGCTTGGCGCCCTCGTGACGTTCCTCGGCGCGGGCGAGTTCCTCGCGCGCGGTCGAGGCCGCTTCCAGCGCGGCGCGGGCGTCGCGATCGGCTTCCGCCAAGGCGGTTTCGGCTTCCTGCAAACGATCGGCGGCTTCGCGGCGGTCGTTTTCGGCGATCTTCACTTCGTTGATCAGCGCTTCGCGCCGGTCGGCGAAAATGGCGGGCGCGTTTTCCAATTCGGCGCGGTCGTGCGTCGCCTCGGCGACGCGCTGTTCCAGGGTCGCCATCTGGCTGCGCGCGCCTTCCTGGCGCTGGACCCAACCGGCCTTGTCGGTGCCGACCTGGATCAGGCGGCGATCGGCGAGTTCCGCCTCGCGGGCGATGGCCTGCTGCTCGGCGCGCACTTCGGCGAGATGGGCGCGTTTGCCGGTAATGTCGTCGCGTACGCCGGCGAGTTCGGTTTCGATATCAGCGGCAGGCGCCAGCGCGGCCAAGGCCTGTTCGGCCTGCGTGCGCGCGGCGGCGGTCTCGTCGCGGCTGGCGGTCAGGCGCGCCTGCGCTTCGGCGAGCGCGGAGAGGCGGGCGGCGTTGCGGTTGACCTCGCGTTCGGCGGCGTCGTGCATGTCGCGCCCGACATTGGCTTCGCGCTGACGTTCCCGTGACGCATTACGGGCGGCGGTCTCAGTGAGGCCGGCGGCCTGCAGGGCCGATTGCGCCGCTTCGGCGAGGCCGCGCGCGGTCTCGGCTTCGGTGCGGGCGGTCTGCAATTCGGCTTCGATGTCGGCCAGACGCGCGCGTTCGGCGAGACGGCGGGCGGCGCCGGTCGGCGCATGGGCCGCGGCGGCAAAACCGTCCCAGCGCCACAGATCGCCTTCCGGCGACACCAGCCGCTGGCCGGGCTTCAACTGCGCGGCGAGGCGGGCGCCCGCTTCCTTGTCGACGACGCCGATCTGATTGAGGCGACGGGCGAGCTCTGCCGGCGCCTGCACATGCGATGACAGCGGCGATGCGCCAGACGGCAGCGACGGATCGCTCGGATCGATGGTCGAGCCGACCCAGCGCATCGGCGCCGACGGATCGATCGGCGCATCGAGATCGTCGCCGAGAGCCGCGCCCAAGGCCTTCTCGTATCCCTTTTCGACGGACACGTGATCCATGACAGGCGGCCACAGATTCTTGTTCTCGACCGCCAGCACCTTCGAAAGGGTCTTGGCTTCGGTTTCCAGCCGCTGCACGCGGCGTTCGGCTTCCGTCAACGGACTGCGCGTGGCTTCCAGCGCCTGACGCGCGGCGGCGTGCGCGGCTTCGGCGTCGATGGCGGCCTTCTCGGCGTCTGCAACGGACTGTTGAAGTTCATCGACAGCGTGCTTCAGCGTCGCCAGATCGGGACCGTCGGTCGCCTGCAACGTGCCGATTTCGCGGGTGATCTCGGCCATCTCGGTCTCGAGCTTGGCGGCGCGGTCGCTGTGCTGGCGCACGGCATTGGACAACTGATTGCGCTGCGCGGTCAGATCGGCGAGGCGCTTGGTCAGCTCCGAGAAAATCGCCTCGGCGGCGGTGAGTTCGCCGGCGGCTTCGGTGACGCGGGCGTCGACGCCGCTGCGCTTGCCGGCGCTGGCATGCGCCTCGGCGCGGATGCTTTCTTCCTCGGCGGTGAGGCGGGCAATGGCCGCTTCCGCGTCGGCGGCGAGCTTCTGCTCGCGCTCGCGGTCGGCGGCGAATTGCACCAGACGCAGGTCGAGTTCGGCGATGCGGTCCTTGGCGCGGGTTTCCTCGCGGTCGAGTTCCTGCATCGCGACATTGAGACGATGCAAGGCCGCGCCCGCGCGAGCTTCGGCTTCTCGCAATGGTGGCAACGTCGCCGATGTGTTGGCCTGGCGTGTCGAGGCTTCGGCCTGCGCGCCGGTGCGGGCGGCGACTTCGCTAAACGCTTCGTCCTTGGCCTGCTCGGCGGCGGCAAGTTCGGCGGACGCGGCGGTCCAGCGCAGATGATAGAGCGTTGCTTCCGACTTTCGCACTTGCGCCGAGACGGTGCGGTAGCGGATCGCCTGACGCGCCTGCTTCTTCAACGCTTCCATCTGGCCGGCCAACTGGCCGATGACGTCCTCGATACGCAGCAGATTGGCTTCGGCGGCCTTAAGCCGCAGTTCCGCCTCGTGACGGCGGGCATGCAGGCCGGAAACGCCGGCAGCTTCTTCCAGCACGCGGCGGCGCTGCTCGGGCTTGGCCTGGATGATTTCGCCGATGCGGCCCTGATGCACGAGGGCGGGCGAGCGCGCGCCGGTCGAGGCATCGGCGAACACCATCTGCACGTCGCGGGCGCGCACTTCGCGGCCGTTGATGCGATAGGCGGAGCCTTCCTCGCGCTCGATGCGGCGGGCGATTTCCAGTGTGTCGGTATCGTTGAACAGAGCCGGCGCCGAGCGCTCTTCATTGTCGATGGTGATCGCCACCTCGGCGTGGTTGCGCGCCGGCCGGCTGTTGTTGCCGGAGAAAATGACGTCGTCCATCGACGAGGCGCGCATGGATTTGTACGAGCTTTCGCCCATTACCCAGCGCAGCGCTTCGACCAGATTGGATTTGCCGCAGCCGTTCGGCCCGACCACGCCGGTCAGACCCGGCTCGATTTGAAAGTCGGTCGGTTCAACGAAGGATTTGAAACCGATCAGGCGGAGCCGCGTAAGCTTCATGCTTTAAGGCCTCAACCCGCGCAGGGTGAACGCCCGACGTTCCTGCTGGGTCATATAGGGACTGATACAAACTATCTGCCGGGGGCGGGGCCCGGACGCTAGATATAGGTGCCGCGTTCGCCGGGAGAATGAATTTTCGTGCCCCCCGGAGCAACAGAGATGCGATCAAAAAGCCCGGTTTTCCAGACCTTTCGGCTGTGGATTAGCGAAAAATAGCCTTGCCGGGGCCGCTTCCGGTATCCGGGCGCGCCCCTAGAGCGTTTTCGAGCGAAGTGGGCACCGGTTCGCGTGAAGAAAACGCGACAAAACAAAAGACCAGAGCCCCGGCTTTGATTTCATCAAAGTCGGGGTCCAGGCTGAAATCAGCTTAAAAAACCGGGCGGCGCTCAGCTTTTCAGCAGCGGGTCGATCTGCTTGGCCATGTCCTCGATCGTCAGCGCGCCGGCGAACAGCGTGCCGTTGATGAAGAAGGAGGGTGTCGACTGCACCTTGAACTTGTCGGTGGCGCGGTTGCGCACGGCCTCGATGCCGTCGAGCAGCTTCTGGTTCTGCAAGCAGGCTTCGAACGTTGCCTGGGTGAAGCCGGCCTGCTTGGCCAAGGCCAGCAAAGGCGGCAACGGCTTTTCGACCGCCCAGACGCGCTGCTGGCGGAACATGGTGTCGATCATGGTGAAATACTTGCTGGAGTCGGTCTCGCCGGCGCAGCGCGCCAGCATGAAGGCGGCGGCGGCAAGCTGATCGAGCGGGAATTCGCGGAAGATGAAGCGCACCTTGCCGGTATCGATGTAGCGCTTCTTCAATTCGGGGAACGTCGTCTCGGTGAAATGCGCGCAGTGCGGGCAGGTCATCGAGGCATATTCGATAACCGTGACCGGCGCCTTGGCGTCGCCCATAACCATGTCGGGCAGGGCGCCCGGCGCCATCAATTCGACCTCGGACACCTTGGCCTGGGCCAGCGCCACGCCGGAGAACGGCGGCAGCGTCGACAGGCCGAAAGCGGTGGCGAGCGCCACGGTGGCGGTGCCCTGGCAGAATTCACGTCGGGTGAGGCGCAATGGAAACTCCGTGAGCTGAAATGCTGGTCCGGTCTGGCTACTAGCTGGACAGGACAATTGTGGCAATGGCGGGCCGCCCTCACAAGGCTAAAGCTTCATTTTCGCTTGATCGACGCCCCTAGCCGGGCCAGAGCCTGCCGCAAGGCCTCGTCCTCTACTTCCGGCATGGCTTCGGCGAGGCGGGCTGTAACGGCGGGATCGGGCGGGGCGGGCATCTTTTTCGGGCTTTGCCGGTGCAAAGGCGCCTGCCTCAGCGTGATGCGGCCGATCGCCTGCCAGCCGAAAAAGCGGTTCACCCGCTCCAAAATCACCGCCGACAGATGCTGGATTTCCAGTGCCATCGGCCCCTCGACCCGCAGCACCAAAGTCGCCGGTTCGCTTTGATCGTCGTCGCCGGTGTCGTTCTTGACCCGCGGCCAGTTGATTTTCATCGGCTCGCTATGGGCGGCGATCTCCTGGCCGACGATATCGGCCCAGCGGGCGATGATTTCGGTCGAGGCAAAGCCCTGCTCCGTCAGCACGCCGCCGAGCGTCGCGCCGAGGAACTCGGAAAGCGGCCGGGGAAAACTGCGGGCGGGCTTGCTCATAGTGCCTTTCTATGGCGCATGATCTGATCCGAAAACCGGTTCCCACCCTCGGGTCAAGCCCGAGGGCATGCTTTTCGGGATCATGCGCCGAGTTCGGGGTGTTGCCGACGATGAACGTAGCAGTCCGCACCCTCAAGCGAAAGAAAGCCGCGGCCGACCCCGCGGATCTTCTCGCCTGGTACGACCGCCATCGCCGCGTGCTGCCGTGGCGCGCGCGTGGCCGCGCCAAGGCCGATCCCTACGCGGTGTGGCTGTCGGAAATCATGCTGCAGCAGACCACCGTGAAAACGGTCGGGCCTTACTATGCCAAATTCCTGACGCGCTGGCCGACGGTCGGGGCGTTGGCGGCGGCACCGCTCGACGACGTGCTGCGCGCCTGGGCCGGGCTTGGCTATTACGCTCGCGCCCGCAATCTGCACGCCTGCGCCAAGGCCGTGGTCGAACGGCATGGCGGGATTTTTCCGCGCGAATTGGAAGCGTTGCGCGCGCTGCCCGGCATCGGCGAATACACCGCCGCCGCTGTCGGCTCGATAGCCTTCGATCTGCCGGCGGTCCCTGTCGATGGCAATGTCGAGCGCGTGGTGACGCGGCTGTTCGCAATCGAAGAAGCAATGCCGGCGGCCAAGCCGGAAATCAAAAGACTGGCGGCATCGCTGTTGCCGCCGCACCGCTCCGGCGATTTCGCCCAAGCGCTCATGGATCTCGGCGCGACGATCTGCTCGCCGAAGAAGCCGGCTTGTGCGTTATGTCCATGGAGCGAACCTTGCATCGCGCGCGCGCGCGGCGACCAGGAGACATTCCCGCGCAAGGCGCCGAAGCGCGAAGGCAAGCAGCGTTATGGCGCGGCCTTTGTCGCGCTGCGCGCCGATGGCTGCGTCCTGCTGCGCCAGCGTCCGGAAAAAGGCCTGCTCGGCGCGATGACCGAAGTGCCGGGCAGCGACTGGGCGCACGATTTCGATCTCTCGACCGCGCTCGACGCTGCGCCGCGCTTTCGCGGCAAGCTGCAATGGCGCAAGCTTGGTGGCACGGTGACGCATGTGTTCACGCATTTTCCGCTGCGGCTGACCGTATACAAGGCCGAACTGCCGCGCGGCACGCCGGCGCCTAAAGGCGCGCGCTGGGCCAAGGTATCTGGACTGGCCGGCGAGGCCTTGCCGACATTGATGCGCAAAGTGCTGGCGCATGCGCTAGAGTGAGACCGAGAAGGTTTTCCGGGGGGAATGTCCGATGTCTGAATCCGATACGTCCAGCACTTGGGCGCCGAGCCTGCGCTACCCCGATCCGCTGATTACCGCGTTCGACCCGCGTTTCAAGAAATATCATCTGCCGCTGTCGAGCGTGGAACAGCTTTACACCGGCACGCGCTGGGGCGAGGGGCCGGTTTATTTCGGCGATATGCGCTGCGTGATCTGGAGCGACATCCCGAACAACCGCATGCTGAAGTGGGACGAGGAATCCGGCGCGGTCAGCGTTTTTCGCAAGCCATCGAACTACGGCAACGGTAACACCCGCGACAGGCAGGGGCGGCTGATCACCTGCGAGCATCTTGGCCGCGTCGTGCGCACCGAGATCGACGGCTCGATCACAGTGATCGCCGAGAAGTTCAACGGCAAAAGGCTGAATTCGCCGAACGACATCGTCGTGAAGTCCGACGGCTCGATCTGGTTCACCGATCCGCAATTCGGCGTGCTCGGCAATTACGAAGGCGACCAGCGCGAGCCCGAACTGCCGATGAATGTCTATCGCGTCGATGGGCAGAGCGGTGCGATGACCGTGATCGCCGACGACATCAAGGCGCCGAACGGCCTGGCGTTTTCGCCGGACGAGAAAAAACTCTACATTGTTGAATCGCGCGCCGAGCCGCGCACGATTTTGTCTTTCGACGTCGCGCCGTCCGGCGACAAGATTTCCAATCGCAAGCTGTTGATCGACTCCGGGCCGCAGGGTACGCCGGATGGCTTCCGCGTCGACATCGACGGCAATCTCTGGTGCGGCTGGGGCATGTCGCCGGAACTGGACGGCGTGCGCATGTTCTCACCGCAGGGCGAGCCGCTCGGCCACATCTCATTGCCGGAACGCTGCGCCAATGTTTGCTTCGGTGGCAAAAAGCGCAACCGCCTGTTCATGGCGGCCGCGCATTCGCTGTATGCGCTCTACGTCAATACGCAGGGCGTGGCGGGCGGGTGATCCCGAAAAGTGGGAACCGGTTTTCGGACAAGATCACCCGCAAAGTAATTTAAATCGCCGGGATGCCCGCCGCGGCGACGAGGAAAGCGTTTTCCGCGCGCTCGGTGCGGTCGGGCTTCGGCAGTTTGCTCATCGCCGCCTTCTTGTTGATCTTGCGCTTGGCGATCCCGCCGAGTTTCTTGTCGGTCGCCTTTTCCTCCTTGAGCGTCATATTGAGGATCTTGGCGACGTCATTGCGCCCGATCAGCTTCGCCCAGGCGACCAGGGTTCCGTAGCGGGTGATCTCGTAATGCTCGACCGCCTGCGCGGCGGCTATCAGCGCGGCGTTGAGGATGGTCTTGTTCTCGATCTCGCCACCGATCTCGCTGGCTTCTTCGAGGATGCCGTCGATGGCCGGGCACTTGGTGCCCTGTGGTACCGACTTGATCATCTTGAACACCCGGTCGAGCCGCTTGATGTGACCGTCGGTCTGCTTGAGGTGCATCCGGAAGCCCTTTTTCAGCTCGGCATCGGAGGCCTTTGTGACCATGTCGGGCAGCGACTTTTTAATCTGGTGCTCGGCGTAGTAGATGTCCTGCAACGTGTGCACGAACAACTCGTCGAATGTGTCGATATCGGATGAAAACCAGCCCATCGTCGTGTCTCCCTTTGGAACCTGAGCGGGTATAAAGCGCGGATGCCGCCCGAGTTCCCTTTGCCGGCAAAGACCGCTAAGAATTGCCCCGGATTGTGGAATTCAAAGGGAGGCCCAAATGGCCATCGAACGTCACGACGTCGGCGCCCGCATGAGCAAGTGCGTGGTGCATGGCAATACCGTCTATCTCGCCGGCATCGTCGCCAATGAGCCCAAGGGCAAGAGCGTCACCGAGCAGACCAAGGATATCCTCGCCCAGATCGACGGCTTCCTGAAAACCGCCGGCAGCGACAAGTCCAAGCTTCTGACCGCCAATATCTGGATCACCGATATGGCCAATTTCGCCGAGATGAACGCGGTCTGGGACGGCTGGGTCTCGCCCGGCAATACGCCGGCGCGCGCCACCGTCGAGGCCAAGCTCGCCACGCCCGACTACAAGGTCGAGATCATGGTGGTCGCGGCCAAGTGAAAAGCGACAAGTAACCCGACAAGTAACGCGACACGAAACGCGGGCAAAAAACGCGGGCTGGGGAAAAACGTCCATGGCATTCGACTTCAGCCCGCTGTTTCCGGCGGGAACGCCGGCGCCGGCGGTGCGCTGGACCGGCGCGCCCAAATACAACTTTACCGGTGGCAACAACGATCCCGACGCCGTGCCGCTCCAGGGCCTGATGCAGGCGGCGCAAACGGTTCTCGAGCGCGAAGGGCGGACGCTGGCGACCTATGGCCTGAAAAGCGGCCCGCAGGGTTACAAGCCGCTGCGCGACTTCCTGGCGACGAAACTCAAGCGCGATGCCGGCATGACCTGCGCTGCCGACGACATTCTCATCGTCTCCGGCTCGTTGCAGGCGCTCGATCTGGTCAATGCGGCGCTGTTGACGCGCGGTGACACCGTCATCGTCGAGCAGGACAATTATCAGGGCACGTTGACCCGCTTGCAAAAACTTGGCGTCAACGCCGTCGGCATCCCGCTCGACCAAAGCGGCATGCGCGTTGATGTGCTGGAAGCGGCGCTCGCGCAACTCAAGGCTCGCGGCATCAAGCCGAAATATATCTACACCATTCCGACCGTCCAAAATCCGACCGGCACGATCATGGGCGAGGCGCGCCGCATCAAGCTGTGCGAACTCGCCGACCAATATGGCGTGCCGATCTTCGAGGACGACTGCTACGCCGATCTGGTGTGGAGCGGCGACCGCCCGCGCGCAATCCACGCGATCAGCAAGTCCGACAACGTCATCCACATCGGCTCATTCTCGAAATCGATCGCGCCGGCTCTGCGGGTCGGCTTCATCGCCGCGCCCTGGGGTGTGATGTCGCGCATGCTGGCGCTGAAGACCGACGCCGGCTCCGGCTCGCTCGAACAGATGGTGCTGGCCGAGTATTGCGCGCCGCATTTCGCCGATCACGTTCCGGCGTTGCGGACGAGCCTGCGCAAGAAGTTAGAAACCTTGATGGAAACGCTCAACGAACAATTCGGCACCGCGGCCGAGTTCGACGATCCCAAGGGCGGCATCTTTCTCTGGGTCAAGCTGCCGGACAATGTCGATACGTTGAAGCTTTATCAATCGGCGCTCGCCGCGGGCGTCGCCATCAATCCGGGGCCGGAATGGTCGACCGACAAGGCGCACAGCATAAGCCGCATGCGGTTGTGCTTTGCCAGCCCGTCGCATGACGAGATCCGCGAAGGCATCGCCATATTGGCGGAAGTCTGCCGCAAGGAATTCGGCGTGCCCGAGCGCAGCGCCAATATCGAGCGAATGGACGAACATGGCGAGCGATAGGCCCGGCATTCTGGCGATCTGGAACGATGCCGCGCCCGGCCGCGATGCCGACTTCAATAAATGGTTTCAGGGCGAGCATCTCGAAGAGCGTCTCGCCGTGCCCGGATTTCTCTACGGCCGCCGGCACCACGCGATCTCGGGAGCCTCGGGCTACTTCAATTTCTATCTGGTGGAATCGCCCGACGTGCTGACGTCGCAGCCTTATCTGGAACGGCTGAATAATCCGACGCCGATGACCAAGATGATCATGTCGGAAGTCTTCAAGAACATGAATCGCACATTGTGCCGCCGCACCTTGCGACGTGGTGCGATGCGCGGCGCTTATGCGGTCACAGTTCGGTTCAACGATGCGCCCAATGAAGCCGCCTTGGCAGCGTTGCTCGATGAACTTCTGGCCGATACCAATATCGCCAGTGGTGAAATCTGGCTGGCCGCCGATCCGGCCGGCCAGCCGGTCGCGGAGGAAGAACGGCTGCGCGGCGGCGACAAGAAGATCAAAGGCGCGCTGATGGTCGATACTTTGCGGCAGGCCGATGCCGAGACGCTCGGCACTCGGCTGAAAACACAATTTCCCGAGGGCGAAGTCGGCGTCTTCCGCGTGCTGTGCCAGCTCGGACATGGAGAGGCCTTCGCCACATGACAACACTCGCGAGCCTTGCAGAAAAAGTCGCGGCGCTTCTCATCGCGCGCAAGGAAACAATCGCGGTCGCCGAATCATCGACTGGCGGGCTGATCGCCGCGGCTTTGCTCGCCGTGCCCGGCGCCTCGGCCTATTTCATCGGCGGCGCGGTGGTCTATACAAAAACAGCGCGGCTGGCCTTGCTCGGCATCAAAGACGACGAGATGAAGGGCATGCGGGCTTCGACGGAAGCCTACGCGCTGCTTTGCGCCCGCACGGTTCGGCACAACATGGCGGCGACGTGGGGTTTGGGCGAAACCGGCGCCACCGGACCGACGGGCAACCGCTACGGCGATGCCGCCGGGCACACTTGTGTCGCTGTGGCGGGACCTGCGGAGAAATCCGTGGCGCTGGAGACCGGCAGCGCCGATCGCCGGGCCAATATGGACGCCTTTGCCGTGCTGGCGCTTGAGCTGTTGCTGGACACGTTGCCGGCGAAAGCTTGAGCGTTATCGGATCACGCCGCCAGTTGGCGCAATTTTTCGATATCCAGAATCTTCAGCGAGCGTTCGGAATATTCGACCAGGCTGCCGTTGCGGAAGGCGTTGATGACTTTGCTGACATAAACGGTGGTCAGTCCGGTCGCATCGGCGATGTGGGTTTGGCGCAGTGGAAAGTCGATGACGCCGTTCTCGATCTTGCCGGCTTTTTCCATGCGGCTCCAGATGTCGAGCATCAGGCGGGCAATGCGGCCGGTCGCCGTGCGCCGGCCGAGATCGGCGATCAACTGGTCGGCGCGGTTCCGCTCTTCGTTGTAGGCGGCAAGGAACGTGTCGAATATCGGCGGCGACATTGTCATCGCCGCGCGCAGTTGCGCCAGATCGAAGGTGCGAATGCTGCCGCGGGTGATGGCGTCGATCGACAAATGCAGCTTGCGCTCGAACAACAGCCGGCAGGTCACCAGTTCGCCCGGCAGCATGAACGATAAAATTTGCCGGCGCCCGTTCGACAGCTTCATGACGCTGGTGGCCCAGCCTTCGCAGATCACCGGGACGCCTTCCAGCGTCGCGTTCGGGTGATAGATTGTACGCCGGGCGGCGAAGCTGCTTTTCTTCTGCTCAATAGCCGTTTCGGCCGCGTAGGGGCGTTCCCAGCCCATGTCGATTAATACGGAGCAAAGTCCCAAGCCGCGCATGATGCAGTTTGAACAGCCGGACTTCTGAACGGACAGCTTGGAAATTGCAGTCATTAGCGAGACGCCACCAAGGCTAGATGTGCCAACCTGTCATGGTCGAGAATGGTCACTTCCTCATTCAATAGATTAGCTATGTACTGCTCTCGCAAATTGCGAGTCGCGGTGTGAACCTGTTCGGGGTTAAGACCGGTGGCGTCGGCGATTTCATCGTGGTTAAGCGGAAAGGGATAGACGTTGGCGCCGTTGTCGATGCCGCGCGCTGTCAAGCGTTCGACCAAACGCCCGATAAAACCGGCGACGCGCGTTATTGGATCTGGCGCGGTAAGGTTGATCGAGGTCGCGGCCATGTCCTCGACTTCGGTCGAGCAAAGTTGTCCGAACGCCTCGCAGATGTCGCTGTTTTCAGCGAGTTGTTTTTTGATGGCGTCGCTGCCGAGCTGGCATATGTGCGCATCTGTCGCAGCCTGCACCGAAAATGCCGGCTGTCTGTTGAACAACGCGAAGGCGGAAAAAAGGTCGCCCGGAATGAGCACGGACATGATTTGCCGGCGGCCGTCGGCGAAGCGATGGAACCGATAGGCCCAGCCCTGGCACAGCACGTAAGGGCCCGGGAAAAATTGCGCACCGCTTTCCTGAACGACCGCGCCTTTTTCGACCTGGAAGAATAGCTGAGGGATTTCACCTATCGGCGTCGCCGTCCCGGTGCCGGCGTGGTCGGTCAAGGTGCTGCAAAAACTTAAGCCGCGAACGCCGCAATCGCGGCAAGGCCAGGCCAGTTGCCGTTCATATTTCACCAAACCACCCGAAAAAAATGTTATTTGTTGACACACAGCGCTTTCATCTAGTGTCTTTGCAATATGTTTGGAACCGCGCTTTGGCGGCAATTTAGGCAATCTGATTTATGGGTTTCGCGATAAATGCGGCGGCTTGTGCGCCGACGCTTACCGCTGGCTGCAAGGCAGGCCCGTGGCATCGATGGATTGCAAAGGCTCGTTTGCAGCGGAAGCGGCCTATTCGGCGGCTTCGGCCATTTCGGAGCGCATCTGGGCGCGCAGTTCGTCGATCAGCGTGAGGCCCTTCGGCGTCTCGATGTGCCAGAACGTCCAGCCATTGCAGGCGTCGAGACCTTGCGCCACCGCGCCGATGCGGTGGATCGAGCCGACGGTGTCGCCGAGCGACACCGCGCCGTCGGCGCGCACGATGGCTTTGTAGCGCTTTTTCGCGTCGGTGAGTCTGGCGCCGGGCATGACCAGCCCGCGCTCGATCAGCGAGGCGAAGGCGACACGCGGGGCGTCGCGCACGGTGACGAAAGGCGCGATCGATGGCGACGGCACCACCTGCATCGCGTCGATGCGTTTTTTCGCGGCGCGGGCATATTTTTCCTCACGCTCGATGCCGATGAAGCGGCGGCCGAGGCGCTTGGCGACGGCGCCGGTGGTGCCGGTGCCATTGAAAGGGTCGAGCACCAGGTCGTCGGGCTTGGAGCTGGAGAGAATGACGCGGGCAAGCAGTGCTTCCGGCTTTTGCGTCGGATGCAGCTTCTTGCCGTCCTCGCCTTTGAGCCGTTCGCCGCCGGTGCACAGGGGGAACGTCCAGTCCGAGCGCACCTGCACGTCTTCGTTGCCGGCCTTGAGCGCCTCGTAATTGAAGGTGTAGCCCTTGGCATTGGCGTCGCGCGAGGCCCAGATCATGGTCTCATGGGCGTTAGTAAAGCGCCGGCCGCGGAAATTCGGCATCGGATTTGTTTTGCGCCAGACCACGTCGTTGAGGATCCAGAACCCCATGTCCTGCATTATCGATCCGACGCGGAAGATGTTGTGATAGGAGCCAATCACCCAGATCGTGCCGGCCGGCTTGAGCACGCGGCGGGCGGCCCTCAGCCACTCCTTGGTGAAGGCGTCATAGGCGGCGAAACTGTCGAACTTGTCCCAGTCGTCGGTGACGGCATCGACATGCGAATCGTCGGGACGCTTGAGATCGTTGGCGAGCTGGAGGTTGTAAGGCGGGTCGGCAAACACCAGATCGACGGAATTCGCCGGCAGCTTTGCCATCTCGCTGACGCAGTCGCCAATGAGAATGCGATGCGGCTCGGAGCTTTCTGAAACTGCACGGGGCGCCCGTGAGGGCGCCCCGCGACGCGATACTACCATGACTCAATACTCTGACTCAGGCGACGCGGTCGGCAGACGCGGGACCTACAACCGACAGGCCTGCAATATGGCTTCGCAAGGTGAAGAAACGGTTTATGCTGAAAAAACGAGAGTCGGCAAAATATGCCTATTTAACGAGGGGTTAGCACTCGTTAACGGGGATGAAAAATCGTCCGATTGGACGCGGGCGCAAAGCTACGCGATGATCAAAATGCACGATATGGGAGACGGCTTGAATGCGTTGGGATGATTTTCGCCGCAGCGACAATGTCGAAGA
>CAMAUC010000028.1 GCA_945861265.1 Rhizobium sp. Q54 | reverse complement strand
CACCCCTTCCGCCATTGTCATTCGCGCGCGGCCGCCCCCCAACCCCACGCGCGCTTATTTCCCCGCCAGCCGCCGCGCCAGCGCGTCGGTGTCCTGGTACATGCGCATCCAGCGGCGGTCGATCCAGTCCTTCAGCGTCCACAGCCATCGGCCTTCCGCCTTGAACAGGCCGCAGGAGGCGACGGCGTAACGCTCGCCGGTCGAGATCAGCGCGAGGTGCCGGCGTTGCGGACGCCATTCGTCCGGTTGCAGACCGCGCGCGCGCCGGTGCAATCCGTCGGCGAGCGGCGGTCCGGCCCGCACCGCATAGACACCGGCCTTCTCGCGCGGGCTGGCGATCAGCGCCGCGCAATCGCCGGCGGCGAAGACATCGGCATCGTTGGTCGACTGCAAGGTCGGACCGACGGCGAGAAAACCTTTGCCGTCGAGTTCAAGCCCGGTGCCGCGAAACCAATCTGGCGCCGCCGCGTCCGTCGTCACCAGCACGGCGTCGGCAGCAAGCGTCTCGCCGCCCTCAAGAACAACCGTGTCGGCGGTGATGGCGCGCACGCGCCGGTTCTCGCGCAGGTTCATGCCGCGCGCGGCAAAGGCGCGACGAAACGCATGGCGCACGCGATCGTTATGCGTCGCCAGAATCTCGCCGTCGGTCACCAGCGTGAATGAAAATGCGCCCGCGTCCAGCCCGGCCGCGCGCGAGTCGGCGATGAGCCGCGTGCGCAGCGACAGCAGCAACTCGACGCCACCGGCGCCGCCGCCAATCGCCACGATCTTGCGCGGCCCGTCCGGCGCGCAGGCCCGCGCGATGAGCGCGTCGATCTTTTTCAGGAACGAGCCGATTGGCTTGACCGCGATTGCATGCGCGGCGGCGCCGTCAATCGCCGACAACGACGGCTCGATGCCGACATCGATGGAGACGAGGTCGTAGGCAACGGGCGGCAGTCCCACCAGCAGCACGCGCTTGGCCGCGCGGTCGAGTCCATTGGCTTGCGCATGAATGAGCCGCGTGCCGGTAACAGCGGCAAGCCGTGTCAGATCGATATGCGCCTGCTCGGCGCGATAAAGCCCGGCGATCACACCCGGCAACATGCCGGAGTATGGCGTCGCCAGATCGCGCGCGATCAAGGTGACGCGCAGTCCCGGCAAGGGACGCATTGCGAGACTGACCAGCACATGCACATGCGCGTGGCCGCCGCCGATGAGAACAATGTCTGTGACAGTCGGCGCGGCGCTGTTCATCCTGTTGTCTTCCCGGCGCGGTCCGTGGACCGCCGGCAATCAAACACAGATGAACGCTTTGAACCAGTGGAGCGGACTCAATTGAAAACGCTTTACGGCGTGGCGGCCATTTCAATTCGCGCTTGGCCGGTCCGCAGTTGCGCCAACGCCAGGCCGGCCTGCTCGCGCAAGCTGTTCATGCCGGCGTCCTGTTCGAGCGCCGGCGAAACGCCGGTCAGCGCATCGAAATATTGCGGCGCGGCGCATTCGATGGTGCCGAGGCTTGGCGCCGACGTCGGCATCAGCACCGTATAAGCACAGGCCAAGCTGGTCGACAGTACGATCAATTTGCCGCGTAAGGTCATCGCGAAGGCTCCGTTTGTCGGGCCGATGCAAAGACCATTTCACATAAAATGTTCCATCCGGTTGCGGAAATCGCGCCATGTTTGCGCGCCGGATTTACCCGCTATTAGCTAAAAGTCGAGCGGCAGCAGCGGCCCGCCGGAGGTGCGGCATTGGCGCTGGCAATAGCGGTCGCAGGTGTCGGTCAGCTTGAGGCATTGGCCCTGCGTTTTGCGCGGCTCGCCGCCACCGGCAAGATCGTCACGAGCAAGACAATCGGCTGAGCCCCAGGCGCAGTAAGACCCGCACTCGCTCCAGCAGAGGCCGGAAGCCCACACCGACTGCGCCCGTTCGCCGCGCGGAAACGGCAGGCCTTGCGGCCGCGCCATTGCCGGCCGGTAGACCGGCTCGGCCGCTGCGGCGGTATCGATGTGCGGGCCAGCGCCCGGCAGCAACAGGGCGGCGGCCAGAAGCCCGATCAGAACAAATGCGCGTGTCATGCGGCGTTCTCCGGATGGCACGATACTCAGGTCGCCGGCCAATGCCAATCCGGATGGTACGGGGGAACTATCCGTCACTGCTGTGAATTGGTAGTATTCCGGTCCGGCTTTTGCGATCCGAGATTTGGCGATCCGACACGTGACGATCCCGGGAGAAGTGCGTGAGCAGCGTTGCCGATCCACAATCACCCGCCAGCCCGGCGCCTGCCGGTCACGCACCAACCCAGCAATTCGGCACTACCGGCATCGCGGCGATGGACCGGCCGAGCATCATCACCCGCCTGTTCATGGGCGTCGTCGCCTTCGTCGAGCGGCTTAACCTGTCGCACGGCAAGGTCGGCAATCCGCCGATTTACGACAACGCGGTGTTTCCGTGGACGCGAGGCGTCGAGCGCGAATGGCGCTCCATCCGCGCTGAACTGGACCGCGTTCTCATCCGGCAAAGCGAACTGCCCGGCTTCCACGAATTGTCGTCCGACGTTGCCACCATCAGTCAGGACAAAGGCTGGAAGAGTTTTCTGCTGTGCGGCTACGGCTTCCGCTCGCAGGCCAATATCGAGCAATGTCCGCAGACTTGGCGCATCTGCCAGACCATCCCCGGCCTGACGACGGTTATGTTCTCGATCCTCGAGCCCGGCAAGCATCTGCCGGCGCATCGCGGTCCCTATAACGGCGTGCTGCGCCTGCATCTCGGGCTGATCGTTCCCGAGCCGCGCGAGCAGCTCGGCATCCGCGTCGACAGGCAAGTTTATCGCTGGAAGGAAGGCGAAGCCGTCATCTTCGACGACGCCTATGAGCACGAAGCCTGGAATAAGACGCCGCACACCCGCGTCGTGCTGTTTGTCGATTTCATCAAGCCGCTGCGCTTTCCCGCCAATGTGCTCAACTGGCTGCTGCTGCATCTGGCCGTGTTCACACCCTTCATCCGCGAGGGCGCTGACAACCAGAAGGCCTGGGAAAAGAAGTTTTACGCCGAGGCCGAGGCGCTACGGAACAGGCAACCCGCCTAGCCCGGGAAAACTGGGCCGGCATTTTGGTACGAATTTAATCCGTACGTGCATCTTCGGCTGTGAAATCGGAGAAAATTGGAAAAAAGTATCGGCTTTTAATCATATTTTCTATTGACGGCACCTTTTAGTAGGAATATTAACGTATTATCCCGTCCCAACTACCGAGGGGCGTTTGATCAGCGTCGTCAGATGCTGGGGCGGGGGGCGGTGGCTGGTGAGGGCGTCGGAGATGCGGCGCAACGACTTCACCAGCGGTCCAAGCCGCGCCGGGATTCAGCACGCGTGCCGCGTGCCGGGGCCCTGCCGGCCGGTAGGCCGGCTCCTGCGTCAGAACAGGACCGGCCGAGATTGCCTGGCCTCTACGGTGGAGAGTTGTCGTGCTGGTAAACGGTTCGATGACGAACGGCCACCACCGGAAAACGGCGCGGAGCAAACCTATAAACACCGCGCGCGGAGCGCCGGGCAACCGGCAACTGCGTGGTGACTTGCTCGTGTGAATCTACCTCAAAAATCACACGAGGCTGCGGGGTTGTCGCGACCCCGGCGTTCCGCGCGCCCTCGTGGCGCATGTCGGGTTTACCCGATATGCGCGATCGAAAAAGTCGAGGGCGCAAGACGGAAGACACTTTCAAGCGACGGCCTGCCCGGGGCCGCTCAAGAATACGGGCGATTTCGCGCGCCCTGATGAAAGCCAGGGCGGCCTTGCTATCGCCGCCAATCGCGTTTAGCTCCTGCCCATGCTCGACACCCCTGCCCCCACCGCCAACGAAACCGACACCGGCGCCGCGCCGAAAGTGAGCTTCGTCTCGCTCGGCTGCCCGAAGGCCTTGGTCGACAGCGAGCGCATCATCACGCGGCTGCGCGCCGAGGGCTATGAGCTGACCCGCCAGCATGTCGGCTCCGACCTCGTCATCGTCAACACCTGCGGCTTCCTCGATTCAGCCAAAGCGGAATCGCTCGAGGCCATCGGCCTGGCGCTGAAGGAAAACGGCAAGGTCATCGTCACCGGCTGCATGGGCGCCGAACCCGAGAACATCACCGCCGCGCATCCAGGCGTGCTGGCGATCACCGGCCCGCAGCAATATGAAAGCGTGCTGGAGGCCGTGCATCGCGCCGCGCCGCCGAAACACAATCCGTTTCTCGATCTGGTGCCGCCGGAAGGCATCAAGCTGACGCCGCGCCACTACGCCTATTTGAAGATTTCCGAAGGCTGCAACAACCGCTGCACCTTCTGCATCATTCCGAAATTGCGCGGCGATCTGGTGTCGCGCCCGGCCGGCGACGTGCTGCGCGAGGCCGAGAAGCTGGTGAAGGCCGGCGTCAAGGAATTGCTGGTGATCTCGCAGGACACCTCCGCCTACGGCCTCGATATCAAATATGCCGAAAGTCAGTGGGGCGACAAACAAGTGCGCGCCAAATTCCTTGATCTGTCGAGCGCGCTCGGCGAACTCGGCATCTGGGTGCGCATGCACTATGTCTATCCCTACCCGCATGTCGACGAGGTCATTCCGTTGATGGCGGAACGTAAGATCCTGCCCTATCTCGACATGCCGTTGCAGCACGCCGATCCGAACGTGCTCAAGCGCATGAAGCGGCCGGCGTCGCAGGAAAAAACGCTTGAGCGCATCGCGCGCTGGCGCGACATCTGCCCCGATCTCACTTTGCGCTCGACCTTCATCGTCGGCTTTCCCGGCGAGACCGATGCCGAATTCGAGACGCTGCTGCAATGGCTCGACGAGGCTTCGCTCGATCGCGTCGGCTGCTTCAAATACGAGCCGGTGCGCGGCGCGACCTCGAACGCGCTGCCCGATCATGTGCCGGACGAGGTCAAGGAAGATCGCTGGCATCGTTTCATGAAAGCGCAGCAAGCGATCTCGGCGCGGCGGCTTAAGCGTAAAGTCGGTTCTCGCCAGCAGGTCATTATCGACGAGGCCGGTCCGACGGTCGCCAAGGGCCGCTCGATGGCCGACGCGCCCGAGATCGACGGCGCCGTCTATGTCGCCTCGCGCCGTCCTCTGCGCGTCGGCGAAATTGCCACGGTCAAGATCGAGCGCGCCGATGCCTACGACCTGCATGGTACGGCGGTAGGCTACTGACCGCGCCAGAGTTCCATGCATATTCGCGGTGCGGAACATCGTCGGTGCCCCGCGCGTTACCCGTCCTCCATCCAAAAGGAGAGTTGGGTCATGCAGACCAGAAGCACACTTTTGATTGCCGCCTGCGCCGCGGCCGCGGCTCTGTCGCAGCCTGCCTCCGCGCAGACGACAACGACGACCGTCACCACGGTCGCCAGGCAGACCACGGCGATGGCGACCACGCCGCTCAACATCCGCTCCGGTCCCGGGCCGGAATATCCGGTCATCGGCGCGATCCCGACCAACGGCCAGGCGGTTATCGCCGGCTGCGTCGAAGGCAGCCTGTGGTGCCAGATTTCGTACAACGGCACGCAGGGCTGGGCCTATTCGCAATATATGACGGCGATGGTGGAGGGCCGCCCGCTCGCCGTCTCGGAAATCCGCGAATTGCCGCCGGTGACCTACGCCGCGCCGCCGGCGAACACGGGCACGGCTATTGTGCGCCCAACCTATAGCGGTAACTTCGTCGCGCCAATGGCGACCACGGCGCCTTTGTCGATCGCCCCGCCGCCTTCAACGGTTCAGACCTACATCGTCCAGAACCCGCGCCCGCAGGTTTATCTCAACGGCGAAGTGGTCGAAGGCGCCGGCCTGCCGCCCGACGTGGCGCTCACGCCGGTGCCCGACAGCGACTATCAGTACGCCTATGTCAATGGCGTGCCGGTTCTGGTCGAGCCGGCGACCCGCCGCGTGCGATATATCTATCGCTGAGCGTCCGCGCATCAGGAAACAACCCGCGCCGCGGCACACTCGCCGCGGCGTCCCGTCTCTGCAAAGCCGGCTTGCGATCTTCCCCCGATTGACGCAAATCAAGATGATCTGGCGCGGGCGTGTGACCATTGCGCCGCTGGGGTAAAGCCGTGCTGATAGCATTTTTCTCCGACATCCATGCCAACCGGCAGGCCTTTGAGGCCTGCCTTGAACATGCGCGGGCGCAAGGGTCGCAGCGTTATGTTTTTCTCGGCGATTATGTCGGTTATGGCGCCGATCCGGACTGGGTGCTGACGACCGTGATTGACATGGTCGGGCAAGGCGCGCTGGCGGTTCTCGGCAATCACGACAATGCCATCAACGTGCCCGGCGAGACCATGAATTCGGAAGCGCAGGTGGCGATCGAATGGACGCGCGGCCAGCTTGGCCCCGAGCAACGCCGCTTTCTCGCCGATCTGCCGCTGACCTTGAACGACGAGAGCCGGCTCTATGTCCATGCCGAGGCCAGCAAGCCGAAGAGCTGGATCTACGTGAAAAGCACGGTCGAGGCAGCAACGAGCCTTTCGGTCACGCCGGCGCATATCACCTTCTGCGGCCATATTCACACGCCGGCCCTCTACAGCCTGTCGATCACTGCCAAGATGACCGCGTTCACGCCGGTCAGCGGCGCCGCTGTGCCGATGCTGCCGGGCCGCCGGTGGCTCGCCGTACTCGGTTCTGTCGGCCAGCCGCGCGACGGCAATCCGGCCGCGGCCTATGCGCTGCTCGACACCGACAAGAAAGAGATCACCTATTGCCGCGTGCCCTACGATGTCGACGCGGCGGCCGCGAGCATTCGCAAGGCCGGGCTGCCGCCCTGGCTCGCCGACCGCCTGCACACGGGAAAATAGCGCAATGGCCAAGCCGCTGCATGAACCCGGCGTCATGGTCGACGGCTTTCGCCTCGAACAGCTGGTCCATCGCGGCGGCATGGCCATGTTGTGGCGTGTCACCCGCCCCGACCTGCCCGGCCCGGTGCTGATGAAAGTGCCGCGCATCGGCGAAGGCGCCGATCCGGCCGCGATCGTCAGTTTCGAAATGGAACAGATGATCATGCCGAAACTGTCCGGCATTCATGTTCCGAAATTCGTCGCCGCCGGCGATTTTTCCGCGCAGCCCTATCTGGCGATGGAGGAGATCGAAGGCGCGACGCTGCTGCCGCGGCTGTCGCAACTGCCTTTGCCCTATGCCGAGGTGGCCGAGATCGGCGTCAAGCTCGCGACCGCGCTCGACGACCTGCACCGCCAGCATGTCGTGCATCTCGACATCAAGCCGAGCAACATCATGTTCCGGCCTTCGGGCGAGGCGGTGCTGCTCGACTTCGGCCTGTCGCATCACGACCAGTTGCCGGACCTGATGCAGGAGGAATTCCGCCTGCCCTTCGGCACCGCGCCCTATATGTCGCCCGAGCAATTGCGCGGCATCCGCAACGATCCGCGCAGCGATATTTTTGCGCTCGGCGTGCTGCTGTATTTTTTCTCGACCGGCGTGCGTCCGTTCGGCGAAGGCGAGCGGTTGGCCACGATGCGGCGACGACTGTGGCGCGACCCGGTGCCGCCGCGAGCCCTGCGCGCCGATTATCCGCAATGGCTGCAGGAAATCGTGTTGCGTTGCCTCGAGATCGAGCCGGCCTGGCGTTATCCGACGGCGGCGCAACTGGCGTTCGACCTCAGCCATCCCGACCAGGTCAAATTGACCGGACGCGCCGGGAAACTAAAGAAAGACCCGTTCACCACCGTGCTGCGGCGGCGTTTCAATACCGACCTGACGCAAGGCCGCGCCAAGCCGGGCTCGGCCGCTCCGCTTTCTTCCGCTCCCATTGTCGCGGTCGCGATTGATCTGAACCAGGGATCGGCCGCGCTCACCGAAGCGCTGCGCCTTACCGCCGAACGCATCCTGGCGACGGTACCGTCGGCGCGGCTCGCCTGTTTGAATGTTCTCAAGCAGGGCCGCATCAGCCTCGATTCCGTTCTTGACGAGCAAGGCCACAACAAAAAAATTGACCGGCTGGTCGGGTTGCGGCATTGGGCCGAACCCTTGAAACTGGATGAGGACCGCCTCACCGTGCACGTACTGGAAGCGGTCGATCCGGCCTCGGCGCTGCTTGAATTCGTCCAGAACAACCGCGTCGATCATATCCTGATCGGCGCGCGTCACGATTCATTGATGCGTACGCTGCTCGGCAGCGTCTCGGCCAAGATCGCGGCGGAAGCGCCCTGCACCGTTACTGTGGTGCGACCGCCACGGACGCATGCCTAAAGACGATAGAATCTCGCCGCGTTGTCGTGGAACACAGCGCGCTGCTCGGCCTCGGTATATTCCGCCATGACCTTGCGATAGATGGCGAAGAAATCGGCGTAGCTGGTGTGCAGCTTTTCCAGCGGGAAATTGCTGCCATAGATGGTGCGATCGATGCCGAATATCTGGATCGCGTCGCGGATCACCTGACGCGCCTGCGCGTAAGTCAGGCCCAGCGAATACATGCCGAGGCCGGACAATTTCACATGCAAATTGGGAAACGCTGCCATAGCGGTGAGCGCCGCGCGCCATTCATTGATCGCCTCCGGCGTGCGCTCGGTCAGCATCCCGGCATGCACCAGAATCATTCGCACGTTCGGAAAGGCCTCGAGCAGTTCGACCGCGTATTTTGCCTGATGCGCATAGACCTGCAGTTCAAAATGCAGGTCATGCTTCTCCAGCAGGGCAAAACCACGGCGGAAGTCCTGGTCATTGCAGAGGTCGGGCCGCGGCGCGCCCTGCCGCTCGGGCTGTTTGTCCCAATAGAGCATCTGGCGCGCGCCGCGCACATTCGGGAATTGCTTCTGCGCCTTCAGCGCGGCGTCGGCGTCCGCCGCCGCGAGATCGACGTTGGCGACGATGCCGTGGGGAAATCCGCTTTTGTCGGCGGTGGCCTGCAGCCATCTGGTTTCGTCGAGCGCCTTGCCCGGTCCCCAAAGCGCGGTGACATGCACCGACTTGACCGCGCCCTGCGGCACGATATCGGCCATCCATTCCTCGACCGTATAGTCGCGGCGGATGCCGAAATAATCGCCGAACATGCGCGGCGGCGCCGGATCGGCGAGCCAGGCGACGTCCTTGCGCAGCCAGATATGGTGATGCGTATCGATCATCGGTCCGTCGTAAAGCGGCATGGTCTGTTCCCGGAAATCAGAGTGAGCGAATGACTCTGTTGATGGCGTCGGTAAGCTGGGTGAGTTCGCCCGCCGATATGGTGAAGGCCGGCGTCAGATATATCACGTTGCCGAACGGACGGATGAAGACGCCTTCGTCGACAAAACGGGCGCGCAGGGCATTCAGGTCGGCGATGCGCTCCATCTCGACGACACCGATAGCGCCCATGATGCGCACGTCTTTCACGCCGGGCAGTTGGCGGCGCGGCGCAAGGCCATGCTCAAGCTGCGCGGCGATCGCCGCGACCTGTCGCAGCCTTGGCTCGCGTTCGAACAGATCGAGCGAGGCATTGGCGGCGGCGCAAGCCAGCGCATTGGCCATATAGCTCGGTCCGTGCATCAGGGCCTTGGCGGGATCATCCGACCAGAAGGCGTCGAAAACTTTGTCGGTGGCAATCGTCGCCGCGAGCCCCATCGTGCCGCCGGTCAGGGCCTTCGACAAAGTTATGATGTCGGGAACGACGCCGGCCGCTTCGCAGGCGAACATCGTCCCGGTACGGCCGAAGCCGGTGAAGATTTCGTCGAAGATCAGCAGCACATCATATTTATCGGCGAGCGCGCGCAGCCGCGTCAGCACAACGGCATCGTGGAATTTCATGCCGCCGGCGCCCTGCACCAGAGGCTCGACGATGATGCCGGCAATGGTGCCGGCGCGCTCTGCCAGCACGGCATCGAACGCGGCGAGACGTTCGTCGCTGTCCGGCAAGTCAACGAGATAATGGTTTGGCAAGAGGCCCGCGAACAGAGCATGCATGCCGTCTTCACTGTCACTCACCGCCATCGCGCCGGTGGTGTCGCCGTGATAGCCGCCCTTGAAGGCGATGAACTGGCTGCGCCCGTTGACGCCGCGATTGATCCAGTATTGCAGCGCCATCTTCAGCGCGACTTCGACCCCGACCGAGCCGGAATCGGAAAAGAACACATGGTCGAGATCGCCGGGCAGCAGCCCCGCCAATCGCCGGGCCAGGGTCGCGGCCTGTTCGTGGATCATCCCGCCCAACATGACATGCGGCATCGCCTCGAGTTGGCGCTCGACCGCCTGCCTGATATGCGGATGGTTGTAGCCGTGGCAGGCGGTCCACCACGAGGCGACGCCGTCGATCAGTTCGCGGCCATCGGCCAGCATAATCCGCGAGCCGTGCGTGCGCGTCACCGGCAGCGGCGGATGGGCGGTTTTCATCTGCGCATAAGGCCGCCAGACATGTTTGAGCGCGTCCGCATACCAGCCGGGCGCGGCGTCGTTTTTGCTGGTATCGTCCGCCATTCGGCGCTTCCTTGACCGTTCCGAAATGCCACCCAAGGCCCTTAGATGCACTCGCTCGACCGATTTGCGCAAGCCAAGCTCGACGACCTCAAAAGCCGTCACCTGCACCGGCAATTGACCGGCACGTTCCGCGAGGACGGCATCTGGGTCGAGCGCGACGGCCGGCGGTTGCTGTCATTTTCCTGCAATGATTACCTCAATTTCACCCAGCACCCCGCGATCAAGCAG
This sequence comes from Rhizobium sp. Q54, assembly GCA_945861265.1. Lineage (GTDB taxonomy): Bacteria > Pseudomonadota > Alphaproteobacteria > Rhizobiales > Xanthobacteraceae > Pseudolabrys. The sequence goes on along the minus strand of CAMAUC010000028.1, from coordinate 26,964 downwards.
GCGGCCGTGGCGGCCGTTGAGCTTTATGGCGCGGGCTCGGGCGCCTCGCGCCTGGTCACCGGCAATCACCCGCTTTACGCCGAACTGGAAAGCCGGCTGGCCCATTTCAAGCAGACCGAGGCGGCGGTCGTCTTCGGCTCCGGTTATCTCGCCAATGCCGGCATCATCCCGGTGTTTATCGGTGCCGCCGGCCTGGTGTTGATCGACGAGTTGGCGCATGCGTGCCTCTTTGCCGGGGCGCAACTGTCACGCGGCACGGTGATGACATTTCGCCACAACGATGTCGCGCACGCCCGCGAACTCCTGGCCGAACATCGGGCCGCGCATGACCATGCCATGCTGATCACCGACGGTGTATTTTCAATGGATGGCGATCTGGCGCCGGTCGCTGCCTTGAATGCACTGGTCGAGGAATACGACGCGTGGCTGATGACGGACGACGCCCATGGCCTCGGCGTCGTCGGCGGCGGGCGCGGCTCGAGCTTCGTCGGCAACACGCATATCGACGTGCCGTTGCAGATGGGCACTTTGTCGAAGGCGGTCGGCGCCTATGGCGGCTATCTATGCGCGTCGGCCGCGGCCATCGACCTTGTGCGCAACCGCGCCCGCACGCTCATCTATTCGACCGGCCTGCCGCCCTCTTGCGTCGCCGCCAGTATCGCCGCGCTCGATCTGATCGAACGCGAGCCGGCCTATGCGGCGCTGCCGGTGCAGAAAGCCAAAGCCTTCACCAGTGCGCTCGGCCTGCCCGACGCTCAGAGCCCGATCGTGCCGATCATCGTCGGAGAAGCCGACGCGGCGCTTGCCGCGTCGCAAATGCTGGCCGACGAAGGCTTCCTCGTCGCCGCGATCCGTCCGCCGACGGTGCCGCCGGGGACGTCGCGCCTGCGCTTCACGTTCACCGCGCAGCATCCCGACGAGGAAATTGCGCGCCTCGCTGCAACCGTGCGCGAACGGGTGCTTGCGCAATGAGCGCGTACTTCGTCACCTCGACCGGCACCGATATCGGCAAGACCTTCGTCACCGCCGGGCTGATCCGCTATCTGCGCAATGCCGGCCAGCCGGTGAATGCGCTCAAGCCGGTCGTCAGCGGCTACGATTCATCCGTGGTCGAGACCAGCGATCCGGCGGTGCTGTTGCGCGCGCTCGGCCGGCAGGTCTCGGCCGATGAAGTCGACACCATCGCGCCATGGCGTTTTCGCGCGCCTTTGTCGCCGGACATGGCGGCGGCGCGCGAAGGCCGCAACGTCGATTTCGACAAACTCATCGACTTCAGCCGCGCCGCCGTTAAATCGGCAACCGGCATGCTTTTCATCGAAGGCGTCGGCGGCATCATGGTGCCGCTCGATGGCAAGCGCACGGTACTCGACTGGATGGCGGCGCTCGATATTCCGCTGCTGCTCGTCGTTGGCGGCTATCTCGGCGCCATCAGTCACACATTGACCGCGCTCGACGTGTTACGGCAGCGCAAGCTGACCATCGCGGCCATCGTCGTCAGCGAAAGCGAACGTGGCACCGTCGAGCTTGACGACACCGTTGCCAGCATTGCGCGCTTTTCCGATACCATCGAGGTGGTCGGCCTGCCGCGTCTGCCGGGCGGCCTGACCGAGCATCCCGCCTTCGCGCGCATCGCCTCGCTATTATAGTTTCGCGTTTTCGATGAAGCGGATCAGCGCGCCGATCGCCAGTCCCATATCGGCTGGGCTGGCATATTCGGCTGGATTGTGGCTAATGCCGCCGCGACAGCGCACGAACATCATCGCGATCGGACAGAGCTTCGCCATCGCCGTGCCGTCATGGCCGGCGCCGGAGGCCAGCCGCAATGGTTCGCCGCCAACCGCGCGGATGGCGTCGGCAATGCCATCCTGCAAGGCCGGATCGCACGGCGTCGTCGCGACATCGCGCGTCTGCGTGATCGTCAAGCCAAGTTCGCGGCGGTCGGCAACCGCGCGGATTTCCGCCTTGAACGCGTCGACAAATTGATGCCGCGCTTTGTCCGAGCCGGAGCGGATATCGACGATCAGCGCGACATTGCCGGGGATGACATTCGACGCCGCCGCGGGAATGCGCAGATGGCCGACGGTCGCCACCACTTCGCCCTTTGTCTCGCGCGCCAGCCGTTCGGCCAGCAAAATCACCTCGGCGGCGCCGGCAAGCGCGTCGCGCCGCAGCATCATCGGCACCGTGCCGGCGTGCCCGGCTTCGCCGAGAAATTCGACGTTGAGATAACTTTGCCCGGCAATCGCATTGACGACGCCGAGCGGCTGGCTGCGATATTCCAGCACCGGCCCCTGTTCGATGTGCACCTCGACGTAAGCGGCGGCGACATCGCGCGCGTAAGCCGCCGCCGGAATGTCGTCCGGATTCTTGCCGTATTGTTTAATGGCATCGCGCAAGGTGACGCCGTCGCGACCGGCCATGTCCAGTCGTGCGGTATCAAACCTGCCGGCGCAGGCCATCGACGACGCCAATGTGGTTGGGAAGCGCACGCCCTCTTCGTCGCCGAACGCCAGCACGTCAATGCCAAAGCCGAGCTTGCGACCGGCCGCGGCGAAATGCTCGGCGGCGAGAATGCCGGCAATGACTCCGAACGGTCCGTCGAACATGCCGCCGTCGATCACGGTGTCGATATGCGAGCCGATCAGCAGGCGCTTCTTGCCGGCACCCGCCCAATGGCCGCGCACCGTGCCGAGCGCGTCTTCCGACACCTCAAGATAAGCGGAGCGCATCCAGGTCGCTAGCAGATCGGCGGCGGCGCGATGCTCGGGCGTGAGATACTGCCGGACCAGCCGGTTCGGTTCGGCCGAGATCGAACCGAGGGTGCGGATCATCGTGTCGGCGCGTTCGCCGAGTGCGGCTATATCCGGTTCACTCATGAAAAGGCCTTGCCCGGATCGCATACGCACGTCGTCACGCCGTCAACTCCCGCGATAGGTCGAATAGCCGTAAGGCTGAATCAGGATCGGCACATGATAGTCGCGGCCGCCGGCGAGACCAAACCGCACCGGCACCAGATCGAGAAAGGCCGGGTCCGCTGTCGCCGCCTTCTGGGCGCGATAATAATCGCCGACGTGAAATGTCATTTCGTAGGTGCCAGGTGTGACATCCGCGCCCTCGAGCAGCGGCCGGTCGAGGCGGCCATCGGCATTGGTCACAGCCTCGGCCAGGATGGCCGGCTCGTCGGCCCGGCGCAGCACAACGCGCAGGCCCGCGGCGGGCTTGCCGGAAGTTGTGTCGAGAACGTGGGTGGTCAGCCGGGGCATGGCCCACCATAACAGGACGGCGCCCCCGCGAAAGCAGGGACGCCGTTGTTCGACGAAAGAGAGTGCCGCCGGTTTACGGTACCAGAATGACCGATCCCGTGGTCTTGCGGCCTTCCAGGTCCTTGTGCGCCTGGGCGGCGTCCTTAAGCGCGTATTTGTGGCTGGCCGGGATCTTCACCGCGCCGGAGCCGACGACGTTGAACAGATCGTTGGCGGTCGCAACCAGATCCTCGCGCTTGGCCGCGTAGTGGTTGAGCGTCGGCCGGGTCGCAAACAGCGAGCCCTTGTGCTGCAAGAGGTTGATGTCGAAAGCCTTGATCGCGCCGGACGCCGAACCGAACGACACGAACATGCCGAGCGGGCGGATGCAGTCGAGCGACTTCGGGAACGTATCGTTGCCGATACCGTCATAGACGACGTCGCACATTTTGCCGCTGGTGATTTCCTTGACGCGCGCGGCGAAGTCCTCGTCGCGATACATGATGGTGTGGTGCACGCCGTTCTTCTTGGCCAGCTCTCCCTTGTCCTTGGAACCGACGGTGCCGATGACGGTGGCGCCGAGATGATTGGCCCACTGGCAGAGAATGAGGCCGACGCCGCCGGCGGCGGCATGAACGAGAATGATGTCGCCCTTTTTCACCTTGAAGGTGCGGTTGAGCAGATACTGCGCGGTCATGCCCTTGAGCATCATCGAGGCCGCCTGCTCGTAGCTGATATTGTCGGGCAGCTTCACCGCGCGTTCGGCCGGCAAAAGACGTTCGGCCGAATAGCCGCCGAGCGGCACCACATAAGCGACGCGGTCGCCGACCTTCAGATCGGTGACGCCGGGACCGACTTCGGTAATCTGTCCCGCGCCTTCGTTGCCCGAGACGAACGGCATGCCGACCGGCGAGGGATACATGCCGATACGGAAATAGGTGTCGATGAAGTTCACGCCGCAGGCATGCTGCTTGATCTTGATCTGGCCCTGCCCCGGCGCCGGAACTTCGATGTCGTCCAGCGTCAGAACTTCCGGACCGCCGGTTTTATGCACGCGCACTGCTGCGACCATGTTTCACCCCTTGAATAGATTTGATTGATTGAATGCGTTTGAGTTTCGGGCGCGATCATAGGCAGCCAGCCGGCAAGCGCAAGCCGGGTCTCGCGCGCGCCCTCAGCGCGCGCCCGATACGCGAAGATTGGCGCCGTTGACGTAGGATGCCGCGTCCGACAGCAGGAACAGTATGCCTTCGGCGACCTCTTCCGGCGAGCCGGCACGGCCTTGCGGTAGCGCCGACATCAGGCGCTCGACCCGGCCCGGCGGCTGGATATCGGTATCGATCATGCCCGGGCTGACCGCGTTGACGCGAATACCTTCTTTGGCGACCTCGCGCGACACACCGATCACCATCGAATCGACCGCGCCTTTGGCGGCGGCGTACCAGACGCATTCATTGGCGCCGCCAAGCGTCGCCGACATCGACGACAGCATGACGATCGAACCGCCTTTGCCGCCGTGCTTGGTCGACATGCCGCGCACGCAGGCGCGCAGACATAACAATGCGCCGAGCGTATCGACATCGAGTACCTCGCGGATAGTCTTGCTTTCGACTTCATCCAGCCGCGAGAACGGTCCAATGATGCCCGACGAATGCACGAAATGCGTGATAGGCCCGAGCTCCTTGGTGGTTTGCGCGAAGACGCGCTCGATGTCGTCTTCCTTGCCCATGTCGCCCTGCAGCGCGATCGCCTTGCCGCCGGATGCCTGCACTGCGGCGACCACGCTCGCCGCCGCGTTTGAATTGCTGTTGTAGTTGACCGCGACGTCGTAGCCTTTCGTGCCGGCCAGTTTGGCGGTGGCGGCGCCGATGCCACGGCTGCCGCCGGCGACTAGAAGAACGGGACGTGACATGCGGCAAACTCCCCAGGACACTGTTTTTGTATTTAGCCGGCGGCCCGGCGTAGCAAACCCGCAATCAGAAAGTAAAGGCCGATCGCCGACAGCGCCGCGACGACATAGGGTCCGGGCGTGAGGTCGGTGGCGACCGCCACAGAGGCCAAGGCCGCCCACAATGCCATCAGCGCGATGTTGACGCGGCGCAGATGCCGCACCCGCAGCGGATGCACAAAGCGCAGCGGCGCGAAAGTCAGTCCGGCCAGAACGACAATCGCTATCGCCGCGACAAAAGGCGGCGGCTCCAGCACGAACAGATAGAACGCCGCCAGATTCCACACTGCCGGAAAGCCGCGGAAATAATTATCGCCGGTCTTCATGGCGCGGTCAGCGAAATAGAGCGCGCCGGTGATGACGATGACGCAGGCAAGCGGGATGGCCAGCATTTCGGGCAAATAGCCGCTGGCGGCGATTGCATAGGCCGGCACGAACACGTAAGTGATGAAATCGACGACGAAGTCGAGGCCCTCGCCGTTCCAGCGCGGCAGCAGCTCGGCGACCTTGAAGCGGCGCGCCATCGGCCCGTCGACGCCATCGACGACCAGCGCCAGTCCAAGGCAGAAGAACATCGCCGCCCAATGTCCGCCGGTGGCGAAGATGAGCGCCAGCAGGCCGAGCGCCGCGCCGAACGCGGTGAAAATGTGAACGGCGAAAGCGCGCAGTGTAGCAAGCTGCATATGGATTACTGGTTTCCCCAGTCGAGCTTGACGATCTCCGCCGAACGCCCGCTTAAATTCCAGTTGCGGCCGAAGCCGCGAAACCGTGACTTGTCGGCTTTGGCGACGATCACATCCGGACCGATCCAGTATTCGCTGTTGCGGATGACGACGTTCTGCCCGGTCTCCTTGCCGCGCACCGGCGAGATCGCGCCATCGACATATTTTTCGATGCGGATGCGGCGGGTCTCGCCGTCGGTTTCGTAGGAAATCGGCACCTGATGCACGCCGAGAAACTGCCCCACCAGGATCGACAATAGATGGGTGGTGCCGCCGACGCGGCCGGTGAAAATGCGGGTCAAACCCTTGACCGCCTGAATCGGCGCTTTGTCATCGACGAATAACGCCGCTGTCCAGTTGCCGCGCGACATGATGCCGGGCAGGTCCATCATCAGGCCGACATTGATGCCGGACAGATCGACATTGTCGATATGGCCTTCGTCGATGCGCACGCCGGCCCAGGTCTGGCAGCGGTCTTCGGTCGGCGGATGGTCGCCGAGCGACAGCACGCAGGGACAGAATACCGTGCAGCTACACGACAAGGTCATTTCGCCTTTCAGCGTCCAGGCTTCGGCCACGCTTTCACTCCCCGTGTTTTCTTGAGTATTGGTAGCTCAAATTGGCCGTGCCGGCCAATGGGCCATGACGGCGGCGCCGACGAAAGCGACGCCACCGGCAATCAACAGCACGCCGATGGCATAGGTGAAGCGCTTGCCGGTTCCCATCTTCTCCAACGTCATGACGATGCCGAGCGCCGCCATCCAGACGACGTTCATGATGCCGACCGCAAACATCACCAGCATCATCGCCCAGCAGCAGCCAAGACAAAACAGTCCCTGCCGCAGGCCGAGCTTGAACACGCCGCGCGGCGTTGTCGCCCAGTTGGTGAAGAAGAACGGGAATGGCGACCGGCATTGCCTGAGACACGCGTGCTTGAGCTCGGAAAACTGATAGACGCCGGCGGCGATGAAAATCGCGCCCGAGAACAATCCGCTGACCGACGCCATGCCCGGGTCGAGCAGCGCCACGCGCGTCAACGCGTATTGCAAAATCGTCGCCAGTGCGGCGAAACCGAACCAGACCAAGGTGTAACCGGCCGCCAGCACGAAGGGCGACACGACGGTCTCGCCCTTGCGGGCGGCGGTGTCGGCGATCTCGGCATAAGTCAGGATCATCGGCGAGGCGCTCGGCAGCATCATGGCCAGCGTCATCGCCCCCCACATTAACGCGACCAGCGCGAAGCCCGAGACGCCCCAGACCCCGTCCGGCATCAAGGCGACGCCGAAGGTCGAACCGCAGATGGCCGCCCAGGTATTGGCCGCCCAGGCGCCGCCCGGCCCGACCATGCTTGCCGTGAGCAAAGCGAGGTACAGCCAGCCGAGGCCGACCAGCGCGATCACGCAAACGACCGCCAGCCGCTTCGGCCGCGCGAAGGCCGCGCCCAGCCGGGAGGCGGCGGGCGACAGGTTCGGCAGGCTTCGGTCGGCGGCCTCAGTCATAAACATTCCTCTTGAGCCCCAGATGCATAGCGCATTGGGTGGGGCACATGCTAATCCGCCTATGGCCATTCACGATCGGGCGCTTTGATGCCGGACAAATATGAGACAATCGTCGTCGGCGGGGGACCTGCGGGCCTGACGGCGGCAATCGCGCTGGCCGCCGGGGGGCTGGCGACGGCACTGGTGGGCAAGCGCCCTCCTCACCCCGACAACCGCACCACGGCGCTGCTCGGCGGTTCGGTCACCGCGCTGGAAACGCTCGGCGTCTGGGAGTTCTGCGCCGCCCAATCGGCGCCGCTCAAAGTCATGCGCATCGTCGACGATACCGGCCGGTTGTGGCGCGCACCGGAAGTCAAATTCGCGTCGAGCGAAATCGACCTTGCGGCCTTCGGCCACAACATCGCCAATCGCGACCTTGTCGCGGCGCTGGAACAACGCGCCGCAGCGCTGCCGAACCTGAACCTGATCGACGACGATGCCATCGATATCGCGCCGGACGCCGAGGGCGTTACCGTCACGCGCAAGAACGGCGCGGCACTCCGTGCGCCCCTCGTCATCGGCGCCGATGGCCGCCGTTCGCTGTGCCGCGCCGCCGCCTGCATCGGTGTCAACGAGCATGCCTACAAGCAGGTCGCGCTCACCGTCTGCCTGCGCCATTCGCGACCGCACCACGACAGCTCGACCGAATTCCACACCCCAAGCGGCCCGTTCACTTTGGTGCCGCTGCCGGGAATGCGTTCAAGCCTTGTCTGGGTGCTGGAGCCGCATCAGGCCGGGGACATCGCCGCGCTCGACGATGCCACGCTTGCCGCCGAGATCGAGCGTGCGTCGCATTCGATCCTCGGCAAGGTCGAACTCGAACCCGGCCGCGGCCTGTTTCCGCTCAGCGTCGTCACAGCGCAGAAGTTCGGCGCCAGCCGCATCGCACTGGTCGGCGAAGCCGCGCATGTCATTCCGCCGATCGGCGCGCAGGGCCTCAATCTCGGCCTGCGCGATGCCGCCACCATCGGCGAGCTTGCCGTCGCGGCGCACCGCGACGGTCGCGATATCGGCGGTGACGATGTGCTCGCGGCCTACGACAAAATGCGCCGTGGCGACGTCACCACGCGCGGTGTCGCCATCGACCTTTTCAACCGAACGCTGCTGACCGACTTCCTGCCGGTGCAGGGCCTACGCGGGCTTGGGCTTTACATGCTCGACAAGATCGGCCCATTGCGCCGCGTCGTCATGCGCGAGGGCATCGCACCGACATCGGCGCAACCGCGTTTGATGCGCGGCGAAGCGCTTTAGCTTTCGCCGGGCTTTGAGCGAAACTGCGCGTCGATCGGCACCGGCAGAGCCGGCATCGTCTTGCCCGACGCGCTTTTGATTTTGTGTGCGAACAGGCCGCGCGCGACGAAATGCGGATCGCGCACGGCTTCCTCAAGCGGTGTCACAATGGTGACGCAGCAATCGGCTTGCGCGAAAATCGGTGTCCATTCGTCGGCGCTCCGCGCGGCGATCAATTGCGCGACCGCCGCGCGCGTCGCTTGCGGATCGCGCCAATCATTGACGAATTCCGCCGCCAGACCGATGGCCGTTGCGAAGGCCAGCCAGAATTTCTGTTCCAGCGCGCCGCAGGCGACGATCCGCCCGTCCTTGGTCGGATAAAGCTGGTAGCGCGGCGAGCCGCCGACCAGCGGCAATTCGCCTGGTTTGGGAAACCGGCCGCTCGCGGTTCCAATGGCCAGCGCGTACCAGGCGAAGGTGAACATCGTGTCGGACATGGCGATATCGATGAACGCACCCTGCCCGCTTTGATCGCGCGCGCGCAACGCCAGCAGAATATTGATCATCGCCGGAAAACTGCCGCCGCCAATGTCGGCAGCCAGTAAAGGCGGCAGCACGGGTGCATCGATCGGCCCCGATTGCAAATCGAGCAGCCCGGTCGCGCCAATGTAATTGACGTCGTGCCCGGCTTCATCGGCGCGCGGCCCGCTCTGGCCGTAACCGGAAATCGAGCAATAGATCAGCTTCGGGTTGATCACCCGTACGGCGTCATAGCCCAAGCCCAGCCGCGCCATCACGCCGGGCCGGAACTGCTCGACCAGAATATCAGCGCGCGTCAGCAACGGCAGAAGCGTCGCGCGGTCGGCGTCGTTTTTGAGATCGAGCGTCAGGATCGTCTTGCCGCGATTGAGTAGCGCGAAGGGCGCGCTCTCGCCATCGACGATCGGCGGAAAGCGGCGCATGTCCTCGCCGCCCGGCCGCTCAATCTTGATCACCTCGGCGCCGGCTTCCGCTAGCATCAAGGCCGCCAGCGGCCCCGGCAGCAGCGTCGAGAAATCGAGGACGAGCAGGCCTGTGAGCGGCTGGGTTGTCATTTGCGCATGACCTTATCCGAAAACCGGTTCCCACTTTTCGGGGTCATGCGTGCCCTACCTAAATAACAATGGCGGCAACGTGCCGGTTTTCACCATCCACATCACGCTGGTCAACGTCACCACCGAAACGATCGTCCCGACCAGCACCGCGCCGGAGGCCTGCTCCACCCAGGTGTCGTATTGCCGCGCGAATACAAAAACGTTGAGCGCCGGTGGCAGCGCCGCCATCAGGATCGCGGTATCGACCCACAATTGATCGAACGGTCCGAACAGCGACAGCAACAGAAACATCAGAACCGGATGCAGCAGCAATTTCACCGCGGTAAGGAACGGCACTTCCCATGGCATCTTCTTCAGCGGCCGCAGCGCCACCGTCACGCCCAAAGTGAACAGCGCGCACGGCGCCGACGCGTTTTGCAGGAACTGCATGAGCCGTTCGATCGCCACCGGCGGCTGAAATTGAATCGCAGCCGAAGCGATTCCGAGCGCGGTCGCGATCACCAGCGGATTGGTGCCGATGCGGCGCACCACGTCGAGAGCGACCGAGCCGATGCTTTTCTTCTCCGGGCTGGCGACCGCCATCATGAACGGCACCAGCGAGAACAACAGCAGCGTGTCGAAGCAGAAAATCAGCGCCACTGGCACCGCCGCTTGCGCCCCCAGCGTCGCCAGCGCCAGGCCCGGACCCATGTAGCCGATATTGCCGTAGCCGCCGGCCAGGCCGGCGATGGTCGACTCATCGATGCGGCCGCCGCGGATCGCCATGCCGATGGCAAAGGCCACGGCGAAGGCCCAGAACGTCGACAGCGTCGTGGCGAAAATGAAATCGATGCGGGCCAGTTGCTCGAGCGGCGTCTGCGACAGGATGCGGAAGAACAGCGCCGGCAGCGACACATAGACGATGAAGAAGTTCATCCAGGCGAGCGCGGTATCGGGGATCTGCTTGATCTTGCCGCAGACAAAACCGATGATAATCAGGCCGAAAAACGGCAGTGCGAGATTGAGAACTTCGATCATTCCTAGTGTCCCGATTCCGAAGTTCGCGAGCTCCAGCAGCGCTCCCTTATGCCCCTGCCGGGGCACTCTTGGCGCGGCCTTTGCATTGCTCTAAACGCCAGAAGTCGCTTTTGGAAGGACCAACGCCCGTGAAGCTCCCCCGCCAGTTCTTTCAGCCGCTTGCCATTGGTGCGCCCGCCCCGATGCGCGATTTGCCGGTGCGGCTGGAGCGCATGATCCATTTCGTGCCGCCGCACATGGAAAAGATGCGCGCCAAGGTGCCGGAATTGGCCAAAACCGTCGATGTCGTACTGGGAAACCTGGAAGACGCCATTCCGGTCGAGGCCAAGGAAGCCGCCCGCAAGGGCTTCATCGAGATGGGCCAGACGGTGGATTTCGGGCCGACCGGCCTTTGGACCCGGATCAATGCGCTCAACTCGCCCTGGGCACTCGACGACGTCACCGAGATCGTCGCGGCGATCGGCAACAAGCTCGACGTCATCATGCTGCCCAAAGTCGACGGCCCCTGGGACATCCATTATCTCGACCAGTTACTGGCCCAGCTCGAGGCACGTCACAAGATTAGCAAGCCGATCCTTATCCACGCCATTCTGGAAACCGCGCAGGGGGTCAACAATGTCGAAGCCATTGCCACCGCCTCGCCGCGCATGCACGGCATGAGTTTGGGTCCCGCCGACCTCGCCGCCTCGCGCGCCATGAAAACCACTCGCGTCGGCGGTGGTCATCCCGAATACAAGGTTTTGGCAGACGCTGCTGGAGACGCGCCACGCGCCGCCTTCCAGCAGGACCTGTGGCACTACACCACCGCGAAAATGGTCGACGCCTGCGCGGCGGCGGGCATCAAGCCGTTCTATGGGCCGTTCGGCGATTTCTCCGACGCCGCCGCCTGCGAGTCACAATTCCGTAATTCGTTTTTGCTTGGCTGCGTCGGCGCCTGGACCCTTCACCCCTCGCAAATCGCCATCGCCAAAAAGGTCTACGCGCCCGACCTGGCCGAAGTCGCTTTCGCACGCAAGATCGTCGACTCGATGCCGGACGGCGCCGGCGCTGTCATGATCGACGGCAAGATGCAGGACGACGCCACCTGGAAACAAGCCAAGGTGCTGATCGATCTGGCCAAACTCGTCGCCGCCAAAGACCCGGATATGGGGCAGCGCTACGGATTTTAATGCGGTTCCCTATGTCATTTCGACTAGCCAATGCCGTGCCGAAGCACTAACTGGTCTTTCCATGAACAAGACGCACACCGCAAAATTCACGATCGGCCAGGTGGTCAAACACCGGCTGTTCTCGTTCCGCGGCGTGATCTTCGATATCGACCCGGTGTTCAACAATACCGAGGAATGGTGGGAGGCGATTCCCGCGGACGTGCGGCCGCGCAAGGATCAGCCATTTTATCACTTGTTCGCGGAAAACGCCGAAACCGAATATATCGCCTACGTGTCGGAGCAGAACCTGTTGCCTGACACATCCGGCGCGCCGATCCGTCATCCGCAGGTCGACGAAGTATTCGAGTGGGACGACAGCATCGGCTACAAGCCGCTCAACAGTCAGTTGAACTAGCAATGTCGTCATGACGGGGCGGCATTAGTGCCGGACCCGCAATCCCGAGCGAACAACGTACGCACTTTTAGATTCCGGGCTAGCGCTGCACGCGCTCCCAAGCGACAAAAGTAAAACAAAAAAAAGCGCGGCCGAAGCCGCGCCTTTTGTTTATCCGGAAGAATAGCCGGTTATTTGGCCGGAGCCGGAGCCGGCGACTGCGCTTCCAATTTCTTGCGCGCCTCTTCGGCCTTCTTCTGCAGTTCTTCCTGCAGCTTGCGCTGCTGCTCTTCGAACACCTTCGGATCGGTCGCCGGGCCGTCATAGGCCTTGGCGAAATCGCCGAGCGGCAGCGGCAGGCTGATCGGCGTGCCCTGCATGTTGATTGCCTGCAAGGTGAGCATCTGGCCCTTCTTCATCTTGCCGATGAGGTCGTCGGTCAGCGCGTAATCCGACATGCAACCGACCGGGAAGCAGATCTTGTAGGGCTCCTGCACCGGCTGGCCCTGGTCGATGATCATGCGGGTGCCGTGCGCGAGCTGCATGCCGAGCGGCACGGTGACGCGCATGATTTTCTGTCCACCTTCCGGCTCGAACAGCTGGACAATGGCGACCGGCATGCCGTTTTCGAGGCGGCCATCCTTGGTGATGACGCAGACCTGCTGGTTGTTGGTATCCGGGCCCTTGCCGCAGATTTTCATCCACGGCGAATACATCAGCTGCGGCTGATCCGCAGCAGCGGCCGGCGCCGCCGGGGCGGCGGCTGGGGGCGTGGCACCCGGCTTGGCGGCAGGCGCGGCGGGTGCCGCCGGCTTTTTAGCGGCTGGCGGGGGCGTCTGAGCCTGCGCGGACGGCGCTGCCAGCAGGCCGAGGCCCAGAAGACTGGCGCCTGCGACTGCGGCGGTCAGCGCGCGGCCAAACGGCCGGGCCGATGCGATCCGATGATCCATTTGCAAAACGTCCTTTGTATTTAACCGTCGGCGACCGTCAGGCCGCGCCAAAACGGCGGTTCGGCTCTCTCCGAGGGAAATACGGCGAGAGCGTGACATTCGATCGCAGCCTGATAGCCGATATTCTTCCTGCAATAAAGCCACGAATACGACGAAAGTGCGCCCCCGCCGGTCAACGCCACCGGCCCGCGCGCCTATGATAAGCGTAAGACAAAACCGGGACGAATCGCATCAAACGATTGCTCACACCCTTAACGGCCGGCTTGACGGACAAGGCGATGGCTGCGCCGCTGGCGACGGCTGCGCGGCTTGAGCCTTCCCGCCGCGCCGTTCTGATTGGCACGCTGCTGACTTCGTGCGGCTTCGGGCTCCGCTCGGCTCAAGCCCAGGCAAAGGCGACGGCCGCACGGCACGCCATCGCCATGCAGGGCGACCCGGCCTGGCCGGCCGGGTTTGCCGCTCCGACTTATGCCAATCCGGCGGCGCCAAAGGGCGGCCAGCTCACGCAAGGCGTCCTCGGCACATTCGACAGTCTCAATCCGTTCATCGTCAAAGGCCTGTCAGCCGCCAATATTCGTGGCTACACAATCGAAAGCCTTCTGGCGCGCGGTTATGACGAGCCGTTCACGCTGTACGGATTGCTCGCCGACAGCGTCGAGACCGATGCGACGCGCAGCTATGTGACATTCACTATTAACCCCGCGGCGCGCTTTGCCGACGGCAAGCCCGTGACGCCGGCCGATGTCATCTTCTCCTGGGAATTATTGCGCGACAAAGGCCGGCCGAACTACCGTACTTATTACATCAAGGTCGTCAAAGCCGAACTGGCCGGCGCGCGCGGCGTCCGCTTCGATCTTGGCGGCGCCGACGACCGCGAACTGCCGCTGATCCTCGGTCTGATGCCCATTCTGGCAAAACACGCGACCAATCCGGATACGTTCGAGGACACGACGTTCGAGCCTTTGCTCGGCAGCGGTCCCTATCGCGTCTCCGCGGTGCGGCCGGGCGAGAGCGTCACCTTCACGCGCGATCCGAATTATTGGGGCCGTGATCTGCCGATCAACCGCGGCCTATGGAATTTCGACACCATCAAGTTCGATTACTACCGCGACGGCAACACGCACTTTGAAGGTTTTAAAAAAGGCCTTTACGACGTGCGGCTGGAAACCGATCCGGGCCGCTGGCAGACCGCTTACGATTTTCCGGCGATGCGAGACGGCAATGTCGTTAAGGAGGATCTGCCCTACGGCCTGCCTAAGGGCATGCAAGGTCTGGTGTTCAACACGCGCCGGCCGATCTTCGCCGATGTCCGCGCGCGCGAGGCAATCCTCGGCCTGTTCGATTTCGAATGGATCAATCACAATTACTTCTTCGATCTCTATGCACGGACCGCCAGCTATTTCGACGCCAGCGAACTCTCCGCGCACGGCGTGCCGGCCGATGCGCGTGAAAAGGAATTGCTGGTGCCCTTCCCCGGCGTCGTGCGCGACGACATCCTGCAGGGCCAATGGGCGCCGCCGGTCAGCGATGGATCGGGCCGCGACCGCGCCACCCTGCGCCGCGCTTTCGATCTGTTCGCCCAGGCCGGCTATGTCTTGAACGGCACGCAGCTGGTGCACCGCGCCAGCGGCAAACCGTTCACCTTTGAAATTCTCTGCACCACGCGCGACCAGGAGCGCGTCGGGCTGGTCTTCACGCGCAGCCTCAAGCGTGCCGGTATCGAGGCCATGGTGCGCTCGATCGACGCCACGCAATTCGAGCGCCGGCGCATCAATTTCGATTTCGACATGATGGACTATCGCTGGGAGCAGTCGCTTTCGCCCGGCAATGAACAGATGTTCTATTGGGGCTCGGCCGCCGCCGACCAGCCGGGCAGCCGCAACTACATGGGCGTCAAATCGCCGGCCATCGATGCCATGATCGCGATGATGCTCAAGGCAACCGACCGCGCCGATTTCGTCGCAGCGACGCGGGCACTCGACCGCGTGCTGCTATCGGGGTTCTACGTGGTACCCCTCTACTTCCCGCCCAAACAGTGGGTGGCGCGCTGGACGAGAATCGAGCATCCCTTGAAGACCTCGCTCTTTGGTTATTTGCCGGAGACGTGGTGGCACAAGTCGCATCGAGCATCGGGCGCCCCATGATTTTGCAAGGCGACAAGGACCAGACACCCCGTATTCAAGGCCCCGGCGGCGCCACACTTGATGAACTGTTTCGTCGCGCCGGTGTGCAGTCTTCAAGCGCCATCGCCCTGATCGATCCGCCCAACCGCGAGACATTCACCGACGGCGCTCCGCGCCGGCTGACTTATGCACAGGCGGATCGCGCCATTTCGGCGCTGGCGACGAAGCTGAGCCGGCTCGGTCTGCAGGCCGATACGGTGGTGGCGATTCAGTTGCCCAACACAGTCGAGATGATCATCACGCTGCTGGCGGTGTTGCGCGCCGGCATGATCGCCGCGCCGATGCCTTTGCTGTGGCGCCAGCACGATCTGAAAGCCGCTTTAAGCAGCGTTGGCGCCAAGGCCATCGTCACGATGGCGCATGTCGGCGCGATCGAACAAGCCAACATCGCCATGCAAGTGGCGGGCGACCTGTTCCCGGTTCGATTCATCTGCGGTTTCGGCGACAACCTGCCCGACGGCGTGGTGCCACTCGACGATGTTTTCGTTGCCGAGCAACCGTCGAACGCGCCGCGCCCGATCCGCGCCGGCAACGCCGCCGATCATGTCGCGGTCGTCACCTTTGATGTCACGCCGGACGGGCTGGTCGCCGCCGCGCGCAGCCATAGCCAATTGATGGCTGGCGGATCCGCGGTCTTTCTCGAAGCCGGCGCCGCGCGCAACGCCAACATTCTTTCGGCCATTCCGGTGTCGTCCTTCGCCGGTCTTGCCGCGTCCTTGCTGCCGTGGCTGCTCGAAGGCGGCACGCTGTCGTTGCATCACGGCATCGACCCGTTCACCTTTGCCGAACAATGCCGTGCCCATGCCGGCGGCATGATCGTGCTGCCGGGACCGGTGCTGACACCGTTCTCGAACGCCGGCTATTTCACCGGCATCAACACCACGCTCCTCGCGGTCTGGCGGTCGCCGGAACAGTTGGCCAATGCAGCGAGTTGGCGCGGCGAATGCACATTGGTCGATCTCTCAAGCTTCGGCGAAGTTGGTCTGATCGCGGCGCATCGCACCGCCGATGGCTTGCCGGCGGACATTCCGCTCGGCGCGATTGGCGCGCGACACATCGCCGGCGCCGGTATCGAAGCGATGCGCGGCAAGCACGGCACGCTGGCGCTGCGCGGCGCCATGGTGCCGGCACACGCATTTCCGCCCGGCGCCGAATTTGGTCCCGGCGCAACGCTCACGCCGGACGATGCCGGCTTCGTCGATACCGGCTTCACCTGCCGTCTCGATACC
This sequence comes from Rhizobium sp. Q54, assembly GCA_945861265.1. Lineage (GTDB taxonomy): Bacteria > Pseudomonadota > Alphaproteobacteria > Rhizobiales > Xanthobacteraceae > Pseudolabrys. The sequence continues at coordinate 10,269 of CAMAUC010000028.1, read as the reverse complement.
GCGGCGCAAAGTCTGACCGTGACCGGCCCGCCCGGCGGCATCACGGCCATTGGCGGCTATCGCTTCCTTGCCGCCGAGATCGAAGCCCAGGTCGCGACAGTCGATCCAGCAGCTACGCTGCTGTCGCTGCCGGGTGGACTGCTGGCGCAGCACCTGGCCGGCAGCGCGCCCGACACCGCGCGGGTGCATGCGGGCCTCTTGGCCAATGGCGCCAACCCGCTGATAGCCGGTGCGTTTCGCCGCCGGAGCGGCGCCCGCGCCGCCTGAGCCAATCCGATTATCGTCAATCGGCGCGCATTTCCAATTGTCGTTGACGAGGTATTAACGCGCCGGCGTTAGGCTTCAGACTGTATTTTTGTAACCCTGCGTGCGCCCCATGTCGCTTCAAGGTCCATTGATCGTGGTTGCCGAAAGTCCGGCGACCGCTCTCGTTGAAGCGCTTGGCGAGGCCGGGGCTTTCCCCATCGTCGAAACCAAATGGGCCGACGCGCCGACCGCCTTCGTCTCGGTCAAGCCGTCCGCCGTGATCATCGCCGAACCGGGCCCGCCGGTCAGCGAATCCGCCTCGCGCATGCTGTGCCTGCAGATCGCGACCGCGGCCGGACCGATCGTTCCGACCATCGCTTTCGCCGATGACGAGCACGATGCCGCGATCCCTCTCGCATTGACCACGGACGCCAGCATGCCATTCGCGCATGTGATCAAGCGTTTGCAATCGGCGATGCGCGTGCGCGCGCTGCATACGACGGTGCTGCGGCGCATCGAAATATTCACTTCACATGGTGGCGAGATGCCCTTGCTGCCGATTGGGGACGCGCTCGACGACGCAACGGTGTTGGTCGCCGGGCGCGGCCCCCTTTATCCCGCGCTGAGCGTCGCCATGGGCGAGCAGGCCAAGATGGTCGGCGCGCTCAGCGTTGAAGCCGCCGCCAGACATCTCAACGAACGCGACATAGACGGCATCGTCATCGGCGACGGTTTCTCGCCGCGCATGGTCGAGGCCTTCCTGACCGTGCTGGCGCAGGACAGCCGGTTTCACGAAATTCCGATCGCCGTGATCGGCGAGGCGCCGGCCGATTTTTCCGATCTGCTGCCCAATATCGATCACGTCGGCGCCGAGCCGTCGCGGCTGGTGTCGCGCATGATCCCGCTGATCCGCCTGCGCGCCTTTGAATCGCGCCTCAAGCGCATGCTCAAATCGCTCGAGGCCGACGGCGTCTTCGATCCGGACACCGGCTTGCTGACGCGCGATTCATTCTGGCACGAATTGTCCCGCTCGGTCGCGGAAGCCGCCGACCGCAGTCAGGCTCTGTCGATCGCACGCTATTCGTTCGACGGCGCGCTCGACGCCCGCACCCGCCTCGACGGCGCGCGCGCTGTGACGCGGCTGATCCGCAATATCGATTTCGCCTGCCGCGATGACGACGGCGCGATCCTGATCGCCTTCACCCAGACCGATTTGCGTGCCGCCCATGTCGTTGCCCGCCGCATCGCCGCCGCCATCAAGACGGCGATGACCTCGCCGAACGGCGACGCGACGCCGATCACCGCCAATGTCACATTGGCCTCGCAGAAAAACGGCGACACGCTCGACAGCCTGATGCAGCGCGTCATGGGCAGCCGCATGGTTGCGGCGGAGTGACCGGGATATTAGGTTAGCTCCGAACAGGAGCGAACCCCATGTCCCAGAACCAGCCCGTCCGCATCGACGTCGTTTCCGACGTGGTCTGCCCCTGGTGTTTCATCGGCAAGCACCGGCTGGAAGCAGCCCTGGCGCTCAAGCCCGGCATTGCGGTTGAGGTGCATTACCGCCCCTATTTCCTCAATGACTGGATCCCGCGCGAGGGAATTTCCCGCGAGCAATATCTCACCACCAAATTCGGCTCGCCGGAGCGCTACAAGGATATCGCCAAGCGCGTCACCGCCGCGGCCGCCGAAGAAGGCCTCATCTACGCCTCCGACAAGATTAAGAGCCAGCCGAACACGCTCGACTGTCATCGGCTCATTCGCTGGGCGGGCGGCATCGGCAAAGCGCCGGAGATGAAGCAGCGTCTGATGGATATCTATTTTACCGAGGGCGGCGATCTGACCAATCGCGCTGTCCTTATTGAAGCCGCCGTCGATGTCGGCCTAGACCGCGACGACATCACCGCGGCGCTCGGCAGCGATCAGGATGTCGAGACAATCGAACAGGAAGCGCAAGAGGCCAAGCAGGCCGGCATTGAGGGCGTGCCGTGCTTCATCTTCGCCGGCAAGTTCGCGGTGTCCGGCGCGCAGTCGCCGGAATATCTGGCGCAGGCCATCGAGCGCATCGCCTCAGGCGAAGCGGACGCTGCGGAGTAATAAAGACTAAGCCGCCTTCGTCTGCGCGGCGATTGCCGCCAGCCGTCGCACGATGGCCGTTGCGCCCTTGAGGCGTTCGTCCGGTTTTTCCCAATCGTCGAGGAAGACGAGCTTCTGCCCGGACTTCTCGTTGCGCACGCGCGCATCGGCGCCATGCTCGCGGATGAAAGCGAACAAGCCATCGGGGTTGGCGAAATTGTTGTCGCGGAACGACAGCACGACGCCCTTCGGTCCTGCTTCCAGCTTCTCGACATTGGCACGCCGGCACAGGCCTTTCAGCGCCACGATCTGCAACAGATGTTCGACCTCTTTCGGCAGCGGCCCGAAGCGGTCGACCATTTCGGCGGCGAAACTTTCGATGTCGCGCTCGATTTCCATGTCGGCAAGCCGCCGATACAGCGCCAGCCGCACCGACAGGTCGGCAACGTAATCTTCCGGAATGAGGATCGGCGTGCCGATGGTGATCTGCGGCGACCAGCGATCGGCGACCGGCTCGCTCAATCCCGCCTTGGCGCTCAGCACCGCCTCTTCCAGCATCTGCTGGTACAGCTCGAATCCGACTTCCTTGATGTGGCCGGACTGCTCCTCACCGAGCAAGTTCCCGGCGCCGCGAATGTCGAGATCGTGCGACGCCAACTGGAAACCGTCGCCCAATGTGTCGAGCGATTGCAGCACCTTCAGCCGGCGCTCGGCCTGTGGCGTTATCGGCTTGTTCGCCGGCAGCGTCAGCAGCGCATAGGCGCGCAGTTTCGAGCGGCCGACGCGGCCGCGCAATTGGTAAAGCTGCGCCAGGCCGAACATGTCGGCGCGGTGCACGATCAATGTATTGGCGCTTGGAATATCGAGGCCCGACTCGACAATGGTCGTCGACAGCAGCACATCGTATTTGCCGTCGTAAAAGGCCGTCATGATATCGTCGAGCACGGTCGGCGGCATCTGGCCATGCGCGACGACGACGCGGACTTCTGGCACGTTCTTGTCCAGGAAATCCTTGGCGCCGGCGAGGTCCTCGATACGCGGGCAGACATAGAACGCCTGGCCGCCGCGATACTTCTCGCGCAGCAGCGCCTCGCGCACCACTAAGGGATCGAACGGCGAAATGAAAGTTCGCACTGCGAGGCGATCGACCGGCGGCGAAGCGATGATAGACAGGTCGCGCACGCCGGTCAGCGCCAATTGCAAAGTGCGCGGGATCGGCGTCGCGGTGAGCGTCAGCACATGCACCTCGGCGCGCAAGGTCTTCAGCCGTTCCTTGTGCGAGACGCCGAAGTGCTGTTCCTCGTCGACGACGACAAGGCCGAGATCCTTGAACTTGATCGCCTTGCCAAGCAACGCATGGGTGCCGATGACGATATCGACGCTGCCGTCGGCCAGCCCATTTCTGGTCGCGGTTTGTTGCGCATTCGGCACCAGCCGCGATAATTGCCCGACATTGACCGGAAAGCCCTTGAAGCGTTCGGTGAAATTCTTGGTGTGCTGGCGCGCCAAAAGCGTCGTCGGCACCACCACGGCCACCTGCTTGCCGTTCATGGCGGCATCGAAAGTGGCGCGCAGCGCGATCTCGGTCTTGCCGAAGCCGACATCGCCGCACACCAGCCGATCCATCGGCCGGCCCGACGCCAGGTCCTTGAGCGTCGCGTCGATCGCTGTGAGCTGGTCTTCGGTTTCTTCATAGGGAAAGCCGGCGCAGAACTCGTCATAGGCGCCGGGACCGACGGTCAACTTTGGCGCTTCGCGCAATTGCCGCTCGGCGGCGATCTTAATCAACTCACCCGCGATCTCGCGGATGCGGCTCTTCATGCGCGCCTTGCGCGCCTGCCAGTTGCCGCTGCCGAGGCGGTCGAGTTCGACGCTCGCGCCCTCGTTGCCATAGCGCGACAGCAAATCGACGTTTTCGACCGGCAGGAACAGTTTGGCGGCGTCGGCGTAATGAATTTCAAGGCAGTCATGCGGCGCGCCGGCCGCGGTGATCGCCTGCAGACCGACGAAGCGGCCGATGCCGTGATCCACGTGAACGACCAGATCGCCGGCGGCGAGACTGGTCGCCTCCTGGATGAAATTGTCGGCGCGGCGTTGCGCGCGGCGCGGGCGCACCAGCCGGTCGCCGAGAATATCCTGCTCGCTGATGATGGCCGCGTCGTCGGTCTCGAAACCGGATTCGATGCCAAGCACGACCAGTGCCACCGCATGTTTAGGCACGGCTAAAGCCTGCGGCCATGACCCGGAATTGTTCAGGTTCTGCAATTTATGATCGGCCAGAACATGCGCCATGCGCTCGCGCGCGCCTTCACTCCACAGCGCGATGGCGACGCGCTTGCCCTGCGCCTGCAACGCCATCACGTGCTTGCTCAGGGCCTCGAAAACATTGGCGCCCTCAACGGCGCGTTCAGTGACGAAATTATGCCCGGCGCGTGCGCCGATATCGATGACGTCGTTGCCCGGCGGCGCCTCGAACGGCGTCAGCCGCGCCAGCGCGGCCTTGTCGAGACGCTCGGTCCATTCCTTTTGCGACAAATAGAGGCTGTCCGGTGGTAAAGGCTTGTAAGCCGGCGTGACGCCATCCTTCAGCGCCTCCTGGCGCGCGTCGTGGTAATCCTTGATCTGCGTGAAGCGCTCATGCGCCGCGTCGTCGGCGAGCGACTCCAGCGCTAGCGGCGTGCCCGGCAGATAATCGAACAAAGTATCGAGCTTATCGTGGAACAGAGGCAGCCAGTGCTCCATGCCGGGATGCCGCCTGCCCTCGCTCACCGCTTCGTACAAAAGATCGTCGGGCGACGCGGCGCCGAACTGCGCGACGTAACTGGTGCGGAAGCGGCGGATTGTTTCGGTGATGAGCTGGAATTCAGCGACCGGTACAAGATCGAGCTGGCCGAGCGGCGTCTCGCTGCGCTGGGTCTGCGGATCGAAGGTCTTGATCGTCTCCAGCGAGTCGCCGAAGAAATCGAACCGCACCGGCATGTCGAGGCCCGGCGGAAACAGATCGAGGATGCCGCCGCGCACCGCGTAGTCGCCGGGCTCGCGCACCGTCGAGGCGCGCATGAAGCCGTTGAGCTCCAGCCAGTTCACTACGCCGGCCATGCCGAGCACATTGCCGGGCGCGACCGACAGCGCATGCGTCGCGGTAAAGTCGCGCGCCGGCACGCGCTGCGACATGGCGTTGACCGTCGTCAACAGGACGGAAGGCTTGTCCCGGCCCTTGACCCGCGCCAGCCGCGACAACGTCGTCATGCGCTGCGCCACCACGCTGGCGTTCGGCGACACCCGGTCATAGGGCAAACAGTCCCAGGCCGGGAATTCCAGCGTCTGAATGTCGGGGCCGAAGAACGACAGCGCGCGTGACAAAGCCGCCATGCGCTGCCCGTCGCGGCAGATGACGCACAGCGAAATCGCCGGCGCATTGGTCCGCGCGGCGACGGCGCGCGCGAGGTCGGCCAGTACCATGCCTTCGGCGCCATCGGCCACCTGCGACAAGGTCAGCGCCTTGCCGGGACGTAAGTTTTCAGCCGGGGATTTCGCCATCAGGTCTTCAAGTCTTTGACATGGAAGGTTCGCAATTTTTGGAACAGCGGCGTATCGACCTCAGCCGGCGGCGTTTCGGCGCCGTTCACCCAGGCAAACATCTGCTGGTCCGGCACCTCCAGCCAGCCTTCGACTTCCGAGAGGTCCGCGTCGTTCAGTCCGGAGAGTTCGGCGTCGGCAAAGCCGCCCAGCACCAGATCCATCTCGCGGATGCCGCGGTGCCAGAGCCGGAACTTGAGCCTTTTGCGCCGCTCGTCCAGTCCATTGCTTGATTGGTTGGTGCCGCTCAAAAAAATTCTCCAACGCCAAAAACCCGGACGGGGCCGGGAGCGGGTTATATAGTGCGGTTAGATGGGGATGTCAGCGCCCGCCTGTGCACAGCCGCATTGCGCGGGACAGGCGCAAACGCCAGCATGCGCCCATGCGCCCGCTCGTCCTCAATCCCTTGTTTGCCGCGCTGACCAGCCTGCCTGGCGTCGGCCCGAAACTGGAAGTCCTCTACGCCAAGCTGCTCGGCCGCGAGGCGCCGCGTGTCATCGACCTGTTGCTGCATATGCCGTCCGGCACCATCGACCGGCGCGCGCGGCCGAAGCTCAACGAGGTGCTGCCGGGCCAGGTCGTCACGGTCGATGTCACTGTGCTGGAGCACCGGCCGTCGCCGCCGAACCGGCCGCGCGCGCCCTATCGCGTCGTCACCGGCGACGATACGGCTGCCACCTTGACGCTGACCTTCTTCCACGCCCGCAGGGACTATCTGGAAAAGCTCCTGCCGGTCGGCGAGAAGCGCTACGTTTCCGGCACCGCCGAATTCTACGACGGCAATTTGCAAATGGTGCACCCGGACCGTGTCGTCGACGAAAAAGGCTTCGCCAATTTGCCGCTGGTCGAACCGGTCTATCCGCTGACCGAAGGACTGGGTCTCGGCGTTGTGCGCAAAGCGATGGACGGCGCGCTGGCGCGGCTGCCCGATTTGCCGGAGTGGCAGGACGAAGCCTGGGTGTCGCGCGAGCGCTTTCCGCCTTTCACCGAAGCGCTGCATCAGTTGCACCGCCCGCTGGAGCCGAGTCATGTCGCGCCGGAAAGTCTGGCCTGGACCCGGCTCGCCTTCGACGAACTGCTCGCCGGCCAGCTGGCACTCGCTCTGGTGCGCGCGCATATGCGCCGCCAGGCCGGGCGCGGCTCGTCGAGCGAAGGCCATTTGCGCGCCAAGGTGATGAAGGCCTTGCCTTATGCGCTGACCCATTCGCAGCAGCTCGCCGTCAACGACATCGTCAACGATCTGGCTTTGCCGCAACGCATGCTGCGCCTGCTGCAAGGCGATGTCGGCTCCGGCAAGACCGTGGTGGCGTTGATCGCCGCTGCTTCCGTCATTGAAGCCGGCCGGCAGGCCGCCATCATGGCGCCGACCGAAATTCTGGCGCGCCAGCATCTCGCCACCATCGCACCGCTCGCCGAGGCCGCCGGAATTCGCGTCGCGCTGCTCACAGGCCGCGATCGCGGCGGCGAGCGCGAGACGATCCTCGACCGGCTGGTGCTTGGCGACATCGATCTGCTGATCGGCACGCATGCGCTGTTCCAGGATGACGTCGCATTCCATGATCTCGCGCTTGCCATTGTCGACGAGCAGCACCGCTTCGGCGTGCATCAGCGGCTGGCGCTGACCAACAAGGGCGAAGCCGTCGATGTCCTCGTGCTGACCGCGACGCCGATCCCGCGCACTTTGGTGCTGACCTTTTTCGGCGACATGGACGTGTCCGAATTGCGCGAGAAGCCGGCCGGCCGCCAGGCGATCGATACCCGCACCATTCCATTATCGCGCGTCGGCGAAGTCGAGGACGCGGTTGGCCGCGCCATTAGCGAAGGGCAGCGCGCTTATTGGGTGTGCCCGCTGGTCGAGGAATCCGAGAAGATCGATCTCGCTGCCGCCGAAGAGCGCTATCAGGACTTGCGCCGCCGTTTCGGCTCTAAAGTCGACCTCATTCACGGCAAGATGAAAAGCGCCGAGAAGGACGCGGCGATGGCGCGCTTTGCATCTGGCGAGAGCCAGCTTCTGGTCGCAACGACAGTCATCGAAGTTGGTGTCGACGTGCCGGAGGCCACCATCATCGTCATCGAGCACGCCGAACGTTTCGGTCTGGCGCAACTCCACCAGTTGCGCGGCCGCGTCGGCCGCGGCGCGGGCAAATCGACCTGCCTGCTGCTCTACAAGGCGCCGCTCGGCGAAACCGCCAAGGCGCGGCTCGCCATCCTGCGCGAAACCGAGGATGGCTTCCGCATTGCCGAGGAAGATCTGAAATTGCGCGGCGAAGGCGACCTGCTCGGCACGCGCCAGAGCGGCCTGCCGGGCTTTCACGTCGCCCGCATCGAGACGCACGGAAAATATCTCGGCGCGGCGCGCGACGACGCCGCGCTAGTTTTATCGCGCGATCCGAATTTGCAGGACGCACGCGGGCAAGCGCTGCGCCATCTGCTCTATCTGTTCGGCAAGGACGAGGCGATCAAGCTGATAAGAGCGGGGTAGGTCCTCAGCCTGCGTCTCGAAGGATGGGGATCGCCTCGACCCTCGAGATGCGCACCTTCGGTGCGCTCTTCAGGGTGCGGCGCCCTACTTCGCGTTTTCCGGCGACTTGGCCGCTTGCAGCGCCTTGGCGCTCGCCGCCATGCCGGCGAGCTTTTTCTGCGCATCGCCATCCGGCTGCACCATGCCGGCGGAAATCAGCAGCGTCATCGCATTTTCGACCGAGATGTCGAGTTCGATCAGATCGGTGCGCTTGACGAAAAAGAAAAAGCCCGTCGTCGGATTCGGCGTACACGGAAGGAAGCATGAGACGTGCTCGCCTTCCGGCAGCTTCGACACCAGCTCGCCACCCGGCGGCTGCGACAGGAACACCAACGACCACATGCCCGGCGCGGGGAATTCCGCCAATGCGACTTTGCGGAAGCTCGAGCCGTCCTTCGAGAACAGGGTCTCGAAAATCTGCTTCATGGTCTTGTAGACCGGCCGCACGATCGGCATGCGATTCAAGACGCCCTCGCCCAGTTCGACCAAGGTGCGGCCGACAAGGTTGGCGGTCAGGAAGCCAAGCAACGTCAGGGCAAAGAAGGCAATGACCAAACCGGTGCCCGGGATCGGCCAGGGCAGATAGGTTTCCGGCCGATAAGCGGCGGGTATGAACGGCCGAACCAGGTCGTCCACCCAGTTGATGAACGACCAGCTTAAGTACGCGGTGATCAGCAGTGGCCCCGCGACCACCAGGCCGGTGAGAAAATAATTGCGGATGCGCCCGGCCGCGCTGGTGTGCGACGCCGCGGCTACTGCCTCCAGGTCGGCACTCAGGTCGTCGGACGGCTGATGCTTGTCGATATCGGCCATGAACCTATCCTACTCTACGGTGACCGATTTTGCGAGATTGCGCGGCTGGTCGACATCGGTGCCGATCGCCGCCGCCGTATGATAGGCGATTAATTGTACCGGAATGGCATAGACCAATGGCGTCACCGTCGAAGCCATTTCCGGCAGCATCAAAGTGACCATGGACTCGATGGTCGCCTCGGTAGCGCCCTTCGGATCGGTCACCAGGATGATCTTGCCGCCGCGCGCGGCGACCTCCTGCATGTTCGACACGGTCTTTTCAAACACCCGGTCATGCGGCGCGATGACGATCACCGGCATTGTCTCGTCGATCAGCGCAATAGGACCGTGCTTGAGTTCGCCGGCGGCGTAGCCTTCGGCGTGGATGTAGGAAATTTCCTTGAGCTTGAGCGCGCCTTCCAGCGCGATCGGAAAGCTGGTGCCGCGTCCGAGATAAAGCACGTCCTTCACCTTGGCGAGATCGTGCGCCAGCTTTTCGATCTGCGGCTCGAGCGTCAGCGCCTGCGCCATCAAGCGTGGCACCTCGACCAAGGCATGCACCAGATTTTGTTCGTCCGTGGCCGACAAATGCCCGCGCGCGCGGCCGGCGGCGAGCGCCAGACAGGCTAGTACCGACAACTGACAGGTGAAGGCCTTGGTCGAAGCGACGCCGATTTCCGGCCCGGCCAAGGTCGGCATCACCACATCGCTTTCGCGCGCGATGGTCGACGAGGTGACGTTCACCACAGACAGGATGTGCTGCTTCATCTCGCGCGCGTAGCGCAACGTTGCCAAAGTATCGGCGGTTTCGCCCGACTGCGAAATGAAGATCGCCAGATCGCCGGCTTCCAAAGGCGCTTCACGATAACGGAATTCCGAGGCGATATCGATTTCCACCGACAGCTTGGCGAAACGCTCAAACCAGTATTTCGCAACCAAACCTGCGTAATAAGCGGTGCCGCAGGCCGAGATCGACAGCCGCTTGATCTTGCTCCATTCGAACGGCAGCGGCGCCGGCAGCGCAACGGTCTCCGTCACCATGTCGATATAATGCG
>CAMAUC010000027.1 GCA_945861265.1 Rhizobium sp. Q54 | reverse complement strand
CGCATTGGCGGCGAGCGCGAGCAGGATGGTGACGCACAGCGCCGCCGCCTCAGGCGTCAGCTTCAGTTGCCCCCGCGGGATCAGCGCCAGGATCAGTGCCAGGATCAGCGCGGCCATCGCCAGCCCGCCGACGGGCCGGTGTACATAGTTCAGCGCGACGACATTGAAACGTTCGTTATTTTGCCGCGCTGCGTTCAGCGACGGCAACAAAGCCGGAATGAACTGCGACACGGCATCGAAGGTCGGATCGTTGTCGTCGAGGCTTACCTCGGTATCGAATGTGACGAGCTGCATCGCGGTCGCGACGATTGCGGCTTCCAGATGCATGCCGGGATACATCAAGAGGGTCTGGCGGATGATGCGTTCCTGCTCCGCTCTGTGCGCGTCCCAGCCGCCGAGCTTGTAGAGGATCGAGTCATTGCCCCACAGCCAGTCGTCGGCCTGGTCGGGCATGTCGTCCATGTACGGGCAAAGCTTTATCGTCGGGTCCGGGCAATGGTCGCCGAGATAGCGTTCGACAATGCCGTCCTCGATCAGCCGGCCGAACAGGAAGCCCGGCCCGCCCGGCGTAAAGGCGAAGTTGCCGGTGACAGCGAGATTCGATACCGGGCAGAGCGCTATGCCGGCGGCAACCGCGAGAGCGGCGAGGCTAAGGCGCGGCGCCGGCCATAGAAGCGGCCGCACGCGCGCCGCCGCCGCGATCAGCGCGAGCGCGGCGAGCAGCGCGACGCAGAGTCCCGCGGCCGCCATATGCGTCGGAATGGACAGGGCAATGACGGCGGCGAGCGCGTATCGCTCAAAGCGCGCCAGCCGCTCATGCGCAAAGCCGAGCAGGTAAAGCGCCAGCACCGAAGCTGCGAACAGAATGTCGGGCATCAATTGTCCGGCGAGCCACGGCAGGCTGGTGGTGACGGCCAAACCCGCGACGATGCAAAGCGTCAGCCACGGCCGCCCGCCGAGACCGTTGACGCGCAGCGTGACGGCGAACAGCCAGGCCATCAGTGCGCATTGCAGGATGACGCAAGGCCAGAAGGCGAGGGGAAGGCCGGCGATCAGAAACAGGCCGTACAGCGCCGAGCGGCCCGGCAGCGGCGTGCCGGTGATGGCCACCGTGAGATAGCCGCCGGTGTCGGGAAAGATGATCGGGAAGCCGTTCCAGATGGCCGGCGTCAGCAGCGCCAGCGTCATGGCCGCGCCGGACAAAATCCAGTTCGCACGACTGGCGGCATTCGAATGGCCGCCAAGACCAGCGGTCGTGTCGCCCCTCGTAACCAGACTGTCCGCCATCGCTTCTAGATCCACCGCGCCTGCATGCCTGACAACTTGGCACGGCAGGCCACGAAATGCACCGCGATTGCAGCGGACGGGTTAATTGGTCGTGGTCCGCTGGCCGGCTGTCGCATCGCCCCGCCGCCGATTGACAATGAGCCATGCGGCCATCATGGCCGCGGCGAACACGGCGAGCCACACCAGCCGGCTTTGATAGCGGTCGACGGGATGTGAGAAGACGCCGCAGATCACCGCATTGGCGCAAAGCGCCAGAGCCACGGTGACGGCGAGGCCGGCGAACGCCGGCGGCAGGCCGAGCTGGCGCCGCAGCAACAGCGCGGCGCCGAGAGCCAGCATGGCGAATGCGGCCACCGGAACATGCACGGCGTTCCACGGCGCCGGATCGAAAGTCTCGGTTTGCTGACGCGCCTGCATGAATCGCGGAAACAGGGCCGGGAAGTGATCCTTGAACATGGCGATGGTCGGCTCGTTATTGGCGAAACTGACTTCGGTCGCGAAGGTCACCATCTGCGCCAGCGCCGCGCGGGCCGCCGCGGTCAAGTGCATGAACGGATAGGCTTTCAACGTTGCCAGCGGGATGGCTTTTTCTTCCGCGCTGCCCTCGAAGTCTTTCAGTTTGCGGAACGGCGAATTGCCGTCCCACAGCCAGCCGTCGGCGTCGGTCGGAAAATTCGACGTGAAGGCGCACAGCCGCATCGCCGGATCGGGGCATTTGTCGTTGAGATAGCGGATGACGATGCCGTCTTCGACCAGCCGGCCAACGAGGAAACTCGAGCCGCCCGGCGTCATCGCGAAATTGCCGGTGATCGCGTAATTGGAGACCGGGCACAGTGCCAGCCCGGCGGCGACGGCGCCGGCCGCGAATGTCAGCCGCGCTGGCGGCAGGGCGACGAAGCGAAGGCGCGACAGGAGGACCATCGCAAGAACCGCAAGAACAATGCCGACACACATTCCCGCCGCCGCCATGTGGCTGGGCATGGCGAAAACGATGATGGCCGCCAGCGCCCAGCGCTCGACGCCGCTGAGCATGCGATCGCGGAATATCAACATGTGCAGCGCCAGCACCGCCGCCGGAAACAGGATGTCGGGCATCAGCTGTGCCGTGAACCACGGCATGCTGGTGGTGACCGTCAGCAGCGCGACGATGCCGAGGGCAAGCCATGGCCGGCCGCCGAGCCCGTGCGTGCGCAACGTCAGCACGATCAGCCAGGTCATCAGCGCTGCTTGCAGAACGATATTGAGCCAGAAGCTCGACGGAATTCCGAGATAAAGATACGCGCCATACAGCGCCGAGCGGCCCATGCCGAGCGTGCCCAATATTGGCCTGTCGAGATAGCCGCCGGTATCGGGAAAAATCAGCGGGAAACCGTTCCAGATGGCTGGCGACAGCAGCACAACCAGGATGGCAACGCTGGCAATAGTCCAGACGGCACCCTTGATTGCGAGAGACCGGAAACCGGCCCCTGCCTCCGGCAGCGCCAGCGCACCGGGACGCGCAACAAGAATGTCAGCCATAGCCTAATGTCCCGCCAAGCGGTCGCCGTACCGCGATCTAGGCTAGCCCTTCCATTCGGCGCGCCGAACTCAGGGCTTTCCCTTAGGAAGAACGCAGGCAAGTGGTTTTGGTTCGGCCGCGGGCGGCCGTCAGGCCTGGCCTTGCGCAGGCAAAATGTCGCGGCCTTGCGCCGGCAGCGGCGCTTTTCTGCGCTCGATTACGCAGGCCAGCGCTAGTCCGGCGGCGACTGCCGCCAGCCAGACGATGCGCGCGCCATAGCGGTCGTGCGGATTGGACAAGGCGCCGCACACAAGCGCATTGGCAAAAAGCGCCAGCGCGCAGAACGCCGCCAGTTCACCCAAGGCGGCCGGTAGCTTCCGCCGCCAGGCGCACACGACGATGGCCGGCAGCAGCGCCATGCTCAGGAGCGCCAGCGGGTAATGCACCTTGTTGATCGTCTCGAACGAGAATTCGCCGAGTTGCTGGCGCGCCGCTTTCATCGCCGGTTCGAGCTGCGGCGTATAATCGTGGACGATGAAATAAGTGTGCCAGACCCAGTGCACGACGCCTTCGCCGGTGTGCACGTCGATCAGTTGCCGCGCGGTGGCAATCGCCGCGGTCTTGATCTGAAGCGCCGGATAGTCGATCAGGCTTTGAACGGCAATGTGTTCCATTTCCTTGCCGAGCCCGGCGAAGCGGCCGAGCCTGTCGAACAGCGGACTGCCCCAGAACCAGACATCGGCGTAGCGCGGCAGTTCGTCCTTGTAGGCACACAGGCGGAGCCGCGCATCGGGACAATGCGCATCGAGGTATTTGTTGACGATGCCATCCTGCAACATGCGCCCGAACGACAGCGCGAAGCCGCCCGGCGTCCAGGCGAGGCGTTTGGCGACCGCGTAATTGGCTGCGAACACCATGACCGCGCCGAGCAGCAACGCCAGGACGCCGTGACCGAGGGCGGCGCGCGGCACGCGCTTGCGATTGATCAGATAAAGCAGCGCGGCGGACGCGACCAGCGCGCCCATCACCGCGATGGTGGCGCTGTGCGTCGCGGCCGACACCGCGCCCAGCACAACCAGGCCGATCCGCTCGGAGCGGGAGAGCGCATCGCCGCGCATCAGCAGCAGATAAAGCGCCAGCACGCCGAGGCCGCAGAAGATGTCGGTGAGCAGGATCGCGGTCAGAAACGGCAGCGTGGTGAGGATCGACAGCGCGGTCACGCCGCCGAGCAGCAGCCAGGGCCGGCCGCCAAAGCCGTGCACCCGCAACATCAACGCGAGAACCCACACGGTCAGCGCCGACTGCGCGATCAGCACCGGCCAGAACGACAACGGCACGCCGGCATTGAGAATGAGGCCATAGACCACGGCGCGGCTAGGCACCAATGTGCCCTCGTACCAGCGCGCCAGATAGCCGCCGGTGTCGTATTGCAGCAAAGGAAACCGGTTCCAGATCGCCGGCGCGATCAGAATCGCCACCGACAATATAATCGCAAGCGCCCACCAGGCGCGGTCGCGCCGCGTCACTCGAATCCTCCCCGGCAGTTCCGTTTTTTGTTATGTCCTGATTAGCCCTTTCCCCGTTGCCGGAACAGGGAAATTCGCATCACGGCCGGCGCTTTGTTGGCAGGATTAACGTCAGCGCCCGGCCAGCGTCAGCAACGGCTGGCGCACGCGCGCGGGCAGCCGCACGAACAAGGTCTTGGCGGCGGGCGACAGCCTTGTTGCAGCAGACAACAGATAGCCGCCCGGCCGCAGCGCGCAGCTATAATCGGCGACCGCGACGGCGCCGCTGCAATAGCCGCGCTTCACGTCGTCGGCCGGCGCCAGCAGGTCGTAGTGGGAAAAGCCGTTGGCGCGGCAATGGTGAATCGTGTCGGCGACCTGCACCCGGCCCGGACTGTAGCGGGCGAACTCCTCGACGATCGCGCCCATGAACGCATACCAGCGGTCGCCAATGGTGAAGGCGACCTCATAGGCTGCGGGCCGCTCGGCCACGCTGAGCACCGCGACGCGCAGGCGCATAGCGCCACCGTGGTCGATCAGCCGCTCCAGCGCTTCTTCCCAATCGCGGTCACCGATCACGCTGCTGGGGAGCCGCCGCGCCGCGAGCCATGAGCGCTTGACCGCCAGCGCCGCGCGCAAATGCGCGCGCGCATCGTCGCCTTGCGTGACGTCGAGGCGCAGTTCGCCGAGACTTGAGAGCTTGCGCCGGCTGAGCCGCAACTTGCGCGGCTCGTCGCCGCCGTGCGCGGGGGCGCGGGCAATGTCGAGGAACGGCGCCTCGTCGCGGTTCGACGCCGTGGCTTCATCTCTCAGCACCGGCGCGATGCGCGCATCGGCGCGCACTTTGCGGAAATGGACGGCGTGCGCAACGGCGGGATCGGCCGCCGCCCGCCAGGCGGCCTCGATGTCGCGTTTCGCCGTGCCCGGCTCGCACAGCAGGTCGCCATATTGAATGAGCGGATCGCCGAGGAAGCGCGCGACGGTGAGGCCGAACTGCTTGACCAGCACGGTCGGCAGAATGACCACCGGGCGGCCGTCGCGCCGCACCACGACGATGCGCGGAACCTCGCCGCGCCGCAGATGCCCGTCGGCGGCGGCGCGCGCCATGGCAAAGCTCTGGAACGGCGTCGCCGCGCCGCCGGCGCGCTCGGTCGCCTGCCAGTCGGCGGAAGCCTGTTCCACCGCGTTCGCGCCCTGAAACACAGCGACGGCAGGCGATGCGGTATCAGTGACGAGGGCGCGCGGCCGCAGCCGCGCGGCAAGCGTCGACGAGGCGCTCGACATGGCGTCGACGATCAGGCCGAAATCTTCAAGGAAAAGGGCGGTTAACATGCCTGCTTGACCGATTGGACCGGGAGCCTGACATTTGCGGTAAGAGTGGTTTCCGTCGGGTTGACCGCCCCCGCGACTGATTGTCGCCTCCTGTCGGCCAAGAGTTAATGAATGTTCGTCAATTTCTTCCACGACCTCAAAGCCGCCGGCGTGCCGGTGTCTTTGCGCGAATATCTGACGCTGATGGAGGCGATGCATGCCGATCTGGCTTCGCGCCGCGTCGAGGATTTCTATTATCTGGCGCGCGCCGTGTTGGTGAAGGACGAGCGCAACATCGACAAGTTCGACCGCGTCTTCGGCACGGCGTTCAAGGGGCTGGAAATGCTCGGCGACGGCCTGGCCGCCGACATCCCGGCCGAGTGGCTGAAGAAGATGACCGACAAATATCTCACCGAGGAAGAGAAGGCGCAGATCCAGGCGCTCGGTGGGCTCGATAAATTGCTGGAGACTCTCAAAGAGCGATTGGCCGAGCAGAAAGGCCGCCACCAGGGTGGCTCGAAATGGATCGGCACCGGCGGCACGTCGCCCTTCGGCAATGGCGGCTACAACCCGGAAGGCATCCGCATCGGCGGCGAGAGCACGCACCGGCGCGCCGTGAAAGTCTGGGACAAGCGCGAGTTCAAGGATCTCGACGACGAGGTCGAGCTCGGCACCCGCAACATCAAGGTGGCGCTGCGACGTTTGCGCAAATTCGCCCGCACCGGCGCGCCGGATGAGTTGGACCTCGACGGCACCATCAAAGGCACCGCGCACAAGGGTTATCTCGACATCCAGATGCGGCCGGAGCGGCACAATGCGGTGAAGGTGCTGCTGTTCTTCGACATCGGCGGTTCGATGGACTGGCACATCAAGGCGACCGAGGAATTGTTTTCGGCGGCGCGCACCGAGTTCAAGCACATGGAGCATTTCTACTTCCATAATTGCCTGTACGAGAAGGTGTGGAAGGAAAACCGAAGGCGCTTCCAGGCGACGACACCGACCTTCGACGTGCTGCACACCTTTCCGCACGACTATAAAGTCGTGTTCGTGGGTGACGCCTCGATGTCGCCTTACGAGATAGCCGCGCCCGGCGGCTCGGTCGAGCACTACAACGAAGAATCCGGGCAGGTGTGGATGGAGCGCGTGCTGCGCATTTATCCGCACGCGGTGTGGCTCAACCCGACGCCCGAGCGCGAATGGGACTTCACGCACTCGATCCAGATGGTGAAGCAGCTGATGGGCGGGCGGATGTATCCTTTGACGCTGGACGGATTGGATCGGGCGATGCGGGAGTTGGTGAGGTAGGGGCTGGTTGGCCCCAGAATGCCCCTTTCTTCTCCCCAAACCCCCTCTATATTTATCGGGTCCATCAACAACCGAAAGGAGGTGATCCAGTGTCTCATTGTCTATCGCCGCGGTCGCCGGCATTCGTGAACTGGGTCCTCGCCTCTGCCGAGGTCCAGTGCAGGTGATTTGAGAAGTCACCTGGGTCACGACACGCGGCGGGTAAGGCTGCGTGCAATCGGGCCACGGTTTCGACAATGGAAGGGCCGCCTCGCAAAGGTGGCCCTTCTTTTTGCCGGCTCACGCGCGGCGAACCGCGAGGCGGTATCGGAATCCATTGCGCCAAATCAATGCGGGGCTGGCTGGATTAGTCCATTTTGCAACCATGAACTGGAATCACAAACGCATAGCGCCAACCCGCGGGCAAATCTTTCCCGCCCAGCCATTGGCCGATATGAGCGCGCGGCTCGGCGGGGATTCCGCGCCGTCGCCGCGTGCGGCAAGCTGGCCGACTGGCGTCTCGCTGCTGGCGCAGATGGTCGATGCCTGTCAGCGCTGCGATGCCGATGAAGTCTGCGCCGATTGGCTGGCTCGCGCACCGAAAAAAATCGCAACGCCGCCGGCCTTTTGCCGGAACGTGGATGCGTTGACTAAATCGGCAAAGCCGTAATTTCCGGAAAAAATTAGACCGCCACCGAATGCCGCTTTTGGCTGGCTGTCAGATAGCTGTCAAAGGCCGCCGCCGCGATGCGGATATACGGCCGCCCCGCTTCGGTGATCGCGATTCTGCCGCCGTCGATGGTCAGCAGGCTCTGCGCCGCCAAGCCTTGCAGCGTTTCCATCTCACCGGCAAAGCGCGCAACGCCGCCGAAGTCATCGAGATCGAGCGCCAGATCGCACATCAGCCGTTCGATGATGGCCGCACGCAAGCGGTCGTCGTCGGAGAGCGCCAGACCTTTCACCGTCGCGAACGTGCCGGCGGTGATGCTACGTGAATAATGCCCCATGTCCGGCGCATTCTGCACATAGCCTTGCGGCAGTTTGCCGATGGACGATGCGCCGATGCCGATCAACGCGTCGGCATCGTCGGTGGTGTAGCCCTGAAAATTCCGATGCAGCCGGCCTTCGCGCGCGGCAATGCTGAGTTCGTCATCGGGCAGGGCAAAGTGATCGAGGCCGATTGTCCGATAGCCGAAGCTCGCCAAAGTCTCGGCGGCGATCGCGGCCTGCGCGATGCGCTCGGCCGCGCCTGGCAAGGTAGCGGGGTCGATTAGGCGCTGATGCGTCTTGAACCACGGCACATGGGCGTAGCCGAACAGCGCCAACCGCTGCGGATGCAGCGACGCGGCAAGCTCGGCGCTGCGCGCGACGTCCTGGCCGGTCTGTTTCGGCAGGCCGTACATCAGATCGAGATTGAGGTTTTCAATGCCCGCTTCGCGCAGCCACTGGGCGGCGCGCTCGACCTGCTCGAAGGGCTGCACCCGGCCGATGGCGTGCTGCACATGCGGCGAGGCATCCTGCATGCCGAGGCTGGCGCGGTTGATGCCGATGGCTTTCAGCGTGCGCACCAGCGGCTGGTCCATCCGCCGCGGGTCGAGTTCGATAGCGTGTTCTTTCAGTTCGCTCAGGTCGAAGCGCGACGCGATCTTGCCCGAAATCGTCTCCAGCCATTGCGGCCCGAGGATCGACGGCGTGCCGCCGCCCCAGTGGATATGCGTCAGCCGCGCGCCGTTGAGATCGCCGAGCAAGGCGATTTCCGCGATCAGGTGTTCGGCATAGGCGTCGACCGGCGCGCGCTTGCGCACGGCGCGGGTGTTGCAGCCGCAATAGAAGCAAAGCTCGGTGCAGTACGGCACATGGATATAGAGCGACACGCGCGCGGCGCGCGGCAGCGCGGCCAGCCAGCCGCGATAGGTCTCCGCGCCGATCTTGGCGGAAAAATGCGGCGCCGACGGATAGGACGTGTAGCGCGGCACATTGCGCTCGGCGAGCGCCAGCGAAGCCGGAGGCGAGTTGCTCATGTCGATTTTGCTTCAGTGAGGCATGAAATAGGCATGCACGGAACTTGGATATTGGCCCCGCCAGGATGTCGCAGCCAAACTAGCGCGTCAGCGCCCTGTGGTGCTTTGCGGTATATCAACCGCCGCGCGGGCGGCGGGCGCATAAAAAAATCGCCGGGCTTTTGGCCCGGCGACGCAGTTTTCGACGATTATTTAGGTCAAATCACGCAGCGTTGGCGGCTTCCAGCACTTCCGGCTCCTCGGCCGCCTGCTGCGAACGCTGCAGGCTCATCACCTCGCGCATGACGCGGGCGAAGTCCTTGCGGCCGGCTTCGAGCGCGCCCTCGACCACCGAACGGTCGAGCTTCTCGCGTTGCAGGGCGGCCTTGAGTTCCTCGATCGCCTGTTCGGCCAGCATCTTGTCGTTGGCGCGTTCCTTGGTCAGCATATCGACTTGGGCGCTGAGCGCGGCGACGCTGTCTTCGGCGCGGGTCAGCGCCGCTTCCTTGGCGGAATAGGCGCGGGTCAGCGCGCCGCCGCGTTCCATCAAAGTCTGGCGCGCGTGATCCATTTCCTTGATCTCGGATTCGCGGCGAATGCGGTCGGCCTCGAGATCGGCGACGCGGGCCTGCAAATTGTCGCGCTCGTTGCTGACTTCGCTGACGCGGCGGTCGTATTCGCGGATTTCCTCGGCGCGGGCCAAAAGATGTTCGCGCGCTTCGCCGAGCAGGTTGTCGGTGGAGGTGGCGCGGGCCTGCAGCGCGTCGAAGCGCATGCGCTGGCTGGTCAGTTCGTGGTCGTGGCGCTCGTTGCTCTCGTCGAGCGCGCTGACCAGGCGGGCGCGTTCGTTGTTCACTTCGGTGAAGTTGCCTTCGACATGGCGCAGGCGGCCTTGCGTGGCGCTCAGGCTGGCTTCGGTCTCGGCCAGCTTGCGCGACAGGCGCGACGCATCGGAGTTCATCTTGTCGAGCGTGGCCTGCTGCGCGCGCTTCTCGTCGTCGGCCATCAACAGGCGCTGGCGCGCCGCGTTGAGGTCGGATTCGAGCGTGATGACGCGCTTGTTCAGGGCGGTGAGACGCTCGTCGAGACGGCGGTTTTCCTCGCGCAGCGCCTGGCTTTCGCCGGTTTCCTGCGTCAGCCGGCCTTCCAGATCGGCGATCTGGGCGCGGCGGGCGGCGATATCGATGGAGATCTCGGCCTTGGTCGCCTCGACGGCGCGCAAAAGGCTCTGCGTGGTGGTCAGTTCCTGGCGCAGCGCGCCGCATTCATGCTCGAAATGCGTCGCCTTCTTCTCGAATTCGGCGACTTCGTTGCGCAGCTTGCCGTAGGCGGTGCGGGTATTGTTGAGCACGGCCTGCAGGCTGAGCTTTTCCGATTTCTCGGCCTCATAGGCGCGCAAGGTCTTGGAGACCGGATCGGCCAGCTTGCCGACCGCGGCCTTGATGGCGTCGAGCTCGCCGATTTTGGCGTTGGCATCGAGCAAAAGGTTGCGCAGGGTCTCGTTGTCGCCGCCGATCTGGGCGCCGAGCACCGAGAACAGCTCCTCGTCGAGTTCCAGCGGGTTCTCGGGGACGGCCGCGCCGGTCGGCGACGGCTGCGCCAGCTGATCGAATACACCCGGCTTACGGGCGAATAGGCCCCCGAATTTGCTCATAAACGTGATCCCTTTAAACGCCGATCCGCCCGGCCGAAGCGACGCCGAATCACATTGGCAACTGTCCTAAGGGAATGTGAACGGACCTGGTTAATGGCCCGTTAATGATCGCCCGGCCCGATAGGAATACCTAGACTTATCAGAAGCTTGTCGGGCTTTGGCGGATCGCCGGAAAAGTTGGTTTTCGGCCGAAAAAGCGGCCCACTCGGCAGATTTTGCCCTGTTAATAACGCGAATCGGGGAAACGCGCGGTCTCGACTTGGAACCGGAAGCGGCGGACAAATGGCGGCGATTCCTCAATCGAAACGTACCGGGAGAATTTGAGATGAAACGTAGTTTGGTGCTGGCCGCCGCCTTGATCGCGGCCTTTTCCTTGACCGTGCAGAGCGCCGATGCGCGTGGCCGCCGTCATATCGCCAAGGAGGTAAAAGTCGCGGCGATCGTCACCGGCGCGGCCGCGACGGTGACTTATTTCGCCATCAACGACTGGAAATGGCGCTGGCAGAACAACAGCAGCGGCCTGACCAGCCTGGCCGCTTACGGCGCCACCACGCTCGGCTGCGCCGCGGTCGCGCCGATGGTCGCCACCGTCCTGGTCAAGCGCCCGCTCACCATGCGCGAAGGCCATGTGCTGGTCGGTTCCTGCGTGCTGCCGATCGTCGGCGGCTGGCTGGTCAACGAGGCCTATAACGCCCATCCGGAATGGGAAGGCCGACCGGTGCGCAAGCATCACCGCCGCCACAAGAAGGCGTAAGCGCGACTTTCGCTCTTAAATGAAACGCCGGCGTGGTGAGAACCACGCCGGCGTTTTTTTTCGGGGCGCTTAATCCCGCTTCGCGATGAACAAGCCCTCGCACAGCCGGAAGGTCAGCGTTTCGCCGTCGCCTTTCGGCTCGAGCAAGGCCGTCACCTCGGGCGTGGCCTGCGTCAGCATCGCGCTGAGAAGGCGCTTCATGACATCGTCATAGCGCGCCGCCCAGCTCTTGAATTCCATCTTCTTGAACAACTGCTCGTCGAAGCCGAGAGAAAAGCCGGCGGCTTTGATGGCGTCGCGCCATTCGTCCATGGTCCAGGCGCGCAGGTGGCTCGGATCGCGCAGCCGCTCGAACGCATTGACGTAATCGCCGACCGGACCCGGCGGCACGACATTGTCGACGATGGCGAGCGTGCCGTCGGGTTTGAGCACGCGGCGCGCCTCGGCGAGAAATTCGGGGATCGAGTCGAAGTGGTGCGGCGCGACCCGGCAGGTGACGAGGTCGAAGCTCTCGTCCTCGAACGGCAGCGCCTCGGCCTTGGCGTAGGTGGTGCGCAGGTTGGCCAGTCCGCGCTTGGCGGCTTCCGCCTTCGCTATGTCGAGCATTTCCTGGGTGATGTCGGTGGCCCAGACGCGCGCGACATGCGGCGCGAAAGTGTAGGCGACATGGCCGCCGCCGGTGGCGATGTCGAGCACGCGCCAGGACTTTTGCGGGCTGGTCAGGTCGACCAGGCGCTGCAGGCTTTTGCCGGTCGCATGCGGTGTCGAGGTAAGGTAATGCGCGGCGTTCTTGCCGAACTGTTCCTGCGACAGCGATTTGTTCATGGCGGCCCCTTGGCTGGAAAGCCGAAGTCATAGCCGTTTCGGCCGCGCCGCGATACCGGGCGTCCGGCGCGGACAGTTATTCCAAAAACGGGGTAAAATCGCGCCTATAAAAAAATAATGTTGTCGTGCGGTGCGCCGTCGGCATTTCTAAAAATGGCCAGGTTCCGCGCGGGTTTCGTTACGGCTGTTTGCCGTCGCCGCCGGAAAGATCGTCATAGCCGTGACGGCTTGAATAAAAAACCAAAGCCATCAGGCCGCCGCCGACCAGAAGCGACATCACCACGCCGCCGCCAATCGCCAGATAGCCGTAGAACGGGATGTCGATCGAACTGGCGTCAAAATGACTCCAAGCGGTGCCGGCAAACCACAGCGACACGGCAAGCAGGGCGAACAGCGGGATCAGCCAGAGCATTTTGCGCATGCGTTTTATATAGGCGCTGGTGGCGCGCTTGTCACACCGCGGAATCATTGCGGCGGCAAAAAAATGGCGCCCGGCACGAGGCCGGGCGCCACGGGAATCAGAATGACTGAGGCCCGTTATTTCTGCGGCGCGCTCGGCGCCGGGCCGCCCATCGGGCTGATGCCGCGCGGCCGTTCCGGCGTGGCCGAACCGGTGGTCGCCGACTTTTCGGGTTCATAGAAGGCGAATGTCGGCGCGTTCTTCAACTCGTCCTTGCTGAACGCGACAGTGATCTTGTCGATCGTCGCCGAGTTGGGCTTGCGCGTGACGTTGAGCTTGTCGAACGGCACGGCGACATTCTTTGAGCCGACGCCGAGGAAACCGCCGACGCCGATGACGACGGCGTTGACCTTGCCGTCGCTGGCGAGGACCAGATCGTTCACTTCGCCGATCGAGGCGTTATCGGAACCGTAAACGGTCGCGCCGATCAGCTTGGAACCGCGCCAGTCGGTGACCTGCTGGCCTTGCAGGAACGTTGCGTCGCCGCTGTTAGTAGTTGATGCGGGCGGCATGGTGGAACTCGAACTCTGCGCCGCGGTCGCCGGCGCGCCGGTCTGCGCAAACGCGGGTGTCGCCAAAACGACGGCCAGCGCCGCGGCGGTCAATGTATGTTTCATCATAGGGAGGTATCTCCTTCAGTCTGTTTTCAAATTGACGGGCGGTACATGCGGCGCGCAGCCGCGCGCCCATGACGAAAGAACGCGGGACTTGCGTCCCGCGTTCCTGAAAATGACGAAAGATTAAATCGTGGAACCCGCCGGTGCGCCGGAACCCGGCCGCCGACGGAACCCGTACCTCAGGTCGACTGCTTGGCTTTCGCCTTGGCCGGCTTTTCCTCGTCCGGATCGACGACGTCGGCATCGATCTCGACCTCGGCGTGATGCGCCGTTTGCGTCTCCACGAGCGGCGCGCCACGGCGCAGGGTCGAGCGCAGCGCGCCGACTTCGCTTTGCAGGCGCGAATTGTCCTTGCGCGCGGCTTCCAGCGCGCCTTCGACCACGGCGCGTTCCATTCGCTCGCGCTGCAGCGCCGAGTTCAAATCCTCGACGCGCTTTTCGATATTGGTGCGGCTGACTTGGACGTCGGCCTCGAGATGGCCGTTGCGCTCGGTCAGCGCCGAGATCTTTTCGTCGGCGCGGGCGAGCGCGGTTTCGCGCGCCTTGAGCGTCTTGGCCATCGCATTGTTGCGCTCGGTCAACGCCACGCGCGCCTGCTCGAGATCCTTGATCTGGCGTTCGCGGGCTTCGTGCGAGGCTTCGATCTGCGCCAGACGCTTTTCGGCGTTGTTGCGCGAGATCGTCGCTTCGACCGATTTGCGGTCGAAGGCGCGCACTTCCTCAGTGCGGGCCAGCAGGTTCTGCCGCGCTTCGCCGAGCAGGCGCTCGGCGGTGGCGGCGCGCGAGACCAGCGCGTCAAGGCGCATGTTCAGGCTGTTGTGTTCGGCCTGATGCTGTTCCTTGGATTCGTCGAGCGCGGCGGAGAGGCGGCCTCGTTCGGCGTACGCCTCGGCGAAGCTCGACTCGACCTTGCCGAGCTGGGCGCGGGTCGCGGTTAAGGTGTTTTCGGATTCGGTCAGGCGGCGGGTGAGGCGGCGGTTTCGTTGAGCGCCTGGTCGATGCCGATCTGCAGCGAGCGCTTTTCGTCTTCCAGCAGCGCCAGCTTCTCGCGCGCGGCGGCCAGTTCGCCTTCCAGTTCGACGATGCGCTTCTCAGCCGCGTCGAGTTGGTCTTGCGCGGTGCGGCGCGCCTCGCCGAGCGAACGGCGCTGCGAGGTTTCCTGCGCCAACTGGCGCTCGAGTTCGGCGATCTGCACGGCGCGGGCGGAAATGCCGTCGAGCAGTTCGATGCGCGTGCTTTCCAGACTGCGGTTGGATTCGCGCGCCAGTTCGAGATCCTCGCGCAGTTTTTCGGATTCGCTTTCGAGCGCGGTCGCCTTGCGTTCGATCTGGTAGAATTCGGTGCGCAGCGTGTCGTAGGACGCGCGCGATTCGGCGAGCATGCCGGACAGGCCCAAGGTCTGCGACTTTTCCAGTTCGAGCGCGCGCAAGGTCGAATTGAACGGCGCGACGATCTTGTCGAAGGCATCCTTGAGTTCGTCGAGTTCGCCGATCTTGCGGCCGGTGTCGCTCAACAGGTTGCGCAGGGCTTCATTTTCCTCGCCCATGCGCGCGCCGGCATCGGAGAAATTCTCGGGGGTGACATAGCGGCCGGTATTGCCGTTGGCATTGCCGGGTGTGTGACGAGGCGGCGCGTCGCCTTCGCTGCCGCGGCGACCGAAAATATCCGACAATTTAGCCATGATCAGTACTCCAACCCAACGCCTGACATTCTGCCTGCGCGTACGACGAACTCGCCATTAACCTAATATATACGATACGCGATTGAAACACACGCAAAGGGTCGGCGCGCGCCTTTGGCGTGGCTGAACATGATCATGGTTAACGGCGAAATCGCGCGCAAATTCTGGGCAGATGCGGGTTTGTCATATAGAAGTCACCTATGAGCACAGTTCCTGACGGTCTACCGGCTGACGCGCGACAATACAGCTATCGCCCGTCGCTGATGGGCGCGCCCTGGGTTTTTCATTTGACGTCGGACGGGCTGGCTTGGGAAAACGGCCGCCGCTCCGGTCATGTCCTGTATCGGGACATCCGCCGCGTGCGCCTCTCGTTCAAGCCGGTGAGCCTGCAGACGCAGAGATATGTCATGGAGGTATGGGGAGCCGGCGCGCCCAAGCTCCAGGCGGTGTCCAGTTCGTGGAAAAGCATGGTCGAGCATGAACGGCTGGACAAAGCCTACTCCGCGTTCGTGGCCGAATTGCACCGGCGGTTGGCCGAGGCCAAGGCGCCGGTATCGTTCGAACAGGGCAGTCATCCGCTGGGATATTGGCCGGGGCTGGCGGTATTTTCCGCCGTGTCACTCGGGCTGGCGTTTCTCATCCTGCGCGCCCTGCAAAGCGAAGCGCCGGGTGGCGCCTTGTTCATCGCCGCGTTCCTCGGACTGTTTCTCTGGCACGGCGGTAATTACTTCCGCCGCAACCGCCCCGGCGTCTATTCGCCCGGCGCGCTGCCGGAACTTCTGGTGCCGAAAGGCTAGAGCATGATCCCGAAAAGTGGGAACCGGTTTTCGGATAAGATCATGCTCAAACAAAAATATTACATCTTGTTGCGCACCACCAGCACCGAGCATTTCGCGTAACGCACGACATGCCCGGCATTGGAGCCGAGGAAATAAGTGCGCATCGCCGGGCGGTGCGAACTCATGACGATCAGATCGGCGTCGATCGCCTTCGCCTCTTCCAGCACCTCGTGATAGATGCCGCCGCTGCGCACTGTGTATGAAACATGTGCGCGGTCGAGGCCGCATTCGCCGGCGATGAGGCCGAGTGCATATTCCGACGAGCGGCGCTGCTGCGCCTCGAAATCAGGCGGCACATATTCCGCCAGCATCACCGGCGTCAGCGGCTGCACATTGACCAGCCGCACCGTGCCGCCGCAGGTGCGCGCCATCTCGATCGCGGTTTCGATCGCCGGCTTTGCCAGATCGGTATCGGCCAGATCGACCGGCACCAGAATGTGTCTGTACATGGCCATGCTCCCGTTGCCCGACAGCCCGACGGATCATCCCACATTTTGCCGCCGCCGTCGCGACGTGCACTACCGTGTCGCGGCCTCGAGCGAACGCGGCGTGACGAAGCGTTCCAGCCGGCCGCATCGCGGATGAAGGTCGCGCCAGTCGTCGAAGGCAAAGTCGATAACGATGAGCCCGGATGTCGGCAGTTGCTCGCGCAGGCTTTCGCGCGCGTCGATATTGCCGGAGGCGATCAGCAGCAGGGCCACTTCGTGCAGGCCGGGATTGTGGCCGACGATCAGCAGCGCGGTGGCCTCCGCCGGTGCATCGAGGACGGCGGCGACGATATCCTGCGGCGTGGCGTCGTAGATCTGCTCCAGCGTCGAGACGGCGGGCGCCGGGCGCATGGCGGCGGCCATCGGCGTCCAGGTTTCCTGGCAGCGGGCCGCCGGCGACACGATGACGCGGTCCGGCGTCAGTCCGTGGCTGGCCATATAGGCGCCGATCCGGGCGGCATCGGCGCGGCCGCGCTCAATCAGAACGCGGGCACGGTCATCCCGGCCCGGCTCGTGGCCTTCGGTCTTGGCATGCCTGAGCAGCAAAAGTCGGCGCATGGTTGCGATTCGCGTGTAGGAAGGGCCACGGGTTATGGTTACAGATTATGCGGCACACTAACATGGGTGTCGCGCTGCTTTATGGCGCAAGCAACGGATGGCGATGACGCAAGACACGACCACAGCGCCGACCTGGTACGAGGCGACGCGGGTTGCAAGCCCGGCGCGTGAGCGACTCGCCTTCGACCTCGACACCGACGTCTGCGTGATCGGCGCCGGGCTGGCCGGCCTGACCGTGGCGCGCGAAGTCGCGCGGCGCGGCTGGTCGGTGGCGGTACTGGAGGGCGCGAGCGTCGCCTCGGCCGCCTCCGGCCGCAATACCGGTTTCGTGCTGCCGGGGTATTCCGAAAGCATCGACGCGATGATCGAGCGCGTCGGCCTCGATCACACCAAGCAGCTCTGGGCGCTGGCAGAGCAGGGACTAAACTACGTCCGCCACACCATCGACGACAACAAGCTGCCCGGCATAGCCATGACCAACGGCTGGCTGCATGTCGACAAGGCCGACCATGCCGACGCGACGCGCGCCGCGGTCGAGCGCTTGCGCTGGATCGGCGCCGACGCCGAAATGTGGACGACGGCGCAGGTGCGGGCGCAGCTTGCCAACGATCGCTATTTCAACGCCGTGCAATTCCGCAACGCCTTCCACATTCATCCGCTCAATTATGCGCTCGGCCTCGCCGCGCTTGCCGAAAAGGCCGGCGCGCGCATTTTCGAGGACACGCCGGCGCTGTCGATCGATCCGGCCGGCGTGCGCAAGCGCATCGTCACACCGCAGGGCCGCGTGCGCGCCGCCCATGTCGTGCTGGCCGGTAATGTGCAACTCGGCGCGCTGATGCCGGACATCGCGGCGACCTTGCTGCCGGTGACGACCTTCGTGATGGTGACCGAACCGCTCGGGCCGCAACTGCACGAGTTGGTGCGCTATCGCGGCGCGATCAGCGACACCAACCGGGCCGACAATCACTACCGCATCGTCGGCGACAACCGCTTGCAGTGGTCCGGCCGCATGCGCGTCTGGCAGGCCGACCCGCAGCGCTTCAAGGCCGCGCTGGTCGACGACATCAAACGCAATTATCCCGATCTCGGCGCGGTCGAGGTCGCGCATCTGTGGCGCGGCACCTTGGGGCGCACCATCCATCGCATGCCGCAGATTGGCGCAGTCTCGGACGGCGTCTGGCTGGCCAGCGGCTTCGGCGGCCATGGCCTCAACACCACAGCGATGGCGGGCGACCTGGTGGCGCGCGGCATCGTCGACGGCGACCAGACCTGGCGGCTGTTTGCGCCCTACGAACTGGTCTGGGCCGGCGGACGGTTGGGCCGCGCTATTGCGCAGGGGCTGTACTGGGGCCGCAGTCTGGTAGACGAGGCGAAGGCCGTCCTGTCGCGCAGCCGCGAACGGCGCCGCCTCGCCAAAGCCGCGCGGCAGAAGGCGCAGGAAGAAGCGCTCAAATTAGGCGGGCCGGTGGTCGTGCCGGTTTTGCCATCGCCCGCCGAACTGGCGGCGGCGCCGGTTCCGGACACGCCGGCCGAGCCCAAGGTTCTGCCGGCCGGCGAGCCGCCGCCGGGTGAGCCGGAGCGGCGCCGGAACCGCGGCAAGCGCGGGAAAACCGGCGACACCAAGAAGACACGCCTTGGAAAAAACGACAAAATAGAACCTGTTCCGCCAGGCTGAGCTTGATGCAATTCAAGAATCTTGGGGTATAAAGAAAGCTCGAACACACGAGTGGGGCGCTTGGCGAATGACGAAAAATCAGTCCGTTGCGTTGGTGATGGCGGTTGCGGGTGTTGGTCTGACCTCGCTCTTGCCGGCCAAGGCCGCCGACGTCGCGCAACCCGCGCCGCGCTCGACCTCGCAGTATCTGGTGCCGACGCCGACCTCCGAATGGGTCATCACTCTTGGCGCCGAGGCGCGCCTGGGGCCGAAGTTTGAAGGCGATGACAGCTTTCGGCTGCGCCCGGTCCCGGTTTTCCGCATTCGCAAGGCCGGCACGCCTGAGAAATTCCGCAGTCCGCGCGACGGCGCCAGCATCGCCCTTTTCGATCAGGGCCCGGTCAAGATCGGTCCGACCGCCAAGCTCAGGATGCAGCGCAAGGAAAGCGACTCCAGCGATCTGCGCGGCCTCGGCGACGTTAACTGGACCGTCGAGCTCGGTATCTTCGGCGAATACTGGGCTACCGATTGGCTGCGCACGCGCGCCGAACTGCGTCAGGGCATTGGCGGCCATAAAGGCGTCGTCGCTGATCTGTCCGCCGATGTCGTCATGCCGGTCACCAGGCAACTCACGCTCTCGGCCGGCCCGCGTTTGACCGCGTCGAGCGGTGCCGCCGTCAGTCCTTATTTCAGCGTGACGCCAACGCAGTCGGTCGCCTCCGGCCTGCCGGTCTATGACGCGCGCGGCGGCCTGCGCTCCTATGGCGCGGGCGCGCAGGCGCTCTATGCCTGGACCCCGCAATGGTCGAGCAACGTGTTCATCGAATATGAGCGCCTGACCGGCGATGTCGCCAATTCGCCCCTGGTCTCCCTGCGTGGCAAGCGCGATCAGGTGGTGGTCGGCACCGGTCTGACTTATTCCTTCAATATTCCGGCATTGTGGTAATAGACACTCAGAACTGGTCTCCAGCCTGAGTCTTTCCCATGCGACTGATCGCTCTTTGCGCCACGGCGTTCCTGCTGGCGGGCTGCGCCGAATCCACGCTCACCCAATCGTCCGTCCTCGGCGGCGGCGGCTCCTCGCCGCGCCCGAAAGTGGTCGTGGTCACCGATTTCTCGATTTCGCCGGACGTGCAGGTGCTCGACCGCGCCTTCACCACGCGGCTTGAGCGCAAGATCGGCGCCTTTCCGACATTCGAACGCAAGCAGCGCACGGTCGAGCGCGTCACCGACGAGGTCGTCGCCACCGTCGTCGCCACCTTGCGCGAAGCCGGCCTCGACGCCGAGCCGGGCAGCGAGGAGG
This sequence comes from Rhizobium sp. Q54, assembly GCA_945861265.1. GTDB lineage: Bacteria > Pseudomonadota > Alphaproteobacteria > Rhizobiales > Xanthobacteraceae > Pseudolabrys. The sequence goes on along the minus strand of CAMAUC010000027.1, from coordinate 19,704 downwards.
GCCTCTCGCTCGCCGAGAGCACCGTGCTGGTCTCCGGCAAGCTGCGGCCGTCCGATGCGTCGGCCAAGAAGAACGATGCCGGCATCGGCGGCGGCAAGAGCGGCGTGATCGCCGATATATCGCTGTCGAGCTTCTCCAGTTTCGGCAAGAAGCAGTTGTCGGCGTTCACCGCCGAACCGTCCGGCGGCAAGCCGGCCGCCGGCAAGCAGGCGGCCGCGTTCAACAGTCTCGTCGCCGAGGCGCTCGCCTCCAACAAGGCCGCGCCGGAAAAACTGTCACCCGATGTCGAATTAGCCGCGCGCCGCATCGGCCGCGGCGCCGGCGACAAGATCATCGCCTTCGGCAAAGCGCAGGGCTGGTTCGGCGGCGACGCCGAGGCGTCGAGCGAAGCCGCGCCCGGCATTGACGAGAAGCCGGCCAAGCCGTCAGCGGCGGCGCGCACCGCGGCTGCCAAGCCCGAGGCCAAACCCGAAGCCAAGCCGAAGCCTGCTGCGAAACCGCGGGCGGCGAGAAAGCCGGCCGGCGACGCGCCGGCGGATTCCGACGACACCCCGGCGGCCGACTGAGCTGATAACGGTATTCCTGCGCGCTACGTAGAAGACCTCCAGCTTGTCCCAGCGCGCGACAAGGCGCGGCTGGCGGCCATCGCCGCCGGCTCGGGCGCTTTGGCAACAGAGCGCTCACACACGGAAATAATGGAGCGTCGCTTGGCGCGCCACACCCACGAATACTTGAGGGACAAGAAAATCAGAGGTCGGCTTGCCCGGGGCCGCAAACAATACGGGCGATGAGTCGCGCGCTTGCCGCACCGAAGCGCCTTCGCGAAGGCGGCTGTTTGAAAATTGAATAAGTCAATTTGCCGTTCGTCCCCGCGAAAGCGGGGACCCAGTGCTTTGGCTAAAGAACTGGATTCCCGCTTTCGCGGGAACGAACGGAGTGTGAATCGACGTTCGCGTCAGCGCCCGTCGCGTCTCGCCATAAACGCCAGCCGCTCAAAAAGATGCACGTCCTGTTCGTTCTTCAGCAGCGCGCCGTGCAAAGGCGGAATGAGTTTCTTCGGATCGCGCTCGCGTAAGGTTTCCGGGCCGATGTCTTCGACCATCAGCAGCTTGAGCCAGTCGAGCAATTCCGACGTTGACGGTTTCTTCTTCAGGCCGGGCACGTCGCGGATTTCGTAGAACAGCTTCAGCGCTTCGTTGACCAGCCGCTGCTTGATGCCGGGATAATGCACGTCGACGATCGCGCTCATTGTGTCGGCGTCGGGGAAGCGGATGTAGTGGAAGAAGCAGCGACGCAGGAACGCGTCCGGCAGTTCCTTCTCGTTGTTCGAGGTGATGATGACGACCGGGCGGCGCTTGGCTTTCACCGTCTCGCCGGTCTCGTAGACGAAGAATTCCATGCGATCGAGTTCGAGCAACAGGTCGTTGGGAAATTCGATGTCGGCCTTGTCGATCTCGTCGATCAGCAGCACCGGGCGCTCGTCGGAGACGAAAGCGTCCCACATCTTGCCGCGCTTGATGTAGTTGCGGATGTCCTTGACCCGCTCGTCGCCAAGCTGGCTGTCGCGCAGGCGCGACACCGCGTCGTATTCATACAGGCCCTGCTGCGCCTTGGTTGTCGATTTGACGTGCCATTCCATCAGCGGCGCGCCGATCGCCTTGGCGATTTCCTGCGCCAGCACGGTCTTGCCGGTGCCGGGTTCGCCCTTGACCAGCAAGGGCCGCTCGAGTGCGATGGCGGCGTTGACCGCCACTTTCAGGTCGTCGGTCGCCACATAGGCCTTGGTGCCGTCAAAACGCATGCAATTCCTCGCTATTTCAGGGCGACACTAGGCAGGGCGAGGGCTGCGGGCAAGCCGGATTCGTGAACGCGGGGAGGGGTTTGCTCGCATAAGCGTGATGCCAAATTGAGTGGCTATTCGACGGGGAAGCCTTATCTGGGGGTCAGGGAAAATTCGGGAGGATCGCATGCGGCGTCTGTTGCTCGGTTTGGCTTTGCTCTTCGCCGTGGCCGCCCCCATCGCGCCGCAAGTAGCCGCGGCTCAGGAAAAGGCGGTGGCGACTTTCGCCGGCGGCTGCTTCTGGTGCACCGAGAGCGATTTCGATCATGTGCCGGGCGTACTGGCGACGACGTCGGGCTACACCGGCGGCAAAGTGCCGAACCCCGGTTATGAGCGGGTCTCGGCCGGCGGCACAGGCCACACCGAGGCAGTCGAGGTCACTTACGATCCGAAAAAAGTGACGTATCAGCAATTGCTCGACTTCTACTGGCGCAGCATCGATCCGACCGTGAAGGACGCGCAGTTCTGCGATCACGGCAACCAGTACCGCACCGCGATTTTCGTGCGCAACGACGAGGAGCACACACTCGCCGAGGCGTCGAAGAAGAAGGTCGAGGCTGAGTTGAAAAAGCCGATCTACACCGAGATCGCCGCCGCCGGGTCGTTCTACGCGGCCGAGGAGTATCATCAGGATTTCTACAAGAAGAACCCGACCAAATATAAATTCTATCGCTGGAACTGCGGCCGCGATCAGCGGCTGGAGCAGATATGGGGCCCGAAAAAAGGAGAAGGCTGATATGATCGCCACTGATATATTCGCCAATGGCATCGATCGACGCACTTTTTTGACGGCCGGCATTGCGCTCGGCGCACTCGCAGGGTCCACGACTTTCAGCAGGACAGGAGCTTTGGCAGCACCCATGACAACAGCAACCGACACCACGACTGACTTCAAGACTCTCTCCGCCGCCGACTGGCAGAAGCGGCTGTCGCCGGAGCAGTTCTACGTGCTGCGCAAGCACGGCACCGAGCGCGCCGGCACTTCGCCGCTCAACAAGGAAAAGCGCGCCGGCACCTTCGCCTGCGCCGGCTGCGACCTGGCCCTGTTCGATGCCGCGACCAAGTTCGAGAGCGGCACCGGCTGGCCGAGCTTCTATGCGCCGTTGCCGAACGCGGTCGGCGAGACCACCGACAAGTCGTTCTTCATGACCCGTACCGAGGTGCATTGCAGCCGTTGCGATGGCCATCTCGGCCACGTCTTCAACGACGGCCCCAAGCCCACCGGCCTGCGCTATTGCATGAACGGCGTGGCGATGAAGTTTGCGCCGGCGGCGGGTTCGGCGAGCTGAGGCCCGCGCAAGATATCCGGAGCCTGCCCCGCCTCACCGCAGGGCGGGCTCCGATTTCCCCAATATTTCGATAATTCTAGAAATACAGTTGACATTAGGAACCGCTTGTGGAATTATGCGGCCTATGAAAACCAATGACGCCGCCGCCCGTCTTGAAGCATTGGGCAATCCGACCCGCCTGCAAATCTATCGCACTTTGATGCGCGCTGGCGACGCCGGCATGCCGGTCGGCAAATTGCAGGGCCGGCTCGATCTGGCGGCCTCGACCTTGTCGCATCATCTCAAGTCGCTGGTCACGGTCGGTCTGGTGACGCAGGAGCGTCAGACCACGACGTTGATCTGCCGCACCGACTACGACGTGATGCGCGGTCTGGTCGATTTTCTGGTGGCGGAATGCTGCGCCGATGGCGCCTGCGCGCCCGCGCGCGGCAAGGCCGGCAAAGACAAAGCAGCGTAGCGCGGGGCCTCTTTATTTGCGTGGATATTCCAAGTTTCTAGCAGGATGGGTAAAATGACGCAACCGCGGAAAACCGTAGCGATCATCGGCGCGGGTCCCGTCGGCTTGGCCGCGGCCGCTCATGTCCTTGAGCGCGGCATGAATCCCATCGTGCTGGAGGCGGGGCCGAAAGCAGGTCATGCGGTCGAACAGTGGCGCCATGTGCGGCTGTTCTCGCCGTGGGAATACAATATCGATCGCGCGGCGGAACGGCTGCTAGCCTCGGCCGGTTGGAATTCGCCCGATCCGCAGGTTTACCCGACCGGCGCCGAACTGCTGGCGCAATACATCGAACCGCTGGCCAACCGCACGGCGCTGCGAACCCACATTCAGACGGCGAGCCGCGTCACCGCGATCAGCCGCGTCGGCTTCGACAAGGTGAAGACCAAGGGCCGCGCGCAAGCGCCATTCGAAATCCGCTATCAGAACGGCGCCGGTCCAAAGACGTTGCGCGCCGATGCGGTCATCGATGCCTCCGGTACCTGGTCGTCGCCCAATCCGGCGGGCGGCAACGGCATCACTGCCGCGGGCGAAACCGAAGCGTCAGCCAACATCGCTTATGCGATGCCCGATGTGCTCGGCCGCGACCGCGCGCGTTACGCCGGCAAGACCGTCGCTGTGATCGGTAGCGGCCACTCGGCAATCGGCACCTTGATCGATCTGGTCCAGCTCAAGCGTGAAGTGCTGGGAACGGAACCGATCTGGCTGTTGCGCGGGGACAATCCCAAAAAGGCGTTTGGCGGAGGCGCCAACGACAAGCTCGTGGCGCGCGGCGAACTGGGCGCGGCGTTTGAGCGGCTGGTGGCCGATGGGCAGGTCAAGATCGAAACCGGCTTTGCCGTATCGCACATCGACAGTGTTGCCGAGCAATTGCGCGTCGCCACCGGCTCGGGCTGTTGCGGTCGAGCATTAACAGTCGATGAACTGGTGGTCGCAACGGGATTCCGGCCGGACTTCTCATTCCTGCGTGAACTTCGCTTGGCGCTCGATCCGGCGCTTGAATGCGCGCCGGCATTGGCGCCGCTGATCGATCCCAACGACCATAGCTGCGGCACGGTGCGGCCGCATGGCGCGCGCGAACTCGCTCAGCCCGAGCCGGGTCTCTACATTGCCGGCATGAAGTCTTATGGCCGCGCGCCGACCTTCCTGATGCTGACGGGCTACGAGCAGGTTCGCTCGATCGTCGCCGATATCGCCGGCGACCGCGCGGCGGCCGAGCGGGTCGAACTGGTCTTGCCGGAGACCGGCGTATGCAACCTCTCAGGCGGCGCGCCGGACTCCAGCGCCTGCTGTGGCGGTACGGCGGCGCAAGACACGTCCGCCTGCTGCCGCGCCGACGAAAAAGCCAAGGCAGATTCCGGCAAAGGCTGCGGTTGCGGCTGAGCGTCGTTCCCGGCAAAAACTGCCGGTTTGCGGCAGAAAGCGCACCTTGCGGCGGCCCCATGCGGGTCGCCGTATTTGTATAAGTAATTGATATTATTGATTTATTTTCGTGGCACGGCGATTGCGAAGCTCTCCCCGGGATCGTGCGCGCGAGGCGTCATTCGGACGCCGCGCAAGCGACAGTGGAGAAATTGTCATGGGTATTTTTGGCGCGCTCACCACCGCGGTGACCGGTATGCGAGCGCAGGCTTTTGCGCTCGAAAACATCTCGGGCAACATCGCCAACTCGCAGACGACCGGGTTCAAACGGACTGACACGAGTTTCGAGGACCTGATCCAGGACAACATCCCGTCGCAGCAAAAGGCCGGCAACGTCGTCGCCAATGCGCGCTCCACCAATACGGTGCAGGGCGACGTGCAGAGCGCCGCGGTGTCGACCTATATGGCGATCAACGGCGCCGGCTTCTTCGTCGTCGAAAAGCCGCAGAGCTTTTCCGACGGCCGGCCGACTTTCAGCGGCGTCGACAACTACACCCGCCGCGGCGACTTCGGCCTCGACCAGAACGGCTATCTGGTCAACGGCGCCGGCTATTACCTGATGGGTATTCCGGTCGACTCGACCACCGGCAACTTGACCGGCAGCGTGCCGACCATGCTGCAATTCCAGAACGGCTTCTTGCCGGCGCAGCAGACATCGGAAATCGACTATCGCGCCAACCTGGCCAGCTATCCGAAGACGGTCGATGCCGATCCGACTGTGCCCGGTTCGGAATTGCTCAACCCGTCGAATTTCACCTCGAACCCGATCAACGGCTCTCCCGCGGTCGCTAAACTCACCGGCTTCGGTGCTGGAATCTCGCCCGACGCGGCAGCGGTGCTGACGGCCTCGGCCGACCTGACGGCCTTGTCGGCGCCTGCCGGCAACCTGGTGATCAACGGCACGCCGATCGCGATCGCCGCCGCCGACAACGCGGCCGCGGTGATGGCGAAGATCAACCTGCAGACCGGCACCACGAATGTCGGTGCGACGATCGATCCTTCCGGTCACCTCGTTCTCACCGGCACCGACGCCAAGACCAATATTCAGATCGGCGGCGCGAGCACACTCGCCCTCATGACGAGTCTCGGCGTTTCGGTCGGCACCACCAACGCCACCAATATCGTCACGCAAGGCAAGGCTGCGAACGGCCAGACGCTGGTCTTCACCGTCGGTGCTAACGCGCCACTGACGGTTACCTTTGGTGCCAGTAACGTGATGACCCTGGCCGACCTGAATATCGCGCTCGGCGCGCTAGTCGGCGGGACGGCGACCGCCAATGCCTCGACCGGCGACATCACCGTCACGTCGTCGACGACCACCGATACGATCACCGTGGGCGGTACCGCGACGGCGCGCAATTTCGGCATTCGAACCGCGTCCGCATTGCCTTCCAACAACACGGTGGTGGGGCAAGACGTGACGTCGTTCCTCTCCGAGAGCATCTCCGGCGGCGCGGTCACCGCCTACGATACTTCCGGTTCCGCCGTAAACGTCCAGATCCGCTGGGCCAAGGTCGACTCGTCGTCGCTGGGCGGCGGCCACAAAGATACCTGGAACATGTTCTACCAGACCAATTCCACGGCGACCGGTTCGCAGGCGGCGTGGCAAAACGCCAACACCGATTACACTTTCACCGCCAATGGCAAGTTGAGCCCCGCGGTTAACTCGATCGTCCTGACGAACGTCGTGGTCGACGGCGTTACCTTGGGCGACGTCCGCATGGTGCACTCAACCGACGGCATCACCCAATATGCCGACGCCAACGGCACCGTCCAGGTCAACCAGATGCAGCAAAACGGTTATGCCGCCGGCCAGCTGCAATCCGTGGCGGTCAACGACAAGGGTCGTATCGCCGGCACCTATTCAAACGGCCGTACCGTCGATCTTGCCGAAATCACGCTTGCCAATTTCTCCGGCGCCAACATGCTCAAGAAAAAGGACGGCGGCGCGTTCGAGGTAACGGCGGAATCGGGCTCGGCGGTCTACGGTGCGAGCGGAAAAATCCTTGGCTCGTCGCTTGAAGGGTCCAATGTCGACATCGCCGACGAGTTCACCAAGCTGATTGTCACGCAGCAAGCCTATTCGGCCAACACCAAAGTCATCACCACCACCAATCAGATGGTTCAGGATCTCCTGAACATGCTGCGCTAAGTCGGCAAGTCTCGCGCCGAAACAGAAAGAGTAGCGGCCTGCCATGGGTCTGTCTCAGGCACTCATCTCAGCGATCTCGGGGCTGAACGCCAACCAGTCCTCGCTGGCTCTGGTGTCGGCCAACGTCGCCAATGCCGGTACGGCTGGCTATGTCCGCAAGACCTCCAATCTGGTCGCGGTCTCTGGCAGTGGCACAGGCGTCAGCGTTCGCATCGCCAGTGTCCAGCGCGAACTCGATTCCTATGTGCAGCGGCAATTGCGCGTGGAGAATTCCGGCGCCAGTTATGCGACGACCCGGTCGCAGGTGTTGAACCAGCTTCAGGGCATTTACGGTCAGCCCGGGTCGGATTCCGCGCTGGAAACGATTTACAACAACTTCACATCGTCATTGCAGGCGCTGAGCGGCAGTCCGGACGATGTCGCGGCGCGATCGTCCGTCGTCAGTAGCGCTCAGCTTCTGACGCAACAGCTCAACAGCATGACCACCAGCATCCAGGGTCTGCGTGAGAACGCCGAACTGGGCATTTCCGATGCCGTGTCGCAGGTCAATGACGCGCTGACGCATATCGCACAGCTCAATACGCAGCTCGAGGCAACGACCACGATCGATGCCTCCGCGGCCAATATGCTGGATCAACGCGACGCCTATATCGACAAATTGTCGAAGCTGATGGACATCAACGTCATCAAGGGCGACCAAAGCCAGTTGACGATCTACACCAACACCGGCATTCAGTTGGTCAGCGACAAGGCCGGATCAATAAGTTTCAGCCCGCAGGGCTCGATGTCGGCGACCACGCAGTGGAGCGCCGACCCGAATGTCCGCCAGGTTGGTACCCTGACGCTGACCACCGCCAATGGCAGCAATGTCGATTTGATCCAGTCGCACGCCATCCGCTCCGGCTCGATCGCGGCTTACCTACAACTGCGCGACCAGGACCTGGTGCAGGCGCAATCCCAGATCGATGCGATCGCCGCCGCGATGTCGAGTGGACTGTCGGATAAAACTACGGCCGGGGTCGGCGTCACGTCGGGCGGCCAAAGCGGTTTTGATCTCGATATCAGCGGTCTTTCGACCGGCAACAAGATTACCGTCAATTATACCGACTCGCTGACCAATACGGCGCGCACGATTACGCTCATCCGTGTCGACGATCCCTCGGTTTTGCCGCTGTCGGACACCGCGACCGCGGCCGCCAACGACAAGGTCTACGGCATCGACTTTTCCAGCGGCATGAGCGCGGTGTATGGCCAGATCGCCAACGCCATCGGCTCGACCGGCATGGTGGCGTCGAATACGAGCGGCACCACGCTGCGCATTCTCAACGATGGTCCGGCCAATGCCGTCGCCGTGAATTCGGTGACCAAAACCGCGACGGTGACGTCCCTGCAAGGTGGCAGCAGTGAACTGCCGTTTTTCACCGACGGCACCAGTCTCTATACCGGTAAGATCGGCGCGGCTGGCTCGCAGAGTGTCGGCCTGGCCGGGCGCATCAATGTCAACGGCAATTTGATCGCCGATCCCTCCAAGCTTGTCGGCTACGCGCCCTCGATCGCCAACGGCGACAGCACGCGACCCGATTTCCTCTACAATCAGCTAACCAATACGTCGCAGCAATATTCGCCGGCCACCGGCGTCGGCAGCACCAATTCGCCCTTTACCGGGTCAATCAGCACCTATCTGCGTCAGGTGGTCAGCGTGCAAGGCCAGACGGCCGATGCCGCGGCCTCTCTCAAGCAGGGCCAGGACGTCGTGCAATCGGCGTTGCAGCAGCGTTTCGACGATGCGGCCGGCGTGAATATCGACCAGGAAATGGCGAACCTGCTGGCTTTGCAGAACTCATACGCGGCGAATGCCCGCGTCCTGTCGGCGGTCAAGGACATGATCGACACCTTGATGCGGATATGAGGAAATCATGACGATATCTTCGATTGGCGGTAAGCCGTCAGCGGCGATCCAGTCCCTTGTCGACCTGCGCAGCACGCTCGACGATTTGCAGCGACAGCTCAGCACCGGCAAGAAGGCGACGACCTATGCCGGGCTCGGTGTCGAGCGCGGTATGACCGTCGGCTTGCGCTCCCAGCTGTCCGCCATCGGCAGTTTCGACTCTGTCGCTGACAACGTCCAAACGCGCATCAATGTGGCGCAAACCTCGCTCGGCCGCATCTCCGATCTCGGCAATTCCGTGAAAACGGCGATGATGCAGGGCAGCTACGGCACCGGCGCGGTCGGCGCCAATACCGCGGAGTCGACGGCGCAGTTCTCGCTCGATGAGGCATTGGGGCTGCTCAATACCCAGGCCGGCGACCACTATCTGTTTTCCGGCCGCGCCACCGACAAGCCGGCGGTCGAGACCTACGACCACATCATGAACGGCAACGGCGCGCAGGCCGGCCTCAAGCAGATCATCTCCGAGCGCAACCAGGCCGATCTTGGCACCAGCGGCCTTGGCCGGCTGACGGTGACCTCGCCGACGGCGACATCGGTGTCGGTGGCCGAGGATGCGGTATCGCCCTTCGGCTTCAAGCTGGCGTCGATTTCATCGGCGCTGACCAATGCGACGGTGAGTGGACCGACCGGCACGCCGCCGGCGGTCTCGGTCGATATGTCTGGCGGCATTCCGAATGCCGGCGATACGTTGACGATGCGTTTCAACATGCCGGACGGCACCACTGAAAACCTGACTATGAAAGCGACCACGACGTCGCCGCCAGGTCCCAATCAGTTTCTGATCGGCGCTGACGGCACCGCCACCGCGGCCAATCTGAGCAGCGCGATCACCACCTCGCTCGGAAAACTGGCCGCCACCGCCTTGACTGCCGCCTCCGCCGTACAGGCATCGAATGAATTCTTCAGCGCCGATGCCAGCACACCACCGCCGCGCGTGACCGGCCCCGGCTTTGGCAGCGCCACCGCGATGACGACCGGCAGTTCGGCCGATACGGTCATCTGGTACACCGGCGAAACCGGAACCGACTCCGCCCGCGCCACGGCGACCGCGCGCATCGATCCAACGCTCGCAGTCGGCTACGGCGTGCGCGGCAACGAGCAGGGATTGCGTTCGATCGTACAAAATCTGGCCACGCTTGCGGCGGTGACGATCGCGCCGAGCAATCCGAACGGCGGCGACCTGAGCAGCGCGTTGAACGGACGGTTGACGCAGAATCTGACCGGCAGTCCCGGCGCGCAGACGGTTGCCAGTATCCAGACCGACCTTGCCGGTGCCCAGGTCTCGATCAAGGCGGCGCAGGATCGTCACCAGCAGCAAACCGCAACCTTGTCCGATTATCTCCAGCAGATCGAAGGCGTGTCGAACGAAGATGTCGGTGCGCAGATCCTGACGTTGCAGACGCGGTTGCAGGCGAGCATGCAGGTCACATCGATGATGTATCAGATCAGCCTGGTCAACTTCATGAACTAGCCGGATAGCCGGAGTCTGTTAACGCCAAAAGAAAAGGCCGCTGGGCAATGCCCGCGGCCTTTTCGCATACGGAATTGAATTGCGTCAGGCGTGGCTGCGCAGCCCGGATGCCAGTTCGCGATTGATGTTGATCAGCGAGCCGAGATGCTCCGGCCGCGGATTGGCCATGGCGGCGATGGTCTGCTTGAAAACATAAAGACCGATATTGGCGACGTTCTGACGGATATTGGCGGGCAGCGGATTTTCCGGCCGGGTCACTGTCGCCACCAGAAGGGTCCACAATTTGCGGTTATTGTTCAGCGCGGCGTTGAGTTCGGTATGCTTGGATTCCCAGCCGTCGCGAATGCTCTGCAATTGCGACGCCGCCTGCAGGAGGAGGTCGGCCTCCAGATCGCGCGGACTTGAGGTCTTATTCGCTGTCTTGCCGTAGGCCTGCGCCGCTTGCGTCATTACGAATGAGCTCCTGCTCGTAGGTGATTAACTGTTTGGCTTGCTTGAGAGCTTTATAGAGATTGCCCGTTAAGATATGATTATTGATAATTTCTATTTGCGGCCAAGTACTTGGCGCCGCCTGGACGAGGTCGCGCACGAGCGTGAAATAGGTCGCGTGCTGATCGCGGGCGTCGCGCGACGTGTACATTAACAAAATGGACAAATAGATCCGCTTGGCCGGGGTATTGGCCTGTTCGGAACTCATGATGTCCTTTTCCCGGATGATCGGCACCTTGCCGTCGATGACGAACTGGGCGCGATGGCCGGCATTGGTGATGACGCACTCGCCGATCAGGATCCGCTCGCCCGGCTTCAATTCGACTTTCAACGGCATGGCTGTGTCTCCTGAGGAATCGGTCGCGATCCGATCCTATTGATCCGTTATTAGCCGGTAATCGTCCGGCCCCAAAGAAAAACGGCGGGGTCTTGAGCCCCGCCGTTCGGTATTCTTTGCCGGTCGGGTCTTATTGGAACAGCGACAGCACCGCCTGGTCGGCCTGGGCGGACAGCGACAGCGCCGTGGTCGACAGCGACTGGCGGGTCTGCAAGGCGAGCAGGTTGGCGCCTTCCTGGTTGGTGTCGGCCAGCACGAGGCTGTCCGAGCCGGTCTGGAGGGTGTTGACCATCGCCTTGGTGAAGTCCTCTCGGGTCTGCACCACCGAGAGCGACGAACCAAGAGACGAGGCCTGGGTGCGGAGCGCGGTCAGAGCCGTGTTCAGGTTCGTGCTCAGCGTATCGAGTTGACTGTTGTCGGCGAATTCGCTCGCGTTCGACGCGGCGATCCCGAGGTTGGTGCTGTTGATGGCGAAAGCGTTGCCATTGGTGTCCTTGGTCTGAACGTCGATGGAGCTTGTGCCGTTTTCGTTGAAGTTCAGCTTCAGCGTATCGCCGTTCAGCAAGTTGACGCCGTTATACCCTGAGTCACCGGTGACCTTGTCGATCTGGGTGCGCAGAGCGTTGAACTGCGTCAGCAGGCTTTGGCGGACCGAGCTGAGACCGCCACCCGTGCCAGCCGCGAGCGTCTGGGTGTCGGTCGCCTTGCCGGTAACGGCGGCCGCTGTGAGGCCCTTCACGCCGACCGCGGTGGCGGTCAGGTTCTGAAGCACCAGATGACCGGTCGAGTCCTTCGACGCCTTGACCTGCGTCGAAAGAGCGGCCGAGCCGTTCACGGCCGACACGATCTGATCGACGGTCAGCGGCGTGCCGACAACACCGTTGGTCGACGTCTGACCGTTGGTGAAGCCGAGTTCGGCGGTGGTGCCGTTGGCGTTGCCGGCGGCATCGGTGATCGAGATATTGTTGCCGGTCGTGCTGGTCAGCACCAGGTGGTTGGTGCTGTCGAGCGACGCCTGCACCGGAGCCGAGGCGCCGAGGGCAGTGTTGATCTTGGTAACAGCCTGCGCCAACGTATCGCCGTTCGCCAGGGCGACAGACACCGCGGCGCCGGAGTTGAGATCGGCGCTGGTGATGCGGATGTTGCCGCCACCGCCGGTGAGGGCCGCCGTGGTCGTGCCGGTCATGGTTGCCGCGGTGGTGCCCGGATCGACGTTGATGTCGACGGCAACACCGTTCGCCACGCTGAAGGTCAACTTGTTGTTGGTGGCATTCGACGTATTGGTGGTGCCCGAGAGTGTCAGAGCGGCGCCGGGAACCACCGTGCCGGCGGAAGCGTCGGAGCGCGCCTGCGACACCGTCGCCTGCAGCTGCTGAACCAGCGAGGTTACGGCGGTGATGCCGTTGTTCGCCGCCTGAATGGTCTGAATGCCGTTCGACATCGAGTCGAGCAGGCTGCTCAGGTCGCTGGCGCGCGCGCTGAGCGAAGCGGAACTGAAGAAGTTCAGCGGATTGTCGAGGGCCGAGTTGACCTTCTTGCCCGTCGCGAGACGATTTTGCGTCGTCTGCATCAACTGCGCCGTGTTCTGAAGGGAGAGAAGGTTCGCCCGGACGCCGGCGGAGAGCGTAATACCCGATGACATGTCGTAGCCTTTCTGGTTTGCCGTGCCGGCTCTCGCTCGTATTGACGATCGACAGAGTCGGCGCGGGCCTCGCGCTTGGCGCCGCAAAAAGTGACACGGCGGCGGTTATGGTTAACCGGAGCTTATGGCGACATGGTTAACGCCGAACTAAGAATTGCGTAGCGACATGAAAGGGTTGTGGTTGTTTACGTTTAAGTAACGACGCGCTGGCCGCGATCTGGACGCCGGCGCGGGCTTTGCGACCGAGCGTCGGTAACCCGCTATAGGATCCGAGTGACGCCGGTCTTGCCGCGCCCCCAAAAGAAAAACGGCGGGGCAAGGCCCCGCCGTTTCGTCGTTTTCGTAGAGGCTGAGATCAGCCGAACAGCGACAGCACCGCCTGGTCGGCCTGGGCGGACAACGACAGCGCTGTGGTCGACAGCGACTGGCGGGTCTGCAGGGCGAGCAGGTTGGCGCCTTCCTGGTTGGTATCGGCGAGGACGAGGCCGTCAGCGCCGGTCTGCAGGGTGTTGACCATCGACTTGGTGAAGTCCTGGCGGGTCTGCACAACCGAGAGCGACGAACCGAGAGCCGAAGCCTGGGTACGCAGCGTGGTGAGCGAGTTCGTCAGGGTCGTGCTCAACGTGTCGAGCTGGGTGTTGTCGCCGAACACACCGGTGGTGGAGGCGGCGATGCCCAGGTTGGTGCTGTTGATGGCGAAAGCAGCGCCAGTCGAGTCCTTCGTCTGGACGTTGATCGACGAGGTGCCGGTTTCGTTGAAGTTCACCTTCAGCGAGTCGCCGTTGAGCAAGTTCACGCCGTTGTAGCCCGAGTCGCCGGTCGCCTGGTCGATCTGGGTACGCAGGGCATTGAACTGCGTCAGCAAGCTCTGGCGGACGGTCGAGAGACCGCTGCCCGAACCGGCTGCCAGCGTCTGGGTGTCGGTCGTCTTACCGGTAACGGCGGCAGACGTGAGACCCTTTACGCCGACCGAAGTGGCGGTCAGGTTCTGCAGCACCAGGTGGTTGGTGCTATCGACCGAGGCCTTAACCTGCGAATTCAAGCTCGCATGGTTGTTGATGGCCGCGGCGATCGCAGTATTGGTCAGCGGCGTACCGACAACACCGTTGGTCGAGGACGCACCGTTGACCAGACCGAGTTCGGCGGTGGTCGTGTTGGCGTTACCGGCAGCGTCGGCAACCGTGATGTTGTTGCCGCTCGTGCTGGTCAACACCAGGTGGTTGGTCGAGTCGAGCGAGGCCGACACTTTCGTATTGGCATCGGCAGAGGTCAGTGCGGCGTTGATCTTGGTAACCGCCTGCGCCATCGTGTCGCCGTTGGCGATGGCAACCGACACCGCCGCGCCGCCGTTAAGATCGGCGCTGGTGATGTTGATGGAGCCCGCGCCTGCGTCGACTGCCGCGGTAGCGGTGCCGGTCAGGGTCGCCGCCGTAACGCCGCCATCGACAGCGATGTCGACCGCAACGCCGTTGGCGACGGTGAAGGTGAGCTTGTTGTTGGCGGAGTTCGACGTGTTGGTGGTGCCCGAGAGCGTCAGGGCGGTGCCCGGAGTAACGGTACCGGCCGACGAGTCAGCGCGCGCCTGCGACACCGTCGCCTGCAACTGCTGAACCAGCGAAGTCACGGCGGTGAGGCCGTTGTTCGCCGCCTGGATCGTCTGAATGCCGTTCGACATCGAGTCGAGCAGGCCGCTCAGATCGCTGGAGCGTGCGCTCAGCGAAGACGAGGTGAAGAAGTTCAACGGATTGTCGAGGGCCGAGTTGACCTTCTTACCGGTGGCGAGACGATTCTGCGTCGTCTGCATCAAGGAGGCCGTGTTCTGCAGCGAAAGCAAGTTCGCCCGGACGCCGGCGGAGAGAGTAATACCCGATGACATGTCAAAACCTTTCTGGTTTGCCGTACTGGCTTATGAGCGCGCGCCAATCTTTAGAAGCTGGCGTGTGCCTCGCGCAGAAACTGTCATACGGAATGTAACGGCGGGTAAAAGCGTATGGTTAATGAAATGATAACCGTGAAAAAACTATGCGCGGTTTGCTGTCGCTAATTTTCACGGCTCGCTAACCGCGGTTAGCATTCGGTTAACCATGCCGCGGCGCGCGCGAAAGATGCCGCGCACGTTTGAAAATCGAGCGTCGAAGAAGGCCGATGAAGCCTGCAGAAGAATGAAGCCTGAGATGAAAGTCTAGAGCGACTTGCTGACCGCCAGCGGCTGGCTGGTCTTGCTGCCCGGCGTATTGGCGCGTCCGGTCGCACCATAGGTCGACGGCGCCTGCTTGCGCGCCAGTTCGCCGGAGACGCCGCGGATGATGCCTTCGGACACCGCATGTGCCGTCGCCAGCACCGTCAGGTTGGTCTGCAACAAAGCGCGCAACGCGCCATGACGCTTGCGCAATTGTTCAAGCGCGTCGGGCAGGCTTTTGGCGATGATATCCTTGGCCGCCTTGACCCGCTCGGTCTCGGCCGCATAGGCGCGCGCCAGTTCGACCTTGGCCTCGTCATTGGCGACGGCGTCGCGCAGGCGGCCGGCGCGGACCTGCGCAGTCTCCGCTTCGACGGTCTCGACCAGCCGGTCCATGATCTTGTTGAGATAGGCGACGGCGCGTTCGGCCTCGCTCGCAGTCGAGATCGCAGGCGCTTTCGGCGGCGTGGCGGGTTTTGCCGGCTGGGTCACGAGCGGGCCTCCTGTTGTGCGAGCAGAGCGCTATAGACATGACTGGCGATGCCGATGCCGCCGGCTTTGGCGAAGGACTTCGAATATTCGTCGGTCAGGAACGACCGCCAGATGCCGGTTGCGCCGCTGCCGCCCATCGGGCCTTCGCCTTGGATACCCGTGAACATCTGCTGGAACATGCTGTTGAGGAACACGGCTTCGAAATCCTGCGAGGCGGCCTTTGCCTTGGCTTTGGCGGCATCGGAAATTCCGGCGCCGGTGCCGGCACCGACCATTGCCTTGAGCTTGGCGGCCGCCGGCGCATTGTTCTTGAGCAGGTCGACGGCATTCATGCCGGGCGCGGGCAGGGACATCGGGGCTGACATGCTTCCCATCACATCACCTCGATATCGGCCTGGATGGCGCCGGCGGCCTTGATCGCCTGCAGGATGGCGATCAGATCGCGCGGGCCGATGCCCAGTGCGTTCAAGCCATCAACGAGTTGCTGCAGCGAGACGCCATCCTTGACCAAAGCGAGCTTCTTGCCGTCTTCCTGCACGCCGATGCGGGTTCGGGCGACGCGGGCGGTTTGGGCGCCCTGCGGCGCGAAGGCGCCCGGCTGGCTGATCTGCGCATTCTCGGAAATGGTGACGGTGAGATTGCCCTGCGCCACCGCGACCATCGACACGCGCACATCGCGGCCCATGACGATGATACCGGAGCGCTCGTCGATGACGATCTTGGCCGAGAGATCCGGCTCGACCTGAAGCTGTTCGATTTCGGTCAACAGCGCGATGACGTTACCCTTGTACTGCTGCGGCACGGTGATGCCGACCGTGCCGGGATCCAGCGACTCGGCCGTCGGCACGCCGATATAATCGTTGATCGCCGCGGCGATGCGCTTGGCGGTGGTGAAGTCGGGATTGCGCAAAGCCATGCGCAACTGGCTCTGGCGATTGAGATTGAATTCGATTTCGCGCTCGATCAGCGCGCCATTGGCGATGCGGCCGACGGTCGGCACGCCGCGCACGATCTTGGCCGCTTCGCCTTCGGCCTGGAAACCGCCGATCGCCACCGAGCCCTGGCCGACCGCATAGACATTGCCGTCGGCGCCCAAGAGCGGGGTGACCAGCAGCATGCCGCCTTGCAGGCTCTTGGCATCGCCCAGAGAAGAGACAGTAATGTCGATGCGGGTGCCCTGTGTCGAGAAGGCGGGCAGATTGGCGGTCACCATCACGGCGGCAACGTTGCCGGTGCGAAGGGTCTGGCCGCGGACATTGACGCCCAGCCGCTCCAGCATCGCCTGCAGCGACTGCTTGGTGAACGGGATGTTGTTCAGCGTATCGCCGGTGCCGTTGAGACCAACGACGAGGCCATAGCCGATCAACTGGTTCTGGCGCACGCCCTCGATATTGGCGAGGTCCTTGATGCGCGACGTCGCCCCGGCATGCACCGAGGCAAACGAAATCAGTAGTGCCGCCACAAGGGCGGTGAAGCACGTCCGCGTCATCACTGCTCCCCAATGTGACCGGTTAAGTCTCCTGAGTATTGCGAATGCCGTGCCAGATCGGGAGCGCGGCTCAAAGCCTTGTAATGACGGCGCTTTCTCTTTGGGGCCCGGACCAGATCCGGGCGGCAAGCCCGGCAGCAAAGGTCATGGTCCGGCAGAATTTGCCGGGCATTTACCGGGGGTTAACCATAAAAGCGCAGGTTTGAACCTGTCGGGGGGCCGACGGCCGATCGGCTGGGATCATTCGAATGCGCATCTACGGGACCAACGCAGCGGGAATAGCAGGCAAAGCGGGCGCCGCGCGGCGCACGGCCGCCGGCGGCTTCTCGGTCAGCGAGCAGGACGCGCCGCACAACACCGCCGCCGCCCCGTCGTTGCGCGCGGTCTCCAACCTCGACGGGCTGATGGCCCTGCAAGGCATCGAAAGCCCGACCGAACGCAAGAAACGCGCGGTCGCCAAAGGTCGCAAGGCGCTCGACGTGCTCGATGACCTCAAGCTCGGCATGCTCGACGGCAGCCTGGATAATTCGACCATTGCCCGCCTGAAAGTGGCTGCCGACGGCCTTTCCGAGGGAACCGGCGACCCCGGCCTCGACGCGGTGATGGGCGAGATCGAGCTGCGCGTGGCGGTGGAAATCGCCAAGGCCGGAATACGCCAGCCTTAAGCATAGCGGCGAAGTTCCCTTCCCAGACCGAAGTCATTGAGCTTTCATACTAATCGGGCAAGTGGAGCCGGCGCAGGCAGATATTGTCGCCTGCGTGGCGGGCGTATATAAGCTCGCCGCATCGGCAGGGGACTTCTCGTAATACAATAAAAGTACAGGGGTCAGTGGGATGCTAGCCAAAGTAAAGCCTTATCGTCCGACCGATAAGGAGCCCTTCATGAACGAGCGCCAGCGCGAATATTTCCGCGCGAAACTGCTCGCCTGGCGCGAAGACATTCTGAAGGAAGCGAAGGAAACGCTCCTGCACCTGCAGGAGGAGAACGTGAATCACCCCGACCTGGCCGACCGCGCCTCGTCGGAGACCGACCGCTCGATCGAGCTGCGCTCGCGCGACCGCCAGCGCAAGCTGATTGCCAAGATCGACGAGGCGATCGCCCGCATCGACGACGGCACCTATGGCTATTGCGAGGAAACCGGCGAGCCGATCTCGCTGCGCCGCCTCGAGGCCCGGCCGATCGCGACTCTGTCGGTCGAAGCTCAGGAACGCCACGAGCGGCGCGAGAAGGTCTATCGCGACGACTGAGCCTTGGCCAGACGCCGCAAAGAATTGGAAATGCCCGGCCTCACGCGCCGGGCATTTTTTTATGGAGCACGCTTTTTTGTTTTGCGCATGATCTTGTCCGAAAACCGGCTCCCACTTTTCCGGATCATGCGCTAGCGGCAATAATGGCGGCGGCCGTCATAGCCCATATAGGTGCCGCTCGCCGGATCGAATGAGCGGTAACGCGAGAAGCAATAAGAAATCCAGTCCGGCGGACCGCCATAGCGCGGGCCGTAGACCGGTCCGTAATAGCCGGGCGGATAATAGGTCGGCGGGCCGTAATAGGCGGGCGGACCGCCATAGTAATAAGGCTGCTGCGAACCGATGATGCCGCCGAGAATGAGTCCGGTGGCAATCCCGCCGACGATGGCCGCGCCACGTCCGCCGCGGCCGCGGACACGCACATCGACAAGGTCGCTGGATAGCGCCGACTTCAGCGCGATCGTGCCCGAGGGCACCGGCGCGGCGCGCGCCGGAAGGGCAGTGGTAGAAAGCAAAGCGGCAAGGCCGAGAGCGGCGGTGAAACGGGTCAGTGAGAGTGCGCGCATGATTGGCTCCTCTGGTTACCTTCAGGCTCGGCCTTCCAGCGGCGGGCGGCATTGATACGGGTCAATTCGGTCGGTGCGCCGCCGGGCGGCCGAAGTGCCGGTCAGGATTCATTTTTCAAGCAGCAGACGTGATTCATCGCCCGTGTTCTTGAGCGGCCCCGGGCAGGCCGTCTTCCCAAACGTCATTCCCTCTGCGTCCTCGACTTTTTCGATCGCGCATATCGGGTAAACCCGACATGCGCCGCGAGGGCGCGCGGAACGCCGGGGCCACAACAACCCCGCACCCTCGTGAGATGTGTTGAGTTAGTTCTCACGAGCAATTCACCACGCAGTTGCCGGATCTCCCGGCGCTCCGCGCGCGGTGTTTATAGGTTTGCTCCGCAAGGCCCCCGGTGGACTGACACTTTCAGGCGCCCTTTTGCTCTAGGGTGAGCCTATCCACCGCTGTCGGGGGTTCGTTACGCTTGCGCCGCCGTCTTTGGCTCCGGCCGGTGGTATCCCGGCTTTTGCATTAGACAGCGCCCACGCACGCGCACTTCCGCCCCTGGTGGCGCGCGGCAGGCGCGCCAGGACCAAGCGGCTTGGACCGCTGGTGAAGTCGTTGCGCCGCATCTCCGACGCCTCCACCAGCCACCGCTCCC
>CAMAUC010000026.1 GCA_945861265.1 Rhizobium sp. Q54 | reverse complement strand
TTGGCGGCGGCGGTGGCGGCTTTGGTTTGCCGGTCGGCGGCGGCGGTCTCGGAATCGGCACCGTTGTCGTGCTCGGTATCATCGGCTGGGCGCTCGGCATCGATCCGAGCGTCTTGATCAGCGGCGCCGAAATGGTCAGCAACAGCCGCACGCAGTATCAGCAGCCCTATCAGCAACCGGCCGGAAAGACATCGAAACCGACGGACAAGATGGGCGATTTCGTCGCCGCGGTGCTCGGCAATACCGAAGACACATGGATCAAGGTTTTTCAGGAGAGCGGCGCGACCTATCGCGCGCCGCGCCTGCGGCTGTTCTCCGGCCAGGTGCAGGGCGCCTGCGGCGCGGCGAGCGCGGCGTCGGGTCCGTTCTACTGCCCGACCGACAAGCGCATTTATCTCGACACGTCGTTCTTCAATGACATGCGCGTGCGCTTCAAGGGTTGCAGCGGCAAGGCCTGCGAATTCGCCGAGGCCTATGTCGTGGCGCATGAGGTCGGCCATCACGTGCAGAACCAGCTCGGCATTCTGCCCAAGGCCCACGAGGCGCAGCAGCAGGCCGGCAGCAAGGCGGCTGCCAACCGTATTCAGGTGCGCGTCGAATTGCAGGCCGATTGTTTCGCCGGCATCTGGGCCAACCAGTCCGACCAGCGCTGGAAGTCGATCGAGCCGGGCGACGTCGAGGCGGCATTGCAGACCGCGGCGGCGATCGGCGACGATCGCTTGCAGAAGCAGGCGCGCGGCTACGTCGTGCCGGACAGTTTCACGCACGGCTCGTCGGAGCAGCGGCAGCGCTGGTTCACCACGGGACTGAAGGCCGGCAAGATAGCGGCCTGCAATACCTTCGCGGCGAACGCGCAGTTGTAGGGAGCTTCGCCATGCCCGGTCTCGACGAAACGCGCCAGTTCATTCCGCTCAAGATCGCGGTGCTGACCGTGTCCGACACGCGTGAACTGGCCGATGACAAATCCGGTAACACGCTTGTCGAGCGCATCCGTGCCGCCGGCCACACAGTCGCCGAGCGGTCAATCGTCAAGGACGAAGTCAGCGAGATCCGCAGGAAGGTGAAGGCGTGGATCGACGACAAGTTCATCGACGTCGTCATCTCGACCGGCGGTACCGGCTTTACCGGCCGCGACGTCACACCGGAAGCGGTCGAGCCCTTGTTCGAGAAGCGCATGGACGGTTTCTCGACATTGTTCACGATGGTCAGCTATCCAAAGATCGGGACGTCGGCGATCCAGACGCGGGCCACCGCCGGCGTCGCCAATGCGACCTACATCTTCTGCCTGCCGGGCTCGCCCGGCGCCTGCAAGGATGCCTGGGACGACATCCTCGTCCACCAGCTCGATTACCGCTACCGGCCGTGCAATTTCGTCGAGATCCTGCCGAGGCTCGACGAACACATGCGCCGGCCGAAAGCGAAAGGCGCGACCGCCTAACTACAAATCCATATCCCAGAATTCCGCCACGACATCCTTGCCCCAGGTATGCCGCTTCTCGCTCGAGGTCAGCGTGAAGCCGGCTTTCTGGTAGATGTGCCGCGCGGCGGTGAGGATGCTGTGCGTCCACAGCGTGATCTTCTTGTAGCCGGCGGCGCGCGCGAATTGCACGCATTCGTCGGTCAGCCGCCGGCCGAGGCCGAGACCACGGCCTTTCGGATCGACCAGCAGCAGGCGGATGCGCGCTGTTCCGGGCGCCGCATCCTTGACCAGCATGACGCAGCCGACATTCTCGCCGTTCAACTCGGCGATCCAGCAGCGTTCGCAGGACGGATCGTTGTTGTTGACGAAGTCGGCGACGATCCCCGCGCACAGGCCCTCGAACGGATCGCCCCAGCCGTATTCGCGGGCGTAATTGACCGCGTGCGCGGCGACCATCCAGCCGAAGTCGCCATGGCACGGCGCGCGCAAGGTGTACGTGGCAGGCGGCGCGTCGCCTTCAAGCAAGCTCTCGATCGCCTGCATCGCGCCGACGAGTTGCGACTGCTTGGCCGGGTCCAGTTTCGCCAGCATTGCGGCGACGTCGCTCTGCGAGCGTTTCTCCGCCGGCGCATAGACCTTGCGGCCTTGCGCGGTCAACGACAGGTGGCTCTGCCGTGCATCCGTTTTCGACGTGGCGCGCTTGATCAGCCCCTTCTTCTCGAAATCGCCCAGCAGGCGCGACAGGTAGCCGGCGTCGAGGTCGAGGGTTCGCGCGATGTCGCTCGCCGTCAGATCGTCACCTTGTGACAATTCGTACAGCACGCGCATTTCGCCGAGCGAGTAGGGACTGTCGAGAAAGTTTTTGCGCAGGACGCCGATCTGCCGCGTGTAGAAGCGGTTGAAGCGGCGTACCGCGCTGATGCGGTCTTTATCCGGGCGGTCGGCTTTCATGACCCGGCGAGGTTCGTCCAGATAGTTGACTAAGTCAAGTATCTCTTAGCCGACGGTCCGCGCCGCCGCGCCGAGCATCGTCACCCGCCGCCGGCCGATTTTGCGCAGCATCGCCGCCTCTGGCGCGGACCCGTCGGGGTGGCCGCCGAGTGCGTCGTAAAACCGCCGCGCGATCAGCAGGCCCTGTTCCGGCCGGGCGCCGCCGCCGAGCATCACCCGCAGCAGCGCCAGCACTTCCGACAGGCCGGGCCGCAACAGATCAGCGGCGCCGGGCGGGCGAAACACCGCGGCGCGGCCGGCGTCGTCGAGCCGGCTGGCGGCTTCCATGAAGCGCTCGCAAGCCGCGATCCAGCCCGGCTCCGGCACACAGCCGGCGCGCAGAAACATCAGCCAGGGCGTGCGCGTTCCGCGCGCCGTCTCGCGCAGCCGCGTGGCCAGCGGCGCTTCCATGCGGATGAAGCGGCAGCCGGCGATGTCGGCGACCTGCTCGGTGTCGTCGCTCGAGCCGGCGTCGGCCACCACCACTTCGCTGATCAGGCCGCTCATCGCGCCCGGCACCAGCGCGGCCAAAGTCGGCACCAGCAGGCGCTCCGATTCGTGGGTTGGAATGACGACACTGAGCATGGAACTTCCGGCCTGTGGACTGGGTTGCCACCATATCATGTGGGATTTCAATTCCGTCCCACGAGATCAGGCAATTAGTGGACGAATTTGCGTTTTTCAAAAATTGTTCTTGTTATGTTCACTCTGGCTCACTAGGTTGGATCCATGGCTAGATCAACTTCAGCCTTGAAACGCCCGCCGGCGTCACCCGGTTTTGCCGACCGAGTAACGGAGCTGCCCTCCGCGCCGGCGGGTGTCGCAATTTCAGAGCGCGGCGTTCGCGTCGATGACGCCACCGGCCTGCTCGGCGTCGTCGTCGAGCATGAACGGCGCAAGGGTCGCGGCGCACAGTCGAACGCTTCGGGGCGCTACGAGCCTTTGGCGCGCATTGCCTTCGACGATGGCTGGCGCTCGCTCGACGAACTGCCGCCGTTCAAGACGACGGTGCAGGCGGACGCCACCCGCAAGATCATTACCCGCAACGATTCGCCTGACATCGGCTTCGACCGTTCGATCAATCCTTATCGCGGCTGCGAGCACGGCTGCGTCTACTGCTTCGCGCGGCCGACGCATGCCTATCTTGGACTGTCGCCGGGTCTGGATTTCGAATCCAAACTGTTCGTCAAGCCGGAAGCCGCCGAGCTTCTGGCAAAGGAACTGGCGTCGCCGAACTATTCGCCGAAAGTGATCGCCATCGGCACCAATACCGACCCGTATCAGCCGATCGAGCGGCGCTACAAGGTCATGCGCCGCATCCTCGAAGTGCTCGACCGCGCCGGCCATCCGGTCGGCATCGTCACCAAGTCGGCGCTGGTGCTACGCGATCTCGATATTCTCGCCCGCATGGCCGAGCGCAATCTCGCCAAGGTCGCGCTGTCCATCACGACGCTCGATCCGGAACTGGCGCGCAAGATGGAGCCGCGTGCGGCCGCGCCGCTGCGGCGGCTGGAAACCTTGCGCGCGCTCGCGCAGGCCGGCGTGCCGACCACGGTGATGGTCGCGCCGATCATTCCGGCGCTCAACGACAGCGAGATCGAACGCATCCTCGACCGCGCGCAGGCCGTTGGCGTCAGGGAAGCGGGCTACGTCATGCTGCGCTTGCCGCTCGAAGTGCGCGACCTGTTCCGCGAATGGCTGGTGACGAATTATCCCGACCGCGCGCGGCATGTGTTCAAGCTGATCCGCGATATGCGGGACGGCAAGGATTACGACTCGGAATGGGGCAAGCGCATGAAGGGCACGGGGCCTTATGCCTGGTTGATCGGCCGCCGTTTCGAGGTGGCCTGCGAAAGGCTTGGTCTCAACAAAAAGAAACTGAAACTCTCGACCGAGCATTTCCGCCATCCCAAGCCGGATGACGCGCAACTGAGCCTGTTTGCCTCATGAACGACCCGCAAGCCGTCCTGTCGCTGGTGACTTTGGGTGTCGCCGATCTCAACCGCTCGATCGCTTTTTACGAAGCGCTCGGTTTCCGGCGCAAGGCGCAGGCAGTCGAGGGCGTCGGCTTCTTTCAGGCGGGCGCCTGCGCCATTTCGGTCTTCCCATCCGAGGGGCTGGCCAAGGACGCCGGCATCGGCTTCAAGGACTTATCGCCGGGTTTTCGCGGCGTGTCGCTGGCCTGGAATTGCCATTCCAAAGCGGACGTCGACGCGGCCATCGACCGCGCCTATCGCGCCGGCGCGAAGATACAGAAATCGGCGGTCGATGCCTTCTGGGGCGGGTATTCCGGTTATTTCTTCGATCCCGACGGCCATCTTTGGGAAGTCGCGTTCAATCCCGATTTTCCGCTCACCGAAGACGGCCGGCTGACCTTGCCGGCCTAGGTTCTTGGCCGCGCGCTTTACTTGATGGTGATGCCCAGCGCGCTGACCATCTTTCCCCATTTTGCCACTTCGGCCTTGAACATGGCGTCTGCTTGCGCCGGCGTTCCGGTCATCGGATCGAAACCGATCGCGGTGAGCTTGCCGCTTATTTCCGGCGACTTGATGGTGTCGTTGATTGCTGCGTTGAGCGTCGCGACAATTTTCGGATCGGTCTTGGCCGGCGCGAAGACGCCGACCCAGGAAGCCGCGACGTAATTCGGGAAACCTTGCTCGGCAAAAGTCGGCACGTTCGGTACAACGCTGGCGCGGCTGTCGCCGGCGATGGCCAGGCCCTTGAGTTTGCCGGCGGCGATTTGCGCGGCCGCGCCGCCGCCCAATGTCGTCGCCCAGACGTCGATCTGGTTGCCGAGGACGGCGTTCATCGCTGGCGCACCGCCCTGAAACGGAATGTGCGTCGCGGAGATATGCGCGAGTATCTTGAAGAAATATTCGGCCTCGATATGCGAGCCGCTACCGACGCCGGCCGAGCCGAAATTGATCGGCTTGGCCTGCGCCGCCTTGATCAGGTCGGCGAGCGAGTTGGCCGGATTGCTCGGGCTTGTCACCAGCGCTTCCGGACTCGAGGCGGCGATCGCCACGGTGGTCAGGTCGGTCGCCGCGAATTGCTTGGTCTCGCGCAGCGTCTCGTTGATGGCGATGGCCGTGGTCGTGACTAGCAAAGTGTAGCCGTCGGGTGCGGCGTGAACGACCGCCGCGGCCGCGATATTGCCGCCGGCGCCGCCGCGATTTTCAACCACGACATTCTGGCGCAGACGCTCGCTCAAACCCTGGGCGATGAAGCGAGCCACGGTATCGGCGACGCCGCCCGGCGCGAAAGCAACCACCATTGTGATTTTGCTGGCCGGGTAGGGATCGGCCGCGCGCACGGGGCTTGCAAGCACCAGCAGTGTTGCCGCGGCCATCGCGACCCGGAAATGAGACCGAATGAGCATGTGCGTTTCCCCTGGAGTTTATTTGCTATTCTGGGCGCCGTTTCCGCGCATGAACTCGACTAGTCCATCCCGGTCGCCGGGACAAGGAAACAACTGCGAATCATCGCGCCGCCGCCGCGCGCGTGCCTGCCCCAATCCCCGGATTTCACATGGCAAAATGACAGCCGTTGACTTCGCCGGCGCTGCGGGCGACTGCTCGACGATGGGCCGCAAACCGCAAGCCACCAAACGACTGCCGCTCAAGGAGCCCGTGCTGCGCCCGACGTTCCGGCGCGAGCGGCGTGCGCTTAATGCCGGGATATTTCCGGTCGCCGGCTGTGATGAGGCCGGCCGGGGGCCTTTGGCCGGTCCGGTGGTCGCCGCCGCGGTGATCCTCGATCCCTCCCGTATTCCACGCGGCCTCAACGATTCCAAAAAGCTCGACGCCAAAGAGCGCGAAGCCCTCTACGAGAAAATCTGCGCCACGGCGCAAGTGTCGGTCGCCTTCGGCGCGGTCGAACGCATCGACCGCGACAACATCCTGCGCGCCTCGCTGTGGGCGCTGGCGCGCGCGGTCAAGGCGTTGCCAGTGCGGCCGAAGCTGGTCTTCGTCGACGGCAACATGAAAATCGACTGCGTCTGCGACTGCGAGGCGGTGGTGTCGGGCGACGCCCTGGTGCTGTCGGTGGCGGCGGCGTCCATCGTCGCCAAGGTCACGCGCGACCGGCTGATGGCGCGCATCGCGCTGGCGCATCCCGGCTACGGCTTCGAGCGCCACATGGGCTATAGTGTGCCGGAACACTGCGCGGCGCTCGAGCGCCTCGGCCCGACGCCGCATCACCGCAGGTCGTTCGCCCCGGTTGCGGCTAAATTCGCCGCCATGCAGGCCGTATTGGGGACGATACCGGACGACAAGGCTTTGGTCGCCGTGTTGCCACTTTAGCCGGCGTTCTCTATTCCCTTGTGATCCCTCCCCATATGCGGGCAGGTCGGCGACAGCGGGCTCAATGCATCACGTCTCCCTCATTATCGAAGCCTTGCGCGGCCGGCCGGTGCTGGTGTTCTGGGCCGCGGCGTTGACGCAAGCCATCCTATGGACGCTTGTACCGGCGTTATTTTATAGCGCCCCTCCCGGCGACTTGCCGCTGCTGCTCGCCATCGGTCATGAATTCGTGCTCGGCAGCTATCTCGGACCGCCGCTGGTATTCTGGCTGGGCGAGGTCGCCTTCCGGCTCGGCGGCTTGATCGGCCTTTATGTTCTGGCGCAGGCCTGCATCGTCACCGCGCTATGGGCGGTGTTCACGCTCGGCCGTTCGGTGGTCGGCACGCGCCACGCCGCGCTCGGCATCCTGCTGATGGTCGGCGTCGCTTCGTTTACCGTGCCGTCGCCGGAATTCGGACCGGCGGTGCTGGCGGCGGCGTTCTGGGCTCTGGCGCTTCTGCATTACTGGCGCGCGGTCGGCCTGTACAAACGCGGCGCCTGGTTTCTGCTGGCGCTCGATCTCGGCCTGCTGCTGCTGACGACGTATGTCGGCGTCATCCTGCTGGCGCTGCTGGTCGTGTTCACACTGGCCACCGCGCGCGGCCGCCGCGCGCTGATTTATGTCGAGCCGTGGCTAGCTTTGTTGCTGTTCGTCATCGTCGCCGCGCCGCACGCCGCCTGGCTCTACGCGATGCGCGACACGGTGTTGACCGCGTTCCATGAAAGCATCGTTGCCGGCGGCGGATTGTCGCCCGCGATAGGCCTCGCCGCCGTGCTGATCGCAATCCATCTCGGCGTCGTGCTGCTCGTCCTGTTGGCTAGCGGCTTGAAGCGGCAGCGGCGCGAGCGCGCACCTGAAATCGACCGGCCGCCGGCTGAGCAACTGGCGCGCAATTACATCTATTTTTTCGCGCTGGCGCCTTCGGCCTGCGCCATCGCTCTTAGTATTGCGGCCGGCACGCAGTGGCCGCTCGGCGCGTTCGGTTCGCTGGCGCCTTTGGTATTGCTGTCGGGACTGGCCGTCGTCGTCGCCGGCGGCGACCGCGTGCTGCTCTATCGCGAAAGGCTGGTGTCGTCGGTCTGGCTGGCCTTGCTGGTGGCGCCGCCGCTCCTGGCGGCGCTCGGTCTTGTCATCATGCCGTGGGCCTTCGGCCGCGACCTGCGCGTGGCGCAGCCGGCGCAGGCCGAGGCGAACTTTCTTGCCGATAGTTTTCAACGCCGCACCGGCCAACCGCCGGCCATCGTCAGCGGCGACGAGCGTCTGGCGCCGGCGATCGCGCTGATGACGCCGACCCGGCCGCGCGTCTTCTTCGCCTGGGCGCCGCAGCGCAGCCCATGGATCAGCGTCGACGAGGCCGCCGCGCTCGGCGGCGTGCTGGTCTGGCCGGCGGAAGCGTCTGGCAAGCCGCCGGAGACGTTGACGATCCAGTTTCCAGCGATGGTGCCGGAATTCCCGCGCACCTTCGCCCGCGCGGTGGAGGGGCGGCTGCCGCCGGTCCGCCTTGGCTGGTCAGTGCTGAGGCCGGCGCAGTAATTTTTTTTGCGCATGATCTTATCCGAAAACCGGTACCCACTTTTCGGGATCGTGCGCGCTAGTGATAGCTCTCGCCTTCGCGCACCTTGCCGCGAAACAGCCAGTACACCAGAACGATATAGCCGAGCACGAAGGGCAGCAGCAGCAGCGTGCCGACCAACATGAAAATCTGGCTCGACGGCGCCGCTGCCGTATCCCACACCGTCAGCGATGGCGGCACCAGATACGGGAAATTGGAAATCACCAGCCCGAGATAGCCGAGCATGAACAGTGCGATCGCGGCGAGGAAAGGTGGCGCGTCGCGTTCCTTTTCGATCCAGTACCAGCAGCCGAGGGCCAGCAGCGCCGTCACCGACGGCACCGGCCACAGGTAATAGAAATTGGGCAGCGAGAACCAACGCTCGGCAATGCGTGGTTCGGCGAGCGGCGTCCACAGGCTGACCGCCGCCATGAACACAAGCACGGCGATGAGAAAGACTTTCGATTGTTGGCGGGCCCGCACGGCGATCGCGCCTTCGGTCTTCATCACCAGCCAGGTGGCGCCGAGCAGTCCGTAACCGGCGATCAGCGCGAGCCCGCACAACAGACCGAACGGGCTCGCCCAGTCGTAAGGGCCGCCGGCATAGGCGCCATTCTCGACCTTGATGCCCTCGATCATGCCGCCGAGGATCACGCCTTGCGCGAATGCGGCCAATGTCGAGCCGACAACGAAGGCGAAGCTCCAGCCTTTCTTGCTGTGCGAGACGGTGCGGAACTCGAACGCGATGCCGCGAAACACCAGAGCCAGCAGCATGACGATCACCGGCAGATAGAACGCCGGCATGATCACCGCATAGGCGCGCGGAAAGGCGACGAACAGCCCGGCGCCGCCGAGCACCAGCCATGTTTCGTTGCCGTCCCAGAACGGCGCGATCGAGCGCATCATCTGGTCGCGTTCGGTTTCGTTTCGGGCGAAGGGAAACAGGATGCCGATGCCGAGGTCGAAGCCGTCCATGATGACATACATGGCGACGGCGGTGCCGATGACGCCGGCCCAGATCAGCGGCAGATACCATTCCATGACGAGATCCTCGGTGGCAGCATCACAACCGTTTGTCCACTCCTAAACAATCCCGTGTCCGGCATCCTTGGTCGACGCGATCGGACTGATGCCGCCCGGTTCGCTCGTTTCTTTAGCGGCGTCCGGTCCCAAGTCCGGACCTTTGGCGATCAGCCGGTTCATGTAATAGATGCCGAACGAGAAGACGATTCCATATGCCACGATGAACAGCGCCAAGGTCCCGGCGATGGTCGCGCCCGGAACAGGCGAAGTGGCATCGGCGGTGCGCATCACGCCATAGACGATCCACGGCTGGCGGCCGCTTTCGGTCACCACCCAGCCGGCGATGACCGCGACGAAACCGATCCACCAGCTCTGCGCAATCACGCGCAAATACCAGCGTGTCTCGAACAGACTGCCGCGCCACCAGAAGAAGGCGCCGAGCAGCGCCGCCCCGATCATGAAGAGGCCGACCGCCAGCATGATGCGGAAAGCGAAGAACACGGTCGCCACCGGCGGCCTGTCCTTCGCCGCGACGCTGAGCAGTCCGGGAAACAGACCGTTCATTTTATGCGTTAGGATCAGCGACGCGCCTTTCGGGATCGACAGTTCGTAACGATTGGTGCCGGCCTTTTCGTCCGGCCAGGCAAAGATATGAAAATCGGCGGGCTTGCTGCCTTCCCAATGCGCTTCCATCGCCGCGACCTTGATCGGCTGATGCTTGAGCGTATTGAGACCATGCTGGTCACCGATGACAAGTTGCAGCGGCGCCAGGATCGCGGTGAGGCCAATGCCCATGCGCAGCATGGTGCGGCCTTCGGCGATGTGGCGCTCGCCGATGAGGAAGCGCGCGCCCACCGCTATCACCACGAAGGCCGTGGTCAGATAGGCGGCATTGAGCATATGGGCGAAGCGATAGGGGAAGCTCGGATTGAAGACGATATGCAGCCAGTCGAGCGGATAAGCGACGCCATCCTTGAATTCGTGTCCGGCCGGCGTCTGCATCCAGCTATTGGCCGCCAGAATCCAGAACGCCGATATCATGGTGCCAACGGCGACGACGGTGGCCGACAGCACATAGAGCCAGCGGGGCACCTTGTTGAAGCCGAAAAGCAGGACGCCGAGAAAAGTCGCTTCCAGAAAAAACGCCGTCAGCACCTCGTAGCCAAGCAGCGGTCCCAGCACATTGCCGGTTGCCACCGAGAAGCGACTCCAGTTGGTGCCGAACTGGTAGGACAGCACGATGCCCGACACCACGCCCATCGCGAACGACACCGCGAAGATCTTGACCCAGAACCGCATCAAAAGCTGGAAGCGCTCCTCGCCGCTCCTGAGCCAGAGCACGCCGAGCGTGGCGATATAGGCCGACAGGCCGATGGTGAAGCTCGGGAAAATAATGTGAAAAATAATGGTGAAGGCAAATTGCAGGCGAGCCAATAGAACGGGATCGAATTCCATGGCTCTGCTCCGGGCCGTACGTCTCTAAAACGCCTGTATCATACCCGACCGACAAGCCTTTGCGAGCCGGCTGGGTTCCCCGCCGCTGCGTTATATCGTAGCGGGGCTTTCGCATAAATGGCGAATGGCGCAGCATGGGTGCAACATTGGCGCGACTTAGGCGTGACTTAGGTGTGACTTGGGCGCGAGCGGCGAAAGCGAGGTTTAGGCATGAGCCTGTGGTCATCCTGGCAAATCTGGGCAGTGCTGTCGGCGCTGTTCGCGGCCTTGACCGCGATTTTCGCCAAGATCGGCATCGAAAACATCAATTCGGATTTCGCCACCTTCATTCGCACCATTGTCATTCTTGTCACGCTCGCCTTCATCCTGCTCGCGACCGGGCAATTCCAGTCGCCCGGCACGATCTCCGGGCGCACTTATTTCTTTCTGCTGTTGTCGGGCCTAGCGACCGGGGCATCGTGGATCTGCTACTTCCGCGCGCTCAAGATCGGGCAGGCGGCGCAGGTGGCGCCGATCGACAAACTGAGCGTGGTGCTGGTGGCTTTATTCGGCGTCGTGTTTCTGGGCGAGCGCCTGAGCGCGCCGAACTGGCTCGGCGTCGCGCTGATCGCCGTCGGCGCGGTGCTGGTGGCGTATCGGTGACGCGGCGCCTTGCTTTCTTCACCTCTCCCTATGGGAGAGATGAGAAAGTCAATTCGTCGGCGCGCTCAATTTGAGGCCAAAATAATTCGGCATGGCCGAATCGGATTTCCGCCCGAAAGCTGAATTCGACAAATTGGCTTTCTCGCCGCTGTCGAAGCCGGTGCGCGGATTGACGTCCTTGCTGTGGCTCGCCTTGAATTCGAGATCGTATTTGCCGAGATCGACTTTGTTGGGCAGCGTCGGCGGCGGCAATGCTTTCGGCGTCTTGTCGGCGATGAATTTGTTGCTGCCGGCGCGGTGAATGTCGTCGGGAGCTTTCAAAGCGTCGGCGTCGAGCTTGGGGACCGGCGCAGCGTTCGCAGCCGGTGGCGCCGGTTGCTGCGCATTGCCGGCGTCAAGCAATCCCGGTCCAGCCGCGATCACCAGACCGACAAAAAGCGAAATCGCCAAGTGGCGGGCCACGCGCGTCATTCGACCAGCGCCTTTTTCACGGCAAGGAAATCACGCCAGGCGAAGCGCTTCTGCAACGGACTGCGCAACAGGAAGGCCGGATGAAATGTCGGCATGGCGCGAATTTCCCTCTTGCCCGAATTGAAGGTGAACCAGCGGCCGCGGGTCTTGGTGATGCCGTCCTTGATGCCGAGCAAGGTCTGTGCCGATGGCCCGCCGAGACACACCAGAATATCCGGATCGATCAGTTCGATCTGGCGCAACACGAAGGGCAGGCAGATCTGCGTCTCTTGCGGCGTCGGCGTGCGGTTGCCGGGCGGCCGCCATGGCACGATGTTGGCGATATAGACGGATGTGCGGTCGAAGCTGATCGCCGCCAGCATGCGGTCGAGCAATTTGCCGGAACGGCCGACGAAAGGCAGACCCTCGATGTCCTCGTCGCGGCCGGGCGCTTCGCCGACCAGCATCAGCTTCGCCTTCGGATTGCCGTCGGCGAAAACCAGTTGCGTCGCCGAGCCTTTCAGCGCGCAGCCGTCGAATTTTTCCAGCAAAGCGCGCAGTTCGTCGAGGGTGCCGGCGCCTTTGGCCGCCTGCCGCGCCGCCATAACCGCTTCGTCGGTGGCTTGCGGCGCCGTTGCCGGCTGGATCGCCGGGCCGGCGCGGGTGAAATCGGGGCGCGAGGGGGCAGACTCTGGCGCGCGCGTGGCCAAGGCGGGGGGCGGCGCATCGGTCGCGGCAAAACGATCGACCGGCTCCTTGCCGACAAGCGCATCGGCGCCGGCTTCCAGATAGAAGTCGAGCAATTGGCGGGGTGTGTGGTCGTGCGCTGCCGTCATGGCTTCAATCTTAGCACAGGAAGATTAAGGACTGCGCGATTGCCCGGACTGTGCAAAAGTGGAAAATGGGACCCTTATAGACTCCCGGAGATATTCCAGAATGACGGAACTGCCCGCCCGCGAGGCTATGGAATTCGACGTTGTCGTGGTCGGCGCTGGACCGGCCGGCCTTGCCGCGGCAATCCGCCTCAAGCAGCTCAATGCCGGGATTTCCGTGGTCGTAGTGGAGAAGGGCTCCGAGGTCGGCGCGCACATTCTTTCCGGCGCGGTGATCGATCCGGTTGGCCTCGACAAACTGCTGCCGGAATGGCGCAGTGAGGACACGCCGATCAAGACCGCCGTCACCGACGACCGTTTCTATTTTCTCGGCAAGAACGGCGGCATTAGGCTGCCGAATTTCCTGATGCCGCCGCTGATGGGCAATCACGGCAATTACATCGTCTCGCTCGGCAATGTCTGCCGCTGGCTGGCGATGAAGGCCGAGGCGCTCGGCGTTGAAATCTATCCGGGCTTTGCCGCCTCGGAAGTTCTGTTCAATGACGCGGGCGCGGTGCGCGGCATCGCCACCGGCGATATGGGCATCGGCAAGAACGGCGAGCCGAACGCAGGCTTCACCCGCGGCATGGAGCTGCACGCCAAGTACACGTTGTTCGCAGAAGGCGCGCGCGGCAATCTCGGCAAGCAGCTGATCGCCAGGTTCGGATTGGCGGAAGGGCGCGAGCCGCAGAAGTTCGGCCTAGGCCTGAAGGAGCTGTGGCAGGTCGATCCGGCCAAACACAAAAGAGGTCTGGTGCAGCATTCGTTCGGCTGGCCGCTCGACGGTTCGACCGGCGGCGGCTCGTTTCTTTATCACCTCGACGACAACCTGGTGTCGGTCGGCTTTGTGGTTCATCTCAACTACAAGAATCCGTACCTGTCGCCGTTCGAAGAATTCCAGCGCTTCAAGACGCATCCTCTGGTGCGCGACACATTCGCCGGGGCCAAGCGTCTCGCCTATGGCGCGCGCGCGCTGACCGAAGGCGGCTACCAGTCGGTGCCGAAACTCGTATTCCCCGGCGGCGCGCTGATCGGCTGCGATGCCGGCTTCATGAACGTACCGCGCATCAAGGGCTCACATAACGCGATGCTGTCGGGCATGTTTGCCGCGGAAGCGGCCTCGGCCGCGCTGGCCGCGTCGCGCATGAACGATACGCTCGACGATTACGAGTCGGCATGGAAGGCCTCGCCGATCGGCAATGATTTGTGGCGCGTGCGCAACGCCAAGCCGCTGTGGTCGAAGTTCGGCACGCTCATCGGCATCGCGCTCGGCGGTCTCGACATGTGGACCAACACATTCGGCTTCTCGCTGTTCGGCACGCAGTCGCACGGCAAGGCGGATTACGCCGCGCTCAAGCCGGCGGCCGAGTGTTCGCCGATCGCCTATCCCAGGCCGGACGGCAAGCTCACCTTCGATCGTCTCTCCTCGGTGTTCCTGTCCAATACCAATCACGAGGAAGACCAGCCGCCGCATCTGAAGGTCGCCGACATGGCTTTGCAGAAGTCGTCCGAACACGACGTCTATGCGGGTCCCTCGGCGCGTTATTGCCCGGCCGGCGTCTATGAGTGGATCGAGGAAGCGGGCAATCCCAAATTCGTCATCAACGCGCAGAACTGCGTCCACTGCAAAACCTGCGACATCAAGGACCCGAATCAGAACATCACCTGGGTGCCGCCGGAAGGCTCGGGCGGACCGAACTATTCGAACATGTGATTTCCGGGCGCCGAACCCGGCCACGTTCCTGCCACATCAAGGCTTTCAAGCTGTTTCTTGAGAGGCCCGCGCCGGCCGTTCTTGCGGGGACGGCGCAAAAAGGCCATTCTGGATCAAACCTTGGCGGTTCGCACGATCGACGTGCCCCCGCTTCATTGGAGCATCGCCCGTGACCTCTTCGAGCTTGTTCCGGTGCCTTGCCGCGGGCACTGCGTTTGCCGCATTTTTAGCCGCGGCGCCGGCATCCTCGACCGCGCAAGCCGCGAAAGAGCGCGGACCGACCGCGCAGGATTTGTCCGGTCTGACCGCATCGGGCAGCTACCTCGCCGCCCGCCATGCCGGCCAGCAGCGCGACGCCATCGCGGCGGCGGCTTACTACCGCAATGCGCTGCGGCGCGATCCCAGAAATGGCGAACTGCTCGACCGGGCCTTTTTGTCATATCTGGTCGGCGGCAACATCGACGAAGCGGTGAAATTCGCCGAAGCGGTGGCGCAGGCCGACAAGTCCGACCGCGTTGCCCGTCTGGTTCTGGGCGTCAACGGCATCAAACAGTCCAAATACCCCGCCGCCCGCAAGGATCTGGCGCTGTCGATCCGCGGGCCGATCACCGACCTGACCGCGACCTTGCTCACCGCCTGGAGTCTCGCCGGCGGCGGCGATAGCAAGGGCGCCATCGCCGCCATCGATCGGCTCACCGGTCCGGACTGGTATGCGATCTTCAAGGACCTGCATGCCGGCATGATCTATGAGTCTGCCGGCAACAAGATTGAGGCCGGCAAACGCTTCGAGCGCGCCTACAAGCTCGACTCGTCGGCGCTGCGTGTCGTCGAGGCTTACGGCAGCTGGTTGTCGCGCAACCGTCCGGCGGCCGAGGCGCTTGCCGTGTTCGAGGCTTTCGACAAGGTTCTGCCGCGCCACCCGCTGGTGACGCAGGCGATGGAAAAATTGAAGGCCGGCGAGAAGCTGCCGCCGCTGGTGTCCAGCATCCAGGCCGGCGCGGCGGAAGCGCTGTACGGTCTTGGCGCCTCGCTCGGCCGCCGCGGCGGCGAGGACCTCGGTCTGGTCTATCTGCAACTGTCGCTGCATCTGGTGCCCAACCACGCCTTGGCGCTGCTGTCGCTCGCCGATCTCTATGAATCGCTGAAGAAACCCGAGATGGCGATCGCGGTCTATGAGCGCGTGCCGGCCAACTCGCCATTGCATCGCAATGCCGCGATCCAGATGGCGTCCGATCTCGACGCGCTCGAGCGCGGCGAGGAGGCGGAGAAGCAACTCGCCGCCATCATCGCGCAGGACCCGAAGGACGGCGAAGCCATTATGGCGCTCGGCAATGTGCAGCGCGGGCACAAGAAGTTCGCCGAATGCGCCGAGTCCTACAGCAAGGGCATCGCGTTGATCCCGAAGCCCGAAAAGTCGAACTGGGTCAGCTTTTATTTCCGCGGCATCTGCTATGAGCGCTCGAAGCAGTGGGCCAAGGCGGAAGCCGACCTGAAACTGGCGCTCGAGCTTTCTCCCGATCAGCCGCACGTCCTCAATTATCTCGGCTATTCGTGGATCGATCAGGGCATCAATCTCGACGAAGGCATGGCCATGATCAAGAAGGCGGTGCAGCAGCGTCCCGACGACGGCTATATCGTCGATTCACTCGGCTGGGCTTACTATCGGCTCGGCAATTATGCCGACGCCACCGTGCAGCTCGAGCGCGCCATCGGCCTCAAGCCGGAAGATCCGACCATCAACGATCATCTCGGCGATGCCTACTGGCGCGTCGGACGCACGCTCGAGGCCCAGTTCCAGTGGGCGCATGCGCGCGACCTCAAGCCGGACCCGGACGAGCTGCCGAAGATTCTGGAAAAGCTTGAAAAGGGCTTGCCGGACGACACCACGTCGACGGCCAAGGCCGTCGACAAGCCGGCAACGAAACCAAACGGCGGTTAAGTGACGACTGCCATCGTCGAGCAGGCCCGCGCCAAGATCAATCTGACCCTGCGCGTGCTCGGCCGCCGCGCCGATGGCTACCATGACTTGGAAAGCCTGGTGGTATTTGCCGATCTCGCCGACACGCTGACGCTTGAGCCGGCCGACGAAACCACGCTCACCGTCACTGGCCCTTACGCGGCGGCGAGCGGCGCGGCGGCCGACAATCTCGTGCTCAAGGCCCATCGTGCCTTGTGCGCGAGTGTCGCCGGGCTGAAGGGCGGACGCTTCATTCTCGACAAGCAATTGCCGGTGGCGGCCGGCATTGGCGGCGGCTCGGCGGACGCGGCGGCGGCCTTGCGACATCTCGCGCGCGTCAACGGCATCGCATTCGACGATGCACGGCTGATGCTGGCGGCTTTGCGCACCGGCGCCGACGTGCCGGTGTGCCTCGCCTCGCGCGCCTGCATCATGACCGGCGTCGGCGAGCGTTTGTCGCCGCCGCTGCGCTTGCCGGCGCTCCACGCCTTGCTGGTCAATCCGGGCGTGGCTTTGGCAACGCGCGATGTCTTCGCGGTGTACAAGGGTGGCAATCAGGCGCACGCGCTGTCGCCGCAGGCGGTGCCGCACGAATTCGTCGCGCTGATCGGCTATCTCGATACGCACGGCAACGATCTCACCGAGGCGGCGATCGTCCGCGCGCCTGTCGTCGCCGATGTTCTGGCCGCATTGCGCGCGTTACCCGGCGTGCGGCTGGCGCGCATGTCGGGCTCGGGCTCGACCTGTTTCGCGCTGTTTGCGACGACAGAGGAAGCCAAAACGGCGGCGGCGCGCCTTGCGGCCGCGCATCGGCAATGGTGGGTGGCGCCCGTGGTATTAGGCCCGCGCACTTGAAATTGCCGGCTTTGCACGTAAATGTCCGGCACGACCTGAACAGGAGATCGACATGAACATTCGCTGGTTGCTGCTGGGGATTGCCGGACTGGGACTGGGACTGGGACTGGGACTGGCGCTTGGCACGATCGCCGCCGATCCCGCTCAGGCGCGTACGCGGCACAAGGCGCCGGCCGCCTGCCATAACCCGCCGGTCTCGTTTTCGTGGGAACGGTTCTTCTTCAATGGCCCGCCGCGGCCAAATGGTTGCGCCCCGGCGGTGATCGATCATGGCGTCTATATCGGCCAGGACCCCGACCCGAGCATCCGCGCCCAGCTTCGCCGCGACCCGCGCACCGGCTATAGAGAATATTGATCGGCGCGGCGCCGCGCATCGTGGACCATAATAGGCTCAGTGCGCACGCGCGATGCAGAACGCCACGGTCTCTTCCAGCGCTGTCTTGATGTCGGAGGCCGGCACCAGCGCCAGCGCATCGGTGGCAATCGCACCATAGTGGCGCGCGCGCCCGACAGTATCCTCGATGGCATGATGCTTGGCCATCAGACCCATCGCAGTGTCGAGGTCGCCATCGTTGACTTCGCCCTTGCCGAGCGTCCGGTTCCAGAAGGCGCGCTCGGAATCCGAGCCGCGCCGGAACGACAGCACCACCGGCAGCGTGATCTTGCCCTCGCGGAAATCGTCGCCGACATTCTTGCCGAGCTTGGCCGACTTGCCGCCATAGTCGAGCGCGTCGTCGACCAGCTGGAAGGCGATGCCGAGATTCATGCCGTAGGAGCGGCAGGCGGCGATTTCCGATTTGTCCTTGCCGGCCAGCACCGGGCCCACTTCGCAGGCGGCGGCGAAAAGTTCCGCCGTCTTGGCGCGGATCACCGCCAGGTATTCGTCTTCATTGGTCGCGGTGTTCTTGGCCGCGCCGAGCTGCATCACCTCGCCTTCGGCGATCACGGCGGCGGCTGACGACAGGATATCGAGCGCCTGCAAGGAACCGACTTCGACCATCATCTTGAAGGCCTGGCCAAGCAGGAAATCGCCGACCAGGACGCTGGCCTCGTTGCCCCAGAGCATGCGCGCCGCCTGCTTGCCGCGGCGCATGTCGCTCTGGTCGACCACGTCGTCGTGCAGTAAGGTCGCGGTGTGCATGAATTCGACCGCCGCCGACAGCTTGATGTGGCCGTCGCCCGTGTAGCCGGACAGCCGCGCCATCGCCAAGGTCAGCATCGGCCGCAGTCGCTTGCCGCCCGACGAAATCAGGTGATTGGCCACTTCCGGGATCATGGTGACGTCGGAACCGGTGCGCGCCAGGATCGCCGTATTGACGCGCTCCATGTCGGGGGCGACCAGTTTGGTCAGCCGCTCGATCGAGGCGGGATGCGGACTTTCAAAGGGGACGACGACGGCCAAAACGCCACTCCTCACGCTTAAGGGACAAACCGAGCATAGAAACGCTATGATGAGCGGGCAAGTGACTTGCTGATTGAAATCAAATGACGTGTTGTCGCGCCGGCCACTTGATGTAAGAGCAAAGCTTGGCCGACAACGCAACCCAAAGGTGCGCGGGTTCCGGACGGGGCAGGGGGTTCGATTGGCGAAGAGCAAGACAAAGCGGGCATCCGGGACGAGCGCCGTTGAAAGCGGCGCCTACAGAATTGCCGTCCTGATCCCTTGCTATAACGAGGAAGTCGCCGTCGGCACGGTGGTGAAGGACTTTCAGGCGGCCTTGCCGGAAG
The DNA here is from genome assembly GCA_945861265.1 of Rhizobium sp. Q54. GTDB lineage: Bacteria > Pseudomonadota > Alphaproteobacteria > Rhizobiales > Xanthobacteraceae > Pseudolabrys. Next base: position 20,442 of record CAMAUC010000026.1, on the reverse strand, counting down.
CGACGATCTTCGTCTTCGACAACAATTCGAGCGACAATACCGTCGCCGTGGCGCGCGCCGCTGGTGCCGAGGTGTTCGAGGAACGCCGCCAGGGCAAGGGCTTCGTGGTCCGGCGCATGTTCACCGACATCGAAGCCGATATCTACGTGCTGGTCGATGGCGACGCGACCTATGACGCGCCGAGCGCGCGGCGCATGGTCGACCGCCTGCTGACCGACCGGCTCGACATGGTTGTGGGCAACCGCGTCGATCAGGAGGTCGCCGCTTACCGTGCCGGCCATCGCGCCGGCAACTGGCTGCTGACCTCCTTCGTCGCCAGCGTCTTCGGCAAGACGTTCAGCGACATGCTGTCCGGTTACCGCGTGTTCTCCCGCCGCTTTGTCAAATCTTTCCCGATGCTGTCCGGCGGCTTCGAGATCGAAACCGAACTGGTCATCCACGCGCTCGAACTCGGCCTGCCGGTCGCCGAAATCGACACGCCGTATTTCGCGCGGCCGCAAGGCTCGGCATCCAAGCTCAACACCTGGAGCGACGGTTTCCGCATTCTGTGGACCATCCTCCAACTTTACCGCAGCGAACGGCCGCTGATTTTCTTTGGCGTGTTCGGTTACGTGCTGGCGATCCTCGGCGTCGCGCTGTCGATTCCCGTGGTCGTGACCTTCTGGGAAACCGGACTGGTGCCGCGGCTGCCGACCGCGGTGCTGTCAATGGGGCTTATTCTGATGGCGTTTCTGTCGTTCTCGGTCGGGCTGGTGCTCGACACGGTGACGCGCGGCCGCCGCGAAATGAAGCTGCTCGCTTATCTGTCGCTGCGCGCGCCGGGCGACGAGCGAAGGCGCTTATAAATACATGCGCGAGATCGTCCGCACCAACGACATAGTTCTGATTTCGGCGGTCGGCTCTCTGCTCGACGGCGCCGGCATCCGGCATCTGGTGTTCGATCAGAACATGAGCGTGCTGGAGGGTTCGCTCGGCATGTTGCCGCGCCGTATTCTGGTGGCCGAGAACGATGTCGCAGCCGCCCGCAGTCTGCTCACAGACGCCGGCCTGGCGCATGAGCTGCGCCCCCAAGAAGCGGACCGATGAACGCTGAACTCGCGCCCGACACCACCGAGGACGCCGTGCTCGGCGGCCGCCTGCGGCTGCGCCAGCCACGCCGTGGCCATCGCGTCGGCCATGACGCCATTTTGCTGGCGGCCGCGACCGGCGGCAGCGCCGGCGACCTCGCGGTCGATCTTGGCGCCGGTGTCGGCGGCGCCGGTCTGGCGCTGGCCGTGCGGATGCCGGGGCTCAACGTCACTTTGGTCGAGATCGACAACGGCCTGAATGAGCTTGCCGCCGGCAATGCGCGGCTGAACGGGCTGGAAAGCCGGGTGAGGGCGGTCGCCTGCGACGCCGGGGATATCGCCGCGCTAGGCCGGGCCGGGTTCGCCGGCGCGAGCGTCGATCGCGTGCTGATGAATCCGCCGTTCAACGATGCCGCGCGCCAGAATGTCTCACCCGACCCGCGCCGCCGTCTGGCGCATGCGGCCGGTCCCGGCCTGTTGACCCGCTGGGTGGCAAGCGCGGCCTTCCTGCTCAAGCCGCGCGGCGTCCTGACCTTGATATGGCGCGCCGATGCGCTCGGCGACGTGCTGGCGGCGCTGAAGCCTGAGTTCGGGGCTGTTGCTGTTTTGCCGGTGCTGCCGCGCGCCGGCGCGCCGGCGGTCCGCGTGCTGGTGCGGGCTGTGAAGGGCGGCACCGGTCCGATGCGGGATTATCCGGGCCTTGCTCTCAACGATGAACTTGGAAAGCCCTCGGCGGCGGCGGAAGCCGTGCTGCGGGCGGGGCAAACCCTCGTCATGGCGAATGACTGAAGGAGAATGACTGAAAAACCGGACAACGTCGGACGTCAGCCGGCTGCGAAGGCAACAGCTGCCTAAATTCTACGCCGCCCGGGCATCAAATCGCGCCATCGCTGGCTTGGCATCAAGCGCCGCATCCGCCCGATTGACATGTCGCCGAGGTGCGAAAGCCCGATAATGCTCGCGATCAGCATGAACAGGATGGTGAGCTTGGGGTCCATGAGTCTTCCTCTTCCAACCACCAACGCACAAGCCGTGCCGTTGATCCTTGCTGCACTGCAAAAAGCATTCCAACCTTAATGAACGGCTAATTTCGGACCTTCCTGCGGCAATCTGACATAATATGGTGCGGTGCAACCTACTCGAATACCATCCGGGCCATCACAGTTCGGTGAGGTCGCAGCCTTTGACTAGAGGGCTCCGGGCTGCGTTAAGTGAGGCCATGTCGAAACCTCTCGCGCCTGTGTCGGACTTCCAGCCGGGATTTATGTCCCGGTTCCTCAGTTCACTCGCCTGGCTGTTGCCGCCGCGATTCCGCGCCGACATTCCGGTGGTGCCGGTGGTGCGGTTGTCCGGCGTCATCGGCGTTTCGTCGCCGCTGCGGTCCGGCCTGATGCTGGAGACGACGGCGAAAACGCTTGAGCGCGCCTTTTCGGTGCGCAAGGCGCGCGCGGTGGCGCTGGTGATCAATTCGCCGGGCGGCTCGCCGTCGCAATCGCATCTGATCTTCCGCCGCATCCGGCAATTGTCGGAAGAAAAGAAAATTCCGGTGCTGGCCTTCATCGAGGATGTCGGCGCCTCGGGCGGCTACATGCTGGCCTGCGCCGCCGACGAGATCATCTGCGATGACTACTCGATCGTCGGTTCGATCGGCGTGGTCGGCGGCTCGTTCGGTTTCGACAGGCTCATGGAAAAGATCGGCGTCGAGCGCCGGCTTTATACGTCCGGCGACAGCAAGGCGATGCTCGATCCCTTCCTGCCGGAGAAGCCGGAGGACGTGAAGCGCATCAAGGCGGTGCAGAAGGACATCCACGCGCATTTCATCGCGCTGGTGAAGGCGCGACGCGGCGCGCGGCTCAACGGAACGGACAAGGTTTTGTTTTCCGGCGAGTTTTGGACCGCGTCCAATGCCATTGCACTGGGCCTGGCCGATCATCGCGGCGATATTCGCTCGTGCCTGCGGGAGCGTTACGGCGACAAGGTGCGCATGCCGCTGATCGCGGCGGAGAAAAGCTTTTTTGGCCGCAAGGTGCCGGGCATCGGTCTGTTGCAGCAGGTCGGCGACAGTCCGGGGCTGGCCGCCGATCTCCTCTCGGCGCTGGAAGCGCGCGCGCTGTGGTCACGTTACGGATTGTAAATCCGGAAAGCCGCGAAATTGCCGCAGTTGATCATCACCCTGCCGGCACGCGCCGACAACAAGGAGTCGACATGCCTGCATTTCTGCTGTCGCCACTGGTGAAATGGTCGCTTGCCGCGCTCGGCGGCGCCATGGTCGTGCATTGGGTGGTCAAGGAAGCGCGCCGGATCAACGACGAGCTTGATTCCAGACGTCAGGTCCGGGTTCGCGTCACTGACCGCGAAAACCGCCCGACCTTGCGGCGAGATCCGCGCACCGGCGAATATCGGCCTTAAGCGCTTTGCTGTGATTCAAGTTTGCTGACCGGGCGCCAGGGCGCCGGGGCAGTCGTTTAGTCGCGGCTGACGGTGCCCGGATTGCCGGTGATCAGTGCGCCGAAAAACAGCGCCATAAAACCCATTCCCAGCAGCTGAAAAGTCATCATCGGCCAATTCCTTTGGTCGCGTTTTGCTCGGCGTTTCCTCAATTGCCGACGCTATCGGCCAGGGTTCAAAATCCCCTAAAGATAAATGGTAAACCTGTCTCGACTTGACCCATTTGGGGCGCGTCGATAGGGTCCGCGCGCAATCACAGCCCTTTAAAATCAGATAGATAGCAACAGATAGCCAAGTGTTAAGCATGGCCGACACCACGTCTTCAGCCGCGCCGCAAGGCAGCCTCGATCCGACCAGGTCGTTTCAGGGACTGATCCTGGCGCTCCAGCAATACTGGGCCGACTATGGCTGCGTCATTCTCCAGCCCTACGACATGGAAGTCGGCGCCGGCACTTTTCATCCGGCAACCACGCTGCGCGCGCTCGGGCCGAAGCCGTGGAACGCGGCTTACGTGCAGCCGTCGCGCCGGCCGAAGGATGGCCGCTATGGCGAAAACCCGAACCGCTTGCAGCACTATTATCAGTTCCAGGTGATCCTGAAACCGTCGCCGCCGGATTTGCAGCAGCTCTATCTCAATTCGCTGAAAGTCATCGGCATCGATTCCGCGCTGCACGACATCCGCTTCGTCGAGGACGACTGGGAAAGCCCGACGCTTGGCGCCTGGGGTCTCGGCTGGGAATGCTGGTGCGACGGCATGGAAGTGTCGCAGTTCACTTATTTCCAGCAGGTCGCCGGCGTCGAATGCGCGCCGGTTGCCGGCGAACTCACTTACGGCCTCGAACGCCTCGCTATGTATGTGCAAGGCGTCGACCGCGTGTACGACCTGAACTTCAACGGCCGCGACGACGACAAGAAAGTGACTTACGGCGACGTGTTCCTGCAAGCCGAGAAGGAATATTCACGGCACAATTTCGAGCATTCCGACTCGGACATGCTGTTCAAGCAATTCTCGATGGCCGAGGAAGCCTGCCGCAAATATCTCGAAGCCGGTTACTCAGCCGACAAGTCGCAGCATCTGATGGCGCTGCCGGCCTACGACCAGTGCATCAAGGCGAGCCACGTCTTCAATCTGCTCGATGCGCGCGGCGTCATCTCCGTCACCGAGCGGCAGAGCTACATTTTGCGCGTGCGCGAACTGGCCAAGGCCTGCGGCGCGGCCTGGCTCGCCACCGAAGGCGGTGGGCAATGAGCGGCGCCAGAACCCTGTTGCAAATGGCAGGCGCCACGCCGTCGCCGGCGAAACTGTCGGAAGCGGCGGTCGTCATCATCGACGCGCAGAACGAATATGTGTCGGGCCGGCTGCCGCTCGACGGCGTCGATGCCGCGCTGGCACGCATCGCCGACCTGCTGACCGCAGCGCGTGCTGCCGGCGCGCCGGTGATCCACGTCGCGCAGCGCGGCCGCCCGGGCGGGCTGTTCGATCCGGAAACCGCGCATTTCAAATTCGCCGCGCAGGCTTCGCCGCGCGATGGCGAGGCGGTGGTCGAGAAGCCGCTGCCGAACTCCTTCGCCAAGACCGATCTGGATGCGAAGCTTCAGGCCACCGGCCGCAAGACGCTCATCATTGCCGGATTCATGACGCATATGTGCGTGAGCGCGACGGCGCGGTCCGCGCTCGATCATGGCTACACGGTCACCGTTGCAGCCGATGCGGCGGCGACGCGCGCCTTGCCCGATCCGCTCGGCGGTGCCGATATTCCGGCGGACCATCTCCATCGCACGGCCCTGGCCGAACTGGCCGACCGCTTCGCCACCGTCGCGCGCGTCGCCGATATCAAGGCCTGAGTTTCCATGCCCGATCTTTTGCTCGAATTCTTTTCCGAAGAAATTCCCGCGCGCATGCAGGCGCGCGCCGCCGATGATCTGAAGAAAATGGTCACCGATCGGCTGGTCGCGGCCGGGTTGACGTATGAAGGCGCGCGGGCTTTCGCCACGCCGCGCCGTCTGGCGCTGACCGTGCAGGGCGTGCCGGCGCGTGCGCCCGATCTCAAGGAAGAGCGCAAAGGCCCTAAGGTCGGCGCGCCGGAACAGGCCATCGCCGGCTTCCTGCGCGCCGCCGGTTTGACGTCCATCCATCAGGCCAAGGTGCAGGCCGACAAGAAGGGCGACTTCTACGTCGCCATCACCGAGAAGGCCGGCCAGCCGGCGCTCGATCTGCTCGCCGTGATGATCCCGGAAATCGTGCGCGGCTTCCCGTGGCCGAAGTCGATGCGCTGGGGCGCCAAGTCCGCGCAGCCGGGTTCGCTGTCATGGGTGCGGCCGTTGCATTCCATCGTTGCAACTTTCGGCCCGGAGACCGAGGAGCCGGTGGTTGTGCCGTTCGATCTCGACGGCATCAAAGGCGGCGACACAACGCGCGGCCATCGCTTTCTGTCGCCCGGCGCGATTAACGTACGCCGCTTCGACGATTATGTGGCGAAGCTGGAGCAGGCCAAGGTCGTGCTCGACGCATCGCGCCGCATGGACATCATCCGCGCCGACGCCAAGAACCTGGCCTTCGCGCAAGGCTATGAGCTGGTCGAGGACGAAGGCCTGTTGGCCGAAGTCGCAGGCCTCGTCGAATGGCCGGTCGTGCTGATGGGCGAGTTCGACACATCGTTTCTCGCCATTCCCGGCGAAGTGATCCGCTCGACCATCCGCACCAATCAGAAATGTTTCGTGCTGCGTGATCCGCAGACGGCGAAGCTCGTCAACAAATTCATTCTCGTTGCCAATATCGAGGCAACCGACGGCGGCAAGGCGATCGTCGCCGGCAATGAGCGCGTCATCCGCGCGCGATTGAGCGACGCGAAGTTTTTCTACGAGACCGATCTCAAGACGAAGCTCGAAGCGCGGCTGCCGAAATTCTCGCAGATCGTCTTTCACGAAAAGCTCGGTACGCAGGAAGAGCGCATCGCGCGCATCGTCGCGCTGGCCGGACAGTTGGCGCCGCTGGTCAATGCCGATGTCGCCAAGGCCGAGCGCGCCGCGCAATTGTGCAAGGCGGACTTGCTGACCGAAGTGGTCGGCGAATTCCCCGAGCTGCAAGGTCTGATGGGCAAGTACTACGCGGAGGCGCAGGGCGAGGACGAGGCCGTCGCCCATGCCTGCGAGGATCATTACAGACCGAAAGGCCCGGACGATCTGGTGCCGGCCGATCCGGTTTCGATCGCGGTCGCGCTCGCCGACAAGATCGACACGCTCGTCGGTTTCTGGGCGATCGATGAAAAACCGACCGGCTCGAAAGATCCTTATGCGCTAAGACGTGCCGCGTTGGGCCTGATCCGCATCGTCATCGATAACCAATTGCGCTTGCCGCTGCGCCGCCAGCTTTGGCGGCATTTCGGTTACGTCGAACGCGACGAGGCTCTCGCCGTGGCCTTCGCCATGCTGCATCCGTTGCACGACCAGATCGTCAATATCAGCGCCACTGACATCGATCTGGCGATGAAGCTCGAAGTGCTGGTCGACGCCAGGGCGCGCGTCGCGGCGAATCCGAAGCTGGTGCAGGCGCACTCTTATGTGAAGCCGACGCTCGATCTGCTTTCCTTCTTCGCCGACCGCCTGAAAGTCCAACTGCGCGAGCAGGGAGCGCGCCACGATCTGGTCGATGCGGTGTTCGCATTGGAAGGCCAGGACGATCTGTTGATGGTCGTCCGCCGCGTCGAGGCGCTCGGCAAATTCCTCGACAGCGATGACGGCAAGAACCTGCTCGCCGGCGTCAAGCGCGCCTCGAACATTCTCCGCATCGAGGAGAAGAAGGACGGCAAGAGCTACAACGGTTCGGTCGATGCCAGGCTGCTCGACGCAACGGAAGAAAAATCGCTCGCCTCAGCCGTCGCTACCGCCAAGTCGGAAGCCTCCGCCGCCGTGGCAAAAGAAGACTTCGCCGCCGCCATGACGGCGCTGGCAAAATTGCGCCCCTTCGTCGATGCCTTCTTCGACAAGGTCACCGTGAATGCCGACGACAAGTCGGTGCGCGCCAACCGCCTGACGCTCCTGAACGAAATCCGCGAAGCCACCCGCGCCGTGGCGGATTTCTCGAAGATCGAGGGGTAGGGCGCGCAAATCGCGGAATGCTGACCTCCCATTGACAACGGCATGCAGTTCTCCACAATAAAACCTCAAGTTGTGGGGGGGTACATGCGGACCATTTTTGTCAGCCTGATCATCGGGCTACTTGCCTGCGACGCCGCGTTAGCCCAGACCGCAGACTGGGAAATCCTATATCGTTTCCGGCCGCTTGGAAGGTCCGGTGTTGACGGCAAGCCGCTCGACCAAAATCGCTATGTGGCGCGGATCAACGAAATCCGTGATCAGAGTACGCGAGAGAAGCGGGCCGTGCCGCTCGTCGAGGCAAACCTTCAAACCATCGGCAGCGAGCGAAACTGGACGACTTCCTGGGAGGAGCGCCAACAGCAGTATCAATCATTTGGTTTACGGGAGCGGACGCGAACCGTTCGCGTTTCCTTACAAGGCGTACCCTCAAAAACAGGGTGTAGCTGGAAGCGAATTGCCGGACCGGGGGAGCCTGAAGAACCAGTTCGCCATTCATGTGATCCGCAAAAATTCGTCGTGCCCCTCGATACGGTGACGGAAGTAAAGATCGAGGTGACGCCCAAAGGCGGTGTTCCTAAACCGCTTCCGATCGTAAAGGTTCAGCCGCGCGACGTCTTGATTGCGATGCTCGGAGATTCTTATGGTTCGGGCGAAGGCAATCCTCATTTGACGACACTTGTGCCGCGGCAGAACGCACAGACTCAGTATCCGGCCATTTGGTGGGATACGCGCTGTCATCGATCGCTTCTCTCGAGCGCGGCTCAAGCCGCCGGCTTTCTCGCCTACTCGAACAAGAAACAATCCGTGACATTTATAAGCTACGCCTGCTCGGGAGCGGAAATCCAAGAAGGAATTTTAAAGGAGTTCGCCGGCCGTCAAACCGTCCCACAGACCAAAGCCATGTGGCAAGGTATGGAACAGCCAACCGACGACCTGGACGCCGTGGCGGGGCGAGGTGACAGGGATAAGTTGAAACCACAAATCGACGCATTGAACGAAGCCCTTTGCATCGCTGGCGGAAGTTGCTCGACGAAACTCCGGCCTGACATATTGCTGATTGCGGTTGGTGGGAACGATATAGCCTTTGGTGAGATCGGGCGCGACCTGCTCCTTAAGAATCCGCCTCCCGGCGAAGACGCACGTGACGCCTGGCGGGAGCAGAAAAAGGGTCAGCTCAAACCTATTTTCGAGGAGCTCGACAAACGGTTCGTTTTATTGGCGCAAGCTGTGCGCGAAAAAATTCATCCGAAGCGTGTTTATCTTTACGAGTACGTTGATCCAAGTCAGTACAGCATTGCAAAAAACCAGGATCGTTTCTGTGGACGTGAAAGTGACCAGGAAAATCTCGGTAGATATGGGCGCTTTTCATCCGGCCTCAAAACCACATCATATCGTGGCGCTCCTGCGCCAGGTTCGACTGAACAACGTCGCGAGGCCGCCGCGCGCAATTATAGTCTCTATAATATCTTGCTAACCCAGGATGAGGGCGAGTTCGCGAATTGGACTGTGCAGAATCTCAACGACAGCATCCGGTATGCCGGAAAAAATTTGGCTTGGACAAACGAGCCATTTAGTGCGGCAAAAGTCCTGAAGCTTCAAAATTTGAAGGGGCCGGACGACTTGCGGCGGGGCATCTGTGCCAGGAACTCATGGTTCCTCGGTCTCATCGAATCTTGGCAGCGTCAAGACTGGATTCCCGAGGACAAGATAAATGCTTACCCTCTGATCCTCGCGACGGCGGCGAACTGTAGCGGCGAGATGCGCGATGATGGAAAATGTTGGGTGCCCGCAGGTCCCGTGACCTCAGGGGTCCTGCATCCGAATTTCTTTGGCCACTATAACGTTGGCAAGGTCGTGCTGGACGAGCTGAAGAAGGATCTGGCAACTCCACCCAGCCCATAGGCATTCAATTCCGCCTCCGGGACGCCGCGCAGGTCAAGCCTGTGACCTGCGAACCGTGGATTACGTCCCCCGGCGCCTTGGCCTGCGCCATCCAGTCGCGTAGGGAACTCTCGCGTCCGCTGCCTCGTTCCCTTTCCATTCAAACCCGAAGGAAACTGCCATGGTCGTCAGTCTTGCCAATATCCAGCCGATCGTCGCGCTGATCGCCGGCATTCTCATTCTCATCGTGCCTGGGCTGCTGCGTTTTATCGTCGCCGCCTATCTGATCTTCATCGGCCTGGTCGGGCTGAACATCATACCTTTGCACTAGGGGCCGATCCGGACTTGCGCGCTTGCCCGCGCCGGTGCTTTTAGGGGGCGATATCGCCCCCTATATGCATTTCAGCCGCCCCGTCGGCGCTGAATGCTTCCTCTTAAAATCCAAGTGATCGACCATGGCCAAGCGAAAACCCGCAAAACCCGCGAAGAAGCAGCCCGCCGCGCGCAAAGCCGCGCCTAAAGCGGCGAAAAAGCCCGCTGCGAAGCCGGCCGGGAAATCCAGCAAGGGCAAATGGGTTTATGCCTTTGGCGGCGGCAAGGCCGAGGGCAAGTCGGAGATGAAGAACCTGCTCGGCGGCAAGGGCTCGAACCTCGCCGAAATGGCCAATCTCGGCCTGCCGGTCCCCCCGGGCTTCACCATCACGACGGAAGTCTGCACCTATTATTACGCCAACAAGCAGCAATACCCGAAAGAGCTGAAGGACCAGGTCGAGAAGGCGCTCACCCAGGTCGGCAAGATCGCCGGCAAGATGTTCGGCGACAAGGTCAATCCGCTGCTGGTTTCGGTGCGCTCGGGCGCGCGCGCCTCGATGCCGGGCATGATGGACACGGTGTTGAACCTCGGGCTCAATGACGAAACCGTCGAAGCTTTGGCGAAGAAATCCGGCGACCGCCGTTTTGCCTATGACTCCTATCGCCGCTTCATCACCATGTATTCCGACGTCGTGCTCGGCGTCGGCCATGAGCACTTCGAGGAACTGCTCGACATCCACAAGGAACGTCAGGGCTACAATCTCGACACCGATCTCACCGCCGACGACTGGGCCGACCTGGTCGTGAAATACAAGAAGCGGGTCAAGGACGAACTCGGCCAGGATTTTCCGCAGGACCCGCACGCCCAATTGTGGGGCGCGATCGGCGCGGTGTTCGGCTCGTGGATGAACCAACGCGCCAACACCTATCGCCGTCTGCACGCCATTCCGGAAAGCTGGGGCACCGCCGTCAACGTGCAGGCCATGGTGTTCGGCAATATGGGCGACACCTCGGCCACCGGCGTTGCCTTCACGCGCAATCCGTCGACCGGCGAAAAGAAACTGTACGGCGAATTCCTCATCAACGCGCAGGGCGAGGACGTCGTCGCCGGCATCCGCACGCCGCAGGAAATCTCCGAGGCGGCCCGGCTGGAAGCATCCTCCGACAAACCGTCGATGGAAGCGACCTTGCCGAAGGCCTATGCCGAACTGACGCGCATCTACAACAAGCTTGAACGCCACTACCGCGACATGCAGGACCTCGAATTCACCGTCGAGCAGGGCAAGTTGTGGATGCTGCAGACCCGCTCGGGCAAGCGCACCGCCAAGGCGTCGCTGCGCATCGCCGTCGAACTTGCCAATGAAGGCCTGATCTCCCGGAACGAAGCGGTGCTGCGCGTCGATCCCTTGTCGCTCGATCAGTTGCTCCATCCGACCATCGACCCGAAAGCGCATCGCAACGTCATCGCTACCGGCCTGCCGGCATCGCCCGGCGCGGCGTCGGGCGAGATCGTGTTCTCGTCGGATGAAGCCGCGCAATTGAAAGCCGACGGCCGCAAGGTCGTCTTGGTGCGCGTCGAAACGTCGCCCGAGGACATTCACGGCATGCACGCCGCCGAAGGCATTCTGACGACGCGCGGCGGCATGACCTCGCACGCGGCGGTCGTCGCGCGCGGCATGGGCAAGCCCTGTGTCTCCGGCGCCGGGCAAATCCGCGTCGACTATAATGCCGGCACCATGATCGCCGGCGGCAAGACCTTCCGCAAAGGTGATCACATCACCGTCGACGGCTCCACCGGTCAGGTGCTGGAAGGCAAGGTCGACATGATCGAACCGCAGCTGTCCGGCGAATTCTCGACGCTGATCGGCTGGGCCGACAAGGTGCGCAAGCTCGGCGTGCGCGCCAATGCCGACACGCCGAACGACGCGAAAGCCGCCGTGCGCTTCGGCGCCGAAGGCATCGGCCTGTGCCGTACCGAGCATATGTTCTTCGACGAGGAGCGCATCCAGGCGGTGCGCGAAATGATTCTCGCCGACGACGAAAAATCGCGCCGCTCAGCGCTTGCTAAATTGCTGCCGATGCAGCGCCAGGATTTCGTCGAGCTGTTCGAGATCATGGACGGCCGTCCCGTCACCATCCGTCTGCTCGATCCGCCGCTGCACGAATTCCTGCCGCATGGCGACGAGGAGATTGCCGAGGTCGCCGCCGCGATGGGCGTGCCGGCCAGGAAGATCGCCGACCGCGCCAAGGAGCTTGCCGAATTCAATCCGATGCTCGGCTTCCGTGGCTGCCGCATCGCCATCGCCTATCCCGAAATCGCCGAGATGCAGGCGCGCGCCATTTTCGAGGCCGCCGCCGATGTCGGCAAGCGCAGCGGCAAGGCGGTGCATCCCGAAGTCATGGTGCCGTTGATCGCGACGCGCGCCGAGTTCGATCTGGTCAAGGCGCGCATCGACGCGATGGCGCAGGCGGTCACCAAGGAAACCGGCGCCAAGCTTGCCTACGACGTCGGCACCATGATCGAACTGCCGCGCGCCTGCCTGATGGCCGGCGAAATCGCCGAGACGGCGGAGTTCTTCTCCTTCGGCACCAACGATCTGACGCAAACGACGTTCGGCATTTCGCGCGACGACGCAGCGAGCTTCCTCGGTTTCTACACCGCGCGCGGCATTCTCTCGTCCGATCCGTTCGTGTCGATCGACCGCGAAGGCGTCGGCGAACTCGTCAGGATCGGCATCGAGCGCGGCCGCAAGGTCAAGCCGAAGCTGAAGGTCGGCATCTGCGGCGAACATGGCGGCGATCCGGCCTCGGTCGCGTTCTGCCACGACGCCAAGCTCGATTACGTGTCCTGCTCGCCGTTCCGCGTGCCGATCGCGCGGCTATCGGCCGCGCAGGCGGCGCTTGGCAAGACCGCGGCCAGTCAGGCATGATGCCGCAATGAGCATCGAGCGTGTATTTTATGTGTTTTGCGCCGTTCTCGGCGTCGCCGTCGGCGCCGTGCTGATGTACGCGCCGGAGAGCCGCTCGCTGAGCCTCGGGCCGTATTTCTGGGTGCTGATCGGCGTTGGGCTGTTCGAGGCCGTCGCCGTTTATCTGCGCGGCGGTCTGGCGGGCGGGCCGCCGATGACGATGCAGACGCGGCTGATCGGATTCGTTATCGCGGTGGTGCCGATCGTGTTCCTGCGCCTGACGGCGGGCATATAGGGCGAGATGGTCTAGACCGCGACCTTGGCGAGGAAGTCCTCGACCTCGAGCCGCAGGTTGGAGACGGCGTTTTCCACCGTCTGCGAGGCGTCGCGCACCACATCGGCGGACACCCGCGTCTCGCTCGCCGCGCCGACCACTTCGCCAAGAACCTCGACGACGTGGCCCGAGCCCTTCGCCGCGCTGGCGACATTGTTCGAGATCTCGCCGGTCGCCGAGCTTTGCTCCTCGACCGCGGCGGCGACCGCGGTGGTGTATTGGTTGATCTCGTGCATGCGCCCTGCGATCTTGCGGATCGCTTCGACCGCGCCGCCGGTCGATTGCTGCACCGCCTGAATGTGATTGGCGATTTCCTCGGTCGCCCGCGCGGTCTGCACTGCCAGCGATTTGACTTCCGCCGCCACCACGGCGAAGCCGCGGCCGGCTTCGCCGGCGCGCGCCGCTTCGATCGTGGCGTTGAGCGCCAGAAGGTTGGTCTGACCGGCAATGTCGCGGATCAGCTTGACGACGTCGCCGATCTTCTGCGCGCCAACGGCAAGACCGGCGATCTCGCTGTCGGTCGATGTCGCTTCCTCGGTCGCCAGACGGACGATGTCGCTGGTGTGGGTGAGGTGACGGCTGATCTCGGAAATCGACTGCGACAGTTCCTCGGCGGCGACCGCGGCGGTCTCGACATTGGCACTGGCTTCGTTGAATGCCTGCACCGCGCTGTCGGCGCGCTGTGACGTCTGATCGGACGAGCCGAACAGGCCGTCGGCGGTCGCGCGCATGGCGGTGGCGCTGTCGCTGACGCGCGACAGCAATTGCTCGACCAGCGGCCGGAACGCGGCGATGGCCTGCTCGATCGCGGCGCGGCGCTTCTCGTGATCGCGGATCGCAGCCCGTTCTTCCTCGGCGCGGCGCTGCTCGGTGACGTCCTCGTGCGTGGATACCCAGCCGCCGTCGGGCAGCGGTTCATTCTTGGCCAGAACGATGCGGCCGTCGCTCGCCTGTACGTAATGCGGCGTGCTCTCCCGCTTGCCGACGCCGTCCATGATCCGTTTGCAGTAGGAATCGACGTCGCAGCTCAACAGGCCGGTATCGACGCGATGCTGAATGAGTGCTTGCAGCGAGCAGCCAGGCTTCACGATGTCCGGCGACAGGCCGTACATATTGAGATAGCGCTGGTTCAACAATGTGATGCGGCCATGCGCATCGAACATGTTGAGGCCTTGCGACATATTGTTGAGCGCCGCCGAAAGCCGGAGATTCTGCGCGCGCAGGCGCCGCAGCGGAATGGCGACCGCGAACAGAAAGGCAAGGCCAAGGCCGAGCCATAAAGGCGCCTGGCCGGCCAGGGCGATAACGACGTCTTGAATGGACATGCCGGCTCGCTGGTAGTTTCCAGCGTATAGTGGCCGTCAGCCCTTGCGATATGGTTAATTTTTGTTCGCCGCGGTTGCGGCGAAAGCCGGGGGCAAACGGTCCGCGGCAACCTCGGGAACTTTGGCCATTAGCGCAATTTCAAGGTTAACCGCCCCATAACGAAACCTGTCGCATTGTCGGCGTCGGGACGGCAGTCGCCGTGGTCTGTTGTGGTGTTGCGTGAGCAGAGTGAGTCACAGGTCAGCAAAGCGCCGCCGGCGCGGATCGTCGCGTCTGGTGCGAACCGGACTCGGGGTGCTGGTCATCGCCTTGTTGCCCCAGGCCATCGGCTATCAGGATCTCGGCGCTTTGCTGGCGCGCCAGCCGGCGGTCGCCGAGCGTGCGCGGGCGCATCTGATTGCCTCGCCTTTCGGCACCATTCACGCCGCCATGTTCTCGCTGCCGCGTCCGGTCGGCACCTTCATTCCGCCACCGCCGGTTTACGCACTGGCGAATTTCGATCCGGCCGATATCGCCGGCTCGATCGGCGCGCAGCCACTTGGCGATGCGAACGCGCCGCTGCGCTTTCCGTCGGTCAATCGCCGGTCGAAACAGGATTCGCTTGCATCGCGGGCGCGCGAACCGCTGCCGCCTTTGCCGCCGATGGCGGACATCGAGCCGATGCCGGATAACGCCGATGCGGTCTTGTCATCCAAGGCACAGGAGCGCTTCGCCGCCACGCCGCCGGTCGAAGCCGAAACGCCTGTCGTCAAATCGGCATTGGGACTTTTCAAGGACAAGGGCATCAACGAAGGCAGCGTCTTTTTCGGCACCGACCCGCTGAAGGGCGGCGATCGACGGATCGCACCCTGGGCGCCGGGCGAAGCGCCGGTGGTGTTCGCTCTGGTCGATCCCGACATCAAACAGTCGGCAATCACGCCGCAACAGCCGGGCCCCTTTGGCAAGGATCTGGCCAAAGAGGGCGAGAGCATCGCCAGCAAAGGCATCGTCACCGGCGTCGATCAGCATCCGCGCACGCCGGCCGAGCGGCTGAAGCTGGCCGGCGTGACGCGCGTCAAAGCCGAGAAGTGCCTGGCCAATGCGATCTATTTCGAATCGCGCGACGAGCCGGTGCGGGCGCAGATCGCGGTGGCGCAGGTCGTCCTGAACCGGGCATTCACGCCGTATTATCCCAACGACGTTTGTGGCGTCGTCTATCAGAACGACCACCGCCATCTTGCCTGCCAATTCACTTTTGCTTGCGATGGCAAATCGAAAGCGATCAAGGAGCCGGATGCCTGGGCGCGGGCGCAAAAAATCGCGCGCGATACGCTCGACGGAAAGCTGTGGATGCCGGAAGTCGCCAAGTCGACCCATTATCACGACGACTGGGCGCGGCCGAACTGGGTGCGCGAGATGAAGAAGATGGACAAGCTCGGCGGGCTGATTTTCTACCGACCGCGCAACTGGGGCGACGGCGCCGACGAGCCGCGCTGGGGCGACGCCACGACGACGGCGGCGGAAGTCAAAAAGCTGTGAGGTGAGTGGCGGGGCGCCGTCCGGCGGCTCTTGTGGCGGAGGCCCTTCCGCTTCATAGAGGCGCGTTTTCCCGCATTTTCTCAGGCCGAGCCATGCGCCTGGTAAATGTTTGGGATCACGAATATTCGTTTCAGGCTGGCGGCCGGACCCTCTATGTTCCACCCGGTTGCGGCGGTTTGTCGCGCGTTTCCCTTAAAAGCCAATCCGACCGGAGCCTCCTCATGTCGACGCCCGCCGCCGCCGAAAAATCGGTTCTCGCCACATGGCGCACGCCGCTGGTGATCATCATCTGCGGCTGTTTGGTGGCCATGATCGGCTTTGGCCCGCGTTCCTCGCTCGGTTTCTTTCTGACGCCGATGTCGCAAGCCAATGGCTGGGGCCGCGAAGTTTTCGCGTTTGCCCTGGCGATCCAGAATTTGTTGTGGGGCGTCGGCCAGCCTTTCGCCGGCGCTATCGCCGACAAATACGGCACCAACTGGGTTCTATGTGTCGGCGCCCTTCTCTATGCGGCGGGCATTGGCTTGATGGGCTACTCGACGACGCCCGGCAGCCTCACCATCACCGCCGGTGTGCTGATCGGCTTCGGGCTGTCGGCGAGTTCGTTCACCATCGTCATCGGCGGATTTGGCAAGCTGTTGCCGGAGGAATGGCGATCGATCGCTTTCGGCGTCGGCACCGGCGCCGGCTCCTTCGGCCAGTTCCTGTTTTCGCCGCTCGGTGTCGGCCTGATGGACGCCTATGGCTGGCAGAACGCGCTGCTGATCTTCAGCGGCATTCTGCTGCTGATCCTGCCGCTGTCGATGGCCTTGGCGACACCGCGCCGCGCGCCCGGCGCGCCGGCGCCGCTCGCGTCACAATCGGTGAAGCAGGCTTTGACCGAGGCTTTCGGCCACCGCTCTTATGTCCTGCTGGTGCTCGGCTTCTTCACCTGCGGCTTCCAGCTTGCTTTCGTCACCGTGCATCTGCCGTCTTATCTGATCGACCGCGGAATATCGGCGCAGGTCGGCGGCTGGACGCTCGCCGTCATCGGCCTGTTCAACATTGTCGGCTCGCTGACCTCCGGTTATCTCGGCAGCCGCATGCCGAAGCGTTACATCCTGTCGATTATCTATGCGGCGCGGGCGGCGTCGATCGTCATCTTCATCATGATGCCACCATCGACCATCGGAACGCTGATCTTCGGCGCGGTGACCGGCCTGTTGTGGCTGTCGACCGTGCCGCCGACGTCGGGACTTGTGGCGGTGATGTTCGGGACGCGCTGGCTGACCATGCTGTTCGGCTTTGCCTTCTTCAGCCATCAGGTGGGCGGCTTCCTTGGCGTGCTGCTCGGCGGCTACGCGTTTGAATACTTCGGCTCTTATAATCCCGTGTGGTGGCTGTCCGTGTTCTTCGGCGTCTTGTCGGCGCTGATCAATCTGCCGATCGTCGAGAAGCCGGTGCTGCGGCCCGGCGTCGCCGCGGCGCCAGCCTGATCGCTTGCGTCGCACGCCGTAGCGCGCCAAGAATGCTCCCATAATTTACGGGAGCAAGCGCGTGGCGACATTCAAGGCGATGGTGGTCGAAAAGACCGAGACCGGCACCAAAGCGGCTTTGGCCGATTTCGACGACGCCAACCTGATGGACGGCGATGTCACCGTCCGGGTCGAATATTCGACGGTCAATTACAAGGATGGCCTGGCCATCACCGGCAAGGCGCCGGTGGTGCGCCGCTTTCCGATGATTGCCGGCATCGATTTCGCCGGCACGGTCGAGAGCTCCAGCCACGCCGCCTGGAAGGCGGGCGACAAGGTCATCCTCAATGGCTGGGGCGTCGGCGAAACCCATCTTGGCGCCTATGCCGGGAAAGCCCGCGTCAAGGGCGACTGGCTGGTGCGGCTGCCGGACACAATGAGCGCGCGCGAGGCGATGGCCATCGGCACCGCTGGCTATACGGCGATGCTGTCGGTGATGGCGCTGGAAAGGCATGGCCTTTCCCCGGCCGGCGGCCCTGTGGCGGTCACAGGGGCGGCCGGCGGCGTCGGCTCGGTCGCAGTCGCGCTGCTGTCCAAACTCGGCTTTTCCGTCAGCGCGGTCACCGGGCGCGCCGAGGAAGCCGACTACCTCAAAGGCCTGGGCGCCACCGAGATCGTCGAGCGCGCGGCTCTGACCGGTCCGGTCAAGATGCTGGCCAAGGAGCGCTGGGCCGGCGGCGTCGATGCCGTGGGTTCCACGACATTGGCCAACCTGCTGTCGATGACCCGCTATGGCGGAGCGGTCGCCGCCTGTGGATTAGCCGGGGGCATGGACCTGCCGACCTCGGTGGCGCCGTTTATTTTACGGGGAGTGTGTCTTTATGGCATCGACTCGGTGATGTGCCCGCTGCCCCGCCGGCAAGAGGCGTGGAAACGGCTCGAAACTGGCCTCGACCGCCCCAAATTGGCCGCGATGACACGGGAAATCGGCCTTGCCGAGGTTCCTGACGCCGCAGCCGCTATCGTCGCCGGCCAGATCCGCGGCCGCGTCGTGGTCAAAATCGGGTAAACGTCTTCAGGATTTGGCGACTTTCGTTAGGCATACTCGCTTTGGACTTTAAAAACGGGCCTGAGCCCGCGTAAACTTGTAGCGTTGAGTCGGAGTCGTGAAAATGTTGCGTGGCTTTGCATGCTTGGTTGGGTTGTTAGCGGCGGTGCCGGCAGTGGCCGGTGAAATGACCGCCGACGAAGCGCGCCGTTTCGTCATCGGAAAGACCTTCAGCTATAATTGCTTTGAAGGCACGCGCGGCCAGGGCCGCGTTCACGCCGACGGTTCGGTAGTCGGTTCCATCCAGTTCCAGGGCGCGGGCAAAGTGCGCTACGCCGTGCTGCCGCCCAACACACTCCAGGTCAAAGGCGAGTCGGTGTGCGCCTCGCTGCGCGGCCTGCCGATCGACCCGTGCTTCAATCTGCAAAAACTCGACGACAACAGTTTCCGCGGTTCGATCTCGGGTCTGGGATTTGCCTATTGCGAATTCACCCGCCGCACTACGCGCGCCAGCGTCAGCAACGACACCGGCCAGCCGCTCGGCCTGCGCTCGTCGCTGACCGCCGAAAGAAACTAAACCTCAATGATCGCTGCGTAACGTCGCCGCCACGTGCGCGCGTTTGTTACGGAGAGCGGTAATGACGAACCTCATTTACGTTCAGCCCGATGGCGTGCGCCTGGAAATCGAGGCGCCGGATGGCATGACGGTGATGCAGGCGGCGGTCGATACCGCGGTCGAAGGCATCATCGGCGCCTGCGCCGGCAGCTGCGCCTGCGGCACATGTCACGTCTATATCGACGAGCGCTATACGTCGCTGTTGCCGCCGATCAGCGTGGAAGAAAACAACAAGCTCGACGAAGTCGCGGCGCCCGTGAAGCGCAACAGCCGTATGGCCTGCCGCGTCGTCATCACGCCGCGGCTCGACGGCATGGTCGTGCATATTCCAAAGACCCAGGGCTGAATTTCAGCCCTTCGCCGGAAAGATCATGCACGTCGTGGTAGCGTGCGCGTACAATTTGCCGGCTGCGTCTTTTAAATCGCCTTCCGACGTTGCGACGGTGCGGCCGCGGTGAATGACGCGGCCCTCGGCGCGTACCGGGCCCGTGTCCGCGGTCATGCCGCGCACGTAATTGAGCTTCAGCTCGAGCGTGGTCCAGGCGTCGCCTTTGTGCAGCGTCGAGAAGATCGCGCAGCCGAGTGCCGAATCGAGCAAAGTCGCGGCGAAGCCGCCATGCACGCTTCCGATCGGATTGTAGTGCTGCAAATCGGGCAGGCCTTCAAACACCGCGCGGCCTTGCCCGGCGTCGATCAGATGAAAGCCCATCACCTCGCAGATCGGCGGCTGCGGCAGCGTGCCGGCGATGATGCCTTTGAGAAAGCCGAGCCCGTCATGGGTTTTGAGAATGTCCGGGCTCACCACGCCGTAGGAATATTCCGTCACCCTTGCCCCCGCCCGCTGATGGAAATGTACTCCGGCCGCTTATAGCAGATCGAGCCGGAACGGATGGCCTTCGGGAGCTTCCAGTCCGCGCCCTAAGGCTTCGACCGCGCGCACCATGCGGCCATCGCGCTTGAGCATGCGGTCGGCGATGGCGACGATGCGGGCATTGGGCATGGCCGTCGCCGACGCATCGCGGATGGCGCGGGCGATTTCCGCCTCGTCGCGGGCCGGATTGAGCGCGCAGGCGGCGGCATAGGCGGCGGCGGTCGAGCGGCTGATGCCGGCGAAGCAATGCACCACCATCGGCGCCTTGCGGTCCCAGCTTTGCGCGAAGGCCAGCAGCCGCGCGACATGCTCATCGCCAGGCAATATCTGGCCGTCGCTGGCCGTGGCGATATCGTCGACGCCGAGGATCAGATGATTTTCCGGCGCGATGTGGCCCGGCCGCGCGGCGCGGTCGGTCTGCCGCAGCAGCGTGACGATATGACTGGCGCCGGTTTCATCGACCGTCGAATGCAGGCGCGCGAGGGAGCAGACATGGATCATGGAGCTTATGTAGTCCCGACTCTCGCCGATGAAAAGCTCAGGCCCTGAGTAGTTTTTCGACC
>CAMAUC010000025.1 GCA_945861265.1 Rhizobium sp. Q54 | reverse complement strand
AGATCATAGGCGCTGCGCAGCGCCGTTTGCGGCCGGTCCGGCTCGATGGTGCCGAACAGCACCAGATCCTCGCCGGTGAAGCTCGATGTCACGGCGACACGATGATTGGACAGCGACACCACCAGCCGTTCGGCCTGCGCCGGCGTCATGGCGCAAACTGCAAGGAGCGTCGCGGCGATGAGGGCGCGGCGTACCATCACTCGCTCCTCACGAAGCGCAACGAAAACAGTTCGTCCGGCCGGACCACCAGTTCATAGGCAAAGCGCAGTCCGACCGCGAACACCAAAAGACCGAGCAGCAGGCGCAATCTTTCGCCGCGCATCTTCTGCCCGGTGCGGGCGCCGAATTGCGCGCCGATGACGCCGCCGACGATAAGAATGAGCGCCAGCACCGCGTCGACCAGATGGTTGGTGGCGGCGTGCATCACCGTCGCCGAGGCCATGGTGACGAGCGTCAACACCATCGATGTGCCGATCACGGTCGCGGTCGGCACGCGCAGGAAATAGATCAGCATCGGCACCAGCAGGAAGCCGCCGCCAATGCCGAGAATCGCGCCGATGAAACCGATGGTGAAACCGATGCCCCACACGGGGATAGCCGACACATAGATCTTCGAGCGCTTGAAGCGCATCTTGAGTGGCAGGCCGTGCACGAAAGTGTGGCTGCCCGGCCGCCGCAACGTCGCCGGTTGGCCTTTGCGCGCGCGCAGTTCGGCCTGCACACTTTCATTGATCATCAGCGCGCCAACTGTCGTCAGCAGCGTGACGTAGGATACGCCGATGACGAGATCGAGCTGATCCAGTTCGCGCAGCAGCGTGAACAGCCAGACGCCCGTGGCGGTGCCGAGAATGCCGGAGGATAACAGCATCATCGCCAGTGCGACGTCGATGGCGCGCTTGCGCCAATAGGTGATGGCGCCGGTGAACGAGGACGCGGCGATGTGGCTGGTGACGCTGGCAACCGCGACCGCCGGCGAAATACCGACGAAGATGAGGAGCGGCGTCATCAGGAAGCCGCCGCCAATGCCGAACATGCCGGAGATGAAACCGACCGCCAGCCCCATTCCCAGAACAAGGAAGACGTTGACGGGCAGGTCGGCGATCGGAAGGTAGATCTGCAAGCGGCTTTGTCCGGCGTGCGGGGCTTGGATCGGGCTTTATCGATAGTAGCGGCGAATGCCGACGCAATCACGTCTTTGCGCGATTTGGCCCCGCTTGGCCACCGCTTTCGCGATCTTTACCTTACCGCCGCCCGGCGTCGATCGTGTTCGCCGGCAAAGACGACAGGCGAGGTATGTCGGCCGAAATCGCCCGGGCGCCGCGCGGCTTTGCTTGTTGCGGCGCGGCGGTCGCGGCATCGTCCCAGCCGCCCTGGGGAACCGGCACGGTGAGCGCCTGTTGCGGCTGCGGCTCGGGCACGAAGCTCTTGACGCTGTCGCGGGCGCTGGCCAGTTCGTCGGCATCGAGATGGGCGGTCACGTCGTCGCGCTTCTTGGCCGAGTCGCGGTCGCCCTGCGCCGCGGCCAGCGCGAACCACTTGAAGGCTTCCGCCAGGTTCTTGTCGGTGCCGAGGCCACGAGCGCACAGAACGCCGAGATTGTATTGGCTGTCGGCGATGCCGTGCTGCGCCGCCTTGCGGAACCAGAGGGCCGCGGTGGCATAGTCCGGCTTGCCGTCGATGCCCTCGGCATAGAGCACGGCGAGATTATGCATCGCCTTGGCGTGGCCCTGGCTGGCGGCGGCGACATAGAGCTTGCGCGCCTGGCCGAGGTTCTTTTTCACGCCGGTGCCTTTTTCCAAGAGGCTGGCATAGCGGAACTGCGCCGGCGCCAGGCCCTTGCTGGCGGCGCGTTCGTACCAGCGCGCGGCTTCTTCCGCATCGACCGCGACGCCGCGCCCTTCGGCGAAACGTAGCGCGACTTCGTAGGCAGCGGCGGCGTCGCCACCGATGGCGGCGCTGCGCAGCCGCGTACCGCCCAGCGCGATCGGCAATTTGTCGGCTTCCGGCTTGGCCGGCGCCGGCGCTGCTGCCGCCGGCGGCCGTGCCGGATTTTGCTTGAGCGTATTGCGGCCGATCGATCCGGTGACGTCGGCGTTTGGGTTCGGCGCCGGCGGGCTCAACAACGACGGCTGCTGCGGCGCATTGGCATTCGGCGCGGTGTCGAGCGATGGCGGCGTCACGCCGGGCAAGGTCGGCGGACTGAGCGGCACCGGCGGACGCTGGGGCGAGGTCAACGGTTCATCGCCCGCCGCCGATTTGTCGTCGCCGTCCATATCGCCAGCCGGCGCGGGCGCTTGCGTGCTTTGTTCCTTGGGAGGACCGCCGATATTAAACACATTGCCAGTGATCTGCACGAGACCGATCACGATCGCGACAATGCTGGCGGCGATGAACAGCGACTTGACCCGCTTCATCACCGAGGCGCGCAACGTCGGCCGTTCAATATCGTCGAATCCCAACTCCACGGCTTCCGGATGCGGCGCGCGCGGCTTGGCGGTGTCGATTGCGGCCTGAGCGGCGCGGCGGGCGGCGGCGATAAATCCGGATTTGCCGGCGGGTCCACTCGGCTGCGCGCCGCCTAATGCTGCTTCCGAGGCGGCGAGGCGCGCGGCATTGGCTTGCAGGCGCGGCGCGGCCGAGCCAGGCTCCAGCGGTTGATCGGGCGGCAAATCGGGATTGATCGGCAGCCGGGCGGCTTGCGGCAGCCGCTGCGGTCTAGCGGCGGGCTGCTGTTGCGCCACCGGCTGTGGCGCGGGAGGTGATGGGCGCCGTGCCTGCGGCGGCTCGGGCATCGACGGCTGCGAGACCGGCTGCATGACCGGTTGCATAACCGGTTGCGGCGCCGGAGCGGGCGCCGGCCTTGGTGACTGAACGGGCGGCGGCGGTGGCACATGCGCTTGCGGCGGTTCGATGCTGACCGCGCGCGCCGCGATCTTGCCGACCGGGTGGGGAATGTCGGCCAGTTCGTGATCGTCCGGGCTGCGTCCGCCGCGCACGCCGCGCTCGATCGTGGCGAGGCGGTCGACCACCAGGCCGAGCGTGCCGTGTACGGCGTCGAGCGCGTTCTGGGTGCGGGCGATATCGTTCTTGAGTTCGATGACGCCGGATGAATTGTCCTCGCGCAGCCCGCCGCTGCCTTTATTGGCGCGCATCTCCTCGATGTTGACCAGGAGATCGCCGAGGCCGCGTTCGATCGCTTCGAGATGGCCGAGCCGCGAATCCGAGGCGTCCAGCCGCTTCACCAGAGTGACGATGTGATCTTCAAGATCGCCGACCGGGCCGTCGCCGCGGCTCTGTTGAATTTTTTCGATCTTGTCCGCCAGCGACTCGACCAGAGCCTCAAGTCGCGGCGGCACGGTGGCGCCGTTCTGCGCCCGTTCGGCGAGCGCGTCGGACAGCGCGGCGATGCGATGCTCGAGACTGTTGAGCGCGTCGCCGGCGCCGGACCCGACGCCGTAATGTTCGACCCGCTCGGCCAATTGCTGAACCTGCGAGGCAAGCCGGCCAACGGCTTCATTCGACGCGACATGGCCGGCCATGTCGCGCAAGGACGTGATGGCGTGCTCGAGCTGGCCGAGCGCGGCCGGGTCTTTCTGCGCAACGATCAGGTCGATCTTGTGCGCCAGGCCGCCGACCGCTTCGTTGAAGCCGACAAGGTTTTCCGCCGGCGTCAGGCCGCGCAGTGCGTCGCGCACTTCGGCCAGACCGTGCTCGATGCCGGACAGCGCATTGCCATCGACGCCGCCAATATTGCCGGATTGGCGGCCTTCGGCGATGCGCTGGGTCAGGCCTTGAATCTGCCGCTCGATGGCGTCGATCGCCTTGCGCGGCATCGCCTCGTTGAGCGCCTGGCCGATGTCGCCGAGTTCGGCACGCAGGGCATTGATGGCGTCCTCGACGCCGGGACGGCGCAGGGTTTCGATCTGGTCGGTGATTTGGCGCAGATGTTCTTCGAGGCCCGACAGGTCCTGGCTCGGCACCGGCATCATGACCGGCGGTGGCACGTAAACTTGGGCATGCGGCGGCGCATAGGCCTGCACCTGCGGCGGTACTGGCTGTTGTGGCGCGCCGCCATTGAGCATGCGCTGACGCGCGGCGATTTCGGCCACCGCGCGGTCGAGGCCCTGCGGCGGCATGACCGGCGCCATTGGTGGCGTCATTGGCGGCATCATGGCCGGCGCCATCGGCGGCGCCGCCACCATGCGCGGGATGGTGGCGATCTGGTCGATGCGCTGGTCCAGCCGTGCAATCAGCTGCGCCAGTTGCGCGGTTTCGCGGTTTGGCGTCTCGCGGGCCGGCGCGGCCCGCCCGGCTCTGGGCGACTGAGCCGTGCTGCGGGTGAATTGTTCGATGCGGCGGGTGATGTCGTCCAGGCGCTGATGCACGCCGGCCAGTTCGTCGCCATAGGACTCGTCATCGTCGCGATAGGACGAACCGTGCGTGCCGTCTTCCTCAGCCTGTTGCAGGATCACGGAATTCAGCCATTCGCCCAAGGGCATGCCGGAGCGGCGCGCCGCTTCCTTGGCAGTCTCGCGGGCTTCCGGCCTTATGCCTTTCACACTCCACGGGACGGCGAATTTCATTCTCACACCCACAGTCGAGGTGGAGGCGCGGAGAGCCTGGATCGACTCTCGTGGAACCGGCGCGCGCATACGGGACGCAAGGCGGGCCGGTCCTCAGTCCACCGACCGACTTTTTGCCGTTCTCGGTAAACAGGCGGTTAATGTTTGCCGGAAGTATCGGACTTTCCGTGCGAATTCGCGTCTTTCACGCCCTCCGGCCCGGAACTCCGGGGCGAACGCCCGCCATCCGATGCGGCGCCGTGGCAGGGCCGGAAAGCAGCCGCGTACCGTTGATTTTAAGACGGGCGTAAACCGCGGCGCCCATACTAGGGTTGCGGCAATCGATTCTTGTTCCGACATACCGGCCGGGTAAGGCCAAAGGAATCCGATCGACCGCGCTGGGGAGAGAAACAATGCCGACCTACAAAGCACCTGTCGACGATGCGTTGTTTCTGCTCAAGGACGTCTTTCACATCGAGCGCTACGGCAATCTGCCGGGTTTTGCCGATGCTACCCCAGACATGATCGAGGCGATCCTGCGCGAGGCTGCCAGGCTGTCCGAGGACGTGCTCACTCCGCTCAACCGCGTCGGCGATACGCAAGGCTGCACCCGCCATCCGGACGGCAGCGTCACCACGCCGAAAGGTTTCAAGGAAGCCTTCCAGCAGATCGTCGATGGCGGCTGGATCGGCATCTCGGTGCCGGAGGAATTCGGCGGCCAGGGCCTGCCGGCGACTCTGACCGAAACGGTCAACGAATTCATGTGCTCGGCCAATATGGCCTTCTCGATGTATCAGGGCCTGACGCAGGGCGCGATCGCGGCGATGCTGGTGCACGCCTCGCAGGAGTTGAAACAGAAATATCTGCCGAAAATGGTGAGCGGCGTGTGGACCGGCACCATGAACCTGACCGAGCCGCATTGCGGCACCGATCTCGGCCTGCTGCGCACCAAAGCGGTCAAGCAGGGCGACGGAAGTTACAAGATTTCCGGCACCAAGATTTTCATCTCCGCCGGTGAACACGATTTGTCGGAGAACATCGTGCATCTTGTGCTGGCCCGTATCGAAGGCGCACCCGCCGGCACCAAGGGCATCTCGCTGTTCGTCGTGCCGAAGATCAAGGTCAATGACGACGGTTCGCTCGGCGAGCGTAACGGCGTCACCTGCGGCTCGCTCGAAGAAAAAATGGGCATTCACGGCAACTCGACCTGCGTCATGAATTACGACAGCGCCACCGGCTGGCTGATCGGCGAGGAAAATCGCGGTCTCAACGCCATGTTCGTGATGATGAACGAAGCTCGCTTGGGCGTCGGCATCCAGGGCCTGGCGCAGTCCGAGGTCGCCTATCAGAACGCCGTGATCTACACCAAGGAGCGCCTGCAGGGCCGAGCGCTCACCGGCGCGAAATATCCCGACAAGGCGGCCGATCCGATCATCGTGCATCCCGACGTGCGGCGCACGCTGATGACCATCAAGGCCTTCAACGAGGCCGCGCGTGCGCTTGTCATATGGGCGGGCCTCAAGAGCGATGTCGCGCATCGTTCCGGCGACGACAAGGAACGCCAGAGTGCCGACGACGCGCTCGGTCTGCTGACGCCGGTGATCAAGGGCGTGCTGACCGACCTGGGATTCGCCAACGCCGTGTCGGCGCAGCAATTGTGGGGCGGTCACGGCTACATTGCCGAGAACGGCATGGAGCAGTTTGTGCGCGATGCGCGCATCGCGCAGATCTACGAAGGCGCCAACGGCATCCAGGCGCTCGATCTGGTCGGCCGCAAGCTCGGCAAGGATGGCGGCCGCGCGCTGATGGCCTTCCTCGGCGAACTCGGTGCTTTCGTGAAGGAAAAGGAAGCCGACGAGAAGATGAAGCCGTTCGTGGCGCCGCTTGGGGCTGCCGCCGGCCACCTGCAACAAGCCTCGATGTGGTTCATGCAGAACGCGATGGCCAAGCCCGACAATGCCGGCGCCGGCGCCACCGACTACATGCATCTGTTCGGTCTGGTCGCGCTCGGCTTCATGTGGTGCAAGATCGTCGAGGCGTCGCTGGCGAAGTTGCCGGAAGCAAATGGCGCGGCGGCCTATTACAACGGCAAGCTGACCACCGCGCGCTTCTTCATGGACCGCATGCTGCCGGAAACGGCCACGCGGCTGGCACGCATCCAGGCCGGCGCGGCCTCAACGATGGAATTGCCGGACGAGGCGTTCTAGGGCGCCGCTGTCGTCTGTTGCGCTTGGATCATCGCGCACAGGCGCAGCGACGGGGCGCCGTGTTGCAGCCCGACCAGGGACGCGGCGTCGTAAGAGCCGTCTTCACAGACGAACTCGAACGAGGACATGATGCGGGTCACGCCAGTGCCGCCATCGCTGAAGGGCAGGATCAGCCGCTCGAACAGGATGTGACGGCCATCTTTGTCGGTCACGTCGCAGATCGTGTAAACCGGCGTCCCGGTACTGAAGGCCTTGTAGTAGGGCATGAGGCCGGTCGGGTGACGCGGGCGCGGGATGATTTCGTCGAGATACCGGCCGCTGCAATTGGGTGCGCCATAGAGCTTGGCGACGCCCGGACCGTGTTGGCGAACTTGAAAGCGCTTGATGGCGCCGTCGCCGGATACCTCAAGATAGCTCAGGTTGTCCGCGACCCGGCCGAGGTTCTCAGCTTCGACGGCCTGCCACGACGGCAGGGCCTGGTGATTTCGGCTGCGCTTCCAGAATTTGAGCAGCCAGCGCTGATTGATGGCCCGGACCACATCCGGCCGTCCAACTGAAAATTGCATCGACGAATGGGCCCCCGCTCTTGTCCGGCCGGTCTTTGGCCGATTGTTGTCAATGACAATCAACAGTTTTCGCTACGTATTATTCTACGCAAAGCGTTCATACGCGCATCGCGAGCCAATGATCGATCCTGCGGGAGTTGAAATTGATTCGTCAGGCAAGAGTAAGGCGCTGCCGTGAGCGAATCAACAGCCAGGCCATGATCGAGACATTGACCAAATTCCAGCCCAGCCCGTTGAGAAAGGCGATATGGTACGAGCCGGTCAGATCGAAGATCACCCCGGACAGCCATCCGCCCAAAGCCATGCCGAGAATCGTCGCCATGATGACGAGGCCGACGCGCGTCGAGGCCTGCCGCGGCGGGAAATATTCGCGCACGATGATGGCATAGCAGGGCACGATGCCGCCCTGGAACAGGCCGAACAAGGCCGAGATGACGTAAAGCGAATAAAGCCCGTCGAACATCAGATACAAAAACAGCGCGACGCCCTGCAGCACCGAGCCGATCAGCAAGGTGCCGACGCCGCCGATGCGGTCGGCGATGAAGCCGGACGCGACGCGGCTGATGATGCCGAAGCCGAGCATCAGCGACAGCATGTCGGCGCCGCGCGCCACGCCGTAGCCGAGATCGCCGCAATAGGCGACGATGTGAACCTGCGGCATCGACATCGCCACGCAGCAGCCGACGCCGGCGATGCACAGCAGCACTTGCAGCGTCATCGGTGAAAACGGCAGCGCCGCCTGTTTGGCCGCCGCCGCCGCGCCGGAGGCGACGCTGTGGTGGCTTTCGATGCGCCGTCGCAGCAGCAGCGCCAGAGGCAGCATCGTGATCAGACAGAAAATGCCGATGCCGGTATAGGTGTCGCGCCAGCCGATGCTGGCGGTGAAATGCTGCACGATCGGCGGCCAGATCGTGCCGGCGAGGTAATTTCCCGCGGCGGCCACTGCGACGGCGATGCCGCGCCGGCGCACGAACCAGTGCGAGATATCGGCCATCAACGGTGCGAAAGTTGCCGAGGTGCCGACGCCGATCAGAAGCCCGTGCGCGATGGCGACCTGCCAGAGAGTCGTTGAATGCCCGACGGCGATATAGCCGGCGCTGAGGGCCAGCGTGCTGAGCACGGCGGGCAAGGTTACGCCGTAACGATCGGCGAGCTGGCCGAGCAGAACGCCGCCGCCGGCGAAGCCGAACATGGTCAGCGTATAAGGCAGCGATGCCGCGGCGCGATCGACGCCGAAGTCGGCCTGCATCGCCGGCAGCACGACAACCACCGACCACATGCCGACGCCGCCGATGGTCGAGAGCAGCACCGATACGGCAAGCCGCCACCACGAATAGGATGAGTCGGTCAGCTCCGGCGTCGATCCGCCCGCTGTTGCGTTCATGATGATAAATCCCGGCCTGGCGGGGCCGGTGGTAGCACGATTAGCGCGCGTGTCGCTATATCGGCGGAAGCTTTATCTAAACTCCCGCATCACTTCCTGGCCGAACAACTTTATCGAATGCGTCGCATCAGTAAAATTCATGTCGCCGAAAGCCATTTGGCACAGCACGTAATTGACGCCGGCCTCGCGCTCCAGCCGCGCAATGTAATCGCGCACGGTCGCTGGCGAGCCGGCAATGCCGTGACCGATGGCCTGCAAGGCCACGAAGTCCATCGGGTAGATTTCCTTGAGCAGGAAATCCTGGCCGGATCGCTTCCACAGGAACTCCATCGCTTCGCGCCAGCGCGGATAGGCGTCGCGCGCGATTTGCCGCGCCTGCGCGTCGGTCTCGGCGACGACGACGTGGCGGGTGATGCCGATGCGCGGCAACTCGGACTCAGCGCGGCCAAGTTCGCGCCAGTCCTTGCGATAGCGATCCGAGATCGCCTTGGCCCGCGCCGAAGGTCCGAGCGACACGACATTGATTGCTTTCGGCACCGCCCAGGCAATCGCATCGGGCGATGGTGCGCCATACCAGATCGGCGGATGCGGCAGTTGATACGGCTTTGTCTGAACGACGAAATCCTTGAAGGTGAAAAATTTCCCCTCGAAATTCAGCACGTCCGTCTCGAAGGCGCGCATCAGCACCGCAAATGCTTCCTGATAGATCGCCGAAGCATTGGTGGGCTCGATCCCATAACGCTGATGCTCGACCAGCGCGCCGCCGCGGCCCACGCCGAGCATGAAGCGGCCTTTGCTGAGGTGGTCCAGCATGCAGACCTCCTCATAGACGCGCAGCGGATGATACAGCGGCAGCACATAAACCAGCGGCCCCAGTTTGATGGTGCTGGTACGCTGGATCGCGGCGCTGAGAAAGACGCTTGGGCTCGACGCCATGCCGAGCGGGCTCGAATGATGTTCCGCCACATGATACGCGGCGAAGCCGGCCTGTTCGATGGTCTCGATCAGTCGCAGCCGCTCGTCGAAAAAGCTGCCCAACGGCGAGCCGTTGGTGTCGAGATGATCGAACACTGCGAATTCCAACACGCGAGCTACTCCGGTGACGGAAGGCTGGATTGGCGCTAGCCTATGGGCAAGCCGTCGACTGACCGTGCGGCTTTCGGGAGGAATTTTATGCGAAAATCAGTTTTCGTTTCGGCGGCGACGGTGGCGGGTCTGCTGACGGCAGCGTCGGTATCCTCGGCCCAGGCGCAGGACACCGTCAAGGTCGGTTTGATCATGGCCTACTCGGGCCAGTTCGCCGACACCGCCGCGCAGATGGACAACTCAATCAAATTGTACATGAAGCAGCACGGCGACACGGTCGCCGGGCGCAAGATCGAAATCATCCGCAAGGACACTGGCGGACCGAACCCGGACGTCGCCAAGCGACTGGCGCAGGAATTGATCGTGCGCGACAAGGTCGACATTCTCGCCGGCTTCACGCTGACGCCGGAAGCCTTCGGCGCCGCCGACGTGTCGGCGGAAGCCAAGAAGTTCATGGTGGTGATGAACGCGGCGACTTCCGCCATCACCACCAAGTCGCCATACGTAGCGCGCACCTCGCTGACCATTCCGCAACTTGAAAACACCTTCGGCGCCTGGGCGGCCAAGACCGGCGTCAAGCGGGCTTACACCATGGTGTCGGATTACGGCCCCGGCATCGACGCCGAAACCTGGTTCCAGAAAGGCTTCAAGGCCGCCGGCGGCGACATCGTCGGTGGCGTGCGCATGCCGATCGCCAACCCGGATTTTTCCGCCTTCGTGCAGCGCGCCAAGGATCTCAATCCGGAGGCGATCTTCGTTTTCATTCCGGGCGGCGCGCAGCCGCCGGCTTTCATGAAGGCGCTCGCCGAGCGCGGCATGGATTCCAAGACGATCAAGGTCATGGGCCAGGGTGAGATCACTATGGACGATGTCGCGCTCCGGAACATGGGCGACGCGGCCCTCGGCATCATCACCGTGTTTCATTATGGCTGGGAGCATAAGTCGAAGGCGAACGAGGACTTCGTCAAAGCCTACAATGCCGAGTTCAAGCGCAACCCCGATGTGTTCTCGATCGGCGGCTGGGACGGCATGCACCTGATCTACGAAGCCTTGAAGAAGACCGGCGGCAAGGCCGACGGTGACTCACTGATCGCGGCGGCCAAGGGCATGAAATGGGAAAGCCCGCGCGGCCCCATTTCGATCGACCCGGACACCCGCGACATCGTCCAGACGGTCTATATCCGCAAGGTCGAAAAGGTCGGCGGAGCCGTGCAGAACGTTGAGTTCGACAAGGTCGAGAATGTGAAGGATCCGGCGAAGTAAGTGCTGTCATTCCGGGGCGCCCGCCTGCGCCTCAAAGGCGCTGGCGGGTGAATCTGGAATCTAGCTTGAATTTCATCTATTTCTGGATTCCGGGTTAGCTCGTTTCACGAGCGCCCCCGGAATGACGGCTTACTACGACGGCGAGGCGTGCGCGTTCCCCCTCGCCCCCGCCGCCCACTGGCCCTATGTTGGGCCCTGACGATTCGCATAAATGGCGCACCGACAAGACGCCCGAGCTTAAAGAACGCCCCACCGATGGAAGCGCTCAACCTGCCGCGTCCCCCGTGGATGACCGAAGACCTCGTCATGCTCGAGGAGCAGGCGCGCCGCTATGTCGCCGCCGAATTCACCCCGCATGTCGACCGCTGGCACGAAGCCGGTATTTACGACCGCGACGTATGGACCAAGGCCGGCGAGGCCGGGTTGCTGTGCGCCTCGATGCCGGAGGAATATGGCGGCTCCGGCGGCAGCTTCGCGCATGAGGCGGTGATCAACCGCGAATTTTCGCTCGGCGCTTTCGACTCGTTCGGCGCGCCGCTGCATTCCGGCATCGTCGCGCCTTACATTCTGCATTACGGCACCGAGGAGCAGAAAAAGCGCTGGCTGCCGAAGCTTGCCACCGGCGAACTGGTCGGCGCCATCGCAATGACCGAGCCCGGCACCGGCTCCGACCTGCAAGGCGTGCGCACCAAGGCGGAAAAATCCGGCAATGGTTATGTGCTCAACGGCGCCAAGACCTTCATCACCAACGGCCAGCACGCCAACCTGATCATCGTCGTCGCCAAGACCGACCCCAAGGCCGGCTCCAAGGGCGTGTCGTTGATGGTGGTCGAGACCGATGACGCGCCCGGCTTCCGCCGCGGCCGCAAGCTGAAGAAGCTCGGCCTCGATAGCGCCGATACATCGGAACTGTTTTTCGACGACGTCAAGCTTCCGGCCGAGGCGCTGCTTGGCCCCGAGGAGGGCCAGGGCTTCTACCAGTTGATGAAGGAATTGCCGCAGGAGCGGCTCATCGTCGCCGTTCACGCCGTCGCTATGATGGAGCGCGCACTGGCGCTGACCGTCGATTACGTCAAGCAGCGTCAGGCCTTCGGCAAGAAGATCATCGAATTCCAGAACACCCAGTTCGAGCTGGCGGAATGCAAGACCGAGGTCACCATCGCCAAGGTGTTTCTCGATTATTGCATCGGCCTGCATGTCGAGGGCAAGCTCGACACCGTTACCGCCTCGATGGCCAAGTACAAGCTGACCGACACGCAGGCCAAGGTCATCGACCGCTGCCTGCAACTGTTCGGCGGCTACGGTTTTATGGACGAATATCCGATCTCGCGCCTCTACCGCGACGCCCGCGTGCTGCGTATATATGCGGGAACGAACGAGATCATGAAGCTTTTGATTGCGCGGAGTTTGTAGGCCGCGTGGCAATCGATCGATTGGAGGCTGCCGATGCCCGACGCATTCATTTACGACACCGTCCGTACGCCGCGCGGCCGCGGCAAGGCCGATGGCTCGCTGCATGAAGTGACCGCGCTCAATCTGGCGGCGCAGGCGTTAGGGGCCATCAAGGACCGCAACAAGCTCGACCCGGCGCAGATCGACGACGTCGTCATGGGCTGCGTCGATCCGGTTGGTGAAGCCGGCGGCGACATCGCCCGCGCCGCGGCTTTGGTCGCCGGCTTCGGCGACAGCGTGCCCGGCATCCAGATCAACCGCTTCTGCGCTTCGGGACTGGACGCGGTAAATTTCGCCGCGGCCGAGATCATGTCCGGCCAGCACGACATGACCATCGGCGGTGGCGTCGAATCGATGAGCCGCGTCGGCATCGGCGCCTCCGGCGGCGCCTGGCCGGTCGACCCGACCATCGCGGTCAAGACGTATTTTCTGCCGCAGGGCATTTCCGCCGATCTGATCGCCACTAAATACGGCTTCTCGCGCGACGACGTCGATGCCTATGCGGTCGAAAGCCAGCAGCGCGCCGCCAAATCCTGGGACGCCGGCCTGTTCAAGAATTCGGTGATGACGGTCAAGGACGTCAACGGCCTGACCATCCTCGATCATGACGAGCACATGCGGCCATCGACGACGATGCAGTCGCTCGCCGCGTTGCAGCCGTCCTTCATCCAGATGGGCGAGATGGCCGGCTTCGATGCCGTCGCGGTGCAGCGCTATCCGGAAATCGAGTCGATCAATCACGTTCACCACGCCGGCAATTCGTCCGGCATTGTCGATGGCGCCGCCGCCGTCCTGCTCGGCAGCAAGGAAGCGGGCGCCCGCAACAATTTGAAACCGCGTGCGCGCATCAAGGCCTTCGCCAATATCGGCTCCGAGCCGGCGATCATGCTCACCGGCCCGGTCGACGTGACGCACAAGGTTCTGCAAAAGGCCGGCATGTCGATCGGCGACATCGATCTGTTTGAATTGAACGAGGCCTTCGCCTCGGTGGTCTTGCGCTACATGCAGGCCTTCGACATTCCGCGCGACAAGATCAATGTCAATGGCGGCGCCATCGCCATGGGCCATCCCCTCGGCGCGACCGGCGCGATGATCCTCGGCACCGTGCTGGATGAGTTGGAGCGCACCGGCAAATCGACGGCTTTGATCACGCTTTGCATCGGCGCCGGCATGGGCACGGCGACGATCATCGAACGCGTGTAGAATTCTTTCGAGATTCCGCCGCGCAAGGCGAACGTTGTAGGGGATGGCGAGAGGAATAAGCAGGACTGCAAAGGAATGCCCAAAATCGATATCGCAAGCATCAAGCCTGACACCGCGACCAACTATCCGCCGCCGCACAACAAGGCGGTGGAAGGGCGTAGCCGCAAAAGGCTCGCCCGCGCCGCCGGGTTGACGCAATTCGGCGTCAATATGTGCACGCTCAAGCCCGGCGCGGCGTCGTCGCAGCGCCACTGGCACGAAAACGAAGACGAATTCGTCTATGTGCTCGCAGGCGAAGTGGTCTTGTGCGAGGACGACGGCGAGACGGTGCTGAAGGCCGGCGACAGCGCTGCCTGGAGGGCCGGCGTCGCCAACGGTCATTGTTTGATCAACCGCTCGGGCAGCGACGCAGTCTTTATCGAAGTCGGCAGCCGCGCCGCGGTCGAGCGCGCGCATTATTCCGACATCGACATGCAGGTCGTGCGCGACGACAAGGGCTTTCGTTACTCGAAGAAAAACGGCGATCCATTTTCGCCATAGGAGCTAGACGGTCATGGCCAATTTCAAACTCGACGTCGACGCCGACGGCGTCGCGCTGATTACCTGGGACATGCCCGACCGCTCGATGAACGTCATTACGCTTGACGCCATCGAGGAGCTTTCCGTCCTCGTCGACAAGGTGAGCAATGACGCCGCGATCAAGGGCGCGGTCATCACCTCCGGCAAGGAAGCCTTCTGCGGCGGCGCCGACCTGACCATGCTGGAGCGCATGGGCTCGCTTTACGCCGGCATGATGAAGAACGAAGGCGAGGTCGCAGCGGCGAAATTCATCTTCGAGGAAAGCCGCAAACTGTCGCTGCTCTATCGCCGCATCGAGAAGGGCGGCAAGGAGACGACCGCCAAGGACAAAGGCCACACGCCCGGCAAGCCCTGGGTCTGCGCGCTCAACGGCACGGCGATGGGCGGCGGCTTCGAACTGGCGCTCGCCTGTCATCACCGCGTCGCCGCCGACAATCCGAAGACGCGGCTCGGCCTGCCGGAAATCAAGATCGGCCTGTTTCCCGGCGCCGGCGGCACGCAGCGCGTCGCGCGCATGATGCAGCCGGCCGACGCGCTGCAATTTCTGCTCAAGGGCGATCAGCTGAAAACCGATCGCGCCAAGGCGATGAAGCTGATCGACAATGTCGTGCCGCAGGACGACTTGATCAAGACCGCCAAGGACTGGATCAAGGCCGGCGGCAAGGCGGAAGCGCCGTGGGATGTGAAGGGCTTCAAGCTGCCAGGGGGCCCGGTCTATTCCAAGGCTGGCATGATGACTTTCCCGCCGGCGAACGCGATCTATCGCCGCGAGACCTACGACAATTATCCGGCGGCGCGCGCCATTTTGCAGGTCGTCTATGAAGGCCTGCAATTGCCGATGGATGTGGCGCTGCGCGTCGAGTCGCGCTGGTTCGCCAAGATCCTGCGCTCGCCGGAAGCCGCCTCGATGATCCGCACTTTGTTCGTCAACATGCAGGACCTCAACAAAGGCGCGCGCCGTCCGGCAAACGAGCCGCCGGTCTCGATCAAGAAAGTCGGCGTCGTCGGCGCCGGCTTCATGGGCGCCGGCATTGCGCAGGTCAGCGCGGCGGCCGGGTTGCAGGTCGTGCTCGTCGACCGCGATCAGGAAACCGCCGACAAGGGCAAAGCCGCGTTGCACAAGGCGATGAGCGACCGCGTCATGAAGGGCCGGATGAAAGGCGCCGACCGCGACACGCTTCTGGAAAAGATCACGCCATCGGCCGACTATGCGGCGCTGGCCGATTGCGACCTGATCATCGAAGCGGTGTTCGAGGATCGCAAGGTGAAGTCGGACGTCATTGCGAAAATCCAGGCGGTGATCGGCGACAAGGCGATCTTCGCCTCCAACACCTCGACGCTGCCGATCTCCTCGCTCGCCGCCGAGTTCAAGGAGCCGGCGCGCTTCATCGGCATTCACTTCTTCTCGCCGGTCGACCGCATGATGCTGGTCGAGCTCATTCTCGGCAAGGAGACGGGCGACCGCGCGCTCGCCGCCGCGCTCGATTATGTGCGTGCCATCCGCAAGACACCGATCGTCGTCAACGATTCGCGCGGCTTCTACACCTCGCGCGTGGTCGGCACCTATATCCGCGAGGGCCATCTGATGCTGGCCGAAGGCGTGCCGGCGGCGATGATCGAGAATGTCGGGCGCATGGCCGGCATGCCGGTCGGCCCGCTGTCGCTCAACGACGAAGTCGCGGTCGATCTTGCCTGGAAAATCCTCAAGGCCACCGAGGCCGATCTCGGCGCCGCGGCGATCGACCCGCGTCAGAAGATATTGCTCGAAGACATGGTCGAAAAGCGCCAGCGCTTCGGCCGCAAGAACGGCAAGGGCTTCTATGATTATCCGGCCGCCGGTCCGAAAAAGCTGTGGCCCGGTCTGGCCGATTTGCAGCCGGTCAAACTGGATCCCGAAAAAATCGACGTGCAGGAATTGAAGGACCGCCTCCTGGCGATGCAGGCTCTGGAAACCGCGCGCTGCTTCGAGGAGAAAGTACTCACCGACGTACGCGAGGCCGATGTCGGCTCGATCCTCGGTTTCGGCTTTGCGCCGTTCTCCGGCGGTACCTTGTCCTACATCGACATGATGGGAACGAAGACGTTCGTCGCCCTGTGCAAGAAGCTGGAGGCCAAATACGGCGCGCGCTTCGCGCCGAACAAATTGCTGATCGACATGGCCGAGCACGACCAGAGCTTCTATCAGCGCTTCGCGCCCGAGAAGAAAAAGGCGGCGTAAGCTTCTAGCCTCTGTAAGCCGGCGTAAGAGCGAGGTGTGATGCCCGAACAACCCCGCTCACTTCTGCGGTGGCGCGAGATTCCAGGCAGTGTCTGGGCGCTCGGCTTGGTATCGATGTTCATGGATGTCTCGTCCGAGATGATCCATGCGCTGCTGCCGCTGTATCTGGTTACGGTTCTCGGCACCTCGACCTTGACCGTCGGCATTATCGAGGGCATCGCCGAGGCCACCGCCTCGATCACGAAAATATTCTCCGGCGCGCTGAGCGATTACCTCGGCAAGCGAAAATGGCTTGCGGCCTTCGGCTATGGCTTGGCCGCTATGACCAAGCCGATATTTCCGCTGGCATCGGGTATTGGCTGGCTGGTGGCGGCGCGTTTCGTCGACCGCGTCGGCAAGGGCATTCGTGGTGCGCCGCGCGACGCGCTGATCGCCGATCTCACGCCGGCCGGATTGCGCGGCAGCGCCTATGGTCTGCGGCAATCGCTGGATACGATCGGCGCGGTACTCGGCCCCTTGCTGGCCATTGTATTTATGGCCGCCTTCGCCAGCAATTTTACCGCCGTGTTCTGGATCGCGGTTATTCCGGCCTTCATCTCGGTAGCCATCATCGTCTTCGGCGTGCGCGAACCGGAACGGCCGCCCGGCCTGCGCACCGTGCGCGCGCCGCTTTCGCGCAAGGAACTTGGCCGTCTCAGCCGGACCTATTGGATGATCGTAGCTGTCGCCGCCATCTTTACGATGGCGCGGTTCAGCGAGGCCTTCCTGTTGCTGCGCGCGCAGTCCGTCGGCTTGCCGGTATCGCTTGTGCCGATCGTGCTGGTTGTCATGAACATCGTCTATACGTTCACGGCCTGGCCGGCCGGCGCGCTCTCCGACCGCATCGGCCGTTACGGCGTCGTCACCGTCGGCTTCGCATTGTTGATTCTTGCCGACCTCGTGCTGGCCATAGCCGACGGCGTCAGTGCCGTGATGATCGGCGTGGCGCTCTGGGGCCTCCATATGGGTCTGACGCAAGGGCCGCTCGCCGCGCTGGTCGCCGATGCGGCGCCCGAGGAGCTGCGCGGCACCGCCTTCGGCGTGTTCAATCTCGTCAGCGGCGTTGCCATGCTGGCTGCCAGCATCATCGCCGGGTCGCTTTGGGATGTCACCGGGCCGGCCGGCACATTTCTCGCCGGCGCGGCGTTCACCGCGGTGGCGCTTGCGGCGCTGCCCTTCGTTCGATGGCGGACTTGGAAATCTACATCACAATCGTCAGCCGCTTCGCCGCGCGGGTGACGCCGGTATAGAGCCATCTCTCCCGGCTCTCCGAAAACGCAAACGACTCGTCGAACAGCACGACATCGTCCCATTGCGAGCCCTGCGACTTGTGCACGGTCAGCACATAGCCGTAGTCGAATTCGTCGTAAGGTTTGCGGCGCGGCCAGTCGAGCTGCTCGAGGCCGCCGACAAAGCATTCCGGCCGCACCGACACCTTGACGCCGCGCGTCGCGGTCTCGTCGTCGGGCAGAAGCCGCATCGTCATGATGCCCTTCTTGGCGCCGCGCTCTTTCACGCTCCACAGGCCGCCGTTGAACAGGCCTTTCTTGCGGTTGTTGCGCAGGCACACCAACTTGTCGCCGGCTTCCGGCATCGTGTCGGTGAAGCCGCGGCGCTGGCGCATGCGCTGGTTATAGGCGCGGCGCGTATTGTTTCGCCCGACCAGCACCTGGTCGGCCTCCAACACGCGCTGCGGATCGAGGTCGGCCTTCAGCACCACCTGGCTTTCGCCGTATTGCCCCGGCTCGAGATAATCGCCGGCGCGAATGTCCATCGACAGCCGCACGATCGGATTGTCGCGTGCCTGCCGGTGCACCTCGGTCAGCATCGCGTCCGGTTCGTGCTCGGTGAAAAAGCCGCCGCCCTGGATCGGCGGCAATTGCGCCGGATCGCCGATCACCAGAAGCGGCACGCCGAACGACAGCAGGTCGCGGCCGAGTTCGGCATCGACCATTGAGCACTCGTCGATGATGATCAACTCGGCCTTGGAGGCCGGCGCCTGGTCCCACAGATCGAAGCTCGGAATTTCCTCGCCGCTTTCGCGGGCGCGATAGATCAGCGAATGGATCGTGGTGGCGTCGCGGCAGCCTTTACCGCGCATCACCGAGGCCGCCTTGCCGGTGAAGGCCGCGAACTTGACCTCGCCATCGACCGCGTCGGCGATATGCGTGGCGAGCGTGGTCTTGCCGGTGCCGGCGTATCCAAACAGCCGGAACACCTGCGGCGTGTTGCCGGTGCCCGGCTTGGCCTTGAGCCAGTCGGCGACGGCTTTCAGGGCATCGTCCTGGTGCGGGGTAAACTGCGTCATGAGGCAAACCGGGTCATGTCGCGAAGCAATAAAGCATCGCAGCGCAATGGAAAAGAACGAAATGTGAACTTCGGCGTGTAGAAGGCGGTTTTATCGCTCTGTCCACACGTCACCGTCATGCCCGCGCTTTGCCCGGGCATCCACCAAGCCTTTCTTGAAAAAGCCGCTTGACTGTATTTTATCCTAGGACTATATACTAGGAATCCCGCCCCAATGAGGGGTGTCTGTACAGCATCTTCAGATGCGGGGCGGGGAGCGGTGGCCGGTCGGGGGCGTCGGAGATGCGGCGCCAGATCCCGAAACCGGCGGTCCAAGCCGCTTCGTCCCGGCGCGCCAGCCGCGCGTCACTGGGACCCCCGAAGGCAATCGCCCGGCATTTATCGGAATGCCCGCGCATTTTGCAGGGTCCCGCTGCGGTGGAAAGGTGAGCCTAAAGCAAGAGGCAGCCTGAAAAGGTCAGTCCACCGGGGGCGGAACGGAGCAAGCCAGAACACTGCTGCGCGGGACGCCAGGACTTGGCGGACTTGCGGTTATCTACACTCGACAAGCCTCGATGTCGTGAGGCGTCGAGGCCCGTGGGTCCTCCCGGACCCTTGGCGTTCCGCGCGCCCTCTTCTTGTTGGGCGGGCATCGGACTTCGGCTCCCCCGGGCCGTCAAACAACAGGGGCGAATAGGCACGTCTATTCGGCGCTTTGGCGTAGTCACCGCACTGTCATAAATCGCCGATACATCACGCTACCGCTTGCGCGTTTGGGGGAATGTCCATGGCTGACCGCATCTACAACGTTCTGTTCCTGTGCAGCGGCAATTCCGCGCGGTCGATCATGAGCGAGGCCATCCTCAACGATCTCGGCAAAGGCAAGTTCAAGGCGTTCAGCGCCGGCACCACGGCGAAGGGCGAGGTCAACCCGCACACGGTGAAGGTTCTGACGGCCGCCGGCCATGACGTTTCGGACCTGCGATCAAAGAGCTGGGACGAGTTCGCCAGTGCGAAGGGCGAGAAGCTCGATTTTGTCATCACGGTTTGCGACGACGCGGCCGGTGAAACCTGCCCGGTCTGGCCGGGCGAGCCGATGCTGGCGCACTGGGGCATTCCCGATCCGGTCAAGGCGCAGGGCAGCGAAGCCGAAGTCGCCGTCGCCTTCGACGAAGCCTACGGCATGCTCAAGCGCCGCATCGATCTGCTGCTGGCGATCCCGATCGACAAGCTGGACAAGCTCGTTGTGACCGCGCGCCTCAAGGACATCGGCCACACCGACGGCGCCACCGCGATGGCCAAAACCGGCTGATCCACAATTTCACAACGGTCGCGGCCGGGCTCTTGCCGGCCGTCATCCGGCTGTCATAATATGTCGATATGTCTCGACAGATGGACGTATCGAAA
This sequence comes from Rhizobium sp. Q54, assembly GCA_945861265.1. Taxonomy (GTDB): domain Bacteria; phylum Pseudomonadota; class Alphaproteobacteria; order Rhizobiales; family Xanthobacteraceae; genus Pseudolabrys. The sequence continues at coordinate 20,687 of CAMAUC010000025.1, read as the reverse complement.
ATGGACGCCAAGAAATCGCAGGCTGCCTTTTCAGCGCTCGCCCAGCCAACGCGGCTCAAGGCGTTTCGCAAGCTGGTCGCCGCGCATCCGGACGGTTTGCCGGCCGGCGACATCGCCGCCTTCTGCAGGGTGCCGCACAACACCATGTCGACGCATCTGGCGGCGCTCATGCGCGGCGGCCTGATTTCGGTGACGCGCGACGGCCGCTCGATGAACTACCGCGCCAATCTCGACGGCTTTCTCGGCCTGATCGACTTCATGCTGCGCGACTGCTGCGGCGGCAATCCTAAGATCTGCGCGCCTGTGGTCGAGAATTTCAACTCAAGTTGCGGCGCGCCGCGAACCAAAAGGGTGAGTGCCAATGGCTGACCATGTTTTCAACGTTCTGTTCCTCTGCACCGGCAATTCGGCGCGTTCGATCATCGGCGAGGCGATTCTCAATCGCCTGGGGCAGGGGCGCTTCAAGGCGTTCAGTGCCGGCAGCCATCCCAAGGGCGAGGTCAATCCGCGCACGCTGGAATTGCTGCGCGGCTTCAATCACGACGTTACCGGCCTGCGCTCGAAAAGCTGGGCCGAATTCGCGCAAGCCGGCGCGCCGAAGCTCGATTTCGTCTTCACTGTCTGCGATGACGCCGCCGGCGAATCGTGCCCGATCTGGCCGGGTCAACCAATGACGGCGCATTGGGGCATTCCCGATCCGGCCGCCGCGACCGGCAGCGACGCCGAAATCGCGCTGGCGTTCAAGGACGCCTATCGCATGCTGAACCGCCGCATCGAGCTGTTCCTCGCGCTGCCGCTCAACAAGCTCGATAAACTGGTGCTTGCCAAACGGCTCAAGGACATCGGCGGGACCGAAGGCGCGACGGCGTTGGCGAAGGGCGAATTGGCGTGAGCGAACCGCTATCCCGCCGTCTGTTCGCCGAAGCCCTCGGCACCGCCTTGCTGCTCGTGACTGTCGTCGGCTCCGGCATCATGGCCGAGAGACTGTCCGGCGGTAACGTCGCCATTGCGCTCCTGGGCAATACGCTGCCGACCGGCGCTATTCTCGTCGTGCTCATTCTCATTTTTGGTCCGCTATCCGGCGCGCATTTCAATCCGGCTGTCACGCTTGCGTTTGCCCTGCGTGGCGAATTTCCCTGGCGCGAGCTTGCGGCTTACATCGCCGTGCAGATCGTTGGCGGCGTCGTTGGCGTTTTTGCCGCGCATGCGATGTTCGAATTGCCGATCCTGCAATTCTCCGCCCATGTGCGCAGCGGCCCGGCGCAGTGGTTCGCCGAAGCGGTCGCCACTTTTGGCCTGCTGCTGACGATCCTCGGATGCGTGGCGAAAGCGCCGCAAGCCGTGGCTTACGCGGTCGGGCTTTACATCACCGCGGCCTATTGGTTCACCGCCTCGACTTCGTTCGCCAATCCGGCGGTGACTATCGCGCGGGCCCTGTCGGATACCTTCGCCGGGATAGCGCCTGTGGGCGTACCGGCCTTCATCGCCGCCCAACTGGTCGGCATGCTGGTGGCGCTCGCCGCGGGCGGCCTGCTTTGGCCCCGCGAAAACGTCAAGCGGCCCTGAATCCGGCTTGAGACCTCTCGCATTGCCCTTTTGCGCGCCCCATGTTTAAGGTCCCGGCTCTTTTGGCGACCTTTAAAAGCAAGCATCCTGTATGGCGCGCGACCAGATCGATATGACCCCGATTGAGACCCGCGACGAACTCGTCGCGTGGTTCGAGGCGGGCAACAAGCCGAAGGCGCAGTTTCGTGTCGGCACCGAACACGAGAAATTCGTGTTCACGATCGATGGGCACCGGCCTGTGCCCTATGCCGGCGCCAAGAGCATCCACGCCATCCTTGAAGGCATGCACGGCCTGCTCGGCTGGGAGCCGATCATGGACGGCGAGAACATCATCGGCCTTTTCGACGTCACCGGCGGCGGCGCCATTTCGCTGGAGCCGGGCGGCCAGTTCGAACTGTCCGGCGCGCCGGTCGAAACCGTGCACCAGACCGCGGCCGAGCTGATGGCGCATCTGGCGCAGGTGCGCGAAGTGGCTAAACCCCTGGGGATAGGCTTCCTCGGGCTGGGCATGACGCCGAACTGGAGCAGCGCCGAAATTCCGGTGATGCCGAAGAGCCGCTACAAGATCATGACCAACTACATGCCGAAGGTCGGCACGCGCGGCCTCGACATGATGTACCGCACCTGTACGGTGCAGGCGAACCTCGACTTCTCGTCGGAAGCCGACATGGTCAAGAAGCTGCGCGTCTCGCTGGCCTTGCAGCCGGTGGCCACCGCGCTGTTCGCCAATTCGCCGTTCACCGAAGGCAAGCCGAACGGTCTTCTGTCGATGCGCTCGGAAATCTGGCGCGACACTGACAACAACCGCGCCGGCATGATGCCGTTTGCTTTTGAAGACGGCATGGGCTTCGAGCGCTATGTCGATTACGCGCTCGACGTGCCGATGTATTTCGTCAAGCGCGGCGACACCTATATCGACGTCGCCGGCAAATCGTTCCGCGATTTCTTTGCCGGCAAGCTCGACGCTTTGCTGGGCGAGCGGCCGACCATGTCCGATTGGGCCAATCATCTGTCGACGATTTTTCCCGAGGTGCGGCTCAAGCGTTATCTGGAAATGCGCGGCGCCGATGGCGGACCGTGGCGGCGCTTGCCATCGCTCACCGCCTTCTGGGTCGGGCTGTTCTATGACGATGTATCGCTCGACGCCTGCTGGGATATGGTCAAGACATGGACGGCGGAAGAGCGCCAGAAGTTGCGCGACGACGTGCCGAAGCTCGGCTTCCGCGCCGAGATTCGCGGCCACAACATGCTGACTTTGGCGCAGGAGACCTTGCGCTTTGCATCGCGCGGTCTGGCGCGGCGCAAGTTCTTCGACAAGAACGGCCGCGACGAGACGCGCTACCTGCGGCCGCTCGAGGAGAGCATCGCGCGCGGCATCACGCCGGCCGAGGAGTTGCTGGAAAAATTCCACGGCGAGTGGAAAGGTTCGGTCGAGCCGATTTTTGAAGAGTATGTGTATTAGGGTCCTTTGATGGCCAAATCCACGCCCGCGACGCTCGCGCTTGAGAAGGCTGGCGTCGCCTTCAAGCTCCACGAATACGATTACGACCCGAACGCCGCGCGCATCGGCATGCAGGCGGCCGAGGCACTCGGCATCGAGCCCGCGCGTTTGCTCAAGACCTTGATGGCGAAGGCCGGCAACGACGTGATCTGTGTTCTCGCGCCGTCCGACCGCGAAGTGAACTTGAAAAGACTCGCGCAGGCCGCCGGCGCTAAAAGCTGCGCCATGCTGCCGGCCGCCGAAGCCGAGCGCATCACCGGCTATCACGTCGGGGGTATTTCGGCCTTCGGCCAGAAAAAACGCGCACGGGTCTTCATCGAACAATCTGCAATGGCGTTTCCGCTGATCGTCGCCAATGGCGGACGGCGCGGGCTGCAGGTCGAGCTTTCGCCCGCCGATCTGGTGCGCGTACTCGATGCGACAGCGGCGGAGATTTGCTGAGCTACTCCGCCGCCTGCACCGATTCCGACAAATTATCGAGCGACAGAATGATGTGCTCGGCCAGCGCGTCGGCGAGCGACGAGCCCTCATGCGCATTGCGCACCAGCCCGATATTGCAGCTCGGCAGTTCGGGGAAACCGTCGGCGGCGGTCAAGACGCGCATGCCGGGGCGAAGCCCCGACTCCGGCAGCACCGACACGGCGAAGCCGGCGAGTACGGCGGCGGCGACCGCGCCGGCATTCGAACTCGAATAGAGAACGCGATAGGGCCGCGCCATGGTGTCCAGCCGGTCGATGGCCGAACGCCGCCAGCTGCAGGTCGGCCGGCCGAGCGCCAGCGGCAATCGTTCCTCGGAATGCGTGGCGTGCCGGTTCGAAGTCACCCAGAGCAGACGTTCGCGGCGAAAGGTTTCCGAGGCGCGCTTGGAGTCGCAATTGGTGACGATGGCCAGATCGATCTCGTTGGCGTCGATGCGCTTCAGAAGGTCGACCGAGGGCTCGCAGATCACCGACAGTTCGACGCTCGGATAGGCGCGCGAGAACCGCGCCATGATCTCCGGCAGATAGCGGTCGGCATAGTCGTCCGGGACGCCGAGCCTGACCCGGCCGGACAATTCGGCGTCGGAAAAGGCGGCGATGGTCTCGACATTGAGCTTGATGATTCGCCGGGCGTAATCGAGCAGGCGCTGGCCGTCGTCGGTGAGCTTGCTGGCGCGGCCGTCGCGGGCAAAAATCGGCCGCTCCAGGCGCTCCTCCAGCCGTTTCATCTGCATGGAGACGGCGGACTGGGTCTTGTTCACGACCTCGGCCGCCTTGGTGAAGCTGCCGGTTTCGGCGATGGCGACAAAGGTACGCAATTGATCGACGTCGAGAAGCGCGGTCATGGCAGGCATCCCAAATTGGTCTGGCTCGGCGTTAATTTCAGCACGCCACAAAGCTGCTCACGGAAACGACATCGGATTGTTTCAACGAGCGATTTTTCGGCGGCTAATAGTCCCATTCGGCCATAATCGTTAACATCAGTATTCCTGATTGGTCAGATTAAAAACATTCGTTTCACTAATCAATAGCCGGCGCGCATACAGGTCGTGCTTCGGAAGGAACCGGGTTGGGAGACCGGGTGGCTCGAAGCCGGGCTTTCAAGGCGATCATGCCTCGACCCCGCTGACTTGGATGGAGACTGCCATGACGACCGCACATTATCCTGTTGTTCCGCTCGCCGCTGGTACTTTGGCCCGCGTTGTTGCCGCCGCTGTCGCGCCGGCCGCCTATTCGCTCAAAGCCATTGCGCGCGCCCTGCGCCACCGCCGCGATGCCAATGTGCTGGCCCGTCTCGACCGTCACATGCTGGCCGATATCGGCCTGACCCGCTCGGACGTCGTCGACGCCTTCTCGACGCCGTTGTGGGAGGACCCGACAGCGCTATTGAGCGAGCGCGCCATCGAGCGCCGCATGAACCGCGCCGTGATCCGCATGGCCAGCAATCCGGCGGCCGACAGCGCCTTTCACCGCCCGGCGACCGACCGGCCGGCGCGCCAGAGCATTTAACGCCAAACGGCCGATCCCTCTCATCGGCCGCGGATCCGGGATCACGCGAAATCCCCTCTCGCGCCCGGATCATCAGCGCCCGCCGGCCCCTCCGGCGGGCGCAAACTTTTTCCGCCCATCCGGTTTCCGGCGCGGCAATCGCCGCCTTCTGGTTTAGGATGCGGCATGATTTTGCGGTTCAGATTCTTTTGCGCGCTGCTGGCGGGGCTGGTCCTCGCCGGTGCGGCGCAGGCGCAGAGCGGCTTTGATCGCCGTGGCGGCGACTATCTGAAATTCGACATCCGCTCCGGCGACCCGGCCGAATGCGCCCAGCGCTGCGAGCGCGACGGCCGCTGCCAGGCCTGGACGTTCTCCTATCCGCGGTCGGAAAAAGCCTACGCTCAGTGCTGGCTCAAAAACAAAGTGGTGCCGCGTTTCGAGGACCGATGCTGCGTGTCGGGCGTGCGCGGCGCCGGCGTCATCGAGCTGCGTAAAGGGCCGGTTGAGCCCGCGATCGACCGTGTCGGCGGCGACTATCGCAATTTCGAAACGCCGTCGGATTCAACCGGCGCGGCCTGTGTCGCCGCTTGCGACGCCGACAATAAATGCCGCGCCTGGACCTATGTGCGGCCGGGTTATATCGGCGCGTCGGCGCGTTGCTTCCTGAAAGACCGCATCACGCGGCCGCGGCCAAAGCCGTGTTGCGTGTCGGGGGTTGTGCGCTAGCCGCCGCTACGCCGTCCCGCCCACCGTAATGCGGTCCATGCGCAGGCTCGGCTGGCCGACGCCGACCGGCACGCCTTGACCGTTCTTGCCGCAGGTGCCGATGCCGGGATCGAGCGCGAAGTCATTGCCGATCATCGAGATGCGGTGCAGGTCGGTCGGCCCGTTGCCGATCAGCATGGCGCCTTTCACCGGCGCGGTGACCTTGCCGTTCTCGATCTTGTAGGCTTCGGTGCACTGAAACACGTATTTGCCGGAGGTGATGTCGACCTGGCCACCGCCGAAGTTGACGGCGTAGAGTCCGTTCTTCACCGATGCGATTATCTCGGCCGGATCGTGCTTTCCGGCAAGCATCGCGGTGTTAGTCATGCGCGGCATCGGCACATGCGCGTGGCTCTCGCGGCGGCCGTTGCCGGTCGGCTTCATGCCCATCAGGCGCGCATTCTGGCGGTCCTGCATGTAGCCGACGAGGATGCCGTCCTCGATCAGCACGGTGCGGTTGGTCGGCGTGCCTTCGTCGTCAATCGACAGCGAACCGCGCCGCGATTGCAGCGTGCCGTCATCGACCACGGTGACGCCCTTGGCGGCGACCTGCTGGCCCATGAGCCCGGCGAAAGCAGAAGTCTTCTTGCGGTTGAAGTCGCCTTCGAGGCCATGACCGACAGCTTCATGCAGCATTACGCCCGGCCAACCAGCACCAAGTACTACATCCATCTCGCCGGCCGGCGCGGCGACGGCGGTGAGATTGACCATGGCCTGACGCACGGCCTCATCGACCGCGCCTTGCCACATCGAAGGTTCGATGAAGCGCTGATAGCCCTCGCGGCCGCCGACGCCGTGGCTGCCGGATTCCTGCCGATCGCCATCGCCGGCGACGACCGACACGTTGAGGCGCACCAGCGGCCGGATGTCGCGATAGGTCTCGCCATCGGCGCGCAAAATTTCCACCACCTGCCAGGTCGCGGCGATGCTCGCCGTCACCTGCCGCACGCGCGGGTCCTTGGCGCGCGCATAAGCGTCGATGGTCTCCAGCAGTTTCACCTTGTCTTCAAAGGAAGGCGTCCCAAGCGGATTCTCGTCGCCGTAAAGCTTGCGGTTGGTGCGGCTCGGCGCGGCGGCGTAGTTGCCGCTGTAACCGCCCTTGACCGCGCGCACCGCCTCGGCGGCACGCGCCAGCGCGCCTTCCGACAGATCGGAAGCGTGGGCATAGCCGACCGCTTCGTCTTTCACCGCGCGCAGGCCGAAGCCCTGCGAGGTGTCGTAGGTGGCCTGCTTCAGCCGGCCATTGTCGAAGGCCAACGCTTCGGTCTGCTTGTATTCGAGGAACAGTTCGCCATCGTCGGCGCCTTCCAGCCCGCGTCCTATCAACTGGCGCACCTTGCCTTTGTCGAGGCCGGCGCGGTCGATCAGCGACGAAATGGCGGGGTCCATGGCTCTGTTCTCCGGTGGCGGTGATCACTATCAGATAGGGCTTCCGGGGCGATTTGGCGAGGGTCGGCTTGTCTGCCGCCCGATCGGGCAAAGATGTCGCGGCAATTTTATGGAAGAATAATGGGCGGCGGATGTTCCTTCCCGTATGAAGTTCCCGGCTTCCAGATCTCAGGAAACAGCAATGACATTCTCAACCGAAAAAAGCTCGCTGCCGGCGCTGTCGCATGCCGACGCCGTCGCGGCGAGTACCGCGGACTTTCTGCTGCTGGCCGGCCGCATCCTGCTCGGCTGGATTTTCGTGCGCAGTGGCTACGGCAAGATTTTCGACATCGGCGCCTATGCGGCCACGTTTCCGGCGCGCGGCCTGCCGCCCGTTCTTGCCTATGTGTCGGTGCCCCTGGAATTTTTCGGGGGCATTGCCATCATCCTTGGCCTGGCCACCCGCTATTTCGTAATTGCGATGGTCGCCTTCATGCTGGTCGCGACCTTCAGTTCGCACGCTTACTGGACCTTTACCGATGCCGCCGCGCGGCGCGCGCAGGACAGCAGTTTTTACAAAAACATGGCCATGGTCGGCGGCTTCCTGTTCCTGTTCGTCGCCGGCAGCGGCCGCTTCAGCGTCGATCATTGGCTGCGCCGCCGGGGCTGACGGCATGGATCGGCAGACCGAACGCCCGCCGGATCCCGATCGGGATCAGGAGATCGATGAGCAGGACTGGCGCGCCACCAACATCTTTCTGGCGGTCGCCGGTGTCCTCATTGTCGCCGGCGGCATTTGGCTGGCCAATGCGATGGTCGATTCGCGCAAGGCGCAATTGTGTTTCGAGTCCGGCCGGCGCAACTGCAATCCGATCGAGGTGCCGGCGCGCCAGCTGGATTGACAGAGGCCGCGCCGGCTCATTCGACTTGTCGTCGATGTACAATTTTAGACAACTCGCGGGCAATTTCGTCGCCCCGGGCCGAATGGCTTTTTAATAAATTGGCGGCAAGCTGTGTGTCCCGTGACCGGCACAAAAGGCGCCGCAATGTCAGTCGATCAACGTCAATATCCGCGCACACCTGGCAATAATCGCGCTGCTATGGCCTTTATCAAGCGTAACTTGCCGCCGGTGATGTGCACGGTGGCGGATATTTCCGACGGCGGGGCCGGGCTGACCTTTGTCAATATCGCTAGCATTCCTGATCAGTTCGAACTGGAAATCAAAGGCGAGACCAAGACCCGTGTTTGCAAGGTGGCATGGCGTGCCGAACCGCACCGCATGGGCGTCGCTTTTATTGTCGTCTAGGAGCGTTCCAGGCGAAGTGGGAACCGGTTCGCCGTCCGGAAACGCGAAAAATCAAGACGCTAAGCGCGCGTCGCCAGCCAGATGACGTGACGGGCGCCGCCGCGCGCGGCGTTGGCGCGCACGCGCTTTTCCTCGACGCTGAATCCGGCCTGCCGCAGGCGGTGCGTGAAGTTAGGGTCCGGCGCCGACGACCACACCGACAGCACACCGCCCGCCCGCAGCGCCGTATGCGCCGCGCTCAGGCCGGGCAGGTCATAGAGCGAATCGTTGCCGGGGCGGCTCAGGCCCTCAGGCCCATTGTCGACATCGAGCAGAATGGCGTCATACGTCGCGGCATCGGCGGCGATCATCGTGGCGACGTCGGTCTGGCGTAAATGGACGCGCCGATCGCTCAGGCTATGTGCAAAAATCTCCGCCATCGGCCCACGCGCCCAGGCAATTACCGCCGGCACCAGTTCGGCGACGTCGATATGCGCGTCCTGCGGCAGCTTGTTGAGCGCGGCGCGCAACGTGAAGCCCATGCCGAGCCCGCCGATCAGCAGCCGCGCCCGGTTGCGGGTGGCGATAAGATCGCAGGCGAAGGTGGCGAGCGCCTGCTCGGAGCCGCTCAGGCGGCTGTTCATCAGTTCGTTGCCGCCGAGCTTGATCGAGAACTCGAGCCCGCGCCGCATCAGGCGCATTTCGCCGCCGCCGGGAATAGTGGCCGTATCGACGAGGGTCCAGGGGATCACGGGCTTGATTCTTCAAACGGGCGGGGCATCCGCGCCTTTATGGCGCGGATGCCTATCTCATGGAAAGTGCCTTGCGATTGTAGGCGGTCAGGCCGGTTGTGCGACAAGCGCCGGGTAGTCGGTGTAGCCCTTGGCGCCTGGCGTATAGAAGGTCGCCATGTCCGGCGCATTCAAAGCCGCGCCGGCTTTCCAGCGTTCGACCAGATCGGGATTGGCCAGGATCGGCTTGCCGAAAGCGATCAGATCGGCGCGGCCGGCGGCAAGATCGGCCTCGGCCCGCGCGACGTCATAGCCGCCCGACAGGATCAGCACTTGCTTGAAGACTTTGCGGAACGTCGCCTTGATCGAGTCCGGCACCTTTGGCGCGCCCTGCGCCGAGTGATCGACGAGATGAATGTAGGCGAGGCCAAGCGCGTTGAGCTTGCCGGCCAGATAGGTGTAGTCGGCTTCCATCTCCGGATAGAGCGGCATGTCGTTGAACACGCCGTAGGGCGACAGCCGGATGCCGACCTTGTCCTTGCCGATGGCCGCGGCCACCGCTTCGGCGACTTCCAGCACGAAGCGGGCGCGGTTTTCGATTGAACCGCCATATTGGTCGGTGCGGACGTTGGAATTCGGCCGGATGAACTGCTCGAGCAAATAGCCGTTGGCGCCGTGCAACTCGACGCCGTCGAAGCCGGCCTTCACCGCGTTGGTGGCGGCGTTTACGTATTCGGCGGTGGTCATCATGATGTCGGCTTCCGACATCGCTTCCGGCACCGGATGATCCTTCATGCCTTCGGCGTCGGTGTACATCTGCCCGGCGGCTGCGATCGCCGACGGTGCAACAATGCGGCCGCCCTTCGGCAGATTGAGCTGATGGCCGATGCGGCCGGTATGCATCAACTGCACGAAAATCTTGGCGCCCTTCGCATGCACCGCGCCGGTGACCTTCTTCCAGCCGGCAACCTGCTCCGGTGAGAAGATACCGGGGATGCGCGCATAGCCAAGACCGTTGGGCGAGGGCGAGGTGCCTTCGGTGATGATCAGACCCATGCCGGCGCGCTGGGCGTAATAGTCCGCCATCAGGTCGTTGGGCACGTTGCCGGTTGCGCGGCTGCGCGTCAGCGGCGCCATAGCGAGGTGGTTCTGTAGCGGCAGCTTGCCAAGGGTGGCTTTCGAAAACAGCAGCGACATGGATAATTCCTCAGTTCAAGGGAAGGCGTGCACCTTGCAGATGGGGAACCGCGCGGCAGGCACAAGCAGTAACCACCGAAACATTAGTCGGCATCAAGAACGTGCGCTGGTACCCTGCGTTATCCTTTGCGGTTGCGCGTTGAGGACAGAAGTGCCTTTCGTTTCGTTGCCCCGAGTTCGATCCAGACCGGCGCGTGATCGCTGGCGTTCGATCTGCCGCGGACGTCGCGATCGATGCCGGCGTCTTTCAGTTGCGCCGCCAGTTGCGGCGAAAGCAGCAGATGATCGAGCCGCAGGCCGGCATCGCGCGGCCAGCGGTTGCGCATGTAGTGCCAGAACGTGAACATCGGCGCATCGGGATGCAGCGTGCGGATGGCGTCGGTCCAGCCTTGCTTGACGAGTTTGGCATAAGCGGCGCGGCTTTCCGGCGCGATCAGCGCATCGTCGTCCCAGGACTTGGTTTTGCAAATATCGAGTTCGGTCGGCGCGACATTGTAGTCGCCGGCGAGAATGACCGGGATGTCCTGCGCCAACAGTTTTTTGGCATGCGCCTGCAAGCGCTTGAACCAGGCCAGTTTGTAGTCGAATTTCGGTCCCGGTTGCGGATTGCCGTTCGGCAGATAGAGGCAGCCGACCAGGATGCCGTCGATCGCGGCTTCCAGGTATCGGCTTTGCTTGTCATTTGGCTCGCCGGGCAGGGCGGTGCGCGTGACGATCGGCTCGCCGCCGCGCGATAAAATCGCGACGCCATTCCGCGTCCGTTCACCGCGCCACACTGATCGATAGCCGGCCTTTGATATCGCTGCTTCGGGAAAGTTAGCGTCGGCCGCCTTCAATTCCTGCAAGCAGACAATGTCGGGTCTGGCGCTTTTGAGCCATTGCAGCAGGTTCGCCAGCCGCCGGTTGATGTTGTTGATATTGAAAGTGGCGATCTTCATCCGCGAAAATTATTCGGCAGGCTTTTATGGATTGCCGTGGCGGCAATGGCGGCGTGGCCGGCGGCGACCGACAACTGATGCAGGTCGGACACCACGTCGCCCGCCGCATAGATATTTGCGACCGTCGTGCGCTGTTTGTCGTCGTCGACGACGCAGCCGACATCGTTGCAGCGCGCGCCGAGCGCGCTCACTAGGCCGGCGCGCACATCGCAGCCGAGCACCGGATAGAGAACATCGAAGCGCAATTCTTCGCAGTCTTGCAGCGTGGCGCAAATGCCGTCGTCGACCGGGGGCAGATCGCGCGGTGCCGACGGCGCCAACGTCACGCCGATCGCCGCCAGCCGCTCGGCGGCGCGCGGGTCGATCTCGCTGTCGGTCGGCAACAGCGTGACGCGGTCGCTGTAGGTGCGCATGAAAGCCGCCTTCGGCTCGGCGTCCTCGATCGAACCATAGACCGCGATGGCCTTGTCGGTGGCCTCATAGGCGTCGCACACCGGACAATAGCGAATGCTCGTTTGCGCGACGGCCTGCCGAACGCCCGGCATGGCCGGGCTGATGTCGATGAGGCCGGTGGCCAGCAGGACGCGCGGCGCGCGCATCGTCCGGCGACCGACCTTGAGCGCGTAGCCATCACCATCGCGCAGCATATCTTCAGCGGTGCCCTGGAGCATGTCGGCGCCATATTGCTCGGCTTGTCGCCGCAACTCTCGCAATAAATCAGGCCCGGATATGCCTTCGGCAAAGCCGGGATAATTATGACTCTCGGGAATCTGCAGCGCGCGGCTGTCGCCCGCATCGATCACGAGTACCTTGCGACGGAAACGGCCGAGATAGGTCGCCGCGGTCAGGCCGGCCGGCCCGCCGCCGATAATCACACACTCGAAATTCATAGCGACCCAATGCCCGCTCTCATGCCGGTGAACTGAACGGGGGTGAACCGCACCGTGCCCGCAAAGTTCCATCCGGCAGCTAGCAATCAGTCGCGGGCGAAATTCACCGAGACTTCGCCAATCGGATCGAGCGCGTGGCCGATTTCCGTCTCGTCAGCCTCGATCATGATCGGCGGAGTGATCGAACCGGTGATGATAACGTCGCCGGCCGACAGCTTCTCGCCGAAGGCGGCCAGCGTATTGGCGACATGCGCGACGATGTCGGTGAGCTTGCCGGTCAGCGCTTCAGGATCGGTCGTGCTGCTCACCTCCTGGCCGCGCCTGAAAAGGCGCGAGGTCAGGCCGGCAAGGCCGCCGCCAAAGCGCGTATTGCCGCACAGCACGACGTGCCGCTGATAGATATCGCCTTCCAGCACGACGTCGAGATTGTCCGGCGTCGGCGGCGGGACAAAATCGGCTAGCTCGATCGCCGGCAGAATTTCCTTGATCGCCGCGAACGCCGTTTCCGGCGTAGCACCGCCGCGCAAATCGGTCGCCATGCGCACGCAGATTTCCGCTTCCGCTACCGGCGTGGTCCAGCCGGCGAACGACACCGTGCCGCCCGACAGCACCAGCGCGCGCTGCATCAGGTAGCCGACCGCTGGGCCGGTAATGCCCAGGCGCGCCATCGCGGCCGGTGCGCCCAATCCCACTTTCCAGCCGAGCGGGCGCTCGCCGGCGGCGATCCGGGCGCGGCGCTTTTCAAGCTGAAGCGGCATGCCCTTCTTGATCAGCGGATGATCCCAGGCGTTCATGGGCGCGCTCTCTCTGGTTTCGTCATGCTCGGTATAACGCCGGGCATGACGAAGTCCATGGCTGACTTATGACGAATTTACTTGTGATGCTCCGGATGCACTTCGTAACCGGAATCGTCGATTGTACCGGCGCCCATCCAGCCCCAGACCAGCACGACGTCCTCTTTCGACGTGTTGTTGAAGCCGTGCCAGCAGTCACGCGGCGAATAGACGACGTCGCCCTCGACCGACGGTTCAAGCCCGTGCTCGGTGATGATGTGGCCATTGCCCTTGAGGACGATGAAGAACTCGTCGCAGTTGTGATGGCGATGGCTTTCGTGGCTGGCGCCCGGCTTGAGCACGGTCCAGCCGACGACGTGATCGCAGCCCGCCGTCTTCTTGTCGATCAGGAACTGCACCTGCATGTCGACCCAGCCGTCCTCGCGCTTGAGGCCTTCAACCTTCGGAACGTCGCGCATGTTGGTGCGAAACATTTTCGGAGCGGATTTCTTGCCATTCATAACGTCTGCTGCGCCTTTCACTGCTTTACCCAGAGCGCGACCGAACTTCTCGACCGGCGATGTCATATGGCTTCTCCCGAAACGGCGGAACTCTACTTTTGACCGCCGAGCTTGCGATAAACCTGATGTGCGACGACGAAATCATTGTGGTCGATGCCGAGCCCGCGGCAGGCATTCATCATCTCATTGGCGGCGGCGGCGAGCGGCACCGGCGAGCCGAGCGTGCGGCCGAGATTGAGCGCCAGCACCATATCCTTTTGTTGCAGCGTCACATCGGCGAGCGGCACCTCCGGCATTTTGCCCTCGAGGATGAACGGGCCGCGATAGCCGATCACCGGCGAGGCGGCGACGCTCTTTAAAATAGCGTCGACCGCGGCCTCGCGCGACACGCCGCCGATCTCGGCGAGCGCCACCGCTTCACCGAAGGCGATGATCTCGACCATCAACAGGAGATTGACGGCGATCTTGGTCTGACAGGCGTGGCCGTTGGGGCCGATGCGCGTCACTTTCGGGCCGATCGCCAGCAGCACGGGCTTTGCCCGCTCGAAGGCTGCTTCGTCGCCGCCGATCATGACCGAGGCATTGCCGGCCTTGACGGTAACCGGCGAGCCGGACAGCGGACCATCCAGCATGATCGATCCGGCCTTGGCGAATTCGGCGGCGACGGCGCGGCTCTCGTCCGGCTCGATCGTGCTCATGTCGATATAGATGCCGCCCTTCTTCAAACCCGAGACGATGCCGTCGGGGCCGAGCGCGACCGATCTCACGGCCTTCGAATCGGTGACGATGGAGAACACGATGTCGGATTGTTCGGCGACCGCGCGCGGCGTATCGGCCCAGCCCATGCCGTCCTTGATCAGCGCGTCGGCCTTGTCGCGCGAGCGGTTCCAGCCGACGACTTTATGTCCCGCTGCCATCAGGCGCGGGACGATGAGGGCGCCCATCGCGCCCAGTCCAACAAATCCGAGATTCATGACGACTTTTCTTCTTTCGCTTCTCTTGTGTGACGGCGCGCCGCGGCGTTCGTCTGTGCCAGTGAGCGGGTCGAGGCACGGACGATCAGTTCGACAGGGAGAACGATGTGGCGCGGCGTTTCGATACCGTTCTCGACGGTATCGACGATCAGTTCCGCGGCTTCCGTGCCAGCCTTGTAATGCTGCACGCGAACGGTCGTCAGTGCAGGTGATAGACGGTCAGCGAGCGGCATGTCGTTAAACCCGGTGATCGACACATCGCGCGGGCATTCGATGCCGTGGCGGCGGAACGCGGTGATGGCGCCGACCGCCAGACGGTCATTGGCGCAGGCGACGGCAGTGAAAGGCTGTTGCGCCAGCAGCAGTTCTTCGGCGCAGCGTTCGCCTTCCATTTCGTTGAAGGCGCGCGCGAATGACGCGATCGGCCGTTCCAGCAGACCGAACTCTTTGGTGAAGCGCACGTAGCTCGAATAGCGATTGTATCCGGTCGAAATCGTCTGCGGTCCGGCGATGCTTGCGATGGCGCGGTGGCCGAGCGAAGCGAGATGGGTGAGCACGCGATAGAATCCGTCGTCTTCGTCGTGCACGACCGATGAAAGTCCGAGATCGCCGCTCCGGCGGCTGACGGTGACGGCGGGAATGCCGGCGGTCAGGCGCGCGGCTTCGCCGTCATGCCGCGTGACGCTGGCTAGAATGAGACCATCAATGCCGCGCGGCAGCAAGGCCTCGACCGCCTGCGCCTGCCGGCGCGGATCGCCGTCGGTATTGACCAGGATCGCGACGTAGCCATGCCGCGCGAGAGCGTCCTCGATGCCGCGAATGATAGGCGGAAACACCGGATCGGTGATGTCGGGCACGACGACGCCGATGGTGCGCGAGCGATTGGTGCGCAGCAGATAAGCGGCGGCGTTCGGTTTGTAGCCGCGTTTGGCGCTGGCGCGCTTGATCTTGTCCATCAGTTCGATAGAGACGGCGTGGGTCGTGTTCGGATTAAGCGCGCGCGAGATCGTCGAGACGTGAACGCCGACCTCGCGCGCGAGGTCCTTCAGGGTCGGCCGGGCGCTTTTTGATTTCGTCATGTCGCCCTCCTTGTCCTGAGCGATGAATTGGATCGGACGGCGCCTTGCGACGCCGTCCGACGATTAATCGTATCTATTACTCGAGCGGGTAAGTGAGCTTGCCGGATTTGTACTGCGGCGGATAGACGACAACCTGCCGCGACCAATCCTGGAACTGGGCAATATCGCCGCCCGAAATGCCCTGGAACTGGATGCAGATGATGCGCGGCGTCGTCCACTCGCCGTTCTCGCCGAACTTCACCGGACCGATCACTGTGTCGAAGTTGGTGTCACGAAGATAGGCGGCGAGTTTCTCGTCGTCGAGCGACTGGGTCGCGGTCACGGCCTTGGCGAGAATCTGTCCGGCCGCGTAGGCATAGGGCGGATAGGTGAAGCCGAGCGGATCGATACCGGCCGCGCCCGCCTTCGCCTGATAGGTCTCCATCATTTTGGCGGTGCCTTCAAACTGCAGGCTCGGCGCCGGAATGTAGAACTCGTTGCTGATGTAGCCGTTGATCTGCTCGCCAAGGTTCTGCTTGATGCCGGTGACCAGCAGGCCGAGCATGGCGCCGCCAGCCATCTTTGGCCTGAACTTCAATTCGGTCGAAGCCTTGATGAGGCCGACGGTGTCCACCGGCAGCGTGGCGTAGAACACGACGTCGGGCTTGGCCGCCATCATTCCGCGCACGATCGACGTGTAGTCCGTCGTCGCTAGCGGATAAGTGCGCTCGAAAACGATCTCGAAGCCCATCTTCTTGGCATTCTCGCGCGCGCCATCGAGCGCATTGCGGGAATATTCGACGTCGGCGCCGACCAAAGCGATGCGCGTCGGCTTGGGATTCTGCTCGGCGGCGAGCTCGAAGACGCATTTGGAATAATTCGACGGCGAGGGGCCCTGCGAATTCATCGAGAAGTATTTCGGATATTTGAAGGTCTGGTTCGCGCCGAGGCCGAAAATGCCGATCGTCGTGCGCTTGTTCTGGATGATCGCCGGCATCGCCGCGGCAATGACGTTGGTGCTGTACGGCCCGATCAGCAGTTCGACCTTATCGACGCTCATCAGCTTGGCATAGATGCCGGGCGCATTCGCCGGCGCGCCCTGGTCGTCGTAATAAACCAGTTGAACCGGACGATTGAGCAGCCCGCCTTTGGCGTTGACGTCGTCGCGCCAGATCTCCAGCCCTGCGAGCACCTGCTTGCCGGCCGGCGCCGTCGGGCCGGTGAGGCTGAGACTGAGTCCGATGCGGATCGGATCGGCGGCCTTCGCCGGCGTGATGATGCCGGCCATCGCGCCGGCACAAACGAAGACGGTGGCCAAAGCCCGCCGGCTCACTGAATTTCGAATTCCAAACATAAGCACCTCCCCAACAGCCCGAAGTGTCCCGGGTCCGGCCGGGAGCCTAGTCGCCGTGGCAATATTTGGCAATCGTTTGCCAGAGTGTTAGGCTGCCGCGCTATAAATTCCCCGCCGGTCGGGGATACGATAAAAGCAGCGCAACAAAAAAACGCAGCCGCTCGAGGGGAATGGAATGTTCAAGGCCACAGCCAATGTAATGCTGCCGACATCGATCATCGGATCGCTGCCGCGCCCGACCTGGTACAACGCCACACTCGGCTCGAAGAGCTTTCTCGAGGCGATGGTCAATTCGCGCTATCGCGAACAGTACGAAGACGCCGTCTCCTCATTCCTGCGCGCGCAGGAAGTCGCCGGGCTGGACATCTGCACCGATGGCGACGCCCATTACGACGAGGAAGTCGGCGGCATGAGCTGGCAAAGCTATCCGGTCACGCATATGGCCGGCTTCAGCAAGGAAGCTCAGGCGTCGATCTACGATGTCGGCGCCGTCGCCTATCCGCGCGGACACATCCTTCATGACTTTCTTGAAGCGCGCGTGTTTCCGAAGATCGTCGGGCCGATCGGCCGCGGCAATCTGCAATACGCCGCGATGTGGAAAGTGGCGCAGCGCATGACCAAGCGTCCGGTCAAATTCGGCACAATCCTGCCGGAGCTGCTCGCCGCCTCGGTTGCCGACGATTATTACAAGGACCCGATCGAGCGGACCATGGCGTTCAGCGCTGCGCTCAATGCCGAACTCAATGAACTGGCCGATGTCGGCTGTCCGCTCATTCAAATGGAAGAGCCGCAAATTCATATGGTGCCAGTGCGCGGCAAGGCTTTCGGCAAGCTCGACGTCAACGATCTGGTCAAGATATTCAACGCCACGATCAAGGGTCTGAAATCGAAGACTGAAGTGTGGTGCCACACCTGTTGGGGGAATCCGAGCCAGCAGAGAATTTTTAAGGAAGTGCAGAGCTATCAACCAACCTTGGAAGCGCTCAACCAGATCGATGCCGACGCCATCACTTTCGAGACGTGTTCGTCCGGACCCGGCGATCTCAAGGCCATCGGCGAGATCATCAAGGACAAGAAGGTCGTCATCGGCGTCATCGACCATCATACCTTGCAGGTCGAGCGGCCCGACGAAATCGCCGACCTGATCCGCCATGCGCTCAAGCACATTCCGCCGGAGCGGCTGATCATTTCGTCGGACTGCGGCATGGGACGCGAGGGCATGGGCCGCCGCCACGCCAGCTACAAGATGGTGTCGATGGTGCTCGGCACGAATATCGTGCGCAAGGAGTTGGGCCTGCCCGAAGCCGAGTGCCTGGCCGCCGATGGGCGCTATTCGCTGACGGTGATGAAGAGCTGAGCCGCTAGAAGCGAGGCGCTACGGGAGCTTGTCGTAGCCTTCGCCGAAGCCGGCCAGGCTCATCGGAAAGCCGATGCCTTCTTCCGGTGTTTGGAAGATGATGAAGGTCGAGGTTTTTCCCGTCCGGAGTTTCTTGATCAACTCGTCGTCCATCACCACCTCGGCGATGCAGCCATTCGGCAGGCAGCGCACGAAGCCGGCGCGGCCGACATCCGCATTGTCGATCTTGAGGCCTAGGCCGGACGGTAACAGCACACCGAGCGGCGCCACGACCCGCATCAGCTTGCTCTTCTGATCGGCGGTTTTCAGGACGATGACCGTCAGGCCGATATTGGCGCGGTCTTCGGCGGTGACGCTCTGAATCAGGGCGCATTGCTCGGCTTTGGCGCCGGGCGGGGTGTCACAGCGGATTTGCCAGTCTTTATGGACCGACTTGACCGCGCCCTGGGCCGACGCCAGGTTGGACGCTCCCATGGCAAAGGTGACGGCGAGCGCGGGAATCAGCGCCAGCGACGGCAGTCGTGCCACCCACGTCAACGCACCCCGGCCATGCTCGAAAATGCCCATGGTTCAATCCCTTAGCCGACGCCGCCAGATCGTGCGAAATGGCGGTCGGGCCCCGAATCACCGCCGCGCCGTCATTTTATTTGGTCCCGCAGCGTCATGCCCCGGCTGTTGGCATCACGCAAGCATCAAACAAGGCGAGGGTTAAACCGCCGATTGCGCCTGCGCCGGATGAAGGCCGCCGGAGGTGCTGTAAATACCGCATGAAACATGCCGCTGAGGATAAGCCGTTTGTAGAATGCGACTTATTACGAGGTGCATTGCGGCAGGCTCAGAATTGTGGTTTGAGAGGCCGGGATTTCCCCCCGTCCCGCCGCACCGCCAAAGCTGCCACGCCCGTGGCAATATGCCGTGCGGTGTGGGGCTAAGCCGTTCATCCAGCCTGTGGCGGAACGGCAAAAAGGGGCGCAAAAAGGGGCCTTGTCCGAGGCCGTTTTTCTCGTCGAGGAGCGCATAAGAAATGCTGGTGCTCAAGCGATTGATCGCTTTCGTGGCCACGAGTTTGGCCGTTTTCGGCAGCGGCGGGTTCGCGCTCGCTCAGACCGGTCAGCCCCACCCCTGGCAGCTCGGGCTGCAAGGCGCGGCGACCCCGGTGATGGATGACATCATCTGGTTTCACGATTTCCTGCTGTACCTCATCACGGCGATTACTTTGTTCGTGCTGGCACTGCTGGTCATCGTCATGGTGAAGTTCAACGCCCGCAGTAATCCGGTACCGTCCCGCACTACCCACAACACCCTTATCGAGGTGGTCTGGACGGTGGTCCCGGTTCTGATCCTGGTGGCGATCGCTGTGCCGTCGTTCCGGCTCCTGTTCTATGAACTCAAGGTGCCGACGGCGGATGTGACCGTGAAGGCCACCGGCAAGCAGTGGTTCTGGAGCTATCAATATCCGGACGCCAAATTCGAATTCGACTCGCTGATGACCCAGACCAAGGATCTCAAGCCCGGCCAGCCGCGCCTGCTGAGCGTGGACAATGAGATGGTCGTTCCGGTCAACAAGGTCGTGCATGTGCTGACCGTCGGCGCCGACGTCATCCACTCCTTCGCGGTGCCGGCCTTCGGCATCAAGATCGACGCCATCCCGGGCCGGGTCAATGAGACCTGGTTCAAGGCCGAGCGCGTCGGCACCTATTACGGCCAGTGCTCGCAGCTGTGCGGCCGCGACCATGCCTTCATGCCGATCGCCGTCCGCGTCGTCAGCGACCAGGAATACGCGACCTGGCTCGACGGCGCGAAGAAGAAATATGCTGAAGGCACCCTGCCGAACCAAAACATGATCGCGGCGGTCGACAAGCCCGCCCAGTAATCAATCATGACAGGCGCCACGCGCGTGGCGCCTTGGAATTCTCGACTGCGGTTACGTTAGAGACAACGTCGAAGGAAAATAACCATGGCTAGCAACGCGGCAGCACCCGGCGCCCACGAAGCCCACGCCCACGAGCACCACACGCCGACCGGGTGGCGTCGCTTCGTCTATTCGACGAACCACAAGGACATCGGCACGATGTACCTGGTGTTCGCGATGATGGCGGGCATCATCGGCGCCTTCATGTCGATTGCCATCCGCATGGAGTTGCAGAACCCCGGCCTGCAGATTTTCCCGACCCCGCATGAATACAATGTGTTCGCGACCGGCCACGGCCTGATCATGATCTTCTTCATGGTCATGCCGGCGATGATCGGCGGCTTCGGCAACTGGTTCGTGCCGCTGATGATCGGCGCGCCGGACATGGCGTTCCCGCGCATGAACAACATCTCGTTCTGGCTGCTGCCGGCCTCGTTCGGCCTGCTGCTCGCCTCGCTGTTCGTCGAAGGCGATCCCGGCTCGCTCGGCTCCGGCACCGGCTGGACCATCTACGCGCCGCTGTCGACCT
>CAMAUC010000024.1 GCA_945861265.1 Rhizobium sp. Q54 | reverse complement strand
CCGAGATTGGACAAGACCGACGGCTCATCCGGCACGATCTTGAGCGCCGACGAATAATGCCGCTGCGCCTCCGGATGGCGGCCCAACTGATCGAGCACCGCGCCCTGGGCGTTGAGCACGCGCCAGTCCGGATTGTCGGGCGTATGCGCGCGACCGAGGACCTCGAGCGCCTGATTGAGATCGCCCGAGTCGGCGAGCGCGCGGCCATAGGCGCCGAGCAACGGCATATTGGCGGGATTGCGGATCGAAGCCTGTTCCAGCACGGCGACCGCCTGGGCGCGCTGGTCGGTGGCGCGCAGGCCCCGCGCATAGGCCATGGCGGCGGCCGGGTCGTCCGGATTGGCGCGGTAGCGCGCGCCTGAAGCTTCGAGCGACTGCCGCCATTCGGCCTCGCTGCGTGGCGTTGAATCGGCGCCGATCGAGCCGGTAGTGTCGTCACCCGTCGTCTTGCAGCCGGCGATCGGCAGCGCCAACAGCGCAGCCAGGGCGACCGACGCCAGCAGACGGAATTTCAGAGGACGAACTTGCAGCGGCATAACCGAGCAATAAAACGTTAACCCTAACGAGTGGTTAACTTGTATTCTGGGCCCGCCCTACGGCCATTCCCGGGGGCACGCAAGGCACACAGGACCTGGGGCTTCGGATCGACTCGGAATGACAAATGCAAATCCTGTATAAGGCCCAACCATGACCCTCGATTTGCCCGTTGGCCTCTCCCCTGCCGAACTTGCGCTGCAAGCCCGGGCCCGCGAATTTTCGCTCCGGGTCGTGCGCCCGCGCGCGGCCGCTATCGACAGCGACGAGCAATATCCGGCCGACATCGTCAAGGCGCTGGCCGAGGCCGGCTTCCTTGGCATGACCATGCCGAAGGCGCTCGGCGGACAGGATGCGAGCTACCTCGACGCCGTGCTGGTCATCGAAGAAATGGCGAAGTCCTGTACAGTCACCTCGCGCATCGTGGTCGAAACCAATATGGGCGCGATCTCGACCGTGATGGCCTATGGCAACCCGGCGCAAAAAGAACTGGCGGCGCGACTGGTGCTGGAGGGCGACAAGCCCGCCATCTGCATTACCGAACCGGACGCCGGCAGCGACGCCATGGCGATGACGACGCGCGCCGACAAACGCGGCGATGTGTTCATCATCAACGGCAAGAAGCACTGGATCACCGGCGCCGGCGTCTCGCGCCTGCATCTGATCTTTGCCCGCGTGTTCGACGAGCGCGGCGATGATCTGGGCATTGGCGGCTTTCTCGCCGTGCGCGACGACAAGGCCTTGCGTCTGACCAAACGCGAAAAGACCATGGGCCTGCGCGGCATGCCGGAGGGCGAACTGACCTTCGACAATCTTGAAGTGCCGGCAAACATGGTGGTGATGCCGCCATCGGGTTTCAAACGCGGCTTTGCCGATTTGATGAACGCCTATAACAGCCAGCGCGTCGGCGCCGGCACCGTGGCGATGGGCATCGCCGGCGGCGCGCTCGATCATGCGCTGGCCTGGGCGAAGCAACGCGAACAGTTCGGCCGTCCGATCGGCGAATTCCAGGGCCTGCAATGGATGCTGGCCGACATGCAGACGCAACTCACCGCGTCGCGGCTGATGCTCTATCAGGCGGCGCGCTCGCGCGGGCCGGACGGCAGCGCTTTTCCCAATCCGATGCTGGCGGCGCAGGCGAAGATCTTCGCCTCCGAGGCCGCTATCAAGATCGTCAACGACGCGCTGCAGTTTTTCGGCGCACGCGGCTATTCGCGCGACCTGCCGCTGGAACGCATGGCCCGCGACGTGCGCATGTTCACCATTGGCGGCGGCACGGCGCAGGTGCTGCGCACTCTCGTCGCCTCCAAGATGCTCGGCTGGAAGCTGCCGCAGACCCGCGACGGTTATGCCCCTAAACCTTCATTACGCGACGCCGCGGAGTAATCATGCATCCTCAATTCGCCAGCGCATCGGAAGCGCGCGGCATCCCGATCTGGTTCGTCCACGCCGACAATGGCGACGCGATATTGAAAGCGTTCGGCGAACGGGAGCGTAATTTTGCTGCCGCCGCCGGCTTTGAAGCCAAGCCCGGCAAGTTGCTTCTGCTGCCGAAGCTCGATGGCAAGTTGGCCGGCGCGCTGTTTGGCATCGAACGTCCCGGCGACATGATCGACCCGTTCCGGCCCGGCCAATTGGTCCACGCGCTGCCGGCCGGCATCTATCGCTTCGCCAATGCGCCGCACGACACGAGGCTGGCGGCGCTGGCTTTCGCGATGGGCGCCTACCAGTTCACCCGCTATCGCAAAGGCGAGACGCGCAACGTGCGGCTGACAGTACCGGACGGGGTCGATGGCGACGATCTCAGCCGCATCGCAGAGGGCGTCGCCCTGACGCGCGATCTCATCAATACGCCGTCGAACGATATGGGACCGGACGAACTGGAAGCCGCCGCGCGCGTGCTGGCCAAGCTGCACGGCGCCAGGGTAGAGGTTATCGCCGGCGACAGACTGACGAAGGAATTTCCGCTGATCCATGCCGTCGGCATGGGCTCGCCGCGCAGCCCCCGCCTGATCGACATCGTCTGGGGCAAGGAAACCGATCCGAAAGTGACCCTGGTCGGCAAGGGCGTCTGCTTCGACACCGGCGGGCTCGACATCAAAAACGACACCGGCATGCTCAACATGAAGAAGGACATGGGCGGCGCCGCGACGTCGCTCGGCCTCGCCCACATGATCATGGCGCGCAAGCTGCCGGTGCGGCTGCGCGTGTTGATCCCGGCGGTGGAAAATTCGATTTCCGGCTTGAGCTTCCGCCCGCGCGACATCTACACGTCGCGCAAGGGCATCACCGTCGAGATCGGCAACACCGACGCCGAGGGGCGGTTGGTGCTGGCCGATGCGCTGGCGCTGGCCGACGAGGAAAAGCCGGCGCTGATGATCGACTTCGCCACTTTGACCGGCGCGGCCCGCGTCGCGCTCGGCCCCGAACTGCCGGCCATGTTCACCGACGACGACGCACTGGCCGCCGACATGGCGAAGACAGGCATGGCCGAGAACGACCCGGTCTGGCGCCTGCCGCTGTGGAGACCCTACGAAGCGCTGCTCGATTCGAAAGTGTCCGACACCAACAATGTCTCGACCGGCGGTCAGGGCGGCGCCATCACCGCCGCACTGTTCCTGAGGAAATTCGTCACCGCGCCAAGCTGGCTGCATTTCGACATCTTCGCCTGGACCAATTCGGCCAAACCCGGGCGGCCGGAAGGCGCCGAATGCCAGACCGCCCGCGCGCTTTATGCGCTGCTGTGCGCGCGGTATTCCTAATTCATGACTCTCGATCCGAGATTAAACCCCTACCGTCGCGACATCGCTGCGCGACACTTGCAAGGTCAGGTCGAGGCCGCGCAGTTTGTCGACGGCACGTTGCTCGAAGTCATCGAGCCGATCGCCGACCTGCGACGCGACCCGGCGCACGAGGCGGCACTCGACACCCAGGCGCTCAAGGGCGAGCGCGTCACCGTCTACGAGGTGAGTGACGAAGGCTGGGCCTGGGGCCAGTTGGAGACCGACGGCTACGTCGGTTATCTGTCGGCCAACGCACTCGGCTCGGTCGGCCCGTTGCGGACGCACCGCGTCTGCGTGCCGCGTACCTTCGGCTTTCCCGGACCTGACATCAAACTGCCGCCGATGATCGCGCTGCCGATGGGCGCGAGGATCGACATCGCACGCGAGTCCGATCGCTTCGCGCTCGACGCCTTCAACTGGCACTATCCGCTGGCGCATGTCGCGCCGCTGGCAAAGCGCCAGCCGGACTTCGTCGCTGTCGGCGAAATGCTGATGAACGCGCCCTACCTGTGGGGCGGCAAGTCGTCGCTCGGCATCGACTGCTCGGGGCTGGTGCAACTGGCGCTGCAACTGGCCGGCCATGCCTGCCCGCGCGACACCTATATGCAGGAAAGCGCGCTCGGTCAGCCGAAGACGCTCGCTGAGTTGCGGCGCGGCGATCTGATCTTCTGGAAGGGCCATGTGGCGATTGCCTGCGACGCGACAACGATCATTCACGCCAACGCCCATCACATGATGGTGGCGAAGGAGCCGGTTAGCGAAGCCGTGACCCGTATCAAGCGCGGTGGCAGTGACGTCACCAGCGTCAAACGGCTATAAAGAGAAAATTTCGGAGGAACGCCATGACCACGCCTTGCATCATCACTGTCGCAATCACCGGCTCGGTGCCGACCAAGAAGGACAACCCGGCGGTGCCGATCACGGTCGCCGAGCAGGTCGAGTCGACGCAAGCGTCATTCGAGGCCGGCGCGTCGCTGGCGCATTGTCACGTTCGCAACGACGACGGCACGACCAGTTCCGACCCGGAGAAATTCGGTCGTCTGGTCGAGGGCCTGAAGAAGCATTGCCCCGGCATGATCATCCAGTTGTCGACCGGCGGCCGGTCCGGCAACGGCCGCGAGCGCGGCGGCATGCTGCCCTTGCGGCCGGACATGGCGTCATTGTCGACGGGTTCGTGCAATTTCCCGACGCGCGTTTACGAGAACTCGCCGGAACTGGTCGACTGGCTGGCGGCCGAGATGATCGCCAACAACGTCAAGCCGGAGATCGAGGCCTTCGACCTGTCGATGATTTTCCAAGCGGTGAAAATGGAACAGGACGGCCGGATCAAGGGTCCGCTGCATGTGCAGTTTGTCATGGGTGTGAAGAATGCCATGCCGGTCGACAAGGAAACCTTCGATTACTACGTCAAGACTCTCAAGCGCCTCGCGCCGAATGCGACCTGGACCGGCGCCGGCATCGGCAAGGGCCAGTTGCTGCTCAACCGCTGGAGTCTGGAGGCAGGCGGTCATTGCCGCACCGGACTCGAGGACAACATCCGCTGGGACGAAAGCGGCAAGCTCGCGCCGTCGAACGCGGCCCTGGTCAAGCGCGTCGCCGACCTGTGCGCGGAATATGGCCGCCGTCCGGCGACGCCGGCGGAAGCGAGGAGATTGTTGGGACTGGCGGCGTGAGCCAATCCAGATAGCCGAGAAAGAAAATCTTACCGTGCCCTTTTGCGCGCTTCCTTTGCCATAGCGCTCGGCCTATAGTTGCATTTGTTTTAGCATCAACCATTGGTCCCGCGACATAGAGGGCATGGTCATGACGAAGTTCAAAGCATTTCTTTTGTTCGCCGTCGTAAGCGCGACAACAGCGGGCGAAGGATACGCGCAGGCCAACAAACAGACGGCGACAGCAGCGGTCGCAACGGCTGAAACGTGCAAGCCAATTTGCGCAAAAGCCAAAGAGATCGATCTGATCGACGAGAAAGAACAGACGGCTTACAGGGACTGCTTCATCAAACGGCTGTGTGAAGCGGGCAGGATCATTTACCCGCTAGCAAAGGACACCCCGCCGCCAAACTTCCTAGAATTCCTGCTCGGTGGCTCGAAGGAGTATAAGGGCTAGATGCTCGAAGAAAGTCCGCCGCTTGCGACGACGGTACAGATAACCGTGACGGCGCTTTCGTATGCTGGCGCGATTGCGCTGGTTTCCGCTATCTTGCTGGCTGCGGTCGAAAGCAAATTCGACGGATATTTTCGAAGTTTTGGAAAAATATTCGGCACGCTTTTACTCTTCAGCGTTCCGATTTCAATCATCGCATTCATTAGCGGATTTCTGACCACCGCAAGCCGCACCTCGGCGGTGGGAAATTTAATACCTGCCGCACTCGCTCTAATGGGCGGGCTGAATATCTATGTCTTTGGAACCGACAATCGCTTCAAACTCCTGGTCGGATACTGCGTCACTTTGTTCGCGCTCTTGCTGCTCTTGGGCACACAATACGGCGCATTCCGGCGCGAAGACGAGCGGGCCTTGCGGTTCGAAGGGTTGGCGCGACAGGAACTTCAGATTCGTCAAATGAGAAAGAACCTGGGCCTCCCCGCAGAAATCCCAGCTTGGATTCTGTCGACCGAGCCGAAGTAGCATCGGTCAGAAAGCTATTACTGCGCCACCACGCCTTCGGGCGCGGCCTCGATATTGAAGGCGGCGGCGAACAGCGCGCGCGTGTAATCGCTCTTCGGATTCGCGAACAGCTCGGCGGCGGCGCCCTCTTCCACCATCTTGCCGTTGCGCAGCACCAGAAGCCGCGACGCCAGAGCCGCGACAACGCGCAGATCGTGCGAGATGAACAGATACGTCAGGTCGCGCTTCTTTTGCAGATCGCGCAAAAGATCGACCATCTGCGCCTGGATCAGCATGTCGAGCGCCGAGGTCGGCTCATCGAGCACGATGAAAGTCGGCTCCAGCACCAATGCGCGGGCGAGCGCGATGCGCTGGCGCTGGCCGCCGGAGAACTCATGCGGATAACGGAAGCGCGTTGTCGTATCGAGACCGACATCCCTGAGCGCCGCCATCACGCGGGCTTCGCGCTCCTCCGGCGTCAGCTTCGGGTGATGCACCCAAAGCCCTTCCTCGATGATGTCGGACACCGACATGCGCGGCGACAGCGAACCATAGGGGTCCTGGAACACGATCTGCATGTCGCGTCGGTACGGCCGCATCTCCTTGAACTTAAGACCCTGGATGGTCTGACCCATAAACACCACCGGACCTTCCGAGGAGATCAGGCGCAGGATCGCGAGGCCCAGCGTGGTCTTGCCGGAGCCGGACTCGCCGACGACGCCGAGCGTCTCGCCCTTGCGTACGTCGATGGTGATGCCATCCACCGCCTTGATGTGACCGACGACTTTTCGCAGCACGCCGCGCTTGATCGGAAACCACACTTTCAGATTGTCGGTCGAGATGACCACCGGCGCATCCGGCTTCGGCGGAGCCGGATCGGGCTTCGGCTCGGCGGCGAGCAGCGCCTTGGTGTAAGCGTGCTCCGGCGCGGTGAACACGCGCTCGACCGGGCCCTGCTCGACGATCTTGCCGTGCTGCATGACGCAGACCTTGTCGGCGATCTTGCGCACGATGCCGAGGTCGTGGGTGATGAACAGCATCGACATGCCGAGCCGTTGCTGAATGTCCTTCAGCAGTTTCAATATCTGCGCCTGTACGGTGACGTCGAGCGCCGTGGTCGGCTCGTCGGCGATCAGCAGATCGGGCTCATTCGCCAAGGCCATCGCGATCATGACGCGCTGGCGCTGGCCGCCGGACAATTGATGCGGATAGCTCTGCAACCGGCCGGCCGGATCGGGAATACCGACCTGGGTGAGCAGTTCGAGGATACGCGCCCGCGCGACGCGGCCGGTGATGCCCTTGTGCAGCAGCAATATCTCGGCGATCTGTTTCTCGATCGTGTGCAGCGGATTGAGCGAGGTCATCGGCTCCTGAAAGATGATCGTAATGTCGTTGCCGCGCACTTTGCGGATCTCGTTCTCCGACATCGTCAACATGTCACGGCCCTTGAACGCGATCGACCCTGACGGATGATGCGCCGCGGGGTAAGGCAACAGCTTCATCACCGACAACGCGGTCACCGACTTGCCGGAGCCCGACTCGCCGACGAGCGCTACCGTCTCGCCTTTGCCGATGTCGAACGAGACGCGATCGACCGCCAATATCTCGCGCGAGCCGATGCCGAAGGCGACCGACAGATCCTTGACGCTGAGAAGGGGTTCGCTCATCGGCAGGCCCTGCTCATCTGAATGTCTTTCGTGGATCGAAAGCGTCGCGCACGCCCTCGCCGATGAAAATCAATAGCGACAGCATCGCCGCGATCGAGAAGAAGCCGGTCAGGCCCAGCCACGGCGCCTGGACGTTGGCCTTGCCTTGGCTGAGCAATTCGCCGAGCGACGGCGAGCCCGGCGGCAGGCCGAAGCCGAGGAAGTCGAGCGCCGTCAGCGTCATCACCGACGACGACAGGATGAACGGCAGGAAGGTCATCGTCGCCACCATCGCGTTTGGCAACAAGTGCCGGAAGATGATGGTGCCGTTCGAGACGCCGAGCGCGCGCGCCGCCTGGATATATTCGAAATTGCGGCCGCGTAAAAATTCAGCGCGCACCAGCCCGACCAGCGACACCCAGGAGAAGAGCAACAGAATGCCGAGCAGCACGAAGAAGCCCGGCACCAGTACCGACGAGATGATCAACAAAAGATAAAGCGACGGGATCGAGGTCCAGACCTCGATGAAACGCTGGAACAGGAGATCGACCCAGCCGCCGAAATAGCCTTGCACCGCGCCGGCGGCGATACCGATGACCGACGATACAATCGTCAGCGCCAGCCCGAACAGCACCGAGATGCGGAAACCGTAGATCAATCGCGCCACCACGTCGCGGCCGCCATCGTCGGTGCCGAGCCAGTTGGTCTCGACCTCGCCGCATTTGGCAAAGCCGTTCTTGGCGGCGAAGGCGCAATCCTTCTCGTTCAGCATCCAGGTCGGCTTGGACGGGAACGGCGACGGCGGCTTGCTCACTTGCGTGCCATAGGAGAAGCGGACCGGGGGCCAGATGACGGTGCCGTTTTCCTGCTTGATCAGGCCCATTAGATAATCGTCGCGATAGTCCGCGGCGGTGCCAAACAGCAGCGGGTCTTTCTCTTTGGCGAAAGCAGTGTCGGGATAGGTCACCACCGCCGGAAAGAAAGACTGGCCGTTGACGTGGATATAGATCGGTTTGTCATTTGCGACGAATTCGGCAAACAGCGACAGGATGAACATCGCCAGGAACACCCACAACGACCAGTAGCCGCGGCGGTTGGCCTTGAAGCTTTCCCAGCGCCGTTTGTTGAGCGGCGACACCTTGATCCAGTGCCGCGATGGCGGCACATCAAGCCCGCCAACGCCGACAGCTGTATTATCGGGAGACTTGATTGAGGGCTGCGCGTCCACCTCAGACCTCCCGCGACTCGAAATCGATGCGCGGATCGATCCACGTATAAGTGAGATCGGAGATCAGGTTCACCACCACGCCGACCAGCGAGAAGATATAGAGCGTGGCGAAGACCACCGGATAATCGCGATTCAGGACGCTCTCGAAGCCCAGGAGGCCGAGGCCGTCGAGCGAGAAGATCGTCTCGATCAGCAGCGAGCCGGTAAAGAAGGCATGCACGAAGGCCGACGGAAAACCGGCGATGACGATCAGCATCGCATTGCGGAAGACGTGGCCATACAGCACCTGATTGCGGGTGCAGCCCTTGGCGCGCGCGGTCAGCACATATTGCTTGCGGATTTCCTCAAGAAACGAATTCTTTGTCAACAGCGTCATGGTGGCGAAGGCCGACAGCGCCATGGCGATGATAGGCAGCGTCAAATGCCAGAAATAATCGAGCACCTGCCGGTACCACGGCAACGAATGGAAATTCTCCGACACCAGCCCGCGCAGTGGAAACCAGTCGAGGAACGAGCCGCCGGCGAACAGGATGATCAACAGGATCGCGAACAGGAAGCCGGGAATGGCATAACCGACGATGATGACGCTCGAGGTCCACATGTCGAAGCGGGAGCCGTCATCGACCGCCTTTTTGATGCCGAGCGGAATCGAGATCAGATAGGTCAGCAGCATCATCCAGATGCCGAGCGACATCGACACCGGCATCTTCTCCTTGATGAGCTGCAGCACGCTGACATCGCGGAAATAGCTGTTGCCGAAGTCGAAGCGGGCATAGTTCCACAGCATCAGGCCGAAGCGCTCATAGGCCGGCTTGTCGAAGCCGAACTGCTTTTCCAGCTTCTTGATGAACTCGGGATCGAGCCCTTGAGCGCCGCGATATTTGGAACTGACGGCATCGACGGCGCCGCCGCCTTGCATCGCACGATTGCCGAAGTCGCCGCCGGGGGAACCGGAGATGCGCGAGGTGGCGCCGGTGTCGGAACCGGACAGCTTGGCGATGACCTGCTCGACCGGCCCGCCGGGCGCGAACTGCACCACCACGAAGGCGACGAACATGATGCCCAGCATGGTGGGCACGATGAACAGCAGGCGGCGGATGATATAGGCGGTCATAGGCCTCTCAGTATGTCATTCCGGGGCGCGGGCAAAGCCCGCATTAGCCACCACCCAGATTCGCCGCTTTTTCCTTGTCGGCCCACCAGGTGTCGGGAATGCCCCGCGAGTAGCGCGGCTGGCGCTCGGGATGCGCAAAGACGTCCCAATAGGCGATGCGGTGCGAAGCCAGATACCATTGCGGCACCCAGTAGCGCCCGGCGCGAACGACGCGGTCGAGCGCCTTGCAGGCGGTGGTCAACTCGGGCCGCGTCCTGGCGGCGATGATGAGATCGACCAGCGCGTCGACCGCCGGGTCGGCGATGCCGGCGAGATTGCGCGACCCCTTGGTCGCCGCCGCCTGCGAGCTGAAATAATTGCGCAGCGAATCGCCCGGCGTCGATGAGAAGCTCATGCGCTCGACGGTGATGTCAAAATCGAAATCGTCGACGCGCTTGCGGTATTGCACCGGATCGACGACGCGCAAGGTCGCCTGCAGGCCGAGCGCCTCCAAAGTCTTGATGTAAGCGAGGTGATGCGGGTTGAAGCTCGGTTCTTCCGACAGGAATTCGATGACGAAAGGCTGCCCGTCCGACAGCATACGCTTGCCGTCCTTCAGCGTCGTGCCAGCATCGTTGAGCAATTGCGACGCCAGCCGCAGCGCGCGGCGATCCTGGCCCGAGCCGTCGGTGACCGGCGGCACATAGGGCTCGCCGAAAACCTCCTCCGGCAGTTTACCGCGGAACGGCTCGAGCAGCGCCAGTTCGGCGGCGTCCGGTTTGCCCGTCGCCATCATCGGCGAATTCTGAAACACCGAATGCGTGCGCTTGTAGGCGCCGTACATGATGTTCTTGTTGATCAACTCGAAGTCGAAGGCATTGATCAGCGCCTCGCGCACGCGCCTGTCCTTGAATTTCTCGCGCCGCATGTTCATGAACCAGCCTTGCGCGCCGGACGGTGTCTCGTCCGGAATAATGTCGCGCTTGACGCGGCCGTCCTTGAAGGCGGGAAAGTCGTAGCGCGTCGCCCAGGTGCGCGCGGTGTATTCCTCGCGGAAAAGATAATTCCTGGCGGTAAAGCCGACGAAAGCGACTTCGCGGTCGCGGTAATATTCGTAGCGGATGGTGTCGAAGTTGTTCAGGCCTTTGCTGACCGGCAGGTTGGCGCCCCACCAGTCCTTGACGCGATCGAACTCGATGAAGTGCCCGACCTCGACGCGGCCGACCTTGTACGCGCCGCTGCCGAGCGGCGGCGTCAGCGTCGTCTGGTCGAACTCGTTTTTGGCGTAAAACGCCTTGGAGAAAATCGGCAGGCCGGCGACAAACAGCGGCACGTCGCGGCCGCGCCGCGCGCCGAACTTCGCCACTACGGTGCGGTCGTCGATTGCTTCCGCGCCGCTGAAATCGCGCAATAGCTGCGTGATGATCGGGTGGCCTTTTTCCTTCAACGTCGTCAGCGACCAGACCACGTCCTGCGCGGTGATCGGCGTGCCGTCGTGGAATTTGGCCTCGGGGCGCAAGGCAAACCGGTAGGTCAGACCGTTGTCGGTGATACGCACGCTTTTTGCCGCCAGCCCATACATCGCGTCCGGTTCGTCGGCCGAGCGGGCCATCAGGCCGGCGAAATTGTAGTCCATGCCGAGCGCGCCATTGCCCTTGAGAATGTAGGCATTGAGCGAATCGAAGGTCAGGAACGAGCCGTTATAGCCGCGGCTGCTCACCGCTTCGGAAAACACGCCGCCTTTCGGCGCGTTCGGATTGACGTAAGCGAAATTCGCAAAGTCCGCAGGATATTGCAGATCGCCGAAGGCCGACATGCCATGGCGGTCCGCATCGAGGGCGACGTCCTGGGCGAGCGCGGGCGCATTGAACTTCGCGGCGGCGAACGCGCCAGCCGAAAGGATGAGCGCGTTGCGGCGTGTGATCACGAGCGCTGCGGCACCTTGGCCGCTTTGTCCGCGTCGAACCACCAGACCGTCGGAAACGCCGCCGCCGCGTATTTCGGCATAGTGTCCGGATGGCCGAAGCGATCCCAGCGCGCGGTACGCTGCTTGCCATAGGTCCACTGCGGCACGACGTAGAAATTCCACAACAGTACCCGGTCGAGCGCCTTGGTGGCGGCGACCAGATCTTCGCGATCCCGGGCGAAGATCACGCGGTCGATCAATTTGTCGATCGCCGAATTCTTGATGCCGATCAGATTGCGCGAGCCGGGCTGGTCGGCGGCGGCCGAACTCCAGAAGCCGCGTTGCTCGTTGCCTGGCGACAGCGACTGGCCCCAGGACGCGACGATGATGTCGTAATCCCGCTGCCGCAGCCGATTTTCATATTGCGCGGCATCGACCACGCGCGCGGTCACCGTCATGCCGAGGCGTTCGAGCGACGGCTTGTAGAACAGCACGAAGCGTTCCGTCGCCGGGTCGTCGACCAAAAACTCGATGCCGAACTGCTCGCCGGTTTGGACATTGACCAGCTTGGTGTCCTTGATCTCGTAGCCGGCATCGCGGAACAATTTGAGCGCGTCGCGCAAATTGTTGCGCAGCGCCTGCTGGTCGCCGCCTTTCGGATTGCTGTAGGCCGCGGTGAAAACTTCCGGCGGGACCTGGTCCTTCACCGTATTGAGGATCGCCAATTCCTTGCCTTCCGGCAGGCCGGACGAGGCCAGTTCGGTGCCCTCGAAGTAGCTGGCGATGCGCCGGTACTGGCCGAAGAAAATCTGCTTGTTCATTTCCTCGAAATCGAAAGCGAAGTTGAAGGCGCGCCGCACGCGCGGGTCCTTGAATTTGTCGCGGCGGATATTGAAGGTGAAGGCCTGCATCACGCCGAGATTGCGGATGGCGAATTCCTCCAGCACCACTTTTTTATCGCGCACCGCCGGGAAATCGTAGGCCGTCGCCCAGTTCTTGGCGCTGTTCTCGGTGCGCCAGTCGACCTGATCGCCCTTGAACGCTTCCAGCGCGACGGTCGAGTCGCGGAAATATTCGTAGCGGATCTGCTGGAAGTTGCGGGTGCCGACGACGACGTTGAGATCCTTGCCCCAGTAATTGTCGACCTTTTCGTAGACGAGCGTGCGGCCGGGCGCGAACTCCTTCAAACGGTAAGGACCCGAGCCGAGCGGCGGCTCCAACGTTGTCTGCGTCACGTCGCGCTTCTTGCCGGACTTGTCGGTGCCTTCCCACCAGTGCTTCGGCAGCACGGGCAACTGGCCGACGATCTGCGGCAGTTCGCGGTTGCCCGGCCCGTCGAAGGTGAAGGTGATGTCGCGCTCGCCGGTTTTTTCAGCCTTGGTGACGTGACGGTAATAGGCCCCCAACTGCGGGCTGTTTTCCTTGAAGGCGTTGAACGAGAAAATCACGTCCTCCGGCGTTACCGGCTTGCCGTCATGCCAGCGCGCATTGGCGCGCAGGCGGTAGGTTGCGGTGGAAAAATCGTCCGGATGGCTGACCGCCTCGGCCAGCAGGCCGTATTCGGTCGAGACCTCGTCGAGCGCCGAGGTCATCAGCGTTTCGTTCGCCAGTTCAGTGCCGATGGCGATCGAGCCCTTCACACCGGCGACGACGGTGTTGAAATTATCGAAAGTGCCGAAGGCGACCTGACGCACCGTGCCGCCCTGCGGCGCCTTCGGATTCACGTAGTCGAAATTCTTGAAGCCCTCGGGATATTTCAGGTCGCCGAACAGCGACAGGCCGTGCTTCCACTTCTTGTCTTGTGAAGTGCTTTGCGCGGCGGCGGGTCCGACAGCGGGCAAGCTGCCAAGTGCGCCAAACGCGGGCGCGGCGATAGCCGCGGCGGTGGCGCGCATCAGGGAGCGTCTGGTCAATTTCATGGACAACCCGTTCCTGCGAAAAAGCACCCGCCCGCGATCATATCCTGACGGAATCGCGGCTGATTATGTCGGTTTTTCGGTCCACTACCAGCGGCGCGGCGACGCAGGGTTCCAAAACAAAACGGCCGGGCGATGAGGCCCGGCCGTCTGGTTGAACAATTTGGTGCGCCTAGTGCTTGGGCGCGGCAGGAGCCGGCGCGGCCGCCTTCGGCGCTTCGGCCGGCTTGGCGCCGCCTTCGGCAACCTTCGGCTTTTCCTTCGGGCTATCGGCCTGCTGGCGCAGATACTCGATCACATCGGCGCGCTGCGAGTCGCGCGACAGGCCGGCGAAGGTCATGTTGGTGCCGGGGATATAGCCGCGCGGGTCTTTCAGGAACTTGTTCAGTTCGTCGAACGACCAGGTGCCGCCTTTGGCCTTCATCGCGGCCGAGAAATTGAAGCCGCCGCGGCCCGCGCCGCGCTCGTGGCCGACGATGTCGTAGAGGTTCGGACCGACCCGGTTGGGACCGCCCTTTTCAAAAGTATGGCAGGCGGCGCACTGTTTGGCAGCCGCCGCGCCCTTTTCGGCCGACGCGCTGGCCAGCAGCACTTCGATCGGCTGCGACGGCTCCGCCGGGCCGGCCTTCTCGGCGGCGCCTTCCTTGACGGCAATGGCGTAGCCGGGCTTGGCCGGCTTCTCCGGCGCGAACAGCGCACCGGCGGCGATATTGAGCGACAGCGTGATCAGGACGCACCCGAGCAGGGCGCCGAGAATTTTATTAAGTTCGAAGGAATTCATCGAATTTGGGCTCCCGGGGCGGGCGCGAAAACGGCACAATGTGGGTCGCCGCCGAGGTTTGCGGCAGCGGCGGACAGATACCGGTTTGCCCGCGCTCTGGCAACCCGTATAAGCGCCACTATAACCACCAATATTGCCACCTGGCAGTTCGACATTCGTCATGTCCCGCACAATTATTCTGATACCGGCCCGCATGGCCTCGACCCGTCTGCCGGGCAAGCCTTTGGC
Organism: Rhizobium sp. Q54; assembly: GCA_945861265.1. Lineage (GTDB taxonomy): Bacteria > Pseudomonadota > Alphaproteobacteria > Rhizobiales > Xanthobacteraceae > Pseudolabrys. The sequence goes on along the minus strand of CAMAUC010000024.1, from coordinate 27,142 downwards.
CGATATCCACGGCCTGCCGATGATCGTCCACGTCCAGCGCCGCGCCAAAGAGGCCGGCATCGGCGAGGCTATCGTGGCGACCGATTCGGAAGCCGTGCAGGCGGCGGTGGAAAAGGCCGGCGGCCGCGCGGTGATGACCGGCAGCGGGCACCTGTCCGGCTCCGATCGCATTTTCGAGGCGCTGCGGGCGCTCGACCCTGAACATCGCGTCGATATCGTCGTCAACGTCCAGGGCGATCTGCCGACCATCGACCCGGCGGATATCCGCGCCGCGCTGGGGCCGCTCGCCGACCCGGCGGTCGACATCGCCACTTTGGCCGCCGCCATCCGCGACCCGTCCGAACTGACCAACCCGAATGTGGTCAAGGTGGCTGGGCCGATCGTGTCGCCCGGCCGCATGCGCGGGCTGACCTTTACCCGCGCCGATGCCGAAGGCGCCGGCCCGCACTATCACCACATCGGGCTCTATGCCTACCGGCGCGCGGCGCTGGAGCGGTTCGTGACGTTGCCGCCCTCGCCCAATGAACTGCGCGAGCGGCTGGAGCAGCTGCGCGCGCTCGACAACGGCATGCGCATCGATGTCGCTATCGTCAAAAGCGTGCCGCTCGGTGTCGATACGCCGGAGGATCTGGCGAAAGCGCGGGAAATGTTGCGCGGTTGACTTGCGGTTGCGGGTCTGCGCAAGGATCGCCGAATAGGCGATGAGGGTTCAGTGATGGCCAAGAAAAAGATCGTATTCCAGGGCGAACGCGGGGCGAATTCCGATCTCGCCTGCCGCGAGGCCTATCCCGATTACGAACCAATGCCCTGCCCGACCTTTGAGGATTGCTTTTCGGCGCTGACCGCCGGCGAGGCCGATCTCGGCATGATCCCGATCGAGAACTCGGTCGCCGGCCGCGTCGCCGACATCCATCATCTGATGCCGACGGCGAAGCTGCACATCATCGCCGAATGGTTCCTGCCGATCCGCAACCAGTTGATGGCGCCGAAGGGCGCTACCTTGCAGACCATCAAGACAGTGCAGAGCCATGTCATGGCGCTCGGCCAGTGCCGCAACTCGATGCGCGCCTTGAATCTCAAGCCGATCGTCGCCGCCGACACCGCGGGCTCGGCGCGTGAAATCGCCGAGGCCAACGATCCGACGCGCGCGGCGATTGCCTCGCGGCTGGCCGCTGAAATCTATGGGCTCACTATCGTCAAAGAAAATGTCGAGGACGAGTCAAACTCGACCACCCGTTTTGTCGTGCTGTCGCGCGAGAAGAAGTGGGCGCAGCCGGGAAACGGCAAGGTCATCACGACGTTCGTTTTTCGCGTGCGCAACATTCCGGCCGCGCTGTACAAGGCGATGGGCGGCTTCGCCACCAACGGCGTCAACATGACCAAGCTCGAGAGCTACATGGTCGGTGGCAATTTCTTTGCCACGCAGTTCTATGCCGATGTCGAGGGGCACCCCGACGACACCGCGCTGGTGCATGCGCTGGAAGAGCTCGCCTTCTTCTCAAAGGAACTGACGGTGCTCGGCGTCTATCCGGCGCACGCCTATCGCGAGACCTTCAGCGAAGAGACGGACTGAGCTACTTCGTCATCTTGTCTTCGACCTTGAAGTACTTGCGCGCATGCGCGACCAGCTGGCCGTCGCTCGGGTGATCGACGGTCTCGACGGCGGCGATCAGCTTTTTCAGTTTCGGATCGTGCTTCTCGATATGGCTGACCAGCTCGTTCTTGGCGGCGCCCGGCCCGGCGATCAGGATCGCGCCCGCGTCGGCGACCGACTGCGCTACCGCGTGCAGAAACTCATGGTCGCCCGTGGCGTGGCCGCTACCGACCGAACCGGCCTTGTGGTGGATATGTTTGGTCGGGTGATCGGGATGCAGGACGAGCTTGTCGACCTCGGTCGGGCTGAAATGGAACACCCGCGCCTCGCGGTGATCGATCCAGACGACGGCGTGATAGTGGCTCATGGAAATGATCCTTTTCGGCAGGCAAAGACGGTGCGGTCCGGTCGGCCGGTCCCGCTTGCAAACACTCTGGCCTAACGGCGCCGCCCCGGCTTTGATCTAGCGCATGATCGGGCCTCGCCGCCGCGGGCTTGATCCCGGCGCGGGAAACCGGCTTTCTGATGGCAACCGGCCGTCGCTCAATCGGCCTTCCGGGGGGAAAGAATGAGTCAGCCGACAAAAGTCGCCCTTGTCACCGGCGCCGCGCGCGGCATCGGCCTCGCCGCCGCCAAGCGATTTCTCGCCGAGGGCTGGCGGGTGGCACTGCTCGATATCAATGCCGAGACCTTGCACGCCGCGCACGCCGCGATTGGCCGGCCACAGGACACCATCGCCATCGAATGCGACGTGTCGCAGCCGGATGCGGTTTCGCTGGCGCTGGAGACCGTCAGCCAGCATTTCGGCCGGCTCGACGCGCTGGTCAACAACGCCGGCATCGCCATCTTCAAGCCGATCCTCGAAGTGACCTATGAGGACTGGTCGCGCGTGCTGGCCGTCAATCTCACCGGGCCCTTTCTGTGTACGCAAGCCGCCGTGCCGCTGATGCGCGACTCGGGCGGCGGCGCGATCGTCAACATCACCTCGATCTCCGGCTTGCGCGCCTCGACCTTGCGCACCGCCTACGGCACCAGCAAGGCGGGGCTGGCACATCTGACCAAGCAGCAGGCCGCCGAACTGGCGCAACTCGGCATTCGCGTCAACGCCGTCGCGCCCGGCCCGGTCGACACCGCGATGGCCAAAGCCGTGCATACGCCGGAAATCCGCGCCGACTATCACGACCATATGCCGCTCAATCGCTATGGGCTTGAGAGCGAACTGGCCGAAGTCATTTTCTTTTTATGCAGCGACAGATCGAGCTACGTCACCGGCCAGGTGCTGTGTGTCGACGGTGGCTTCGATTCAACCGGCATCGGCCTGCCGACCTTGCGCAAGGAAATGCGCAACAGTTGAAAACCGGCTGACCTCAGACCGCGACGCGACCGAGAAAGTGCTCGATGCGGCGCTGCAGTCCGGCGGCGGCCGCCTCGACCGATTCCGACGCTTCCAGCACCTTGGTGGCGGCGCCGCGCGTATCGCTGACCGCCACGGTCACCTCGTCCAGCACTTCGACCATGCGCAGCGCGCCGCGCCCGACACGTTGCGCGAGATTTCCTCGGTCGCGCTGTCCTGCTCGTCGAGCGCCGTCGTCACCGCCGACGTGTAGCCGTCGATCTCGCCCATGCAATCGGTATTGCGGCGAATGGCTTCGACGGCGAATTGCGTCGATTTTTGCACGGCCTCGATCTGCACGGCAATTTTCTCGGTTGCCTGCGCGGTCTGCACCGCGAGCGATTTGACTTCCGAGGCGACGACGGCGAAGCCGCGCCCGGCCTCGCCCGCGCGCGCCGCCTCGATGGTCGCGTTGAGCGCCAGGAGATTTGTCTGCCCGGCAATGTCGCTGATCAAGCTGACGATCTCGCCGATTTCCTGGACGCTTTTGCTCAGTCGCAGCATCTGCTCATCGGTCTTGCGCGCTTCCGCGACCGAATGCGAGACCAGTTCAGCCGCCTGACCGACCTGACGGCCGATTTCCGCGATCGAGGCAATCAACTGCTCGGCGGCGGTCATGTTGGCCGATGCCTCGGTGGAGTTGCGGACGGCGCCGGCGGTCCGTTCCGACGTGCTGTTCGACGTATCCGACAGCGCCACGGCGATCGACTTCAGCGCCTCCGTGCTATCGCTCACGGTCCGCAGAACAGCGGTGGCATTTTCGCGGAACGCATCGATTTCCGATTCGATTTCGAGCCGGCGGCGCTCCTGCTCCGACAGCGCCGCGCTTTTCCGCTCGGCGTCGGTGCGCTCGGTAATGTCGTCATGGGTGCCGATCCAAAATCGTCCGCCATCGATCGACCTGTTGACGACAGCGACGGCCCGGCCGTCGGGGCGTCTCGACAATGCGGCTCATGTCGCGCCCTGGACGAACCCCATTGAGTATCTCGGCACGATATTTCTCAGCGTCTAAATTGAGACTGCCGGTCGCTATTCGATTCTTGATCAGGTCCATGAGCGTACAGCCCGGCTTCACGATCTCGCGCGACATTTTATACATATCGACATAGCGATCGTTGCAAACCAGCACGCGCTCATTGGCATCGATGAGGACGACCCCTTGCGTCATGTTGTTGATGACCATGCGCAGCAGGGCGCCTTCGCCCTTGCCGGCGCGGTGTCTCGCCCACAAGCCAAGCGCGATCGCGGCCGACAGCAGACAAATGCCGGCGGCGACATAACGCCAGTCGTGTTGAACGAGAAAATCCAATGGCATCGTCCCCGGGCGCGACTATTTGTAGTCGACAACCATTTATGAATTGTTAACCAAACCGACGGGAATCGCCTAATGGTGGTCCCTCTCGTACCAATCGACAAAGCCAGGCGACAGCTTGCGCAGGCGCTCGATATCGACGCGGCCGGAGCGGGTGATGTAGCTCATGGCAAAATCGGCCGCCGGCAGCTTCATGTGCTCGGCAAAGCGCTGATACCAATCGGCGCTGCCATTGGCGCCGACGACCAGCTTTTCCAGGATCGGCCGGCGCGATGATTCGAAAGTCGCGAGCGCCTCGCTCAAGTCCTTTTGCGCCGCCAGCGCCTTGTCCAGCGCGATGGCGTCCTCCAGCGCCAGCCTTGTGCCGGAGCCGATGGAAAAATGCGCGGTGTGCAGCGCGTCGCCGAGCAAAACATACTTGCCGTGTGACCAGCGCTTATTGTGAACAATGGGAAACTGCCGCCAGATCGAATTGTTCGAGATCAACGGTTCGCCGTCAAGCGCGCCGGCGAATATCCGTTCGCAAAACGCCTTCGCGTCGCGCTCGTTCATCGCTTCAAGCCCGGCGCGCTGAAACGTCGCCGCGTCGGTTTCGACGATGAAGGTGCTCTTGTCGCTTTCGTAGCGATAGTGGTGCGCGTTGAACGCGCCCCAGTCGCTCTCGACGAAGGTCTGCGTTAAAGTCTCGAAGCGCTTTGCCGTGCCGAACCAGGCGAAGCGGTTGCTCAAATGGTCCAGGCTGGCGCCGAAGCCTTCCGCATGCGTCCTGCGAACCAGCGAATTGACGCCGTCGGCGCCGACCACCAAATCGAACTCGCGCAATTCATCCAGCGATTTCACCGCGCAACCATAGACGACCGTAACCCTTGCCGAGGCGGCGCGCGCCTGCAGCAATTGCAGTAGCCTGAGCCGGCCGATGGCGGCAAAGCCGATGCCATCGATGGTGATGCGCTCGCCGCACAGCACGAGGGTAATATCCTGCCAGGACTCCATATGTGGCACGATCGCGGCATAGGTTTCCTCATCGTCCTCGCGCAAAAATTCCAGCGCCCGGTCGGAAAACACCACGCCGAAGCCGAAGGTCGCGTCGGCCGAATTCTGCTCGAACACGGTGACATCGGCGTCCGGCACGCGGCGCTTGATCAGATAGCTGAAATAAAGGCCGGCCGGACCCGCGCCGAGGATGGCAATGCGCATGCGAGGTTTGTACCGCACTGACCGGCCTTCGTGCTAGCGTGGCAACGGCCCATTCAACCAGCGAGCGCTGCCCCATGAAACTCACCGCCATCCTGCTGACCCTGCACATCCTTGCCGCCACGATCTGGGTCGGCGGCATGTTCGCGGCCTATGTCTGCCTGCGGCCGGCGGCGGGCCCGCTCGACGGACCGGCGCGTTTCACGCTTTGGCGCGCCTTCTTTGCCAAGTTCTTCATCTGGGTATGGGTGTCGGTGTTGCTGCTGCTCATCAGCGGCTACTGGATGCTGATCACGACCTTCGGCGGCTTCGCCGGTGCGCCGCTTTACATCAATCTGATGCAGACGCTCGGTTTGGCGATGGTGGCGCTGTTCGTCTGGCTGTTTCACGGCCCGTGGCTGAAATTCAAGCGCGCGGTCGACGCCAAGGACTACTCGACCGCCGGCATTCAGCTCAATCGCATTCGCCAGATCATCATGGTCAACATGCCGCTCGGGCTGCTGGTCGTCGCGATTGGCGGGACGGGACGATTCTGGGGCTGATCAAATCGTCTGGTTATATTCGCCAACGTCCGGATAGGTCCGCAGCACGTCGTCGACCGACTTGAACATCTCGCGCATGCGGGCGTCCGACACCGGGCTTTCGACCACGACCACCAGTTCCGGCTTGTTCGACGAGGCGCGCACCAAGCCCCAGGTGCCGTCCTCGACGGTGACGCGCACGCCGTTGACCGTGACCAGATCGCGGATCGGCTGGCCACAAAAACGCTGACCGTCCTTCTTCATCCGCTCGAAGTGCTTCACCACCGAATCGACGATGCCGTATTTCTTTTCGTCGGCACAATGCGGCGCCATGGTCGGCGAGCCCCAGGTTTTCGGCAGCGCCTTGCGCAGATCGGCCATCGACTTGCCCGGGTTGCGATCGAGCATGTCGCAAACCGCCAGACCGAAAATCATACCGTCGTCATAGCCGCGGCCGAACGGCTTGTTGAAAAAGAAGTGTCCGGACTTCTCGAAGCCAGCCACCGCGCCGAGCTCGTTGACGCGGCGCTTGATGTAGGAATGGCCGGTCTTCCAGTAATCGACCTTGACGCCGTTGGCCTTCAGCACCGGATCGGTGAGAAACAGTCCGGTCGACTTCACGTCGACGACGAAGGTGGCGTTCTTGTGCAGGCTCGACATGTCGCGCGCCAGCATGACGCCGACCTTGTCGGCGAAGATTTCCTCGCCCTCGTTGTCGACCACGCCGCAGCGATCGCCGTCGCCATCGAAACCGAGCGCGACATCGGCATTGTTAACCAGCACCGCGTCGCGCATCGCGTGCAGCATCTTCATGTCTTCGGTGTTCGGATTGTAGCGCGGGAAGGTATGATCGAGCTCGCAATCGAGCGGTACGACCTCGCAGCCGATTGCTTCCAGCACGCGCGGGGCAAAAGCACCGGCGGTGCCGTTGCCGCAGGCGGCGACGACCTTCAGTTTGCGCTTGAGCTTCGGCCGGTTGGTGACGTCGGCGATGTAGCGATCCGGGAAGTTCTCGACGAAGACATAGGAACCGGGGCTCAGGTTGAACTTGGCGCCGAGCACGATTTCCTTCAGCCGCGTCATTTCCACCGGCCCGAAGGTCAGCGGCCGGTTGGCGCCCATCTTCACGCCGGTCCAGCCATTGTCGTTATGCGAGGCGGTGACCATGGCGACGCAGGGCACGTCGAGATCGAACTGGGCGAAGTAAGCCATCGGCGTGATGCACAGACCGATGTCATGCACTTTGCAGCCGGCCGCCATCAGGCCGGACACCAGCGCCATCTTGACCGAGGCCGAATAGCTGCGGAAATCATGGCCGGTGACGATCTCCGGCTTGACGCCCATCTCCTTGATCAAGGTGCCGAGCCCCATGCCCAGCGCCTGGATGCCCATCAGGTTGATTTCTTTTTCCAGCAGCCAGCGCGCGTCGTATTCGCGAAAGCCGGTCGGCTTTACCAGCGGCGACGATTCATAGGCATAGGTGTTCGGGGTCAGCACGGACGTCGGGATGGGAAACATCAAGTCCTCGGAAAAAGGATCGGGCGGGGGCAATCTCAATAGCCTACCGCATAAGCGGGGCAAAGCGGTCCAAAATAGGGCGGGGGTAGCCGGCTATTGCTCCAGCATCATCCGGCCATTGGCGACTTCGTAACGCTTGAGTTTCGACAAAAACGACATGCCAAGCAGATTGCGCCACAAAGCCTCGTCCGGCAGCACCAGAGCCCGCACGTCGTAAACTGTGATGCCGCCGACCTCGACACGGTCAAGCGTCGCGGGGGCGGCCTTGGTCTTGCCATTGGCGGTGGAGACGGTGGCGGTGTAGTCGGCGCGCGACGGACGAATGCCGATACGGGCGGCGTCGGATTCGCGCAGGATGACGAGCGTCGCGCCGGTATCGACGATGAAGTCGATGGAGCGGCCGCCAATGCGGGCGCTCGCCTCGAAATGCGCGTCGCGGCCGCTGTCGAGCATCGTGGTGCGGCCCGCGCCGGTCTGTTCGCGCGGTGCGTCGGCGGCTACGACCGCCGCCCGGGTTTTGGTCGGAGTCACCGCGCTGTCGAGAAAGCGCGTCAAGGCGCCGCTGCCGACCAGAAGGATGCCTGCGAAGATCATCAGAATGCGGATCATGGCCTGGCAATCTCCACGCCTCGGCCCAAAACGGCCTTAACGATCTGGCCCGGTCGGCGCGCATGGTAAGCGGGAGGTTAAGGCGATTAAGGCCCGCCGGGCTTAAGTGCCGCGCGGCTTGGCCCGCCGGGTCGGCGGCGCCGAAGTCGGGTCCTCCGGCCAGGGATGGCGCGGATAGCGGCCGCGCAGGTCGGAACGCACATCGGCATAGCTGCCGCGCCAGAAGCCGGGCAGGTCGCGGGTGATCTGCACCGCCTTGTGACCGGGCGACAACAATTCGATGACCAAAGGCACGCGGCCGCCGGCAATGGACGGATGCGTCGTCAGGCCAAATAATTCCTGCACGCGGATCGACACGGTCGGTCCCTGCTCGGCCTCGTAATCGATCGGCACCGACGTCCCGGTCGGCGCGGTGAAATGCGTCGGCGCCTCGGCGTCGAGACGGCGGCGCAAATTCCATGGCACCAGGTTGGTCATGGCGTCGAACAACTCACCCGCGGTCAGTTGGCTGCGCGCGGTCTTGTCGACCAGCAGCGGCTCAAGCCAGTCGGCGGTGTTACGCGCCAGACCGTCGTCACTGACATCCGGCCACTCGTCGCCTTCGGCTTTGCGCAATGATTGAACCCGGGTGCGGAACTGCAGCGCCGCCTTGCTCCAGTCGAGACGATTGAGACCGAGGCCGACAAGACCCTGCGCAAGAATACGCGCAGTGGCGACATCGGGCGCGACCTGCTTGACCTGTTCGGCCAGCACGACTGAGCCGAGACGGTGCGAGCGGCGCTTGCGCAGCGATGCAGAGCCGGAGTCGAACGTCACCGCGTCACGGTCTTCGATTTTATCGGCGAAGCGTTCCTCGATTTCTTCGAGCGCGATCGCGGCCGCCAGCACGATCCGGCTCGAGGCCGCCGCGCCGGTCAGTTCGGCAACGACCAGGAACGGCTCGCGCGCCAGATTGGACGCGGCATCGACCTGGCCGCCCCGGCCGTTGGCCAGCACGAAGCCGCCGGTGCCGCCGCCGCGATTTTTCGCGACGCGATCGGGATAGGCGAGCGCGAGGATGGATCCGGTCGATAGCTCACTCTGCTTGCTTGCGCGGTCGAGTGTATCTGTCCATCGCTTGACCATGCCGCGCGCATCCTCGGCGCGGCGCGAGCGGTCGCGGCGGAACTGATCGAGGCGATGGCGCAGATCGACGTCGTCGCCGCCCAGCCCGCGTTCGGTGAGAATGGCCGCAATTGCCGCCGCTTCCGCGCCCGCGCCTTGAGCGCCGGCATCGACCACCATGCGCGCCAGCCGTGGCGGCAATGGCAACTGGCGCAGCTTGCGACCTTCGTCGGTGATGCGGCCCTGCGCGTCGATGGCGCCGAGTTCAATGAGCAGCGCCCGCGCTTCATTCATCGCCGCTTGCGGCGGCGGATCGATGAAGGCGAGCTTGCTGGCGTCGGCCGCGCCCCATTGCGCCAGATCGAGCACGAAGCTCGACAGATCGGCGGAGAGAATTTCCGGCCGCGTATACGCATCGAACGAGCCGGTCTGCGGCTCGTCCCACAACCGGTAACAAACGCCCGGTTCGGTGCGCCCGGCGCGTCCGCGCCGCTGATCGGCGGCAGCGCGCGATACCCGCACCGTCTCCAGTCGCGTCAGACCGACATCGGGCTCGTAACGCGGCACGCGCGACAATCCACTGTCGATGACGACGCGCACGCCTTCGATGGTCAACGACGTTTCGGCAATCGACGTCGCCAGCACCACCTTGCGGCGGCCAAGCGGCGCCGGCGAAATCGCGCGGTCCTGATCCCGCGCGTCGAGCGCGCCGAACAGAGCGACAATATCGACATTCGGGTCGCGCACTTGCTCCTTGAGCAAGGTTTCGGTGCGGCGGATTTCGGCCGCGCCGGGCAGAAAGACGAGCAGCGATCCCGGATCGACGCGCAGCGCGCGCTGCACGGCGGCGGCGACCGGCCGCTCGATGCGGTCGCGCGGATCGCGGCTGAGATAGCGCGTCTCGACGGGATAAGCACGGCCTTCGCTGGTCACCACCGGCGCGTCGCCCAGCAAGGCCGCGACGCGTGCGCCATCGAGCGTCGCCGACATCACCAGAACTTTCAGATCCTCGCGCAGGCCTTCCTGCACCTCCCTTGCAAGCGCAAGGCCGAGATCGGCATCGAGCGAGCGCTCGTGGAACTCGTCGAACAGGACGGCGGCGACGCCGTCGAGCGAAGGGTCATCCAGCACCAGCCGCGTGAAAACGCCTTCGGTGATGACCTCGATGCGCGTGCGCTTGGAAATCTTCGAGCCGAAGCGCACGCGCAAGCCGACCGTGTCGCCGACCTGCTCGCCGAGCGTCGCCGCCATCCGCGCGGCGGCCGCGCGCGCCGCTAGTCTTCGCGGCTCCAGCAGCAAAATCTTCTTGTCTTTAGCCCATGCCTCGTCGAGCAGCACCAAAGGCACCCGCGTGGTCTTGCCGGCGCCGGGCGGCGCCACTAGCACGGCGGCGTTCGTGCGCGCGAAGGCGTCCATCAGCCGCGGCAGCGCGTCGTCGATTGGCAGCGGGGTGGAGAAGGTGCGCATCAGCCTCAACCGTCATCATCCGCGAAAGCGGATGATCCAGCACTTAGATTGAAATCACTCTGTTTAAAATCGCTGGGTCCCCGCCTTCGCGGGGACGACGACTTTATTTCGTCCCCCGCCCAACGCTCTCATAGGCAAAGCCGTGCCGCGCCACTTCGTCGGCACGGTAGATGTTGCGCAGGTCGACCAGCAGCGGATTGACCATGACATCCTTGAGCCGGCCGAAATCGAGCGCGCGGAACTGCTCCCATTCGGTGACGATCACCAGCGCCGAGGCGCCCTTGGCGCAGGCATAGGCATCGTCGCAGAAGGTCACGTTATTGATATAGCCCTTGGCCTGCTCCATGCCGACCGGATCGTAGGCGCGCACGCTGGCGCCCATGTCCTGCAGCGCGGTGATCAGCGGGATCGACGGAGCGTCGCGCATGTCGTCGGTGTTCGGCTTGAAGGTCAGCCCCAGCACGGCGATGGTCTTGCCGCGCATGTCGCCGCCGAGCGCCGTCGACACCTTGCGCGCCATCGCCCGCTTGCGCGTGTCGTTGACCGCCGCCACCGCCTCGACGATGCGCAGCGGCGCGGCGTAATCCTGCCCGGTCTTGATCAGCGCCAACGTGTCCTTGGGGAAGCACGAGCCGCCATAGCCCGGACCGGCGTGCAGAAATTTCGAGCCGATGCGATTGTCGAGGCCGATGCCGCGCGCGATCTCCTGCACGTCGGCCCCCACTTTCTCGGCCAGATCGGCGATCTCGTTAATGAAGGTGATCTTGGTGGCGAGAAAGGCATTGGCGGCGTATTTGATCAGCTCGGCGGTGCGCCGGTCGGTGAACATGATCGGCGAGCGATTGAGATAAAGCGGCCGATACAGTTCGCTCATCACCTCGCGGCCGCGCGCATGGTCGCCGCCGACGACGATGCGGTCGGGCCGCTTGAAATCCTGGATGGCGGCGCCTTCGCGCAGGAATTCCGGGTTCGACATCACCGCGTAATCGGCGTCGGCGCGCGTCTCGGCGATGATGCGCTCGACCTCGTCGCCGGTACCGACCGGCACCGTCGATTTGGTGACGACGACGGTAAAGCCGTCGATCGCCGCCGCGATCTCGCGCGCCGCGTCGAACACATAAGTCAGGTCGGCATGGCCGTCGCCGCGCCGCGACGGCGTGCCGACCGCGATGAATACCGCGTCGGCGTCCCTCACCGCGCTCTTGAGATCGGTGGTGAATGTCAGCCGGCCGGCCTTGGCATTGGCGGCGACCAGATCGGTCAGGCCCGGCTCATAGATCGGCACCTCGCCGGCATTGAGCGCGACAATCTTGGCCTTGTCCTTGTCGACGCAAATAACCTGATGGCCGAAATCGGCGAAACAGGCCCCGGAAACCAGGCCGACATAACCCGAGCCGATCATCGCAACGCGCATAGTCACAAATCCGTCAGATTAAAAATCCGCCGCCGTCATGGTTAACAGCCGGTGGCCAAACCGCCGCTGTTTCCATAGCAGAGCCGGTTGCGTGTTGCGAGCGGGCCGAACCGGACCTTGTTTATGCGATCGCGTAAAGAGTAACGAAACCGGCTTCTGCCATGACTAGCCTATGAACGGCATCGATAAAATGCAGGACAACAGCCCCGTTGGAAGGGTCGACTGGGTCGATTACGCCAAGGGATTCTGCATCGTCTTCGTGGTGATGATGCATTCGACGCTCGGCGTCGAAGCGGCCGCCGGCCAGGACGGCTGGCTGCACGCGGTTGTCGATTTCGCGCGGCCGTTCCGCATGCCGGACTTTTTCATGATCTCCGGGCTGTTCCTGGCACAGGTGATCGACCGCAACTGGCGCACCTATCTCGACCGCAAAGTCGTGCACTTCGCTTATTTCTATCTATTGTGGATGACCATCCAGTTCGCCTTCAAGGCGCCCGGTATCGCCGCCGAATCCGGCGCCATCGAAGTCGCGCGGCTCTACCTCGTGTCTTTGGTCGATCCGTTCGGCACATTGTGGTTCATCTATCTGCTGCCGATCTTCTTCGTCACCGTGAAGCTGTTGCGCCGCGCACCGGTCGCCTTCGTCTGGCTCGCCGCTGCCGCGCTCGAAATTGCGCATATCGACACCGGCTGGATGGTGCCGGACGAATTCGCCGCCCGCTTCGTTTATTTCTACACCGGCTATATTCTGGCCGCGCACATCTTCGCGGTGGCGCGCGGCGTGCAGGACAAGCCGCTGAAGGGCGTCGTCATTCTGGCGCTGTGGGCGATCGCCAATGGCGCCATGGTCTGGAACGGCTATTCGCAACTGCCCTTCGTCTCGCTGGCGCTCGGACTGATCGGCGCCGCCGCCGTCATTCGCCTTGCGGCGCTGATGTCGCTTTTCGACCTGTTCAAGCCACTGCGTTATTGCGGCCGCAACTCGATCGTCATTTATCTCGCCTTCTTCCTGCCGATGGCGATGACGCGAACCGCCTTGCTCAAGAGCGGGCTGGTCGCCGATGTCGGCACGATCTCGGCAATTGTCACGGTTGCCGGAGTCGCCGGCGCATTGGCCATCTTCTGGGTGGCGCGGGCAGTTGGCGCCGTTTTCCTGTTCGAGCGGCCGGCGCTGTTCCAACTGGTGCCGGACAAGAAAAAAGCGGTGCCAGCCGCGGTCATGCAGCCGGCGGAATAGCTCTCCACAGGCGCATTTCGGCGGATTGATTAAGCCCGCCCGACGGCCCACATTCGGGCCATGCCGACACCCGCGAAATCCAAATCCGCCCCGAAATCCGCTGCCAAACCGCAGGCCGAAAAGGCCTCGCCGGCCAATCCCGCCGCGCGCGCGCTGAAAAAGGGCGACCACGTCTTCCTGGTCGACGGCTCCGGCTATATTTTCCGCGCTTATCACGCGCTGCCACCGCTGACTCGCAAGTCGGACGGTTTGCAGGTCAATGCCGTGCTCGGCTTTTGCAACATGCTGTGGAAGCTGCTTGCCGACATGCCGAAGGACGACAAGCCGACGCACTTGGCCGTCGTCTTCGACAAATCGGAAAAGACCTTCCGCACCGAGATGTATCCCGAGTACAAGGCGCACCGTCCCGATCTGCCGGAGGACCTGCGGCCGCAATTCCCGCTGATCCGCGACGCGGTGCGCGCCTTTGAAATTCCCTGCCTCGAGCAGGCCGGCTTCGAGGCCGACGACCTGATCGCGACCTATGCCCGGCTGGCGACCGAGGCCGGCGCCACCGCGACCATCGTCTCCTCCGACAAGGACCTGATGCAGCTCGTCGGCAATGGCGTCACCATGTACGACACCATGAAGGACAAGCGCATCGGCCCGGCCGAGGTGATCGAGAAATTCGGCGTCGGCCCGGACAAGGTGATCGAGGTGCAGGCGCTGATCGGCGATTCCTCCGACAACGTGCCCGGCGTGCCCGGTATCGGCGTCAAGACCGCGGCGCAGTTGATCGGCGAATATGGCGACCTCGAAACACTGCTGGCGCGCGCCTCCGAGATCAAGCAGGACAAGCGCCGCCAGACCTTGCTCGACAATGCCGAGATCGCGCGCATTTCCAAAAAACTCGTCACCCTCGACCAGAACGTGCCGCTCGACGTCGCCGTCGATCAACTCGCCGTGCATGAGCCGGATTACAAGAACCTGATCGCGTTCCTCAAGGCGATGGAATTTTCCACCATTACCCGCCGCGTCGCCGAGAAGAGCGGCATCGACGCCAGCAAGATTGAGCCGGACGGCAAGGCGACGACCGGTTCAGTTGCTTCCACGCCTTCGAGTGCGTCGTCAGCCGCGCCTGTAGGGGCCGGCAGCAACTTGTTCGCGCCAACACCTGCTCCTGTTGCAAGCGCAGAGCCCGGCGCTTTGACTCCTATTTCATTGGCCGCCGCCCGCGCCGAACGAGCGCGCAGCGCCAAGATCGACCGCTCCAAATACGAAACCGTGCGCACGCTCAAGCGGCTGAAGGAATGGATTGCGCGCGCTTACGATGTCGGCGTCGTCGCGGTCGATACCGAAACAACGAGTCTCGATCCGATGACCGCGCATTTGTGCGGGTTTTCGCTGGCGGTCGCACCCAACGAGGCCTGCTACGTGCCGATCGGCCATCGCGACGGCGGCCCGGCTGGCGGCAGCGACCTGTTCGCGCCGGAATCGAAACTCTGTTCCGACCAGATTCCGGAGACGGAAGCGCTCGCCGCGCTGAAAAAAATGCTCGAGGACAGGAGCATTCTCAAAATCGCGCAGAACATGAAGTACGACTGGCTGATCTTCGCCCAGCGCAATATCTTCATCGACGGCTACGACGACACCATGCTGATTTCCTACGTGCTCGACGCCGGCAAAGGCGGCCACGGCATGGACGATCTCGCCAAGCGCTGGCTCAACCACGACACCATCGAATTCGGTCACGTCGCCGGCACCGGCAAGGCGCAGGTCACCTTCGACTGCGTCGCCATCGACAAGGCAAGCGAATACGCGGCCGAGGATGCCGACGTGACGCTGCGGCTGTGGTCGGCGTTGAAGGCGAGGCTTGCCGCCGAGAATGTCACGACCGTTTACGAAACGCTGGAACGTTCGATGCCGGAAGTCCTGGCGCGCATGGAGCGGCGCGGCATTTCCATCGACCGGCAAGTCTTGTCGCGGCTGTCCGGCGAATTCGCGCAAAAGCAGGCCGGCCTCGAGGAAGAGATCAAGGAACTGGCCGGCGAGCCGCTCAATCCGGGCTCGCCCAAGCAGCTCGGCGACATCCTGTTTGGCAAAATGGCGTTGCCCGGCGGCACCAAAACCAAGACCGGGCAATGGTCGACCGGCGCGCGCGAACTGGAAGAGCTGGCCGAGCAGGGCCATCAGTTGCCGCGCAAGATTCTCGACTGGCGGCGGGTGTCGAAACTGCGCTCGACTTACACCGAGGCGCTGCCCAACCACGTCAACCCGACGACGCATCGCGTGCATACATCCTATGCGCTCGCCGCCACCTCGACCGGGCGACTGTCGTCGTCAGAACCGAACCTGCAGAACATCCCGATCCGCACCGAGGAAGGCCGCAAGATCCGCAAGGCCTTCGTCGCTGCGCCCGGCATGAAACTGGTGTCGGCCGACTATTCGCAGATCGAATTGCGGCTGCTCGCCGAGGTCGCCGACGTGCCGACCTTGCGCCAGGCGTTCAAGGACGGCATCGACATTCACGCCATGACCGCGTCGGAAATGTTCGGCGTCCCGGTCAAGGACATGCCGAGCGACATCCGCCGCCGCGCCAAGGCGATCAACTTCGGCATCATCTACGGCATCTCGGCTTTCGGGCTAGCCAACCAGCTCTCGATCGAGCGCGAGGAAGCCAGCGCCTATATCAAGAAATATTTCGAGCGCTTTCCCGGCATCCGCGACTACATGGACGAGACAAAAGAGTTCTGCCGCACGCACGGTTATGTGCTGACTTTGTTCGGCCGCAAGTGCCATTACCCGGACATCAAGGCGTCGAACGGCTCGATCCGCGCTTTCAACGAGCGCGCCGCGATCAATGCGCGCCTGCAAGGCTCGGCCGCCGACATCATCCGGCGTGCCATGATCCGCATGGAGCCGGAACTGAAAGCCGCCAAGCTCTCGGCGCAGATGCTTTTACAGGTGCACGACGAACTGATCTTTGAAGTCCCCGAGAATGAGGTCAAAGACACCATCGTCATCGTCAAGGACGTGATGGAAAGCGCGCCGCACCCGGCCGTGTCATTGCATGTGCCGTTGCAGGTCGATGCCCGCGCGGCGGATAACTGGGACGAGGCGCATTAGCGCCGCCAACGAGAGCGGCATGCCGCCGACTAGCCACCCTGCTCGCTTTCGTTCCTAGCGCAGTTTCCGGAACACCGCATCGACCTCACCATTCGTTTCCGGAAGCCGCAGGTTGTCCGATCCGAACAACGGCGCCAGCGACTTTATCTTCAGCACGGTTTCAAAGTACGCGCTGGTGCGGGTGTCGTTGAAGCGGAAGTTGCTGTGTGCGATGGCCAGCAATCCGCCGCGCCGCAGGCAGCGGGCAAAATCCGCGACGGCGTTTTCAAAATCGGCGAAGCGCAGCAGATGATTGCAGCGGGTCAGCGTTGCGTCGGCCAGACCGCCGTGGCGCAGCACCGCCATGCAGAAGATCGCGTCGTATACGCCGGTCGCCTCGCCGGTGGTCGACTTCGAGCGCGCGAAGCTGATCCCAAGATCGCCCTGTTCGGCCAGCCGCCGCCGGCAGGTCGCAATATTGCCCGGATTAATGTCGATGCCCTTGATCCGCGCGGCCGGGAAATAACGCCGCAACGTGAACACTTCTTCGCCGGTCGAACAGCCGAAGGAGAGGAGGACAAGCGGACGGCCCGCCAGCGGATCGGCTTCAAGGGCCGCCTGCGCGAAACGAAATATGCCGGGATACCGGTCGGGCCGCGTATCGTTGACCGGCTGAAACGCCGCCCGCGGCCGCACCCAGTACAGCCATACGACATTGCGATAGGGCCGGTCGGTCGCCAGGCGCCACAGCAGCCGCGACGCGCGGACGATCAACCACGGGCGCCTGGATCGCGGATGCGGCTCGCTGCCTGTCATGACAAGGTAATCATGACAACGCGGCCGGGCCTGCGCAATCGCGCCGACGCGGCCAGTGCTGGCCGCGTCCCGGCGCAATATCAAGCCGCGATCTGCTTCATCACATTGTACAAATTGTTCTTCGCCTCGAAACCGATGCCCGGAATGTCCGGCATGGCGATGCGGCTGTCGGTCACCTTGGTATCGTCGGCGAAGCCGCCGAAGGGCGCGAACACCTGCGGGTAAGACTCGTTGCCACCGAGACCCAACCCCACCGCAATGTTCAGCGCGAACTGGTGGCCGCCATGCGGCACGCAGCGCCGCCGCGACCAGCCGTGCTGCGTCAACATGTCGAGCGTGCGCAGATATTCGACGAGACCATAGGACAGAGCCGGATCGAATTGCAGCCAGTCGCGGTCGGCGCGCAGACCGCCGTGGCGGATGAGATTGCGCGCGTCCTGCATCGAGAACAGATTTTCGCCTGTCGCCAGCGGCGGCGCGTAGCGCGTCGCCAAAGCCGCGTGTAGCAGATAATCGAGCGGGTCGAGCGGCTCCTCGTACCATTTCAGTTTGTAGGGCGCGATGGCATCGCCGCAGGCCAAGGCCTCGTCGAGATCGTAACGGCCGTTGACGTCGACGCACAGATTCTCGCCCTTGCCGCCGACAACCTTCAACGCCGCCTCGATACGCCTGATGTCGTCCTTCAGCGGCACGCCGCCGATTTTCATCTTCACCGTCGAATAACCGAGGTCGAGATAATGCTTCATCTCGGTCTCGAGGCCGTCAATGTCCTTGTCGGGATAATAATAGCCGCCGGCGGCATAGACCCACGCCGTCTTGTCGGCGACGCCATTATTGTAGCGGTCGGCCAGCAAGCGCCACAGCGGTACGCCTTCGGCTTTTGACACGGCGTCCCACAATGCCATGTCGAGCACGCCGACCGCGACCGAACGCTCGCCATGGCCGCCGGGCTTCTCGTTCTTCATCATCGCCGCCCAGGCCTTGCCTGGATCGATCAGACCGCGCGCATCCTGGATGCTCTCGGGCGCAGCGTCGCGCAGGCGCGGAATGAAGCGTTCATGCAGCAGACCCTGCGGCGCATAGCGGCCGTTCGAGTTGAAGCCGAACCCGACAACTGGCCTTCCGTCATGAACGGCGTCGGTGAAGATCGCCACCACGCTCGCCGTCATGGTCGAGAAGTCGATATAGGCGTTGGCGATTTTCGACGAGATCGGCACGACGATGTCGCGGATGGCGGTGATGCGCATGGCACTCTCTTGTGGAATTGGCCCGTACCCTTAAACCCGGAACGCTATCGCTGCCAGCGCCTTTTGTCGCAGTTGTCGCCTCAACGCATGCCTGCTAGCCAAATGCGATGATCATACTCAGGCCGGTTATTGCAAGTATCGCGCTGCTCATCCCTTCCGCCGCGCAGGCGGCGGCGCTCGACGGCGCGCAGATGCCCTGGCCGTGGACGCTGCCTTTTGCCGGCATCCTGCTGTCGATCGCGCTATGCCCATTGCTGGTCCCGAAAATCTGGCATGGCCATTACGGCAAGATCGCGCTCGGCTGGGCGGCCGTGACGCTTGCCGCCATCGCCGCCTTCTTCGGGGCGCCGGCCGCACTCGCCGCGTTCGTGCATGCCGCGCTCGCCGAATATATGAGCTTCATTATTTTGTTGTTCGCTCTCTATGTCGTGGCCGGCGGCATCCTGGTTACGGGAACTTTGCGCGGCACTCCGGGGACCAACCTCGCCATCCTCGCTTTCGGCACGGCCATTGCCAGCGTCGTCGGCACCACCGGCGCCTCGATGATCCTGATCCGGCCGCTGATCCGTGCCAATGCCGGACGAACCGGCAACGCCCATGTCGCGGTGTTCTTTATTTTTCTCGTTGCCAATATCGGCGGCGCGCTGTCGCCGCTCGGCGATCCGCCTTTGTTCGTCGGCTTCCTGCGCGGCGTCGATTTTTTCTGGACCGCGCAGCATCTCTGGCTGCAGACGACAATCGTCGCCGTGCTGGTGCTGGCGGTCTTCTTTGCGCTGGACACTTACAAGTTTCGCAGCGACGTGCCAGCGCAGGCAAAGGAGCCCGCGGTCACCCTTGCCGTTCGCGGCCGCCGCAACATTGTCCTGATCGCGCTGATCGTCGCCGCGATCCTTTTGTCCGCCGCCTGGCAACCGGGGATCGACTTCGATGTCTACGGCACCAAAGTCGGATTGCAGAACCTCGCGCGCGACCTTGCGCTCATTGTCATTGCGCTCGCTTCGCTATGGCTGACGCCCGACGAACACCGCGCCGCCAACGGCTTTACCTTCGAGCCGATCCGCGAAGTCGCCATCCTGTTTGCCGCCATCTTCGTCGCCATCATCCCGGTGCTGGCGATGCTGCAGGCAGGATCGGACGGCACCTTCGCCTTCCTGCTGCAAGCCGTCACCGCCAGAGACGGCACGCCGCACGAAGCCGCCTATTTCTGGCTGACCGGCGCCTTGTCGGGCTTCCTCGACAACGCGCCGACTTACCTCGTGTTCTTCGAACTCGCATCCGGCGACGCCCGCGAATTGATGGGGCCGATGGCCGGCACGCTGGCGGCTATTTCGATGGGCGCGGTCTATATGGGCGCGCTCAGCTATATCGGCAACGCGCCGAACCTGATGATCTACGCCATCGCCACCGAACAGGGCGTGCGGATGCCGAGCTTTTTCGCCTACGTGATGTGGGCGGCCTGCGTACTGGTTCCGGTGTTCCTGCTGCTGACGCTGCTGCCGATCTCACCGATCCTCAAACCGTTCTGATATTTTCAGGCCTCGCTCGCCAATACCGCGACGGCCTCGATCTCGAACAGCGCGCCAGGCCGCGCCAGCGCTGGAATGGCAATGGTGGTCGAGGCCGGCGGCGCCTTTGTGTTGAGGAACGTATCGCGCACCTCGCGGAATATGCCGATATGCGAAATGTCCGTCAGGTAATTGTTGATCTTGACGACGTCGTCGAACGTCGCACCGACCGAGGCCAGCGCAAAGCCAAGATTTTGGAAAGCCTGCGTACATTGCGCGCGAAAGTCGCCCGGGGCACCGACAAGTTTATTGTCGAGATCGAGGCCGAGCTGACCGGCGAGATAGACGGTGCGGCCGGGGCCGGTGGTTTCCACCACGTAGGTGTAGCCCGGCGGCTTGGCCAGGGTCGCCGGATTGAGATGCCGGATTTTCGTCATCGCTTGTTTCCTCCCGAATTGCTCGCGCCTTCGGCGCGTTGCTGGAATTGTACAACGCGGGCTTTCGCGTTGACAGTCCCCGGGCTTGACTCGCCGCGGTCCTTGAAAGAGCTTCGCGTCGGGGGCCGGCCGCAACGACCAAAAAACAAAGCCCCATGACTTTGGGGGATCGTCGATGACCGCGCACGCCGTGTCGAATGTCTTTTTCGGCCTCAATCCGATGTGGGTGTCGACCTGCATTCTGGCCGCCACCTACGCCCTCATCATGTCGGAGCAGGTCAATCGCGCCATCGTGGCGCTGATCGGCGCCAGCCTGATGATCGTGGTCGGCGTCCTCGATCAGGAAGAGGCGATCAAAGGCGTCGACTGGAACACCATCGGCCTGCTGACCGGCATGATGATCCTGGTCTCGATCTCGCGCCGCTCCGGGATGTTTCAATACCTCGCCATCTGGTCTGCGCAGGCCGCCAAGGCGCATCCCGCCGGTATTCTGTTTATTTTGCAGATCACCACCGCCGTGCTGTCGGCCTTTCTCGACAACGTTACCACCGTACTGCTGGTCGTGCCGGTTACCATGGCGATCTGCGGCACGCTGAAAGTGCCGGCCTACCCTTATTTGTTCGCGGAAATCTTTGCCTCCAACATCGGCGGCACCGCGACCTTGATCGGCGACCCGCCCAATATCCTGATCGGCTCGCAGGTCGATCTCGCCTTCAACGATTTCGTTTATCATCTGACGCCCGTGATCATCGTCATCATGGTCGTGCAGGCGATCATGATCCATATCGTGTGGGGCAAGGACCTGCGCTCGACTCCTGAGGCGCAAGCCGCCGTAATGGCCATGAAGGCGGAAGCGGCGATCGAAGACTGGCTCCTGCTCAAGCAGTCACTGGTGGTGCTGACTTTGGTGATGGTCGGATTCGTTCTGGCGCGTCCGCTGCATCTCGAACCCGCCACCATCGCCATGTTCGGCGCCGCCGTACTCATGCTGCTCGACAACTGGGCGCATCACAGCGAGAAAGCCGCGCACAACATCCACTCCACCTTCGGCGACGTCGAGTGGATCACCATTTTCTTCTTCGTCGGCCTGTTCATTGTCGTGCATGGCGTCGAAGTCGGCGGATTGCTCACGTTGCTGGCCGGCAAGCTGGTCGCCGCGACAGGCGGCAACATGGCGCACACCGGCTACGCCATTCTGTGGGCATCGGCGATTCTGTCGGCGATTGTCGACAATATTCCCTTCGTCGCCACCATGATCCCGCTGATCAAGAGCATGGCGCCGTCCTTCGGCGGACCCGATCACATCCTGCCTTTGTGGTGGTGCCTGTCGCTCGGCGCCTGTCTCGGCGGCAACGGCACCCTGATCGGCGCCTCCGCCAATTTGACCGTCGCCGGAATCGCCGAGCGCAACGGCGTGCCGTTCCGCTTCATCACTTACACGCTCTATGCGTTTCCGATGATGCTGGTGTCGGTGGCGATCAGCCACGTCTATCTGTGGTGGCGCTATTTCTAAGTACCTCCGATCTGATGAGGAGCGGCGGCGCGCAATCCACCCGATTGCACGCCGTTTTCTTGTCTGCCGCTTGCCCGCCGCATTTGCTAACCGATCGTTTACTTCGCTGCGATTAGCTCGCCGGACGAATCGCCGGATGGCAGCGGCAACCTTCCGCCTGTCCCGGCGTTGATAGAAAGGCCGCCCCCATCCTGGCCGGCCGGGCAGTCAGGCGGGCGTGCGATGGTCTATCGAAGCCGATATCGGGAGTTCAGGTTTGGCATTGCCGCGCTGGCCGCTGGTATCGCGCTGGCCGCTGTTCTCCTGCCGCAAACGGCCTCGGCCGGCTTTCTCGACCGGCTGTTCGGTGACGTGCGCCGCGCGATTGAATCGCCGCGGCAGCCGTCGGCGCCGCTGCCGTTCCTCGATCCGTTGAGCAGTATCGCCAATCATCTCAGCGCGCCTGCCCCCGAGCGCGAACAGTTGCGCGCCGACAATAGCGGCCCGGCGAAGGCCTTCTGCGTGCGCACCTGCGATGGGCACTTCTTTCCGGTGCAGGCCCATGCCGGCGTGACCGCGGCTGAGAGCTGCCGTTCTTTCTGTCCGGCCACCGAGACCAAACTCTACGGCGGCAGCAATATCGACACCGCCACCGCCAGCGACAGCGGCCGCTACGCCGACCTGCCGAACGCCTTCGTCTATCGCAAGGCGATGGTCGCCGGCTGCACCTGCAACGGCAAGAACGCCTTCGGCCTCGCCCGGCTCGACGCGACAACCGACCCGACCTTGCGTCAGGGCGATATCGTCGCCACCAAGACCGGACTGGTGGCGTTCACCGGCGCGAGCAACAATGTCGCCAATTTCACGCCGGTCGAGAACTATTCGCGCCTGTCCAAGGCAACGCGCGACAAACTGGCCGAAACCAAGATCATGCCGCCGACGCCGGGCACGGCGGCGGCCGCCGACATCACGTCGTCGATCACGCCGGTCGCCGACAATCCGCGCGATCCCAATCGCGGCCGCGTTCAGCTGGCACGCTAATCTCAGGCCGAGATCAGGTCCGCAACCTCTTCCGCCAGCGACAGCGAACTGGTCAGGCCCGGCGACTCGATGCCGAACATCTGCACAAGTCTCGGCATATTGTGCTGCGCCGGTCCATCAATGAGGAAATCCGCCGCCGGCTCGCCCGGACCCGTAAGCTTTGGCCTTATGCCGGAATAGTCCGGCGCCAGCGCGCCATCCGGCATCGCCGGGAAGTAGGTGCGGATGCGTTCGTAGAACACGTCGGAGCGCTTGGGGTCGACCGGGTAATATTCACGATCGATCCATTCCACGTCCGGCCCGAAGCGCATGCGCCCGGCGAGATCGAGCGTCACATGCACGCCAAGCCCGCCATGCACCGGCGCCGGATAGATCAGCCGCGAGAAGGCCGGTCTGCCGTTGAAGGTGAAGTAATTGCCCTTGGCCAGTACCTGCTTGGGCACGCGCGCTTCCGGATAATCTTCCATCGTGCGCGCCACGCTCTGGGCACGCAAACCGGCGCAATTCACTACCGCGTCGAACTCGAATTCGCCGCCATCGCTGCCGCCGAAAGTCACGACCCACTGCCCGTCTTTGCGCTTCGCTCCGGTGACCGGCGTGTTGAAGGCAATGGCGCCGCCTGTGTCTTCGATGTCGCCGCGCAGGGCCAGCATATAAGAGTGCACATCGACGATGCCTGTCTCCGACGAGTTGAGCGCGGCGGTACAAAATAGTTGCGGCTCGAGCGCCACCGCCGCCTGCGCGCTCAGCATCACCAGCCCTTCAACGCCATTGATCTTGCCCTGCGCGGCGATTGCCTCGATCTTGGCGGTCTCCTCCGCGTCGGTGGCGACGATGAACTTACCGCACTTCTTATGCGGCACGCCGTGCGAGGCGCAGAAGGCATAGAGCAGCCGGCGCCCATTGACGCAGTGCCGCGCCCGCAGCGACCCGGTCGGGTAATACATGCCGCCATGAATGACTTCGCTGTTGCGCGAGGAAATGCCGGTGCCGATGGCGTTCTCGGCTTCCGCCACGATAACGTCGTGGCCTCTCATTGCGATTGCGCGCGCAACGGCCAGACCGACGACGCCGGCGCCAATAACCAATGCTTGCATGCGGATTCCGTCTCGATCGTCTGTCTGCGGAAGTTAAACCAAGGCGAACGGCATTAAAGGTAAACCGTCGTTTGCACAAGAAACCGTCAGCCCCCTTCGATCTTAACGCAGATCGGCGATGGGCCTTGACCTTTGCCGTCGATTGGGAAGATTCGGCCCCCTGGGATTTTCCCAAAAGGCGGCGAAAAAGATGGGCAAAACAGCACTTTTCGTGGCGGCCGGGCTGCTCGGAGCCGGGTTGATGACCGGCTCGGCTATGGCCGCACCGCGCTGCCAGAACACCGGCAATTTCGACGCCTGGGTCGCGCAATTCAAGAAGGACGCGCTGGCCCAGGGCATTTCGCCGAAAGTGGTGGCGGCGGCGTCCCCCGAATTAACCTTTGACGAGTCGGTGATCAAACGCGATTCCGGCCAGGGCGTGTTCCAGCGCACCTTCCTCGACTTCGCCAAGCGCCTGCTCGCCGGCGCCCGCATTCCCAACGGCATCGCCAAGATGAAAGAACATCAGGCGCTGTTTGCCCGCATCGAAAAGACCTATGGCGTGCCGGCCGAGGTCATTGCCGCGGTCTGGGGCCTGGAAAGCGACTACGGCGCGCTGTTCGGCAAATTCAAGATTCTGCCCTCGCTGACGACGCTCGCCTATGACTGCCGGCGCGGCGATCATTTCCGTCCCGAGTTGATGGATGCGCTGCGCATCATCGAGCGCGGCGATCAGCGGCTCGACGAAATGAACGGCAACTGGGCCGGCGAATTCGGCGGCATGCAGTTCACGCCGACCAACTACATCAAATACGGCGTCGACTTCGACGGCGACGGCCGCCGCGATCTGATCAAGAGCACGCCCGACACGCTCGCCTCCGCCGCCAATTATCTCAAAAGCATCGGCTGGCGCCGCGGCGAGCCGTGGCTGCAGGAAGTCACCGTGCCGGGCAATATGCCGTGGCAGGAAGCCGATCTCGAGATCAAGCATCCGCTGTCACAATGGCAGGCCTGGGGGGTCAAGCCGGCGCACGGCGCGCTGCCGTCCGATAGCAATATGCCGGCGGCGCTGATCCTGCCGATGGGCCGCCTCGGCCCAGCCTTCCTCGCTTATTCGAACTTCAAGGTCTTCATCGACTGGAATTCGGCTTACGTCTATTCGACAACGGTCGCTTATTTCGCCACGCGGCTCGGCGGCGCGCCGCCGGTCAGCGACGACGGCGCGACAAAAGTCCAGTTGCTGACGACCGAACAGATGATGGAGTTGCAGCGCCTGTTGCAGAAGCAGGGCCACGATGTCGGTCAGGTTGACGGCCGCCTCGGCGCCGGCACCCGCAGGGCGGTGCGCAAGGCGCAGCTCAAATACAAATTGCCGGCGGACTCGTGGCCGACCGCCGAACTGATTGCGAAACTGCACGGCGGCTAAAACGCCGACAGCAACGCCTGACATTGAAAGCCGAGCAACCGATGCGCATGATCCTGTTGAAAATTGCCGCGGTCGCAGGCGCACTCGCTATCGCATCGCCCGCTTTCGCCGCGCCCTGCCAGAACACCGGCAGCTTCGACAAATGGCTCGCGGCGTTCAAGAAGGAAGCCCTGGCGCAGGGCATCTCGCCGCGCGTGCTCGAAGACGCCGCGCCATCGATGACCTTCGACCCCAACATCATCAAGCGCGACAATGCCCAGTCCGTCTTCTCGCAGACCTTTCTGACCTTCTCCGATCGCATGACCGGTGGCGGCCGCATTCCCAACGGCCAGGCCAAGATCAGGCAGCACGCCGACATCTTCGCGCGCATCGACAAGCTATACGGCGTGCCCGCGGCGGTGCTGGTCGCCTTCTGGGGACTGGAAAGCGATTTCGGCGCCGATTTCGGCAAGTACAAGATACTCAGCGCCAATGCGACGCTGGCTTATGACTGCCGCCGCTCGGACTTTTTCCGCGCGCAATTGCTCGACACCTTGCGCATCATCCAGCGCGGCGATCAGCGCGTCGAGGATCTGGTCGGCGACTGGGCCGGCGAATTCGGCGGCATGCAGTTCACCGCGTCGGATTATCTCAAGAACGCCGTCGACTTTGACGGCGACGGCCGCCGCGATCTCATTCACAGCATTCCCGATACGCTCGCCTCAGCCGCCAACTTTCTGGTCAGCCTCGGCTGGCAGCGCGGCCAACCCTGGCTACAGGAAGTCAACGTTCCGGCCGAGATGCCGTGGCAGGAAGCCGACAACGCCATTCAGCACCCGGTATCGCAATGGGTCAAATGGGGCGTGACCGCCGCGCATGGCCGCCTCGCCGCCGCCGATTTGCCGGCCTCGCTGATCTTGCCGATGGGAAGGCTCGGCCCGGCGTTCCTCGCCTATCCGAACTTCAAGGCCTTCCTCGGCTGGAACGCGGCCTATGTCTATTCGACCACGGTCGCCTACTACGCCACCCGCATTGCGGGCGCGCCGGTGGTGAACCATGCCGGGGCCACCGCCGTTACTCCGTTGACCGGGCCGCAGGTGATGGAGCTGCAAAAGCTTTTGACCAAAGCCGGCGACACCAATGTCGGCGAAATCGACGGCAAGGTCGGCTCCGGCACCCGCGCCGCGGTGAGAAAGGCGCAGTTGAAATTAGGCCTGCCGGCGGATGGTTATCCGACGCTGGAATTGATCGCGCGTTTGCAGAGTGCCGCGCCGCAACGCTAAACGTTTCGGCGGTTTATGATTTGCACGGCATCCGGCATTGCACTGCCGCAAGATAAACAGACGTTCATCGGCGATCACAAACGCCTGATCGGCGATAATTGGCTGCCGGAATGCGGCCACACATCCGTTGAATGAATAATGGAACTTTATTCAGCCTACGGAGTCGACGTCTGTCATGAAAAAATATTTTGTACGCTTAAGCGTAATCGCCCTCCTGTTCACCGTGGCCGCCCCACTTTATGCCGGCGCACAAACGCCGGCTGAGATCGAAGCGGCCAAGAAAAAGGCTGCTCCGGCAAAGCCGGCGCCGGCAGCGCCACCGCCAGCGGCACGCCCGGCGCCGCCACCGCCAGCCGCGGCACGACCGGCACCGCCGCCGGCTGTCGCACGTCC